>NZ_JAGETK010000001.1:0-695958 GCF_017573605.1 Salmonella sp. 32070601201500089SM
GTCCGCAGGCACGCCGTCGTTACGCTGAAATTGCTGACCACCTGGGCCTGAGCGCGCCGGGCGACCGTACCGCCGCTAAGATTGAAAAACTGCTGGCATGGCTGGAAAGCATTAAAGCTGAGCTGGGCATTCCTAAGTCTATCCGTGAAGCAGGCGTACAGGAAGCTGACTTCCTGGCACACGTTGACAAACTGTCTGAAGATGCCTTCGATGACCAGTGCACCGGCGCTAACCCGCGTTATCCGCTGGTATCGGAACTGCGCCAACTGCTGCTGGCAAGTTTCTACGGCGAGGCGTTTGCTGAACAATAACGCATGGATCTCCGTCGCGGGGCGTCATTTTCCCCGCGGCTCACCGTAAGGATAATTTATGCGCCGCATCACAAAAACTGCTACACTCCGCCCCTTCATGACATTGTGGTTTTTGTCATTCCAAATTTGAGCATCTCCCTGAAAACTACACCGGCAACGGTCGGGGCGGTCCGGAGTAGTTATGTCTTTTGATTCCCTGGGATTAAACCCTGATATCCTGCGCGCCATTGCCGAGCAGGGTTACCGTGAACCTACCCCTATTCAGCAACAGGCGATTCCCGCCGTGCTGGAAGGCCGCGATCTGATGGCCAGCGCCCAGACCGGAACCGGTAAAACGGCGGGTTTTACCCTGCCATTGTTGCAGCATCTGATTACCCATCAGCCGCACGCTAAAGGTCGTCGCCCGGTGCGTGCGTTGATCCTCACGCCAACCCGCGAGCTGGCGGCGCAAATTGGCGAAAACGTCAGAGATTACAGTAAATATCTCAATATTCGCTCGCTGGTGGTATTTGGCGGCGTAAGCATCAATCCGCAGATGATGAAACTGCGCGGCGGCGTGGATGTGCTGGTGGCGACGCCGGGACGTCTGCTCGACCTGGAACATCAAAATGCCGTGAAGCTGGATCAGATTGAGATTCTGGTACTGGATGAAGCCGACCGTATGCTGGATATGGGCTTTATTCACGACATCCGTCGCGTGTTGGCGAAACTGCCGGCGAAGCGTCAGAATCTGCTGTTCTCCGCCACGTTCTCCGACGACATCAAAGCGCTCGCCGAAAAGCTGTTGCGCAACCCGCTGGAAATCGAAGTGGCGCGCCGCAACACGGCCTCAGAGCAGGTGACGCAGCACGTGCACTTTGTCGATAAAAAACGCAAACGTGAACTGTTGTCGCAGATGATTGGCCAGGGCAACTGGCAGCAGGTGTTGGTCTTCACCCGCACCAAGCATGGCGCGAACCATCTGGCGGAACAGCTTAATAAAGACGGTATTCGCAGCGCGGCGATCCACGGTAATAAATCGCAGGGCGCACGTACCCGCGCGCTGGCCGATTTTAAATCCGGCGATATTCGCGTGCTGGTGGCGACGGATATTGCGGCGCGTGGTCTGGATATTGAAGAGCTGCCGCACGTGGTCAACTATGAACTGCCGAACGTGCCGGAAGATTATGTACACCGTATTGGCCGTACCGGTCGCGCGGCGGCAACTGGCGAGGCGCTGTCGCTGGTCTGTGTTGACGAGCATAAACTGTTGCGTGATATCGAAAAATTGCTGAAAAAAGAGATCCCACGCATTACGACGCCGGGCTATGAGCCGGACCCGTCGATTAAAGCGGAGCCGATTCAGAACGGTCGTCAGCAGCGCGGCGGCGGCGGCGGTCGTGGACGCGGACAAAATCAGGGGGGAGCGGGGCGCAGTCAGCAGCCGCGACGTCAGGATAGCGGGGCGGCGAAGGCGAAACCAAAACCGCGCACAGGCGAGGGGAAACCCGCTGGCGACAAAGCACGTCCGCCGCGTCGCCCGCGCAGAATCACGCCTGCCCAGTAAATTTTATCCGGCAACATGCCCGGTAGCGCGACGCTTACCGGGCCTACGGACTATGCAAATACGTAGGCCGGATAAGGTGCTTGCACCGCCATCCGGCAAAATACACATCGCGTTGCGAGCCGCCTTCCAGAACCGGTAAAAAAGGTACTTCCCGCCCCTGAAATGTGACACAATAGTGGCTGTTTATACAGTACTTCAGGTTTTCTCATGGCATTGACCGCTGCGCTGAAAGCGCAAATCGCCGCCTGGTATAAGGCGCTTCAGGACCAGATTCCCGACTTTATTCCCCGTGCGCCGCAGCGGCAGATGATTGCTGACGTCGCCAGAACGCTGGCCGGGGAAGAAGGGAGACATCTGGCTATTGAAGCGCCGACCGGCGTCGGGAAAACCCTCTCCTATCTTATTCCCGGTATCGCCATTGCCCGGGAAGAGCAAAAAACACTGGTGGTCAGTACCGCTAACGTGGCGTTACAGGATCAGATCTTTAGCAAGGATTTGCCGCTGCTACGAAAAATCATCCCCGATCTGCGCTTTACCGCCGCCTTTGGCCGCGGGCGTTACGTGTGTCCGCGAAACTTGGCGGCGCTCGCCAGTAGCGAGCCTACGCAGCAGGATCTGCTCGCCTTTCTTGATGATGAACTGACGCCTAACAACCAGGAAGAGCAAAAGCGCTGCGCCAGGCTGAAAGGGGATCTTGACGGTTACAAATGGGATGGTCTGCGGGATCATACCGACATTGCTATTGACGACGATCTGTGGCGGCGATTAAGTACCGATAAAGCCAGTTGTCTGAACCGCAACTGTCACTATTACCGCGAGTGTCCATTCTTTGTCGCCCGACGTGAAATACAGGAAGCGGAAGTCGTGGTGGCGAATCACGCGCTGGTAATGGCGGCGATGGAAAGTGAAGCCGTACTGCCGGAACCAAAGCATCTGCTGTTGGTACTGGATGAAGGTCATCATCTGCCCGATGTCGCGCGCGATGCGCTGGAGATGAGCGCGGAAATTACCGCCTCCTGGTATCGCTTGCAACTGGACCTGTTCAGCAAACTGGTGGCGACCTGCATGGAGCAATTTCGCCCTAAAACCACGCCGCCGTTAGCGAATCCTGAGCGACTTAACGCCCATTGCGAGGAGGTGTACGAACTGATCGCCTCGCTCAATGCCATTCTTAATCTGTATATGCCCGCAGCGCAGGAGGCGGAGCACCGTTTTGCAATGGGTGAGTTGCCTGATGAGGTCATGGAAATCTGCCAGCGACTGGCGAAGCTGACCGAGACGCTGCGTGGGCTGGCGGAATCCTTTCTCAACGATCTCAGCGAAAAAACCGGGTCGCACGATATTGTGCGTTTGCATCGGGTGATTTTACAGATGAACCGGGCGCTGGGAATGTTCGAGGCGCAAAGTAAATTATGGCGGCTGGCTTCGATGGCGCAGTCTTCAGGCGCGCCGGTGTCCAAATGGGCGACGCGTGAAATACGCGAAGGGCAACTCCACGTCTGGTTCCATTGTGTCGGTATCCGCGTCAGCGATCAGCTGGAAAGATTGTTATGGCGCAGCGTACCGCACATTATTGTCACCTCGGCGACACTGCGCTCGCTCAATAGCTTTTCGCGCCTGCAGGAAATGAGCGGCTTAAAAGAAAAAGCCGGCGACCGCTTTGTGGCGCTGGATTCGCCGTTTAATCATGTGGAACAGGGGAAACTGGTGATTCCTCAAATGCGCTACGAACCCACTATTGATAACGAAGAGCAGCATATTGCCGAAATGGCGGCCTATTTTCGCGAGCAACTGGAGAGCAAAAAACATCATGGTATGCTGGTACTGTTCGCCAGCGGGCGGGCGATGCAGCGTTTTCTGGAGCATGTCGCTGATGTACGCTTACTCCTCCTGGTCCAGGGCGACCAGCCGCGTTACCGGCTGGTGGAGCTGCACCGTAAACGGGTGGAGAGCGGCGAACGTAGCGTGCTGGTTGGGCTTCAGTCTTTTGCCGAAGGGCTGGATCTTAAAGGCGAGCTGCTGACGCAAGTCCATATCCATAAAATTGCCTTTCCGCCGATCGACAGCCCGGTCGTGATCACCGAAGGCGAATGGCTAAAAAGCCTGAATCGTTATCCGTTTGAGGTACAAAGCTTACCAAGCGCGTCTTTTAATTTAATTCAGCAGGTAGGGCGATTGATCCGTAGCCACGCCTGTCGGGGAGAAGTGGTCATTTATGATAAGCGTTTGTTGACCAAAAACTACGGACAGCGTTTACTGAATGCCTTACCTGTTTTTCCGATAGAGCAGCCTGCCGTGCCAGACGTTATAGTAAAACCAAAAGCAAAACCTGCACGCCGCCGACGGCGTTAATGCTGTGAGCACACTTCAAGGAGCTTTCAATGGATTATCGCAAGATCATCAAAGAGATCGGGCGAGGTAAAAATCACGCCCGCGATCTGGATCTGGATACCGCGCGCGGTTTGTATACCCGAATGCTGAATGGCGACATCCCCGACCTGGAAATGGGCAGTATATTGATGGCGCTGCGTATTAAAGGCGAAGGCGAAGCCGAAATGCTGGGCTTTTATGAGGCCATGCAGAATCATACCATCAAACTGACACCGCCCGCAGATAGGCCGTTGCCGGTCGTTATTCCCAGCTATAACGGCGCGCGTAAACAGGCGAATTTAACGCCGTTGCTGGCTATCCTGCTGCATAAATTGGGCTTTCCAGTTGTAGTACACGGCGTCAGTGAAGATCCGACCCGCGTACTGACGGAAACAATATTTGAGCTGATGGGGATTGTGCCCACCCTACACGGCGGACAAGCGCAGGCCAAACTGGACGGGCGCCAGCCGGTGTTTATCCCGGTGAGCGTGCTCTGCCCGCCGCTGGAAAAACAACTGGCGATGCGCTGGCGGATGGGCGTGCGCAACAGCGCGCATTCACTGGCCAAGCTGGCGACGCCATTTGCTGAGGATGCCGCGCTGCGTTTATCAAGCGTTTCTCACCCTGAATATGTCCCGCGTGTGGCGACCTTTTTTAGCCGCATTGGCGGGCGGGCTTTGCTAATGCATGGTACCGAAGGCGAAGTCTATGCCAACCCGCAACGCTGTCCGCAAATCAGCCTGATTGAGAGCCGTGGCGTGCAGGTACTGCATGAGCGTCAGAGCGACACGCACGACGAGCCGCTTTCACTGCCTGCGACTAAAGATCCTGAAATCACCGCGCGCTGGATTGAGCGCTGCCTTGCCGGCCATGAGCCGGTGCCGCAATCATTAAAAACGCAAATGGCCTGTTGTCTAGTTGCGACGAGAGAGGCGGCGACGTTAGAAGACGGGCTTGCGCGCGTCGAACAGGCTTTTAGCGAATAAAAAAAGCCCGTCCAGTGACGGACGGGCAAATAAGGGTAACAAACAGGGTTAATGAGGGTTGGAGCAGTGGGTCTGTTGGCAAACAGACGAGGGTAATACCCGTCAGAATTCAAACAACAGCGATGTTACAGCCTGAAATCTGGCGGGCAGGTAAATTATTTATAAATCACCGCAGTGCCGCTCATTTTGTCATTACCCACGGCGGAGGTGATGTTATAAGCGCTTGCGCCAGCAGCGGCGGCTTTTTCAGCCAGTTTAGCTTCCAGGCCATCCAGCGTGGTGGCGCCATCGGCAGACACTACGCCGATTTTATGCAGGTTTTGCGTCTGAGACGCGCTAACCGGTTCTGCGGCAAAAGCGCCAAAAGAAAGGGTGGAAAGCGCGATGGCTGCAACAGCATATTTAATGGTTTTCATGATTAATCTCTCGCAGGTTATTCTGTTTATGGGACGATGTTCCGTCGATGTGATGAGTATCACGGTTTTTTGCGAAAGATAAAATCGAATAGAATTGACTGCCTTGCTCAAAATTTTTGAATGACAAATAACCTATTGATTATTAATTAATTCAACGGTTGAATTTACCTTTCTTGTCATCTGGCTTTACAGAGTCGAGGTTAACGGCACATTCTGCGACGCAGAACGCTAAAAAGCATGAGCGTAAAGGAATGGATAATACTGGCGGTTTCGGTAAAGAAAAGTCAGCGTAACTGGCTGTCTTTTGAACCTCTACGATTATATCCTGAAAATGTTGCGTTATGTAAATCTTTCTCCTGTTGGCAGGCTATACATAACCGAACGCCCGGCACGGCTTTACGCCGCGCTTCAGGGATAGGGTCGCCGCACGATTCGCATTCATCGCGACTTTCGCCGTGGGGAAGTTCGCCGCGAGCGCGGGCAACGGCATCTTCAATGGTATTGTTGATTTGTTCATTCACTGCGTCGTCATTTGCCCAGCCGGATGCCATCACGCTCTCCTGATTTTAGGGTACCTGAGGTTAAGTGTAGCGCCGTCAGGTGAAAAAATCGCATCGCGCGATCTTTTCAGACCATGAGCAGAGCCCATGTCATTCAGATATCCGATCAAACGAGCGAGGCAGGGAATTCGCGGTGGTATATTTACCCCGTGGCGTTATACGGGTATCTTACGCCGCTGCTAAAAGGAGAATGCCATGTCCGCCCAGAAACCGGGGTTACACCCGCGCAACCGCCACCAACACCGTTATGATCTCGCCGCACTGTGTCAGACCACGCCGGAATTGACGTCCTTTCTTATCCGCACGCCCGCCGGTGAACAGAGCGTTGATTTTGCTAATCCGCAAGCGGTAAAAGCGCTCAATAAGGCGTTGCTGGCGCATTTTTATGCCGTTACACACTGGGACATTCCGCCAGGGTTTTTATGTCCGCCGGTGCCTGGTCGTGCGGATTATATCCATCATCTGGCGGATCTGCTTGGCGAAACGACAGGGAGTATTCCGGCGCAGGCAACTATTCTGGACGTGGGGGTGGGCGCCAATTGTATTTATCCGCTTATCGGCGTACATGAATATGGCTGGCGATTTACCGGTAGTGAAGTCAGCGACGCAGCGATGTCCAGCGCGCAGGCTATCATTCAGGCTAATACGGGGTTAAGCCGCGCCATTCGTCTGCGTCGGCAAAAAGATCCGGCGGCCATTTTTACCGGTATTATTCATAAAAATGAATTTTATGACGCAACGCTTTGTAACCCGCCTTTTCACGACTCCGCCGCCGCAGCCCGCGCGGGCAGCGAGCGTAAGCGCCGCAATTTGGGGCAGAATAAAGATGATGCGCTGAACTTTGGCGGTCAACAGCAGGAGCTATGGTGTGAAGGCGGCGAAGTCGCCTTTATTAAAAAAATGATTGCTGAAAGCCAATCCTTCCGCCGTCAGGTGTTGTGGTTTACGACGTTGGTGTCGCGCGGCGAGAATTTACCACCGCTTTACCGGGCGTTGACGGAGGCTGGCGCGGTGAAAGTGGTGAAAAAAGAGATGGCCCAGGGGCAAAAGCAAAGCCGCTTTATCGCCTGGACCTTTATGGATGACGACCAGCGTCGCCGTTTTATCACCCGTAAACGCTAAATCGTCGGTTCGCGCGGCGGCAGTGAATCAGGCGGCGGGCCGCCGGCGGGGGCGGGCAGAACCTGATACGTTTGCACCGGCGCGCGCACATTAGCCAGATCAAAATGCTTTTTCACCTGGCTATCAAGGGCAAAACGCACCGTCCACTGCTTGAGCGGTAGCGTGGTGAACGACACGCGTAAAGTAAACGCCGTGTTCGTTAAACCGACAATACCGGCGAACGTGGGTTCGCCGATAATCAGCCCGCGAATATCCTCCGTCTCCATCAGCGCCGTTACCGCGTCTTTCAGCGCCTGATTCGCTTTATCCGCATCCTCATGGCGATCCACGTCATAGTTGGCGACAACAGAGCCGATACCGCGCACAAAGTTGGCGAAAGTGGTGATCGAGGACCACGGGATAATATGGTATGCCCCGGTATCCTGCCGCACGCCGACGGAGCGAATCGACATTCTTTCGACCGTCCCCGTCAGCGGGCCTATGGTGACTAAGTCGCCGGTATTCATCCCGTTTTCAAACTGAATAAAAACGCCGGTGATAATATCTTTCACCAGGGTTTGCGAACCGAAAGAGATAGCCAGACCTAACGCCCCCGCGCCAGCCAGCAATGGCGCGATATTGACGCCGATTTCCGATAACACGATCATGATGGTTATGGTACTGATAATCACTGCCAGCGCATTGCGGAACAGCGTCAGCAGCGTGCGCGTGCGGGCGCTGGGTAGCGGGCGACCATGAATATCAGAGGCCAGGCGATTCTCAATCAGACTGGCGAGAATCGTCCATCCCACGGCGGAGAAGAATAAGATTAACGCGATACGGATGAGGATATCGACCATCTTTTCCCCCGCGCCATAATGTAGCCAGTGCCAGAAATCGAATAGCCCCCAGGCGTTGAGCAACAGCATAACGGCGACGCAGACGGTCAAAAAGCGTGCGACTTTTAGTGCCGAGGAGAGCCAGCCGTTAAGCCGCTTTTGTAATTCCGGGTAATTGCGCTGCGTATGGGGCGACAGGGTGATGGTTTTCGCTATCCAGCGGGTAAACATACCGGAGATAAACGCCGCGATGCCAATAATCGCCAGACTGCGCACAGTCGCGCCCATCATAAACTTCAGGCTATTGCCTGGGTCGAATAACGAGAAGAAAAACAGCACGATAAAGTAAGCGCTGGCCAGCCAGTGCCACACCAGCGCAAAGGCGCGGATAAACAGGCTAAAAAAGGCTAATGATCGTTCCGCCAGGCTTAATAAATGTTGCGTAATCTCCGCTTTGTTTTTAAAGATCAGGTACAGCGCCCAGATGGTGATGCAGAGCATGATCGCCACATTAGCCATCGCGCCAACCTGAACATTCACCTGGTTGGAAATAATCGGAACGGCAACAATTAGCCCGTAGCCAATCAAACTGCTAAGGGAACTCATACGGCGATTCCAGTAACGCGCTGTCGCATCCTGAATCGCGAATGGGCGTAATTCCGGTACATTAGGGCAAAAAATAAGCCGCAGAATCGCTTTAAAGAACTCTATCAGCGCGAAGGCATTCAGGAACAGGCTTTGCTGAAAAGCGATAGTTCGACTTCCCGCATGGAAATTATCACTGAGCATCTGACCGATAAATAAGGTGAGCGCCAGTAGCAGCAGGTCGATAATAAACGCGCCGACGATCATCGCCGGGAGCTGTAACCAGTTGCTGCGTTCACGGTTTTTCTTGCGTGCCCACAGGCCCATTTTTCGATATAACGGCAGGGCGCAAAGCCGTATCACGCTATAAAAACCAAATACCGCGACGGCCAGAAATAAAAAGTGGGTTAACGCGTTGGTGAAGGTTTGCGAGTTAAACGGTTTGTGCGGCGCATCGGTGATGTTGCGATAAAGCTGGGCGAAACGGGTAGCGAAAGCATCGCCGTACTGACGGGTAACGGTGGTGACGTTCTCCAGTACCGTTTTCTCATCTTTGGCCGCAGGCGGCGCAAGCGCTGGCGCCGGCTCGGTCGGCGGCGTGGTTGAGGCTTCGCGGAGTTGCGCTATTAATTCGTTACGTGAAGCCTCGTTCTCCAGTACGTCAGCCAGGGCCGCATAGGCCGCTTTTTTTTGTTCAGGACTGGGCTCTGGCGCTGCTTGCTGGCTGGTTGATGTCCCCGTGGTCACGCCGGGTATGGCGACCGCATGGGCAGGCGCGCCCAGTAGACAAAAAAGGATGAACAGGGTCCACCGCATGACTCCTCCAGTGAGAAAAGAGACGCAAAACACTAAGTATAGATGGCGCAGGGGAGGGAAAATGAAATGGGACTATTCCATGATGCCCTTCCTGCCGCAGGGTAGGAAGGGCGATATCTCAGGAGACGTGCTGTAAAAATTCCTGTAAACGTGGGCTTGGCGGGTTTTCGATCAACGCCTGCGGACTGCCATCTTCGGCAATACGGCCTTTATCGATGAAAATCAGCCGTGAGGCGACTTTTTCGGCAAAGCCGATTTCGTGAGTGACAATGACCATGGTCATGCCTTCTTCCGCCAGATCCTGCATGACTTTCAGCACTTCATGGCGCAGTTCAGGGTCCAGAGCGGAGGTTGGCTCGTCAAAGAGCATCATTTTCGGCTTCACTGCCAGCGCTCGGGCAATGGCGACGCGCTGTTGTTGACCTCCGGAAAGCTCGGAGGGGTAGTGGTGCGCCCGTTCCGCCAGTCCAACTTTCGCTAACAGAGCTTTCGCCTGTTTTTCCGCTTCTTCTTTCTTTACGCCGCGCACGCGCAGAGGACCGAACATCACGTTTTCGAGCGCGGTCAGATGCGGGAACAGATAAAACTGTTGAAACACCATGCCAGCTTCCTGGCGAATCAGCCGTTCGTCTACTTTAGGATCGTTGACTTTCAGACCATCGACAATCAGATCGCCGGAGGTGATCTCTTCCAGTTTATTGATACAGCGTAATAACGTGGATTTACCCGAACCGGAAGGGCCGATAATCACAACCACTTCGCCCTGACGGATGTTTAAATCAATGTTATGTAGCACCTGGGTGGGGCCAAAGTGCTTGGAGACGTTTTTAAATTCAATCACAGGATTTTCATCCTTCTTTCAAGACGACGCAAAATAAAGCTCAGCACCAGCGTAATGATCAAATAGAAGACGGCCACGGCGCTCCAGATTTCCAGGGCGCGAAAGTTACCGGCAATAATTTCCTGGCCCTGACGGGTCAGCTCGGCTACGCCGATAACAATAAACAACGAGGTGTCTTTGATGCTAATGATCCACTGATTGCCCAGCGGCGGCAGCATACGGCGCAGAGCAAGCGGTAAAATAACATGGCGGATGGTTTCCCGGCGAGAAAGGCCCAGCGCCAGACCCGCTTCGCGAAAACCTTTGTGAATGGATAGTACTGCGCCACGAGTAATTTCCGCGATATAAGCGCCGGAGTTAATCATAATTGTCACGACCGCTGCGCTGAATGGATCAATACGCAAATCATTAAATGCCATCGGCAGGGCAAAGTAGATAAACATGACCTGGACAACGATGGGCGTGCCGCGAATAATTTCAATGAAAACCAGGGCGATGTGGTTGGCGAACCAGCCGCCAAACGTACGGGCAAAACCTGCCGCCAGTCCAATAACCAGGCCGCCAGCCAGACCGAGGACCGAGATCCACAGGGTCATTTTAGCGCCCTCAAGTAAAAGCGGAATGGCGGGCCAGATGGCGCTCCAGTCAAACTGCATATGTCGTTCCTGTTACCGTGGTGTAAATAGTCAAATGCTCTATCCGGTGCGGAAATGGCGTGAAAGTGTCTTATCCGTCACGGAAAAGAGCTGTAGGCCCGGTGAGCGTCCTCACTACCGGGCCACAAGCCAACATCAGGTCGTTTTATTTAGGTTCTGTACCGAACCATTTTTTGTAGATTTCGTTATAGGTGCCATTCTCACGCAGCGTTTTCAGCGCGCCGTTGACTTTCTCGCGCAGTTCATCGCTGCCTTTCGGGAAGGCAACTCCGTATTGCTGTGCTTCCAGCGATTCACCTACCGCCTTGAACTGGCCGTTGCCTGCGGTTTTGATAAAGTACAGGATGTTCGGCGTATCGTGCAGAACGGCGTCTGCGCGGTTGGTGCCTAATTCCATGTACGCGTTATCAATGTTCGGGAACTGACGCAGGTCTTTGGTTTTGATATTCGCTTTCGCGTAATCCACCGACCCGGTTCCGCTCTTCACGGCCACGACTTTGCCATCGAGGTCTTTAACGCTTTTAATATCGTTATTGTTGGCTTTCACCATCACGAGCAGACCGCTTTTGTAATAGCCATCGGAAAAGTCGATCGCTTTTTTACGCTCGTCCGTAATCGTAATACCCGCCAGCGCCAGATCGATATTTTTGGTTTGTAATGCCGGAATAATGCCGCTGAAATCCATCGGTTTCAGGGTGTAGTCCAGCTTCAGTTCTTTCGCGATAGCGTCCCACAGATCAACATCAAAACCGACGTATTTGTCGCCCTGTTTAAATTCAAACGGAACGAACGCCGTATCGGTTGCCACCACGAGTTTCTTATCCGCAGCGTGCGAAGACACCGCAAAAGCCAGGGTAAGTGCAGCCAGTGAAACTTTTAATAGAGACTTCATAGCATTTCCTTTTCTATCCACGGGGCGATCCCCTGCGAGAACATGTAGCGTAATGAAAAAATCATGCCAATTATGTAACTCATTGTTTTAACAGAAGCGTCAATCATTCCTGTGCACAATAAGTCGGGCAAAACCAGTATGCCGCACTGTTTTGGGGCACTGATTTAGTGCATGAATAACAAAGTAGAGATACAGGGTCTATTTAGCGTAAAAATTGTTGTTAAAACAATCTTTAATTAACGATTGTGTGATGTAATTATTACAAATAATTCACTTTTATCGGAGGGGAGTACAAGACGTGTGCACTATTTAAGTGCAAAACCCCTGTGCCAGGCAGGGGTATAGGGATGACTTATATACCTGTGTACATCAAGTTGCAGGTGCGTTCGCTTCAGTTACCGACGGAAGTCAGGCTTCTGCGGATTCGCTGCGTTTGTACCTTCCTGCAACTCGAAGTAGTCAGGGTAGAGATAGATTTATTCGATGTTGGATTCGATAAACCACAGGAATTTATCGAGGTCGCGTGATGCGGCGGTAAAGATATCGGCAGTGTCTTCATCTTTGGCTTCACCGATAGCTTTGCGAACATCATTAGCGACAACAGCGTAGCGATCGGCCAGTTCTTTTAAGTGATCCTGCACATTATGGATGTCGAGCGGATAGCTTTTCAGTGGAGTTTTGCTGTTGATAACTTGCGTGGTGCCTAACGCCACACCGCCAAGCTGTACGGCACGCTCGGCCATAGTATCCAGATGATCGGTCAGTGCGGTACGGAAGCCATCCAGCATCTCATGAACGGCAATAAAGTTAGCACCGCGCATGTTCCAGTGGGCCTGTTTCGTGATCAGCGACAGGTCAATGAACTGGATCACCTGACGATTAAGCAACTCAACCGTCGCTTTTTTATCGCTCTCTGATACATCGTTACGGGTATAAAGCAGATTAGACGCTTTTGTTTTTACCAGTTTAGCGGTACTCATAATCTCATATCCTCTTGATGTTTGTGTCCCAGGTAATTAACGAAAATAAGTATAGCACCGGTTTTTAACTTTGCTTTTTTGAATTTACCTATCACTTTAATAGTACAGACAAGATTTAATATTTATTATGATTAAAAATCAATTAGTTAGATGAGTTTGCTGTTTGGTGGGTAATAATTCTCATTTTAATGTAAAAAATGAGAAAAAATATGACAAAAAATGACGAAGTAATAGCGCAATAATAAAAGGTGAATAACGAGGTGATATTCTGCATGATTATGCACATCATGCAGAATAAGAAACTATTTTACGTCAACTTGTTTAATTTGCGGTTCGCGTCGAATCGTTAGGGTAGAACCCATTGAGGCGGCAATGATGGCGCACAGGGCCAGGATTTGTATGCCCGTAAGCGTTTCGCCCAGAAAAATCATCCCGGAAACGGCGGCCAGCGCGGGTTCCATGCTCATCAGCGTACCGAAGGTGCGGGTTGGCAGGCGCGTCAGTGCAATCATTTCCAGTGAATAAGGCAGCGCCGTAGAAAGCACAGCGACCGCTAACCCTAAGGGAAGAATCGACCAGTGCCATAGCGCGTCGCCAGCCTGAACTGCGCCAATCGGCACGAAAATGATGGCGGCAATCAGCGAGCCTACCGCCACCGTGGCCGGACCATGTTCCGCGCCTGCTCGCTGGCCGGTAAGAATATAGACAGCCCAACAGGCGCCAGCGCCGAGCGCCAACGCGGCCCCGGTAAGATCGACGTGAGACATATCTTGCCCTAATGGCAGCAGGAACCAGAGCCCAAGCACAGCCAGTACGACCCAAATAAAATCTACCGGCCGCCGGGATGAAAACAGCGCGACCGCCAGAGGACCGGTAAATTCCAGCGCGACCGCAATACCCAACGGCACCGTCTGAATCGACAGATAGAATAGATAGTTCATCCCGCCCAGCGACAGACCATAAAACAGTAAAGGCAGCCGCTGCTCTTTGGCAAAACGCAAACGCCAGGGTTTGAAAAAGGCGATAAGGATAAGCGTTCCCAACGCCAGACGAAGCGCCGTTACGCCCGGGGCGCCGACAAGAGGAAATAACGATTTCGCCAGTGAAGCGCCACTCTGAATAGAGGACATGGCAATGAGCAAAACCAAAATGGGCAACCAGACTGGTAGTTTACGTGTTGACCCCGGCATCCTTTCTCCTGTCAAAAAATGTCAGTACGAGTAAAGGTGGCAGTGTAATGGAAATTCCCCGCGGCGGTTGAGGATTCGTTGAAAAAAAATTTCCAGGATTCCATAAAATGAACTTAAATTGATGGATAAATAGACTGTTAGTTTAGGAATAATCTGGATGAATGTATCGCGCCACACGCGCATTATTGGTGCAATCAGTCGAAAAAATGATGTTAATTGAATAAGATAGCGCGTTATGGAAACGTTCTGTTACATGAAAGGCGCCCTTAGACACCGTGAATCGCAAAGAGTTTCCCATTAATTTTTGATATATTTAAAACTTAGGACTTACTTGAAGCACATTTGAGGTGGTTATGAAAAAAATTGCATGTCTTTCAGCACTGGCCGCTGTTCTGGCTTTTTCCGCAGGTACTGCAGTAGCTGCTACTTCTACCGTTACCGGTGGTTACGCTCAGAGCGACGCGCAGGGCGTAGCGAATAAAATGAGCGGTTTCAACCTGAAGTATCGTTACGAGCAGGACGACAACCCGCTGGGCGTAATCGGTTCCTTCACCTACACCGAAAAAGATCGTACTAACGGTGCGGGCGATTACAACAAAGGTCAGTACTACGGCATCACTGCCGGCCCGGCTTACCGTCTGAACGATTGGGCGAGCATCTACGGTGTAGTCGGTGTGGGTTACGGTAAATTCCAGACGACCGATTACCCAACCTACAAACATGACACCAGCGATTATGGCTTCTCCTATGGCGCTGGTCTGCAATTCAACCCGATGGAAAATGTTGCTCTGGACTTCTCTTACGAGCAGAGCCGTATTCGTAGCGTTGACGTTGGCACCTGGATTGCTGGCGTAGGTTACCGCTTCTAATCACGTCGGTGAAAATGAAAAATCCGCCTTTCGGGGCGGATTTTTTTTGCCTGAAACGTGCATTATTTTAGTGAAAAAATATCGCTGCCCAGATGGTTATAGTCCACTTTCTGTAATTTGAAATTGGTGATATAAACGGGCCCGGCTTTCTGTTCCGAAATAAATCGATAGCGATTTTTGATCTCTTTAGCGCTAATTCCTGTCCATTGCGAGAAAAAACTCAGGAAATCGTTCGCGGAACGGCGAGCTTTAATGATCCGATGCGCTTTACTGTCGCTGGATAGCACCATAAACGGCACCTGGAAGTTTTGCTGGAATTTGTCGTCATGCGCCAGGTACTGTACCGCTTTGCCGCGCTCTTTAAACGCCAGCCCGTGATCGGAGAAATAGACGAGCGAAAAACTGTCGCCGCTATGACGAAGCTGAGTATAGAGCTGACGGAGCAAATCGTCGGTTTGCGTCATGGTGTATAAATAACAAGACGTCTCTTTCGACTGGACAAACGTCGCGTATTTTCCCTGAGTACGGTCGCAGGCCTGGGGATGCGATCCCATTAAATGCAACACAATCAACTGCGGTTGCGTGCGTTCTGTCGCCAATACCTGCGCCGTCATGGTTAACAGCGCGTCGTCGCGAGTATTTTTATCCGCTTCAAAATCGCCGTTTTTCAGGAAATGCGCTTCATCGGCGCGTTTGGCGATACTGGCGATGGCCGTGTCGTATTCGCCAATTTGCCCCTGATTGGAAAACCACCATGTCTGAAAACCGGCGCGGTTAGCCAGCGTGACGAAGTTATCCTGATACTGCGGTTTGTTATCCACCACGCGATTGAGCGTTAAACCAAGCGATTTTTGCGTTGAGCCGCTGGCGGCGATGTAATCCATAAAGAAGTCGCCATTCACATGGCTGGCGAAGGGGGTATTATCCCAGTGACCGCCGAAAGCGCCCATGGCATCCCGTCGCGCGCTTTCACCAATCACCACGACATAGATGTGATATCTGGGTTTCACCGCAGTAACCGTCCAGCTATCTTTTATGCCGGATAGCTGCGCCATACGGTGCTGCTCTTCAATGACTTCGTTGTTATTGACGATAACGTCTTTGGCGAAGCGAAAAACCGGATAGCCGGTATCAATAACCTTAAAAACGCCGCCCCAGGCCAGATTTTGTATCGGCGCGACGAAAAATGCCGCGACGCTGATCAGCAGGCACAGGCTGTCGAGGCTATTCCAGCGCGGCCTGACCTCTTCTTTTCGGCGGCGAAGCGCAATAATACCCAGCGCAAAAATAAAAAGTCCGGTCAGGTAGCTATACCACGGGAAGATGGTCAGGATTTCGCTCGACTCTTCCATATTGGTGGAGTGCAGCGCCAGCAGCGTATTAAAGTTCGGGGCGCCGTAAGCCTGGCCAAAGGGAAAATAGCAAGCGGCTACCAGCGAACAGATGCCGAGCAGCGCTTTTTGTCCGCGGGGCAGGTAGCGCCAGAGCAGCAGCAACAGGCAGGTAAACGCCGCGGTATAAAGCAGGCTAAAGGGGTAGCCGAGCGCGAGGTTAATCAGCAGCGACTGTAAAAAGTAGAGGCCCGCCCATGGGCTTACCGCCCGACGACGGGCGAGAAGTGAATCGATAAGGGTTGAATTCATATGCCACTATTGCAAAAACGCCATGTGCTAACCCTGGCGCGAAGGGTCATTACCTGCCTGATTATGCGTAAAAAAGGTATTGGGTTCGCAACGGCGAGTCGCAAAATATTCAGGGCTGCCAGAAGATAGAGCGTGCGGGTAAGAAGGTCAACCGCCGGAAAGAAAATGTTTTGCGAAGAGAATAGCAAAACCACAAAAAAACAGGGGAAATGGGCGCCATTTCCGTTGAGGATGCAAAATAAAGCGGCGTACCGCGCCGCCGCGTTATTTCGTGGAAGGGTTATCCTGTTCCGGTTTGCCGTTGATCATATCGCACAACATAGAGAGCAGCATTAACCGGACTTTAAAGGGAGAGTGACTGAACACGCGTATACACCTCTTAAATTCGTTCATATAAACCTCCTGATGTTTCTATCCCATCGATCCGTGAGGGATGTCTGCATTACATACAGATATAGCACAGGCTATGTTTTATAGCTATTGCTAAAACGTTAATTTTTTGTGCCCGGACAACTCTGGTTTACAATGAGCGCTCTGTCAGCTGACGCGTTAACGCGTCACAGAAACGAGGAAGCAAAATGGGTCGTCGCGCAGGTACGCCAACAACAAAAAAAGTGACGCAATTGGTGAACGTAGAAGAACACGTTGAAGGATTTCGTCAGGTCAGAGAGGCGCATCGCCGTGAGTTGATAGACGACTACGTTGAGCTGATTTCCGATTTAATTATTGAGGTAGGGGAAGCGCGTCAGGTGGATATGGCGGCTCGGCTCGGCGTCTCCCAGCCAACTGTGGCCAAAATGCTTAAGCGCCTGGCATCGTTAGGATTTATTCAAATGATCCCCTGGCGCGGCGTTTTTCTGACGCCGGAAGGGGAGAAGCTGGCGCAGGAAAGCCGCGAGCGGCACCAAATTGTCGAAAATTTTTTACTGGTGTTAGGCGTAAGTCCGGAGATCGCGCGTCGTGATGCGGAAGGGATGGAACACCATGTCAGCCAGGAGACATTGGATGCCTTTTTGGCCTTCACGCAACAGCATGGAACATCTGCAGAATGAATCTGGCCTTTTTACGGGCGCTGCGGCGTGACCGTTTTTTTCAGTTGTTGATCATTGTGGGGATGGCGCTAAGCCTGTTTGTTCCTTTTGCGCCCCGCGCCTGGCCTGGCGCGATTGACTGGCACACCATTATTACCCTCAGTGGGTTAATGTTGCTCACTAAAGGCGTTGAGCTGAGCGGCTATTTTGATGTGCTGGGACGCAAGATGACGCGCCGATTTCATACCGAGCGGCAACTGGCGATGTTCCTGGTGCTGGCTGCGGCGGCGCTGTCGACCTTTCTGACAAACGATGTCGCGCTGTTTATCGTTGTGCCGCTGACGATAACGTTAAAAAAACTGTGCGCGATTCCGGTCAACCGATTGATTATTTTTGAAGCGTTGGCGGTGAACGCCGGTTCGCTGCTGACGCCTGTCGGTAATCCGCAAAATATTCTGTTGTGGGGACGCTCCGGCTTAACCTTTGCTGAATTTAGCGGGCAAATGGCGCCGCTTGCCGTCATGATGATGCTGACGTTACTGCTCCTGTGCTGGTTTTGTTTTCCGGGTAGGGCGTTACAGTATCATACCGGTACGCGTTCGCCGCAGTGGCAGCCCCGTCTGGTGTGGAGTTGCCTGGCATTATATGTCGTTTTTCTTACCGCGCTGGAGCTCAGGCAAGAGTTATGGGGACTGGTGTTGGTGGCGGCTGGGTTTATTGTGCTGGCGCGCAGGGTGATAGTCAGCGTGGACTGGACGCTGCTGCTGGTATTTATGGCGATGTTTATTGATGTCCATCTGCTAACGCAATTGCCGGCGTTGCAGGGCGTTTTCAACCAGGTTGGCGCACTGTCTCACCTGGGGCTTTGGCTAACCGCTATCGGCCTGTCGCAGGTTATCAGTAATGTGCCCAGTACCATTCTCCTGCTGAACTATGTACCGGCCTCGACGTTGCTGGCGTGGGCGGTGAATATCGGCGGGTTTGGTCTGCTGCCGGGGTCGCTGGCAAATCTTATTGCTTTACGGATGGCGAACGATCGCCGAATCTGGTGGCGATTTCATTTCTATTCGCTGCCGATGCTGGCATGGGCGGCGCTGGTGGGATATGGATTATTGCAACTGATGCCGTAAGAGAAGCCCGATAGTGTCTATCGGGCTTCGCAGGCAGAGTCTGTCAGTTCAGACGAACCGGCATCCCGGAACGATCCTGAACTGCCTGTTGTACGACGGTCTGATCAACGTCAGGCTCGTTGGTGACGGCCAGGATACTCTTATTAAGCGTGATCGGCACCGCTTCCTTACCTTCAAACTGCGCTTCCGTCGTTGACAGCGGGTTATGCACCTCAATGTAACGGCTACCGTCCGGCTCGGTGGTGGCTTTTACCGGTTCATCGATAAACTGCACGCGGGTACCGACCGGCACATTTTCAAACAGGAATTTGATATCGTCGTTGCGCAGACGCACGCAGCCGTGGCTCACGCGAAGCCCGATGCCGAAGTTGGCGTTGGTGCCGTGAATAGCATACAGGCGACCAATGTACAGCGCGTACAGGCCCATCGGGTTATCCGGGCCCGCAGGTACGACGGCAGGCAGCGGCTCGCCGGCGGCGCGATATTCAGCGTGCATTTTTGCCGTAGGCGTCCAGGTCGGACCGGCTTTTTTACGTTCAACTTTGGTCGTCCAGTTGATAGGCGTGTCTTTACCTAACTGACCGATCCCAATCGGCAGGACGATAACGGTGTTTGTGCCTTTCGGGTAGTAATAGAGGCGCATTTCCGCGCTATTGATGATAATGCCTTCGTGTACGGTATCCGGCAGGATCAGCTGCTGCGGAATATTCAGCACGGTACCGCCCTTCGGCAGGAAGGTATCCACGCCCGGGTTGGCTTCCAGCATGTTGGACAGCCCCATCTGATACTCCGCGGCAAAATACTCCAGCGGCTGGGTATTGCCCTCAGGAACGGTGATGACCTGATTTTGCCCAATTAAACGGCTACCATCGGTAGGCAGCGGGTAAGTGACTGCTGAGGCTGTTTTACAAAAACCAACTACAGCGAAAGCCGCCGCGAAAAGCGTTGTTAATTTCATATTCATGTTATGCGAGATTCTGTGCCAAGCAGGCTAGTAGGTTGAGAATTCTGTCATGTTGGGAGCGCATTATAGGTGCATTCCAGTAAACAGGGAATTCAGATGTATACGAAATCACGTTTTTTTCCCTTACGGTTCAGTGTAGCCCTTTGTACAGGGCGCGATCTTATTTCAGACTTGTGGCATAATAAGCGGTTTGTCACATCTTTTTTCAGGATAAGCCTGTGTTAGTTTCCAGCAACGTTACCATGCAGTTCGGCAGTAAGCCGCTGTTCGAAAACATTTCCGTCAAATTTGGCGGCGGCAACCGTTACGGCCTGATTGGCGCCAACGGTAGCGGAAAGTCCACTTTTATGAAAATCCTCGGCGGCGACCTGGAGCCGACGCTGGGCAATGTTTCCCTCGATCCGAATGAGCGCATCGGTAAGCTGCGTCAGGACCAGTTCGCTTTTGAAACATTCACCGTACTTGATACTGTCATTATGGGGCATGGCGAACTGTGGGAAGTCAAGCAGGAGCGCGACCGTATCTACGCCTTGCCGGAAATGAGCGAAGAAGACGGCTATAAAGTCGCCGATCTGGAAGTAAAATACGGCGAGATGGACGGTTATTCCGCTGAGGCGCGCGCGGGCGAACTGCTGTTGGGGGTGGGCATCCCGCTGGAGCAGCATTACGGTCTGATGAGTGAAGTCGCGCCAGGCTGGAAATTACGTGTGCTGCTGGCGCAGGCGTTATTCTCTAATCCGGACATCCTGTTGCTCGACGAACCGACCAACAACCTGGATATTGATACTATCCGTTGGCTGGAGCAGGTGCTGAACGAGCGCGATAGCACGATGATCATCATTTCGCACGACCGTCACTTCCTGAACATGGTTTGTACGCATATGGCGGATCTGGATTACGGCGACTTGCGCGTCTATCCGGGTAACTATGATGAGTATATGACGGCGGCGACCCAGGCGCGTGAACGTCTGTTGGCCGATAATGCGAAGAAAAAAGCGCAAATTGCCGAGCTGCAATCTTTTGTTAGCCGTTTTAGCGCCAATGCCTCTAAATCGCGTCAGGCAACGTCGCGCGCGCGGCAGATCGATAAAATCAGGCTGGAAGAGGTGAAAGCCTCCAGCCGTCAGAACCCGTTCATCCGTTTTGAGCAGGATAAAAAACTGTTCCGTAACGCTCTGGAAGTGGAGGCGCTGACGAAAGGTTTTGATAACGGTCCGCTGTTTAAAAATGTCAATTTGCTGCTCGAAGTCGGCGAGAAGCTGGCGGTACTCGGCACCAATGGCGTGGGTAAATCTACGCTGCTGAAGACGCTGGTTGGCGATCTGGACGCCGATCACGGCACCGTTAAATGGTCGGAAAACGCGCGTATTGGTTACTACGCGCAGGACCACGAATATGAATTCGAAAATGACCTGACGGTGTTTGAATGGATGAGTCAGTGGAAGCAGGAAGGCGACGACGAGCAGGCAGTGCGCAGTATTCTGGGCCGCCTGCTATTTAGCCAGGATGATATCAAAAAGCCTGCGAAAGTCCTCTCCGGTGGCGAGAAGGGCCGTATGCTGTTCGGCAAACTGATGATGCAAAAGCCGAATATCCTGATCATGGACGAACCGACTAACCACCTGGATATGGAGTCGATCGAATCGCTGAATATGGCGCTGGAGCTGTATCAGGGCACGCTGATCTTTGTTTCGCACGACCGTGAGTTCGTCAGCTCGCTGGCAACCCGCGTCATTGAAATTACGCCGGAGCGCGTGGTGGACTTCAGCGGCAACTACGACGATTATTTGCGTAGTAAAGGGATTGAAAGCTAAACACTGACGCCCGGTGGCGTTGTGTTTACCGGGCCTACGTATCCTGGCGCGTAGGTCCGGTAAGACGGGTGCGCCCAGACAAAGGGCGCACCGCAGTTAAGCGGGCAGGGCGGTACGACCGTCAAACGTCCATACCTAATGCCCGTTTACCGTGAATATTCAGATCGCGCAGCGTGAAGCGCCCTTCCCAGGTGGTTTCATAGTCCTCGCGCGGGAAATCGCCCGGTGATGCGCCTGTCTCCAGCGCCGCTTTCACCTTACGCGCATAGGCTAGGTTTTTCTCACACATTGGCGCGGCAGGAATGTACATCACATTGCCCCAGCCCTGCTGATTTTCGACGGGGGCGACGGAGTGGATGACATCGCAATGCCACCACACGGAATCCCCGGCTTCCAGCGGCGGAATGCTGGTTAACGCCGCCATCAGTAAAGGATGCCACTGTTCAGAAATCGGCAGCACCCGGCCCGGCGCGACGCCGCATAATTCATCTTCCGGGACATCATCCAGCAGCGGGCGCAGCAGAATATACGCCATCGCCTCCGGGATAGGGACGACATGAAGCAACCCCTGACCGGGCAGCATATCGGAGAGCGCGGTCCAGCCCTGGAAGGTGCGAAATACCGAGCATTTGGTGGTGTTATCCACCGTATACTCTTCAACTTCGGTACGGTGTGCCGCATTCCACGGATCGTACTGCTCGACGTTGCCGTTAAACACGCTGGCGAATACCCGCTGATAGGCTGGCAGCAGCCAGCGCTCCAGCGCACCGGAGTCGGTATGCGCCCCCAGTCCTTTGGATGTGGTGCCCGGCGGGCGGCGGCGGATGCGATCCGGGTAAATGATGCTGATATCCGGATTAAACCATCGCTTGCCGTCGTGCTCTACCTGCCATAGACGGTTGAGGAACGACTGCGCCAGCGCCATCTCTTCACTTTGGCGGGCCTGCATTTGCGCCTGCGACCAGTAGACAGGATAGATTTCAGGCCGGGAGGCGCTCAGCGTACCGAAAAAATTATCCCCCGGTCCTTTATACACCTCGTCAAAATGGTTCTTGTCCAGATAGTCGAGCATCGACTGGTCCCATGCCAGCGCCTGTTCGCGTGGAAAATGACCTTTAATCACCGCGCACCCGCGGCGCTTAACCTCGGCGCGGGTGACATCGCTAATGTTGCCCATCGCCAGTTCGCTAAAAGGGATAATTGGCCATACCGGCTGCCCCTGCGCCTTCAGATCGTTAATTTCCGCCACCCGGGCTGCTATGGTGGCGCTCAAACGGTCGAACACCGCCTGTACGTCGCCGATTTGCGCGCGTAGCGCCTGCTTCATCTGACGAATGGCCGCTTTTGGGTCGGCGGGCAGCGTTTCGTGGGTAAAAGGAGTTGTCATATCAACCTCATCATCTTTCGTTCGAAAGTAAAATTATTTACATGTGATACTTTAAGTTAAAATAAGGTTAATGCAAGTTTAAAATATTGCAGGGACGCACAAAGAGGGAAGCGAGAGGAAAACGTAAGGTGGCCAGGACGCCTTAATGTCTTATGCGGCTATTCCTTTCGTTCAGCTACTTTTCATTCGAAATAAATTTGTGGTTCTGCTCACATTGTTATTAAAATGTTTCTGGTCGCAGTTACAGCCAGGAGCTTAAGTATGACCGTTAACGTTGTCGTTACCGATATGGACGGCACTTTTCTCGACGATGCCAAGCAGTACGATCGTGTACGCTTCATGGCGCAATACCAGGAACTGAAAAAACGTAATATCGAATTTGTGGTCGCCAGCGGTAATCAGTACTACCAGTTGATCTCCTTCTTCCCCGAGCTGAAAGACGAAATTTCCTTTGTCGCAGAAAATGGCGCGCTGGTGTATGAACATGGCAAGCAGTTGTTTCACGGGGAGCTAACCCGGCATGAATCGCGGATTGTGATTGGCGAACTGCTGAAGGATAAGCAGCTTAACTTCGTCGCCTGCGGTCTGAAAAGCGCTTATGTCAGCAAAAACGCTCCCGAGACTTTCGTGGCGCTGATGGCCAAACATTATCACCGCCTGCAGCCGGTAAACGATTATCACGACATTGACGATATCCTGTTTAAGTTCTCCCTGAATTTGCCCGATGAACAAATTCCGCTGGTTATCGACAAACTGCACGTATCTCTGGATGGCATCATGAAGCCCGTCACCAGCGGCTTCGGTTTTATCGACCTGATTATCCCGGGACTGCATAAAGCGAATGGCATCAGTCGTCTGTTAAAGCGCTGGAACAGGTCGCCACAGAATGTCGTCGCCATTGGCGACAGCGGTAATGATGCGGAAATGTTGAAAATGGCGCATTACTCTTTTGCCATGGGCAATGCCGCAGACAATATCAAAGCGCTTTCACGCTATCACACTGATGATAATAACCATCAAGGCGCGCTCAACGTCATTCAGGCCGTGCTTGACGGCACCGATCCCTTCTGATTAACAGGCCTGCGTCGGCCTGTTAAACGTAGCGCCATCAGGCAGTTCGGACATATTGCCGATGGCGCCTGGGCAAATTACAGCATATGTTCGGTACGGGCGATGATATCGTCCTGCGCGTCCGGCGACAGCGCGGTGAAGAAGGCGGAGTAGCCTGCCACACGCACGACCAGATCGCGGTACTGGTCCGGATGTTTTTTCGCATCCAGCAGCGTTTCGCGTGACACGATGTTGTACTGAATATGCCAGCCTTTATGCACCTCAAAGAACGTCCGTAGCAGAACCATCAGTTTCTGTTTGTCGGATTCGTTTTCCAGCGTCGTTGGGTTCAGTTTCTGGTTGAGCAGCACGCCGCCGAGAATGGAACCGGTAGGTAATTTGCCTACGGAACCAATCACCGCCGTCGGGCCGAGATGATCCGTACCTGATGCAGGGCTTGCGCCTTCCGCCAGCGGTGTATGCGCTTTGCGACCATCCGGGGTAGCCATAGTCGCGGCGCCAAACGGCACGTTTGCTGAGATAGAGGACGTACCGGCGTAATAGTTGCCGCCCACAGGGCCACGACCGTAGCGCGGGTTATGGTACTGCTTCAGCTCATCAATATAGGTCTGATAAGCGCGCGCCAGCAGCGTATCGACGGTATCATCGTCGTTACCGTACTTCGGCGCGCCGTTAATCAGACGCTGGCGTAACTGCTCGTGAGTCAGGCCGTCAAAGTCATCGGCCAGCGCGGCGGCAAGCTGCTGTTGACCGATAACGCCCTGTTCGAAGACCAGTTTTTTCACGGCGGCGAGGCTGTTGCCCAGGTTGGCGATACCGACCTGGAGACCGGATACCCAGTCATATTTCGCGCCGCCTTGCTTGATACTCTTCGCTCGCTCAATACAGTCATCTACCAGCGCTGAGCAGAGGATATCGTGGACGTTCTCTTCCAGCATGGTGTCGACCACATACTCAATTTCAATCGATTTGCGCGTGTAGTAGCGAATTTGGGTATCCCAGGCGGCCATCACTTCGTCAAAATTGTTAAAGTTGCCTGCGGAGAGCGCCTTTTCCTGCGGCAGAAATACCTTGCCGCTGGTGGCGTCGCGACCGCCTTCCAGCGCCGCCAGCATGACGCGGGCGAAGTTAATAAAGCTCATGCCGGTGCAGCGATAACCCCATTTCCCGCCGACGGCGGTTTCGATACAGCCGATCGCCGCATAATCGTAAGCGTCCTGCGGTTCGATCCCCAACTTGATAAATTCCGGGATGACGATTTCATCATTGTTAAACGCCGGCATCCCAAAGCCGCAGCGGATGACCTGGACGCAGGCGTCAAGGAAATCGTTACTCATTCCGGCGTGATAACGCACACTGAGGTTGGGCTGGGTAGAACGCAGACGTCCACAGGACTCCAGAATGGCGTAAGACAGCGGATTCACTGCATCCATTGGCTGACCGTTGATAAGTTTCTGACCGCCAATGGTGACGTTTTGATACAGCGGGCTGCCCGCGGAGGCTTTAGAGTGCGAACCGGAGCGGATCTTGTTTACTTCCAGCAGTTTCAGCCAGCAGCTGTGCAGCAGTTCAATGGCGTGCTCACGATCCAGCGTCTGGTTTAGTTCGACATCGCGACGATAATAGGGGTAAAGATACTGGTCCATACGACCAAATGACACCGAGTGACCGTTAGACTCAATTTGTAGAATCAGTTGGATGAAGTAGCACAATTGCAGTGCTTGCCAGAAGGTCTGCGGCGGTTGGTGGGCGATCACCTCGCAGTTTTCGGCGATGGTAAGTAGCTCTTTACGACGGCTTTCACGGGACTCTTCGCCCGCCATCTGGCGCGCCAGCGCGGCAAAGCGCGTGATATGCTGGCTTACCGCGTCCAGCACAATATCAATCGCCTTCAGGAACTGCTCGCCATGCAGATCTTCCAGCACGGTCAGGTTGATGCGTGAGCGGCGCTCGGCGACTTTATCGCGCAGGCCATCAAGCCCTTTTTCCAGCAGCAGCGGGAAGTTCACCGCCAGGTGCGCGTCACCGGAGGTCATATTGCCTTCGGCTTTGATAATGCCAGTCGCCAGAAGCCCTTTTTGTTCATCGGTAAACATGCCGTAGCAGCGATCCTGGACGGTTTGACCGCGCCACCACGGACAGACGTCGTGCAGAATACGCTTGTTTTCTTCACTTACGGAAAAACCTGCGCCGGGTCGGTCCGCCAGGTCGTCGATCTCTTTTTCAATCCACGAGACGGTATATTCCGGGAAAATCGGCGCGGCGCGGACTTCACTTGCCTGGTTGCCGACGATCAGTTCATCGTGTTTTATCCAGATAGTGCGTTCCGCCAGGTGATGGGCCAGCGCCAGCGCGCGGCGTACCGGAATCGGTTTATCCAGATGCTGCTGATACATTTCGGTATAATGCTGCGCGCGCTCGGTACAGACCGGCGGTTTCACGATATGTACCAGCGCGGTTTTGTGCGCCTTAATGCGGTCACTGAGCGTGTCCAGTTTCAGTTGGGTCATGATAATTATCCTCGTAGGGTCGCGGTTAAACCTTTTTGGCAGGCGTACTTCTGGGCAAAATCAAGTAACGCCGGTGCATCCAGTGGTTTATCCGGGGCATGATAGGGCTGACTGAGTAAGTGGTATTTATTGATGCCCAGCGTGTGGTAGGGCAGAAAATGAATTTCCCCGACGTGCAGTTCGTCGGCGGCAAAGTCGGTAATGGCTTTAATGGCCTCCTCATCGGCATTAAATCCCTGAATCAGCGGGACGCGAATCACCATTTTTTTGCCCGCGGCGGCGAGTTTCCTGAGATTTTCCAACACCCGCGAGGCGCTGCCATCGGTCCACTGCTTAAACGGCCCGTCGGCGACATGCTTCAAATCAGCCAGAAACAGATCGATATAAGGCAGTGAGGGCGCAATGTATTTCCATGGAACATGCAGACAGGTCTCAACCGCTGTATGAATACCGGCGTCATGGCTGGCTTTAAACAGCTCTGCCGCCAGCTCCGGCTGCATAAACGGTTCGCCGCCGGAAAGCGTAAGACCGCCGCCGCTGCGATCGTAAAAAGGTTTATCGCGCAGTACCGTCGCCATGATCTCATCCACGCTTTTTATTTCGCCGCACACGGTTAACGCCTGTGTGGGGCAGCAATGCGCCAGGATGGAAAAATGGGCGTCGGTCAGTTTCTCGCGATGGATGAGCAGGCCGTTTAGCGCGCGCTCAATGACGTCCGGCGCGGCTTGCGCGCACAGGTCGCATCCTTCGAGACACAGCCGCGCGTCGTATAACAGATCCTGAGCGCGGGCGCGGCTTTCCGGGTTCTGGCACCAGCGACAGCCCAACGAACAGCCTTTGAGAAATACTACGGTACGGATACCGGGGCCATCGTGGGTAGAATAGCGCTGAATATTGAAGATCATAAACGGCCTCTCTTATTTCATATAAAGATTAAATTACTTTCGAATGAAAGTTATCTTGATGTGCGTCAACGAATGGAGAGGTTCTGACAAAGAGGCGTTAAATGAGGTACAACATCACGGTTTGAGGTTGTGGTATGGCGTTTAAGATGATGCCGCGCTGCTTGAGCCGATCGTCAGTCGGAGCTTGGGTAAGCTGGCTTTGCGTCTGATGGCAGTAATTATCTGTTGATACAGCACGGCCATAAACCGTGCTTCGGTATGTTTATCCGTAAAGTGGCTACTGCCCGCAGACCTCACAGCTGGGGTTGCGCATTAACTTCATTTCGCGGAACTGACAGGTCATCGCATCGTACATGACGATTTTTCCGCTAGCGGGCTGACCGTAATGCGCCAGCAGCTTAATGGCCTCCATTGCCTGTAGCGAACCGATCACGCCAATCAGCGGCGCCATCACCCCTGCCTCTACGCAGGTCAGAGCGTTTTCGCCAAACAGATGGCTCAGGCAGCGGTAACAGGGTTCGTTTTCCTGATATGTAAAGACGGTAACTTGTCCTTCCATACGAATGGCCGCGCCGGAGATTAGCGGCACTTTCGCGGTATAGCATCCGGCGTTAAGTTGATTACGTACGCTAACGTTATCGGTACAGTCCAGTACCAGCGAATGCCCGGCAATCAGGCTGGTCATAGCGTCGTCGTCCAGCCGCGCGTTAACGGGCGTAATGGTAATATGCGGGTTGATTCGCGCCAGCGCGTCGCGGGCGGACTCTACCTTTGGCTGCCCGACCGTGGCGTCGCTGTGCAAGGTTTGACGCTGGAGATTGGAAACGGAAACGGTATCAAAATCGAGTAGCGTCAGTTGCCCGACGCCAGCGCCGGCCAGATACTGCGTTGCCGCGCAGCCGAGTCCGCCCAGCCCGACCACTAATACCCGCGCCTCTTTTAACGCTTCCTGCCCTTCAAAATCGAAGCCGCGCAGAATAATTTGTCGGTTATAGCGCAGCATCTCCTGGTCGCTAAGTTCCGCCATTACAGGCCTCCGAACAGAGCATTAAACGGCTCGACTTCCACCCATTCTCCCGGCTCAACATTGCCGCGTTCACGCTCCAGCACAATAAAGCAGTTGCCCAGACTAAACGAGCTAAAAATATGTGAACCCTGGTGTCCGGTGGTCGTGACCTCCAGTTCGCCGTTGGCGCTACGTTGCAGGATGCCGCGCTGGAAATCGAGACGCCCTGGCGTTTTCTTCAGACGAGATGTTGTGCGTACACGCTGGCGCGGCGGTACAGCGCTTGCCGTATTGCCGCCAAGCTTCGCCAGTAAGGGCTGAACCAGTTGATAAAAAGTGAGCGCCGCAGAGACTGGATTCCCCGGCAGGCCACAGAACCAGCTATTACTGAGCTTGCCGAAGGCAAACGGTTTGCCTGGCTTGATAGCCAGCTTCCAGAAGGCGATTTCGCCCAGCTCCTCAAGGATGGTTTTGGTATAGTCCGCTTCACCAACCGAGACGCCGCCGGAGCTTATCACTACATCGGCCTGGCTGTCGGCGTCGATAAACGCGGCGCGAAGCTTACCGGGATCGTCAGGAATAATGCCTAAATTGATCACTTCGCAGCCAAGCTGTTGCAGCATCAAATGTATAGTTAGACGGTTAGTGTCATAAATTTGTCCCGCCTCCAGCGGCTGGCCCGGAAGCTGGAGCTCGTCGCCGGTCGAGAACAGCGCTACGCGCACTTTACGTACAACCTGCGCATCGGCAATTCCCAGCGACGCCAGCACTGGCAGTTCGGCAGTAGTCAGGCGCGTACCGGCCGGAAAGACCACCGCATCCTGGCGAATATCCTCGCCGCGGCGGCGGATGTTTTGCCCGCAACGAACATCGGCGGTAAAACGCACGCCGTCATCGGTTTGTTCCGTCTGCTCTTGCATGACGACCGCCTCGCAACCTGCCGGCACCAGGGCGCCGGTCATAATGCGAATACAGGTTCCCGCAGGCCATTCTCCCTGGTAAGGCTGACCGGCAAATGCTTTGCCGGCGACGGGCAGCGGCTTATCGGCGGACAAATCCGCCACGCGTACCGCATAACCATCCATGGCTGAATTATCAAAGCCGGGGACATCAAGGGGTGAAACGATATCGGTCGCCAGGATGCGGCCAAAGCAGTTCACCAGCGGCAACGTTTCTACGGCGGTGAGCGGGGTAATACGTGAAAGCATCTGGGTCAGCGCCGTTTCAAGCGGCATCAATCCGGCGGAAAATTCCATGAACATACTCCTGCGAGGCAAAATCGAATCCGGCTATTATGTCAGAAAACAGTGGCGGGCAGTATGCTACCTCGGTCTTAGAGACGGCCTTGCGCCTTTACATACCTTACGCATCTTTCTATATTCAAAAATCGAATGAATAACTCACAACAATTCTGATAGTTATAGTAAAAGTTGTGTGCCACCGTTAATGGACCCTAAAAATGAATAAAGCAGTGATTGCGATTCACGGCGGCGCAGGCGCGATTGCTCGCGCGCAAATGAGCCATGAGCAGGAGCTACGCTATATCCAGGCGCTGTCAGAGATTGTCGAAAGCGGGCAAAAGATGCTGGAAGCGGGTGACAGCGCGCTTGATGTAGTGACGGAAGCGGTGCGCCTGCTGGAAGCGTGTCCGCTCTTCAATGCGGGTATCGGCGCGGTCTATACCCGAGACGAAACTCATGAACTGGATGCCTGCGTGATGGACGGCAATACCCTGAAAGCCGGAGCCGTCGCGGGCGTGAGTCATGTTTGCCATCCTGTGCTCGCCGCCAGACTGGTGATGGAGCGCAGCCCGCATGTACTCATGGTGGGGGAAGGGGCGGAAAACTTTGCCTTTTCACAGGGGATGGCGCGCGTTTCGCCGGATATCTTTTCCACCCCGGCGCGTTACGAGCAATTGCTGGCGGCGCGTGCGGCGGGCGAAATGGCGCTCGATCACAGCGGCGCGCCGCTGGACGAAACGAAAAAAATGGGTACAGTCGGCGCGGTGGCGCGGGATAAATTCGGCAATCTGGCGGCGGCAACGTCTACCGGCGGGATGACCAATAAATTGCCCGGGCGCGTCGGCGACAGCCCGCTGGTCGGCGCCGGGTGTTATGCCAACAACGCCAGCGTCGCCGTTTCCTGTACCGGAACGGGAGAGGTCTTTATTCGCACGCTCGCGGCTTACGATATCGCCGCATTGATGGAATATGGCGGACTCAGCCTTGCCGACGCCTGTGAGCGCGTGGTGATGGAAAAATTACCGGCGCTGGGCGGCAGCGGTGGATTAATCGCCGTTGATCACGAAGGTAATGTCGCGTTGCCGTTTAACAGCGAAGGGATGTATCGCGCCTGGGGATATGCCGGGGATACGCCTACCACAGGAATTTACCGGGAATAAGGAGCCGCAGGTGCCGCACAGCGATGAACTGGATAGCCGCGATGTTCTGTCCGTCAGTGGCCTGAATATCGCGTTTCACCACGAAGGGCAACAGGTAGACGCCGTGCGTAATGTGTCATTACGCCTGAAGCGTGGAGAGACTCTGGCGATTGTCGGCGAGTCGGGATCGGGAAAATCGGTGACGGCGCTGGCGTTAATGCGGCTGATTGAGCAGTCGGGCGCGAACGTGCGCTGCGGCGAAATGCTGTTGCGTCGGCGTAATCGCCAGGTGATTGAGCTGTCTGAGCAGAGTGACGCGCAGATGCGGCGTGTGCGCGGCGCGGATATCGCCATGATTTTCCAGGAGCCAATGACCTCGCTCAACCCGGTATTTACCGTTGGCGAGCAAATTGCCGAATCTATTCGTTTGCATCAGGGCGCCAGCCACGAAGAGGCGCTGGTGGAAGCGAAACGTATGCTCGATCAGGTACGGATCCCGGAGTCGCAGGCGATTTTATCGCGTTATCCGCATCAGCTTTCCGGCGGGATGCGCCAGCGAGTCATGATCGCGATGGCGCTATCCTGCCGTCCGGCGGTATTGATTGCCGATGAACCCACCACGGCGCTGGATGTCACTATCCAGGCGCAAATTCTGCAACTTATCAAAGTGTTGCAGCAAGAGATGTCGATGGGCGTGATTTTTATCACCCACGACATGGGCGTCGTGGCGGATATCGCCGATCGCGTGCTGGTGATGTATCAGGGCGAGGCCGTGGAAACCGGCAGCGTAGAGCAGATTTTCCATGCGCCGACGCATCCTTATACCCAAACGTTACTGGCCGCCGTTCCTCAGCTTGGCGCGATGCGAGGCCACTCGCTGCCACGCCGTTTCCCGTTGATTTCCGCTGACGAACCGGCCCTTTATGAATCGCAGATTGAGCAAGACACGGTGGTGGAAGGCGAACCTATTCTCCAGGTTCGGGGGCTGGTGACGCGATTCCCGCTGCGTAGCGGTCTCTTTAACCGCGTTACGCGTGAAGTTCATGCCGTTGAGAATATCAGTTTCGATCTCTGGCCCGGCGAAACGTTATCGCTGGTGGGCGAGTCCGGTAGCGGAAAATCGACGACCGGACGCGCGCTGCTGCGGTTGGTTGAATCCCGGCAGGGGGAGATTATCTTTAACGGCCAGCGCATTGACACGCTGTCTGCGGGTAAACTCCAGCCGTTGCGCCGCGATATTCAGTGTATTTTCCAGGACCCTTACGCCTCGCTCGACCCGCGCCAGACCGTGGGGTATTCCATTATGGAACCTTTACGGATTCATGGTCTGGGGCAGGGGGACGCTGCGGCAAAGCGCGTGGCCTGGTTGCTTGAGCGTGTCGGATTACGTCCTGAACATGCCTGGCGTTATCCGCATGAGTTTTCCGGCGGTCAACGTCAGCGCATCTGCATTGCTCGCGCGTTGGCATTGAATCCTAAAGTGATTATTGCCGATGAGGCGGTCTCCGCGCTGGATGTTTCCGTTCGCGGGCAGATCATTAATTTACTGCTCGATTTACAACGGGAAATGGGGATCGCCTACCTGTTTATTTCGCATGATATGGCGGTCGTGGAGCGAATTAGCCATCGCGTGGCGGTGATGTATCTTGGTCAAATTGTTGAGATGGGGCCGCGGCGCGCCGTTTTTGAAAATCCGCAGCATCCTTATACGCGTAAATTGATGGCGGCGGTGCCGGTTGCCGATCCCTCCAGACACCGGCCGCGGCGCGTTCTGCTATCAGATGATATACCCAGCAATATTCATAAACGTGGCGAAGAGACGCCCGCCGTTTCATTACAGTTGGTCGGGCCGGGACATTATGTTGCGCGACCTCAGCAGGATAATGCGCTCTCGCGCTTATAACATTCAGACTGGCAGGGTTTCAGGAGAACAACATGACGCAATTTATTACGCATAAATGGCTGGCGGCGCTGGGACTGGCCTCATCCATTGCGGCTTTTCCGGCCCTGGCGGCCAAAGATGTGGTGGTGGCGGTAGGGTCTAATTTCACCACGCTCGATCCGTATGACGCCAACGATACGCTCTCGCAGGCGGTGGCGAAGTCATTTTATCAGGGGCTGTTTGGCCTGGATAAAGACATGAAGGTAAAAAACGTCCTGGCGGAAGGCTATACCGTTTCTGATGACGGTCTGACCTACACCATTACCCTACGGCAGGGGGTGAAATTTCAGGACGGCGCGGATTTTGATGCGGCGGCGGTGAAAGCGAATCTCGATCGCGCCAGCAATCCGGATAACCACCTCAAGCGTTATAACCTGTATAAAAATATCGCAAAAACGGAGGTCGTCGATCCGGCAACGGTAAAAATTACCCTGAAACAGCCGTTCTCCGCTTTCATTAATATTCTGGCGCACCCGGCGACGGCGATGATCTCGCCGCAAGCGCTGGAAAAATATGGCAAGGATATTGGTTTTCATCCGGTCGGTACCGGTCCATACCAGCTTGAAACCTGGAATCAGACCGACTTTGTCAAAGTGAAAAAGTTCGCCGGTTACTGGCAGCAGGGCTTACCCAAGCTGGATTCTATTACCTGGCGTCCGGTTACTGACAACAATACCCGCGCGGCGATGCTGCAAACCGGCGAAGCGCAATTTGCTTTTCCTATCCCTTATGAGCAGGCCGCGTTACTGGCGAAAAATAAAAACCTCGAACTGGTCGCCAGCCCGTCCATTATGCAGCGTTATATCAGTATGAATGTGACGCAGAAGCCGTTTGATAATCCTAAGGTGCGTGAGGCGTTGAATTACGCTATCAATCGTCAGGCGCTGGTTAAAGTGGCGTTTGCCGGATACGCCACGCCGGCGACGGGCGTGGTGCCGCCGTCGATAGCCTATGCGCAAAGCTATCAGCCGTGGCCCTATGATCCGGCTAAAGCGCGCGAACTGCTGAAAGAGGCGGGGTATCCAGACGGTTTCAGTACCACGCTGTGGTCATCGCATAACCATAGCACCGCGCAAAAAGTGTTGCAGTTTACCCAACAGCAACTGGCGCAGATTGGCATTAAAGCCCGGATAACCGCGATGGACGCCGGCCAGCGCGCTGCGGAAGTCGAGGGCAAAGGGCAAAAAGAGAGCGGCGTGCGAATGTTCTATACCGGCTGGTCGGCGTCGACGGGCGAAGCTGACTGGGCGTTATCGCCGCTCTTCGCCTCACAAAACTGGCCGCCGACGCAGTTTAATACCGCTTTTTACAGCAACAAGCAGGTCGACAGCGATTTGGCGGCGGCCTTAAAGACCAACGATCCGCAGGAGAAAACACGATTGTACAAAGAGGCGCAGGATATTATCTGGAAAGAGTCGCCCTGGATACCGTTGGTGGTGGAGAAATTGGTTTCTGCGCACAGTAAAAATTTGACCGGTTTCTGGATTATGCCGGATACCGGTTTCAGCTTTGACGATGCGGATTTGAAGTAAGTAATGCGATGGGGCTGGATGGCGCGCGCGTTGTCCGCCATCCGGTAAAAGGTTCGTGTGATGCTTAACTATGTTCTCAAGCGCCTGCTGGGATTAATTCCTACTCTGTTGATTGTGGCAGTGCTGGTGTTTTTATTTGTTCATTTGTTGCCCGGCGACCCGGCGCGGCTGATAGCCGGACCGGAAGCCGACGCGCAAGTGATCGCGCTGGTTCGTCAGCAGCTGGGGCTTGATCAGCCGCTTCATGTCCAGTTTTGGCGTTACATCACCCATGTTTTACAAGGCGATTTCGGGACGTCAATGGTTTCCCGCCGCCCGGTTTCTGAGGAGATCGCCAGCCGCTTTTTGCCGACGCTGTGGCTGACGATAACCAGTATGATATGGGCGGTTCTGTTTGGCATGGCGATCGGCATCGCCGCCGCCGTGTGGCGTAATCGCTGGCCTGACCGGTTAGGAATGACGCTTGCCGTGACCGGCATTTCTTTCCCGGCTTTTGCGCTGGGAATGTTGTTAATGCAGATTTTTTCCGTGGATCTGGGCTGGCTACCGACCGTGGGGGCGGATAGCTGGCAACATTATATTTTACCCTCCCTGACGCTTGGCGCGGCGGTGGCATCAGTCATGGCGCGTTTTACGCGCTCCTCGTTTGTCGATGTCCTGAGCGAGGATTACATGAGGACCGCGCGGGCGAAAGGCGTCAGTGAAACGTGGGTGGTGTTAAAACATGGCCTGCGCAATGCGATGATCCCGGTCGTCACCATGATGGGACTGCAATTTGGCTTCCTGCTTGGCGGATCGATCGTCGTTGAAAAAGTGTTTAACTGGCCGGGGCTTGGGCGATTACTGGTCGACTCCGTCGACATGCGCGACTACCCCGTGATTCAGGCGGAAGTGCTGCTGTTTTCTCTGGAATTTATTCTTATCAACTTAGTGGTGGATGTCCTCTATGCCGCCATTAATCCGGCTATCAGGTATAAGTAAGGATGCGATTATTTAACTGGCGCCGTCAGGCGATTTTACATGCTATGCCGGTGGTAAAACCCGACCAGATACGCACGCCGTGGCGGGAGTTCTGGCGTCGTTTTCGCCGCCAGCATGTCGCGTTGGTCGCCGGGGGATTCGTACTGGCGTTAATTCTGGTGGCGATTTTTGCCCGTTGGCTGACGCCCTACGATGCGGAAAACTATTTTGACTACGATAGCCTGAACAATGGCCCCTCTTTGCAGCACTGGTTTGGCGTTGACTCGCTGGGAAGAGACATCTTTAGCCGGGTTCTCGTTGGGGCGCAGATCTCACTGGCGGCGGGCGTGTTCGCGGTATTTATCGGCGCGATAATCGGTACGGTGTTGGGATTGCTGGCGGGATATTATGAAGGCTGGTGGGATCGTTTTATTATGCGCATTTGCGATGTGCTGTTCGCCTTCCCCGGCATTTTGCTGGCGATTGCCGTTGTGGCGGTGTTAGGCAGCGGTATTGCTAATGTGATCGTTGCGGTGGCGATTTTCTCTATTCCGGCGTTTGCTCGTCTGGTGCGCGGAAATACCCTGGTCTTAAAACAGCAGACGTTTATTGAGTCTGCCCGCAGTATCGGCGCCAGCGACACGACGATTTTGTTTAGCCATATATTGCCGGGAACGGTCTCGTCAATTGTGGTTTTCTTTACGATGCGTATCGGTACGTCAATTATTTCCGCGGCAAGCCTGTCATTTCTCGGATTAGGCGCGCAGCCGCCAACGCCGGAGTGGGGAGCGATGCTCAATGAAGCGCGGGCGGATATGGTCATCGCGCCGCACGTAGCGCTCTTCCCGGCGGTGGCGATTTTCCTGACAGTGCTGGCGTTTAACCTGTTAGGCGACGGGTTGCGCGATGCGCTGGACCCGAAGATTAAGGGGTAAGCCAGCCCGGTGGCGTTGACGCCTGGCGGGCCTGGAACGGGCTCGTCAGGCGGGATAACACATCCGGCACCCGCGCCGGGGGAGGTGGCGTTAAACCCGACTGCCCCACAAATCATATTCGTCGGCGTTTTCCACTTTCACGCGCACGATATCGCCCGGCTTGACGTTGGTTTCGCCGTTCAAATAGACCGCGCCGTCAATTTCCGGCGCATCCGCCATGCTACGCCCGATAGCGCCTTCTTCGTCAACCTCATCGACGATCACCAGAATTTCGCGGCCCACTTTTTCCTGCAAGCGCTCAGCGGAGATTTGCTGTTGCAGTTGCATAAAGCGGTTCCAGCGCTCTTCTTTCACCTCTTCCGGCACCTGATCCGGCAGCTCATTCGCGCCTGCGCCTTCCACCGGGCTGTACTTGAAGCAGCCTACACGATCGAGGCGCGCCTCTTTCAGGAAGTCGAGCAGCATCTGGAAGTCTTCTTCCGTTTCGCCGGGGAAGCCGACAATAAAGGTGGAGCGTAGGGTCAGTTCCGGGCAGATTTCGCGCCACTGCTTAATGCGCGCCAGCTGGCGGTCAACGGAACCGGGACGTTTCATCAGTTTAAGAATCCGCGGGCTGGCATGTTGCAGCGGAATGTCCAGATAAGGCAGGATTTTGCCTTCCGCCATTAGCGGAATCACATCATCAACGTGTGGGTAGGGGTAGACGTAGTGCAGACGTGTCCAGACGCCCAGTTTTGATAACTGCTCGCACAGGCTCACCATACTGGTTTTCACCGGTTCGCCATTATGGAATCCGGTGCGGTGCTTCACATCTACGCCGTAGGCGGAGGTATCTTGCGAAATCACCAGAATCTCTTTGACCCCGGCATCAACCAGACGTTTCGCTTCGCTTAATACGTCGCCAATCGGACGGCTGACCAGATCCCCGCGCATCGACGGGATGATGCAGAACGTGCAGCGGTGATTACAGCCTTCAGAAATTTTCAGATACGCATAATGGCGCGGCGTCAGTTTTACACCCTGTTCTGGTACGAGGCTTAAAAATGGATTGTGCTTCGGCTTCGGTACGTAATGATGTACGTGCTGCAGAACTTGCTCATAGCTATGCGGCCCGGTGATTTCCAGTACTTTCGGATGCACTTCGCGGATCTGATCTTCTTTTGCGCCCAGGCAGCCGGTGACGATTACCTTACCGTTTTCGTTCAGCGCTTCGCCAATGGCTTCCAGTGACTCTTGTACCGCGCTGTCAATAAAGCCACAGGTATTAACGATAACCATATCCGCATCGTCATAGCGTGGCACAACGTCATAGCCTTCGGTACGCAGCTCAGTCAGGATGCGTTCCGAATCAACGAGGTTTTTCGGACAGCCCAGGGAAACGAAGCCGATCTTTGGCTGGTGGGTTACATTACTCATAGCTTAAAAAGTGTTCATTTATTGGAATGGTCAGGGCAGCGATTCTACAGATATCCGAACAAAAATTGTATCGCAATCTCATCAGGAGCCGCGGCATCAACCGTTGTGGTTATCAGCAAAAGGTGAAAAAGGGCAATTCTAAGAAAATTCTTGATCTCTGACACCCATTTGTCTAAAAAACGACCATACTATTAAGTTGAACCCTGGTAGAAAAGAGGAGGAAAAAAGGTATGGTCGTTGACAGACTGAGAACCGATCTTCTCAACAAGCTGATAAACGCGCGTATCGATCTTGCCGCTTATCTGCAATTGCGAAAAGCGAAGGGGTATATGTCAGTCAGCGAAAGTGACACTCTGCGTGACAATTTTTTTGAACTGAATCGCGAGCTCCACGATCACGCTTTACGGCAGGGACTGCATCTCGATCAGGAAGAGTGGAACGCGCTGCGCCGTGTCGAAGGCGCGCTTGCAGCCGCTGCCGTTTGTTTAATGAGCGGACACCATGATTGCCCGACCTTTATTGCCGTCAACGCAGATAAACTTGAAAACTGTCTGACAACTTTGACGCTGAGTATTCAGAGTCTGAAAGCACATTCACCGCTTATACAGGTCTGAACAAGGGGAGGCGACTCCTGAGGAATCCCCAGCAAACCAGGACAGGCATAGTGTTATGTGATCTAATTGATTGCGCTAACACTTTCAAGGAGATCATCACTATGCCTGCTCGTTCATTATGCCAAAAATCCTTTAAAAATATACTGGAGCCTTTGCACCTTTACCGCCGTCAATCTCTGATTGAGGCTACCAGTGTAGTGATTAACGGTGCATCTCTTACACTTATTCAGTATTGGGCGTGATTTGTCAGGAGTAGCATCGGTCAGGCACAAGATAAAACGTATCGATCGACTTCGGGGAAAGTCTCACTTGCAGAATGAAGTTTCAGATACTTTTTCAGCGTGTTACTAAAAAATCACGGAGGGAATGACCCGGGTTGTCATGCTCTCCTATATGCCAGCCTGTTCTCCGCCAAAGGTGACTAAATTCGGTTCACCAGACAATCGTTGATGTTCTTAGGGAACGGTATAGTCGAATTCACTCCTGAAACAGGTACGGAATGTCGGCCGTTTACTATTCTGAAACGCTATTTATATCAAATAATTAAATTTTATTTTTATCTTTGTTATTGTAACAATAAATTACATGTTTCTTTCTGTTATCAGCGAACCTGAACCAATTTTAATGGGGGGTTAGATAAAAGCTAATTCAGAAAATTATTTTTTTAAGATATATTGAATTATCAGATGCTCCATTCAAATGAGAGACGAGAATGCAAACGTTAGAACGGTTTTTTCTTTTCGTTACGGGGGACCAACCTGAACGATTTGAAAAAGCAAATAGCAGTTGTGCTGATAGCGTAATCCTTGATTTAGAAAATGCGGTGTCATCTGAGAAAAAAATAATTGCCAGAGAAAATGCTCTGAATTTCATGAGTAATGATGAAAAAGTACTGATTGCTGTACGTGCAAAAATTGTAATAACTTCACGCCTGGCTGGATCATATCCTTCTGTTGACGGTATCACAACTGAATTTATGAAAAACGAGTTGACAATACAAAATGCTATTCACTCCTGTAAAATGGGGTTCAGTGGCAAGGTATGTATTCACCCTCCACAAATTTCACATGTAAACAGAGCATTCAGCTATTTAAAACAAGAAATCGAGTGGGTTCCCCAGATTATGCGACTGGCTCAATATCCCCATGGAGCGTTCAGTCATGAAGGGCAAATGGTGGATAAACCGTTACTGGAAAAAGCAAAAAGGATTTTGGCTCATAGCATTTAGTAAATATATGAAGGAGTCACCAATGAAAGCTTTAGTTTGTGTAAAACAAGTTGTCGATCATAACGTTAGAATTAGAATAAAGCAAGATCATTCTGATGTTGATATTTCTGATTCAAAACTCAGTATCAATCCATTTGATGAAATTGCAGTTGAAGAAGCAGTACGTTTAAAAGAACGGGGATTAATCAGTGAGGTTGTTGTAGTGTCTATAGGAAACACAGGTGTAGGGGACGTATTGCGTACAGCACTGGCAGCAGGGGCAGACAGGGCAATACACATATTAACAAAAAACTCTCTTACACCACTAATTGTGGCCAAAACTATCACCGCTATTACCCGGAATGAAAAACCCGATATTATATTATTAGGCAAGCAAGCTATTGACGATGATTGTAATCAGGTAGGCCAAATGCTGGCAGCATTACTCGATCTTCCCCAAGCCACTAATGTTAGTGAAATTACTATTTCTGATAATTCATTAACTGCTGTTCGTGAGGTTGATGGAGGATTAGAAACGTTAAATTTATCCCTGCCTGCAGTACTCACTACAGATCTACGTCTGAATACACCGAGGAATATCAGTTTGCCGAATGTTATTAAAGCCAAAAAGAAACCTGTTAAGGAGATAGATTTCGATTCACTTGGTATTAACCCGTCATCCAGATTGACTATTATCAAAGTTGATGAGCCAGCAAGAAGGAAAGCAGGCATAATCGTTCCAGATATTAACACACTGCTAGATAAATTAAAAAACGAAGAAAAAGTAATTTAAGGAGAAAAATATGGCTTCTTTAGTTATTGCTGAACATAACGGCAATACTCTTTTACCTTCAACACTCAGTACTATCACTGCGGCAAAAGCCATTAATAGTGATATAGATATACTTATGTTAGGATATGGTATAGAAAGTATTGCAGTTAAAGCCAGTCATATTCAGGGAATATCCACTGTATTTGTTGCTGACAGCCCACTATTCGAACACCTTCTGGCAGAGAATGTGGAAAAACAGATCAGCTATTTTTTGAATAGTGGGAAAAATCATTATCAGTCCATTCTTTTTCCTGCAAGCTCTTTTGGAAAAAACTGTGCGCCACGCTTAGCAGCAAAACTTGATGTATCTCAGATTAGTGATATTACGCGTGTCATTGATCAACATACCTTTGAACGTCCAATCTATGCGGGTAACGCTATTGCCACAGTACACAGTGATGATGAATATAAAGTGATAACTGTTCGTCCTACCTCATTTGCGGCTGCGGCTGCGGTTGCGGAAGATGAGGGAAAAGCCCCCATTGAATTTACAGAGGTTGTTCTTGGTTCAGATCAGGTAAAATTTATTAGCCAACATGTTAATAAAAGTAACCGTCCAGACTTACAATCCGCCAGAGTTGTAGTATCAGGTGGACGAGGAGTAGGAAGTGCACAGGCATTCAAAGAACTTGTTGATAACCTGGCAGATAAATTAGGCGCTGCCGTGGGGGCAAGCCGGGCTGCTGTAGATGCTGGTTATGCACCAAATGATTATCAGATTGGCCAGACCGGAAAAATCGTTGCGCCTCAACTTTATATTGCTCTGGGAATTTCTGGCGCCATACAACATCTTGCCGGGATGAAAGAGTCAGGCGTCATTGTCGCTATTAATAAGGATCCTGACGCTCCTATCTTTTCTATTGCGGATTATGGTTTGGTAGCTGATATTTTCAAAGCTGTACCTGAACTTATCGATAAATTATAAATCATATTTTTTCCTCCTTAAAGGTAACTTTTATGCAATATACTGATATTCAAATTTGGCAGCCTGGCATTCTGCGCAACACCGATTATCTTAACCCCGGTCCCGCTAAGCTGCTGGCCGCCACTCTGGATAAAGACATCAAAATCTTTAAAGAGGGGGGGCGTTCTGCCAGAATTATGGCACTGGCTCTATTTTCTTCCTGTCGACCGCCAGTCAGATCTATCTGCTGATGGTCATCCGATAAAAGGTCATTTTCTACCCCCTGTTGGCGCTGGTTTATTGAGGAAAAAATTATGAAAAGTATTGAAAAGGATAAATATCAGGATATTCGTGATGCGGTTCGTTCATTATGTAGTGAGTTTGATGATAAATATCACCGTAAGATAGATGAAGCAAAAGCCTATCCTGAAGAGTTTGTTAATAAACTAACCAAAGCTGGTTGGCTGGCTGCGCTCATCCCGGAGGAATTTGGAGGGTCAGGGCTTGGTTTAACTGAAGCATCTATTATCATGGAAGAGATCAATAGATCGGGTGGAAACTCTGGAGCCTGCCATGGTCAGATGTATAACATGAATACGTTGTTACGTCATGGATCCGATAAACAGAAAGAATTCTGGCTGCCACGGATAGCTACTGGTGAATGGCGCCTGCAGTCGATGGGCGTCACAGAACCCACAGCAGGTACAGATACCACCAGAATTAAAACTACAGCTGTAAAAAGAGAAGACCGGTATGTGATAAACGGACAAAAAGTCTGGATTTCACGTGTTCAACATTCAGACTGGATGATTCTTCTGGTTCGAACTACTCCGCTTGCAAATGTAAAACGTAAATCCGAAGGGATGTCTATTTTCATGGTTGATATTAAAGAAGCTATGAAAAATGGAATGACAGTACGACCTATTCCCAATATGGTCAATCATGAAACCAACGAGCTCTTTTTTGACAACCTGGAAATTCCCGAAGAAAATCTTATTGGTGAAGAGGGTATGGGTTTTCATTACATACTTGATGGTTTAAATGCAGAGCGTACCTTGATTGCGGCAGAATGTATAGGCGATGGATATTGGTTTATGGATCGTGTTACCCGCTATACCTGCGAGCGTGAGGTTTTTGGTCGTCCCATTGGTCAGAACCAGGGGGTGCAGTTTCCTATTGCAGAAGCATTTATTGCAGTGGAAGCGGCTAATCTGATGCGTTTTAAAGCGTGCGAGCTTTTTGATCAGCATCTTGATTGTGGAGCACAGGCTAATATGGCGAAATACCTTGCTGCGAAAGCCAGCTGGGAAGCAGCCAATGCCTGCCTGCAATTTCATGGTGGATATGGTTTTGCCTGTGAGTATGATATCGAACGAAAGTTTAGAGAAACACGTTTATATCAGGTTGCTCCCATATCTACCAACCTGATCCTGAGCTATATCGCTGAGCATGTGCTGGAGATGCCACGTTCATTCTGATGTCAAATCAATTGGAAAAATATTATGAAACAGTTACCTCTGTCCGGAGTCATTATAGTCTCGATTGAACATGTCATTGCCGCTCCCTTCTGTACCCGACAGTTGGCTGATTATTTCTCGCGGGTAACTATAATAGAATGCCAAGAAAATAGGGACTTTTCCTGCAATTATGATGAACGGCTTAAAAATGATTTGTGTATATTCTTTTTCATCTGAGGGAGAAAGATAAATATAAATGTTATGGAATGCTTCATCATCACCGACATTTTTTTTATAGTTGATAACTGGCTATATAGTCTTATAGGCACCTTTTTCTAAGGTTGAACATTCCTATACCATTTCATCTGTTTCATCACTATGATATTTATTTCATTGGTTACAATATGAATGCAATTTTATTTACATAATATAGCTGTTCCTACGGTGCTGAAAAATTAAGGAGTTAATAATGAACGATACACTTTCTAATACCCAGCAATCACGTGAGACAATAGAATGTGATGTTCTTATTGTGGGAGCAGGACCCGCCGGATTATCTGCAGCTCTTAAACTTAAATTACAGGCAAATGACGCAGGAAAAGAACTGTCCATTATCGTCCTTGATAAAGGAGCTGAGCCTGGTTCTCATATTCTCAGTGGGGCAGTCATGGATCCCCGAGCGCTGAATGAACTAATTCCTGATTGGCAGGAAAGAGGCGCACCCATTAAACAGCCTGTTACTCAGGATAAATTACTGTTACTGACGAATGAAAAATGTATTAATTTGCCGGATGCATTGATTCCTGATAATTTTCGCAACCATGGAAACTTTATCGTAAGCCTCGGTAATCTCATTAAATGGCTCGCCGGTCAGGCAGAAACGTCAGGCGTGGATATTTATGCAGGCTTTTCGGCAACTGAGATACTGTATGATCAGGATACTAACATTATCGGTGTAGTAACTGGTGATATGGGACGTCATCGGGATGGCAGCAAGAAAGAGGGGTTCCAGAGTGGAATAGAAATTCTGGCAAAATATACAATTTTTGCCGAAGGGGCCCGCGGTAGTCTGGCTAAAGAACTGATCAAAAAATTTCATCTTGATACAGGCAAAGCACCCCAGAGTTTTAGCATAGGCATAAAAGAGTTGTGGGAGGTTCCATCAGACCAGTCCCATCCGGGGCTTGTAATTCACACCACAGGTTGGCCTCTGGATAAAGAGTCGTTCGGGGGGGGGTTTCTCTATCATCTTAATGATAATAAAATTGCACTAGGTTTGGTTGTGGGACTTGATTATTCAAATCCCTGGTTAAGCCCTTTTCAGGAAATGCAGCGCCTGAAAACACACCCTTCTATACGCAAATACATTGACCGGGGTAAGCGTATTGGTTATGGCGCAAGAGCAATCAATAACGGCGGGATTGCGTCTATGCCTGATCCCTGTTTACCTGGTGGTCTGCTGATTGGTTGTAATGCCGGTACGCTCAATGCAAGTAGAATCAAGGGCATCCATACAGCTATCAAAAGTGGCATGATAGCGGCTGACGCTATATTTAATGCTTTGCTGGACAACAGGAAAAACGACATACTGACAGAATATCAAACATTACTGCGACAGAGCTGGCTTTGGCAGGAACTGGAAAATGGTAGTAATTTCAAACCCTGGTTTAAAAAAGGGCGTGTGATAGGTTTTATCATGACTGGCATTGAGCATTGGCTGCTTCCCCGAATGGGTATAAAAAAAATCCCCTGGCGTGTAAAAAATAACCGACCGGACAATATCACTCTGCAACCGGCCAACAAAAGCCAGAAAAAACTGTACGACAAACCTGACGGTAAACTGACGTTTGATATTTTGTCATCCGTCTATCTCAGTAACACCTGGCATGATGACGACCAGCCAGTACATTTGAAAATCAGTGATCAGAATATCCCTATATCCATTAATCTGGATATTTATGGTGGCCCCGAAGAACGATATTGCCCTGCCGGAGTATATGAATTTTTACAGGATAGTGAAACACAAAATATGCGTCTGCAAATAAATTCACAGAACTGTATTCACTGTAAAGTTTGTGACATTAAAGATCTTAAACAAAATATAACCTGGACTACGCCTGAAGGTGGCAACGGACCAAATTATACAGGGATGTAACGCTATCACTCAGTCTGAGCTGTGAGCATAGTAACCAGTTTTTGTGTGAAGCCGGGTAATTTGTCAAAGCTTCTGGCGCAGATTTGTAATTTTCTTAATGACCAAAATTCATCAAGATCAATAATCGAAAATTCATGCAACTGACGCAAACGGGATGCAGCAGAGTGAGGCATTATACCAATGCCCACTTTTGCTTCAACCATACGGCAAAATGTTTCAAAGTTGCCGACCTGTATTCTAATTTTCAGTTTAGATGGTACTAGTTCTGCCTTTTTTCGGATAAATTCAAACATTCCTGTCCCTTCAGGCAGGCTGATTTGTTCATATTGAATTAATTCATGAAAGGTCACGCTTTTTCTGTCAGCAAAGGGATGGTCTGTCGCGGTGATAAGCACTAGCCTATCAGTACGGAACGGCAGTATTTCAAGATTATCTGTTGTAATATTACCAGCAACAATTCCGAGATCAGTTTTCCCCTCAATAACAGAACGTACAATTTCCGGACTTGGATACTCCCTGAGATCAATATTCACATCGTTATATAGTGTAAGGAAATGGCTCAACAATGGGGGGAGATACTCTGCAATAGCAGTTATACTGGAAAATATTCTGACATGTCCTTTGATGCCTTTAACATGCTCCTGCATATCGCTACGTAACATTTCCATTTGATTCACAATAAGGCTGGCGTGGTGTTTAAATGTTTCACCAGCAGAGGATAACGTTATCCCCTTGCTACTACGATACAGCAATCTCAGATTGATACTCTGTTCAAGATTACGTATACGCACGCTACCAGATGCGGCAGACATGTAAGTTTTTTCCGCTCCACGTGTTAAGCTCCCTTCTTCACTGATAGCAAGGAATAATTTTAAATCTTTTATATCAAAGTGCATCGTTGTGGCTCATAATTAACGTATAATACAGTGTGCTGCTTTTTTATAGACTCAGTCAGACTGAGTATTTCGGCCTATCCGAATTCCTGTCACGTCGAGATAACTACAAAATGTAGGCTGACGGTGTCACCGCCCTACCATGATCCGGGGCGGATCTGGTAGGACGCTGATGACCGCTGACAGGGGGTCAGGTCAGACATATTGTCGGAACCGTTGTAACGTAGATGCTAATACCTGCTCCCCGTGGTCATCAGGTTAACCCGTTTACAGCGGTTTTTTCAGCCCCGGCAGATTTATCATAAACTGATCACCGTAAATATGTGGAATCAGCCAAGTAAAGAACAGATTGGCAAACGCCACCACAAACAATGATACGCCTCCATAGGTCAATAAAGCGCATACAAGAATAATCATCGGCATGGCTTTGTTCTGGCCCACCATACAGGTCACAGCACTGACAATTGAGTAGTAAAAACCAGCAAATTCAATCAGCTTGCCAAATACTGCACCCAGCAGAAAGACAGGAAAATAAAGTTTTACAAAACCGATCAACTTATCCATAAATATATCACTGAAAACCGGGGCGACCGTCACTGGACGGGTGAACAGAACTGCGCCAAGTGCTACCAGCGGAGCAAAAAGGATCACACTGTAACCACGATAAGCGACCAGCATCAGTAATGAATACATTCATTGTCTTATCTCGCTAGCATGACTACCCATTTTATCCATGTTATGCAACAGCTTGTGTCATATTTTTCTGATCTCCATTTTAGATCAGACAGGCTATTACTCAGGGATTCCGGCGCGAAGAATGGAACATACTCTAAAAAGTACTCGGCGGATTCAAGTCGGTATCACTCCGTTAATAATCTTTATTCTCGACCCGCTGCATGTTGATTTTACGGTTAAACGCCGTTCTCTTATTCATCGCAGGAGTAAACCATCATGACATGCAGTGAAATCCCCAGAAAACGATCATGTATTCAATCGTTGATTATCGTTTCGAATACCGACTTTTATCGCAGGATTTATGATGGCTAAAGTCGATGTGAAATGCCCGTTTTGCGCGCAAACGGCATCCGTTAAAAAGTATGGTCCGGGGAGTGCAGGGCACCAGCATTACCGCTGTCAGGCATGTTGCCGCAGCTTTCAGGTCGACTATGAATACCGCGCCTGTCAGCCCGGCATGAAAGGGCAGGTTGTTGATCTTGCCATGTACAATGCCGGTATTCGTAATCCGCAGGGGCTGGCCATCAATCCCTGGAGCGGCGCGCTATGGCTGCATGAACACGGTCCGCGCGGCGGCGATGAAATTAACATCCCGGAAAAAGGCAAAAATTATGGCTGGCCGCTGGCTACATGGGGCGTTAACTATAGCGGTCTGAAAGTGTCGGAAGCCAAAGGTAAAATTGTCGCGGGGGCGGAGCAGCCGGTTTATTACTGGAAAGATTCTCCGGCAATTAGCGGGATGGCCTTTATATCAGCGACGTTTTTGTGCCGTGACGGCATAAACTGTTTATCGGCGCGCTAAAAGATAAAGAGGTTATTGTGATGCGCGTCAATGGCAATACGGTGACGGAAGAAGACTGTATTTTGAGTGACAGAAAGCAACGTATCTACGATGTGCGTGTCGGACCTGACGGCTACTTATGTGTGTTAACCGATGAGTCCGACGGGCAGTTACTCAAGGTAAGTCCTGCAGCCACGCGTTAGGTCACCGGGATCATCACCACTTTGCGAAAAGCAGGGCGCTCGGTAAGCTGCTGATACCAGCGTTCCAGATTCGGGCGCTGCGTCCACTTCAGACCCACGTTCAGCAGGTTATAGACGAAAGGCGCAATAGCGATATCGCCGGTGCCAAAGTTATCCCCTGAGAACCACGGCTGGTGGGCCAGAGCGTCATCAAGCAGCGCAAACAGGCTATCACACTTTTCGATACCAGCTTCAATTGCCGCCTGGTCGCGTTTTTCCGGCGGGGTTCTGACCAGTCCCATCAGGATCACGCGGTGCGCCGGGCTTAACGTTTGATTCGCCCAGTCCATCCATTTTTCGCCCTCCGCACGCCGCGCCGGATTATCAACCCATAGCCGGTTCTGGCCGTATTGCGCCGCCAGATAGCGGACAATGGCATTGGATTCCCACAATAACAGGTCGGTTTCATCATCTTTAAGCAGCGGCACCAGCCCATTAGGATTCATCGCCAGATAGTCGGCATCCTGGTTAACGCCGAATTTTCCGCCTGCCAGAATTTGATCGTATGGCAGTTCCAGCTCTTCAAGCGTCCACAACACTTTTTTAACATTAGTCGAGTTGTTCCGGCCCCACAGCGTAATCATATTAACCCCTTCCGTTTTATCAGGATGATGACAGTAATCGGCCTACCGTGAGATAAACCTAACATTTACACAATGGTCTGTAAAAAAATCGTTATGAAGGAAGCGTAACGGGATGTTATTGCATAAACTTTAAAAACTTTACCAAGTTACGGTTTCTTTAACGTCGTGAGTGCGTTATTACTCACCGCACTTATTACACGGTGGTGTGACGTGTGTTTTTGGAATGGATACTCGGGTGGTACTATGACGCAATACGCTTCTTCCCTTCGTAGCCTCGCGGCAGGTTCGGTTCTCTTATTCCTTTTCGCTTCGCCTGTAAAGGCAGAGGAACAAACGATCGCGCCGCCGGGCGTTGATGCGCGAGCCTGGATCTTAATGGATTACGCCAGCGGTAAAGTACTGGCGGAAGGCAACGCCGATGAGAAACTCGACCCTGCCAGTTTGACAAAAATTATGACCAGCTACGTGGTGGGCCAGGCGCTGAAGGCAGGGAAAATCAAGCTGACCGATATGGTGACGGTGGGCAAAGATGCCTGGGCGACGGGGAACCCGGCGCTACGTGGGTCGTCGGTGATGTTTCTGAAGCCAGGCGATCAGGTGTCGGTTGCGGATCTTAATAAAGGCATCATCATTCAGTCAGGTAACGATGCCTGTATCGCGCTTGCCGACTACGTCGCCGGAAGCCAGGAGTCCTTTATCGGCCTGATGAACGCCTATGCGAAACGACTGGGGTTAACCAATACAACCTTCCAGACGGTACACGGTCTTGATGCGCCAGGGCAGTTCAGTACCGCTCGCGATATGGCGTTGCTCGGCAAGGCCTTGATTCACGATGTGCCTGACGAATACGCCATTCATAAAGAAAAAGAATTTACTTTTAATAATATTCGTCAACCGAACCGCAACCGCCTGTTGTGGAGCACCAATCTGCATGTCGACGGCATGAAAACGGGGACAACGGCTGGCGCTGGGTATAACCTTGTCGCCTCCGCCACTCAGGGCGATATGCGCCTGATCTCTGTCGTGCTGGGGGCGAAAACGGACCGTATTCGTTTTAATGAGTCAGAAAAACTGCTGACCTGGGGTTTCCGCTTCTTTGAAACGGTCACGCCGATTAAACCTGACGCGACATTCGTGACGCAGCGGGTCTGGTTTGGCGATAAGCGTGAGGTCAATTTGGGGGCGGGCGATGCGGGGTCTGTGACGATTCCGCGTGGGCAGCTTAAAAACCTGAAGGCCAGCTTTACGTTGAACGAACCACAGCTCACGGCGCCGTTGAAGAAAGGGCAGGTTGTCGGCACCATCGATTTCCAGCTTAACGGAAAATCCATTGAGCAACGCCCGTTAATGGTGATGGAAAACGTCGAGGAGGGGGGATTTTTCAGCCGGATGTGGGATTTTGTGCTGATGAAACTCCATCAGTGGTTTGGCAGTTGGTTCTCGTAAAATAACTCCGTTGCCGGGTGCGCGTCGCATCCGGCAAACCTGCGGTTAATACATCAGAGTAATTTGTTGCGCTTTAGCGTAGGCCACAAAGGCCTCATCAGGACGGCGGTCGCTGATAATCGTATCAAAGCGTGATAATTCCCCCATCCGCGCCGGACGTACCTTGCCGAATTTACTGTGATCCACCACCAGTACATGGCACTGTGCCATTGTCATTGCCCAATGTTTTACCGGCAGCTCTTCCAGATTAAAGCAGGTAGCGCCTTTACTGGTATGAACGCCAGCGGCGGAATAAAACGCGATATCCGGACAAATATTGTTTAACGTTTCATGGAAATCAAGCGGTTTGAAAATGGCGTTGCTGGCGTGAAACTCCCCGCCGCTGAGGATGGCGCGGCAATGGGGTTTGTCCTGCAGCGCCAGAAAGGTATTAAGTGAATAGCACACCGCCGTAAAGGGAAGGTCATTATCAATGGCTTCAATGATCCACGGCGTGGTGGTGCCGCAGTCAATAAATACCGTCTGATGCGCTTGTACCAGGCCCGCAGCCAACTGAGCGGCTCGGCGTTTTTCTTCCACCAGACGAGATTTTTGATCGCTTAACAGATAATGACTGGCGCTGCGGGGCTCCAGTACGATATATCCGCCCAGCAACACGACAGGCGCGCTTTTATGGTTCAGGTCGCGACGAATGGTCATTTCAGAGACGCCCAACAGGGTCGCGGCTTCTTTAAGATGAAGTTTATCGCTGCGTTTTAAGGCCTGCAGCAATTGACCAATACGCTCGTCGCGTCGCGTTTCCATAGTTCCCCTGGAGAGTTAAATAAGCGCTCCGCACCATACAGAGCGCTTAATATTACTCTTTTTTTCGCTGTTTAGTCACGTACCCAGCCTTTTCGAATGGGCAACGCGAAACAGAAACGGTAACAACGTTGCAGCGCCTGGTAGAGCGGCGCGCCGTACCACTGCCAGATCAGTTGCGCGCTCAGGCAGCCAAGCATCGCTACCAGCAGCGCGCCAATCATATCTAACGGCCAGTGTACGCCGAGATAGACGCGCGACCAGGCGATGGTCATGGCTATCGCCATCATCACGATGCCTGACCAGAGGCGGTGCCAGAACAAAAACGCCAGCGCAAAGGTAAAAATCACCGTACCGTGATCGCTGGGGAACGAGTCATCGGCGGCATGATGCAGGAAGTTATAGCCGATATGATCGACAAATGGACGGTCGTGCGGGAAAAGGTGTCCCATTGTCCAGGAGACCGCCAGACTGATAATCAGCGCGATGCCGATTTTAACGATCAGCTGGCGCTGGGCGCAGACCCGATCGCGGGGCCCCCACAGCCAGAGTACAACGGCTAAGAGCGGGACGATGTTGATGACATCTTTGGCGATAAAGATAGCGAGCGAAATCGTCCACTGCGCGGAATCAGGCGTGGCGTTAATAAAATAAAACAGCGTGTTGTTAAGGTTTTCCAGCATAACATCCAGGCTCGGAGCAATGAAATCAAAAGGGATAGCCAGCTCATCCCCGTGCAAACTGAGCATAAATGCAGCGTAACAGAGAGGAAAAGCAGTATTGTCTTATTTGGCGGCAACATGAAGAGATTTAAGACAATGGCATAAAATAAAGTTGATGATAACGGCGCAAACTTAAATTAACCTTAAAGTATGCAAGCGCTAAGTGGCTTTCTGTAAAAATGTGCGCTATTTCCCTTGCAGCCTCATAATTCGCTATCTCAGTTCCCCGACTTTCATTACACTCTGCGCGGTTTTTATTGGCGAAGAGATGGTATGCAGAATCGTTTACAATCAGGCGGCAGGCTGGGACGTCAGGCGCTGCTTTTTCCTCTCTGTCTGGTGCTGTACGAGTTTTCTACTTATATTGGCAACGACATGATCCAGCCGGGTATGCTGGCGGTGGTTGAGCAGTATCAGGCGGGCCTGGACTGGGTTCCGACGTCCATGACCGCTTATCTGGCGGGCGGTATGTTCTTACAGTGGCTGCTTGGCCCGTTGTCTGACCGGATTGGCCGTCGTCCCGTGATGCTGGCGGGCGTCGTGTGGTTTATTGTCACCTGCCTGGCGACGTTACTGGCGAAAAACATCGAACAATTTACCTTCCTGCGTTTTTTGCAAGGGATTAGCCTGTGTTTTATCGGCGCTGTAGGGTATGCCGCGATTCAGGAATCCTTTGAGGAAGCGGTGTGTATAAAAATTACCGCGCTGATGGCGAACGTGGCGTTAATCGCGCCGCTACTGGGACCACTGGTTGGGGCTGCATGGGTGCATGTTCTGCCGTGGGAGGGGATGTTTGTTTTATTTGCCGCATTGGCCGCTATCGCCTTTTTCGGGCTACAGCGCGCAATGCCGGAGACCGCCACGCGGCGGGGCGAAACGCTGTCATTTAAGGCGTTGGGCCGGGATTATCGGCTGGTGATAAAAAACCGGCGGTTCGTCGCAGGGGCGTTAGCGCTGGGATTTGTCAGCCTGCCGCTGTTGGCCTGGATTGCGCAGTCGCCAATTATCATCATTAGCGGCGAACAGCTCAGCAGCTATGAATATGGTCTGCTGCAGGTGCCCGTTTTTGGCGCGCTCATTGCCGGTAATCTGGTGTTGGCGCGTTTAACCTCCCGACGTACGGTTCGCTCGCTGATCGTGATGGGCGGCTGGCCTATCGTCGCGGGGCTGATCATCGCCGCGGCGGCGACGGTGGTTTCATCCCATGCTTATTTATGGATGACGGCGGGATTAAGCGTATACGCTTTTGGCATTGGGCTGGCGAATGCCGGACTGGTGCGTCTGACGCTCTTCTCCAGCGATATGAGTAAAGGAACGGTCTCGGCGGCGATGGGAATGCTACAAATGCTGATTTTTACCGTTGGCATTGAAGTCAGTAAACACGCCTGGTTAAGCGGCGGCAATGGGCTATTTAGCCTGTTTAATCTGGCAAACGGTATTCTTTGGCTACTGCTGATGCTGGTCTTCTTAAAAGATAAGCGGACGGGGAATTCGCAAACAGTCTGAGAGAGCGGCTACGCCTGATAAGCTTTCTGTTATCAGGCGTAGAGAGGCATCCGCTAGACGTTGAACGGCGGCTCGTTGTTTAATACGCTGTCGATGATATCCAGCACGCCTTCCTGATTGTTCGATCCGGCGCGGTATTTCGCCGCCGCCGCGACCGCTTCGCTGGCGTGCGACATGGCAAAACTAAACCCGGCCTGACGCAGCATCTCAATATCGTTGCCGCCGTCGCCGAATACCACCACTTCACTATCATGAATGCCCCAGCGCTGCTGTAACAGACGCAGGCCGTTGGCTTTATGCACGCCGGGAATTATTAAATCAATACTGCCATAGCCGGTATGAACGGGGACCATGATATCGCCAATAGCGTCGTGCAGCGCCGCCTGTACTTCCGGTATCCGTTCATCGGTAATATTAAGGCCGAATTTGAAAAAGACATCGTTGATGTTATTAAAATTATCCACAAACTCCAGACGATGATAATACATTGCCGCAACGGCTTTTAACGCATCGTTGTACCGTTTCAGCGTGTAGGCGCTGTTTTTTCCACAGGCGATAATCTCCACATCGGCGCGTGTGAGCAGGTGTTCGACAACCGTCTGGAAGTCGGCTTTTGTCAGCTCGCCGTTAAAAATATCCTCGCCTTCGCTGACCACCCAGCCGCCGTTTTCCGCGACAAAAGCGATTTCGTGCGCAATTTCCGGAAAGAACGAGATTAACTGGTAATACTGGTTGCCGCTGGCCACGACAAAGCGAATGCCTTGCCGCTTCATTTGTTGGTACTGCGCCATAAACCGGTCACGGTTATAGGTTTTTTGATCGCTCAGAAAAGTGCCGTCCATGTCGACGGCGATTAATTTGATACTCATGCGTTATGCTCCATCACCGGTTGCGGAGTCGATACAGGTTTGGCGACGGCCTTCGCCACCAGCGCCGCCAGAATAACCAGCGCCAGCACAACCATCATGGCGCTGCGTAATCCATAATGCTCTCCCAGATAGCCCAACAGCGGCGGCCCGACCAAAAACGCCAGATAGCCGGTCGTGGCGACAACGCTCACGCGCGTCGGCGCGTCGGGACCGGTATCGCTGGCGGCGGAAATGGTCAGCGGGAAGCCGAGCGAAGCGCCTAAGCCCCAAAGAATGACCGAGACGCCGGCGACCCAGTCGCTATCGACAAAAATAATCAGGCCAATGCCCAGCGCTCCCATCAACGCGCTGGCGCGAACAACCGTCACCCGGCTATAGCGGTCAATAAACCAGCCGCCGGTAAAGCGGCCAACGGTCATACCAAGCGTGAAACCGGCGTAGATCAGAGAGCCGGAGGTTGGGCTAAAACCGTGTCCGTCTACCATCAGTAGCGGTAGCCAGTCATTCGCAGATCCTTCGGCGAATGCCATTGCCAGCACCACCACGCCAATAAGCAAAAGCTGGATGTCCCGATAAAAAGGTAATCCTTTTTCCTGAAGGTGAGAATCTTCCGATGCGTTTTTACCCGTACCGTCAGGGATCGCCCGAATGGCGATGAAAATGGGCGCGATCGCCACGGCAGCCGCGAGGATGATATGGATGTTAGCCGGGACGCTTAATGCGGTTAACGCCATGCCGACACCAGCGCCCGCCAGCGTGCCGAAACTGTAAAAACCATGCATCATCGGCAGAACGGTTTTATTCAGCTCGCGTTCGACCGCCGCGCCTTCGACATTAATCGCCACTTCGGCGGCGCCAAAACTGGCGCCGAAAACGGCTAATCCAAGGGCAAAAATCAGCGGCGAGGCGCACCACAGCGCGACGCTAAGAATAACCATCCCGCCTACTGCGCAGGTCATCGTCGTGCGAATAACCTTCCGGGTGCCAAATCGTTTCACCAGCCAGGCGGAACAAAGAATACCGCTCATTGAACCGATAGAAAGCCCGAATAAGACCGCCCCCATTTCCGCGGTAGAGACGGAAAGAATATCCCGAATAGCAGGCGTTCGGGTTGCCCAAGAGGCCATCAGCAGTCCGGGTAAAAAGAAGAACATAAACAGCGCCCAGGTACGGCGTTTTAAGGCGTTACGTGAGGAGAGGACGGTCATAGCGTCAGGCCAGAAAATAGAAGCGAGAGGTAAACATTAGCAAGCTTGTGTACATTTGTACATATCGTCGTCATACTTCGTTGTGCAGACAGTTTTTGCTGTCTGTTTTTTCAGCGTAAGCGGCAGGCTACTATCGCCTGCATCCTGAATGAGATGTGGAACTCATCATGAAAGAAAATGCCGTAAGACGCGCCAATGATCCTAAGCGACGGGAAAAAATAATTCAGGCCACACTGGAAGCGGTAAAGACCTATGGCGTTCATGCCGTGACGCACCGGAAAATCGCCGCTATCGCTCAGGTGCCGCTTGGCTCGATGACCTACTATTTTGCCGGTATGGATGCGTTATTGAGTGAAGCTTTTACACTTTTCACCGAGAACATGTCGCGTCAATACCAGGATTTTTTTGCGCAGGTGACGGATGCGGAGGGGGCGTGCCAGGCGATAACGGAAATGATTTACGGCTCGCAGGTTACGACGCCGGATAATATGGCGTTAATGTATCAGTTATATGCCTATGCCAGCGATAAGCCAGCGTTAAAAATAGTCATGCAAAACTGGATGCAGCGTAGCCAGAATACGCTGGCGCAGTGGTTTGACGCGCAGACCGCCCGCGCGCTGGATGCGTTTATCGAGGGGATGACGCTGCATTTTGTAACGGATCGAACGCCGCTGGCGCGTGAAGCGATTTTACAGATGGTAAAGCGAATCGCCGGAGAGTCAATGTCGTGTCACTCTGCGTCAGGCAACAAAAAACCCACCAACCTTGAACCGAAATGGCGGGGTTGATGGGCTCCACAAAATGGGGACATCAAAGAAAAGCAGTGGCAATAGGTATGACTGATGCTTTAACGAAAAGTTCGACCTATTGGCAAAATTTTTTCACTTAAAGGCAAACTTCAGTTTTATCCTAACCCCGGCCAGATGATGACAATAAGCGTCCCCGCCAGCGTGAGCAGAACGTTGGCGATGGCGTAAGTCCCCGCATAACCCAGCGCTGGAATATTACTGCGCGCCGTATCGCTAATGATTTCCATCGCCGGGGCGCAGGTACGCGCGCCCATCATGGCACCGAACAGCAGCGCCCGGTTCATGCGCAGCACATAAGCGCCAAACAAGAAGCAGATCACCACCGGTACCAGGCTGACGACAAGCCCGGCGATCAGCATTTGTCCGCCGACCGCGCCCAGACCGTTGCTGATACCGCTGCCGGCGCTTAAACCAACGCCTGCCATAAACACCATCAAGCCGAATTCTTTCACCATATTAAGCGCGCCCTGCGGAATATAACCAAAGGTAGGATGGTTAGCGCGCAGGAAACCGAGCATGATCCCGGCGAACAGCAATCCGGCCGCGTTGCCGATACCGAAACTAAAATTGCTGAACTGGAAGGTAATCATCCCGATCATTAACCCGATGATAAAAAAAGCGCAGAAGGCAAGCAGGTCCGTCACCTGACTATGAATCGAAATAAAACCAATGCGATCGGCGATGGTTTTTACGCGTCTGGCGTCGCCGCTCACCTGTAACACGTCGCCTTTATTCAGCACGACGTTATCGTCGATAGGCATTTCGATCTGGCTGCGGATGACGCGGTTAAGGAAGCAGCCATGATCGGTCAGCTTGAGCTGAGCGAGGCGGCGACCGACCGCATTGTGGTTTTTCACCACAATTTCTTCCGTCACGATGCGCATATCAAGCAGATCGCGATCAAACACTTCCTTACCATTACGGAAGCTGGGATCGAGCCTGGCGTGCGCGTCCGGATAGCCGACCAGCGCAATCTCATCGCCCATTTGCAGCACCGCATCGCCATCCGGGTTCGCCAGAATACCGTTACGGCGAATACGTTCGATATAGCAGCCTGTCTGGCGGTAAATACCCAGCTCGCGCAGGTTTTTACCGTCAGTCCAGGCCACCAGTTCCGGGCCAACCCGATAGGCGCGGATAACCGGCAAATAAACCTTGCGATTAGCATCGGTATCCAGACCGCGCTCGCGAGCAATTTGCTGGGCGCTGGTTTGCAAATCCTGATGCTGTAGTTTAGGCAAGTAACGCGCGCCCACGATCAGACTGACCAACCCAATCAGATAGGTCAGGGCATAACCCAGGCTCAGATTATCAAGAGCGGAGGAGAGTTGGGTGCTGGCGATGCCGGAATGTCGCAGGGTATCGCCTGCGCCAACCAGCACGGGCGTGGATGTCATTGAGCCGGCCAGCATACCGGCCGTCAGGCCGATATCCCAGCCGAATAGCTTACCAAGGCCTAAGGCGATTAGCAGAGCGCTACCGACCATGACCAGGGCAAGCATCAGATAATTTTTACCGTCGCGAAAAAAAATCGAAAAAAAGTTGGGGCCAGCCTCGACGCCGACACAAAAAATAAACAGCATAAATCCCAGATTTAGCGCGTCGGTGTTAATACTAAAGTGTTGCTGCCCTAATAATAGAGAGACCACTAAAACGCCAATGGAATTACCAAGTTGGACTGAACCCAGACGTAACTTGCCAAGACACAGGCCAAGAGCCAGGACCACAAATAATAACAGGATGTAATTCCCATTTAACAAATCTGCGACGTTTATATTCACGGAGACTAACTTCTTGTTTACGAGTAAGCTGTTGAAAGAAATGGTAATTTACGCTACTGTTTTTATCATGAATTAAGGGTGCAATCGTATTGCATACAGCATCCAAATAAAAACAACACAACAATATATCCTGCTAGTTTAATCTTATTGCGTACTAACGGCTATAAGAATCGTGCAGGTGTGTTTTTGGCATGGAATGCCACATGACTTTATCTGACTGGATGCCTCACGGCGGAAAGCGTGTTCGATAGAGAGTGTCAGGAGGAACGATTGAAACATAAACACGGGTGGGCAAGCGTTGTCTGCTGCTTTGTACTCTTTATTGTGGTGTGTCTTTCATTAACTATGCATGTACAAGGCGCTTTTCGCGCGGCAGGGCATCCTGAGATTGGACTGTTATTTTTTACGTTGCCTGGTGCGGTGGCCAGTTTTTGTTCTCACCGACGCGAGGTGATCCGACCGCTGATCGGGGCGATGCTGGCGGCGCCGTTTTGCCTGGTGTTAATGCGCGTGGTATTTATGCCTACCCGATCGTTTTGGCAAGAACTGGCGTGGTTATTTAGCGCCGTATTCTGGTGTGCGTTAGGCGCGCTCTGCTATTTGTTTATTAGCAGCCTGTTTAGCCACCGGCGAAAAAAACGCCGATAGCGCCCTCCGGTAGAGGGCGTTGCCAGAGCAATCAGGCGAAAAGATTCAGATTTTCTTTTGCCCATGCTTCAAAATCCGTACAGCCGCCGATATGTTTTTGATCGACAAAAATCTGCGGTACGGTTTCTACAGGTTTACCTACGGTTTTTTCCAAATCCGCTTTAGTAATGCCTTCAGCATGGATATCAATATAGCGGTAGTTAAAATCGTCGCGTTCTTTGCTCAGTTTTTCCGCCAACTCTTTTGCACGCACGCAATAAGGGCACCCTGGGCGGCCAAAAATAACAGTAAACATATCTCTCCTCGAACATAAAGCCAGACGGCGAACAGGTGTTATCATGCCGCGATTTACGGCAGATGAAAAGCAGGTTACGCCTGTTCCTTTGATAACCCAGGGCTATATCTGTTAAGCACGCCGGACCAGAACGTTCTACACTGTGCGTCAGTTAACCGGGAGGCTTGATATGCGCACGATTGGCGTGTTACCCAAAAGCGTACTGATACTGGAATACCTCGGTATGATTTTGCTGGCGTTTGCTCTGCTATCGCTTAATCATTACCTTACGCTGCCCGCGCCGTTCAATACGCCGCTGGCTGGCGTATTGATGGTTTTCCTGGGCGTCGTGTTGATCCTCCCCGCCGCGGTGGCGATGATGTGGCGTATTGCGCAGTTACTGGCGCCGCAGTTGATGAAACGTCCACCCGACATTTCTTCCCGTTCAGATAGAGAAAAGCATAATGAGTCCGACCATTGAACTTCTTTGTGGCCATCGTTCTATTCGCCATTTCACCGATGAACCCGTGACTGACGCGCAGCGAGAGGCCATTATTGCCGCCGCGCGCAGCACGTCCAGTTCCAGTTTTTTACAGTGCAGCTCTATTATCCGTATTACCGATAGGGCGCTGCGCGAGGCGTTAGTGCCCCTGACGGGCGGGCAAAAGCATGTGGCGCAGGCCGCTGAGTTCTGGGTATTTTGCGCCGATTTTAATCGTCATTTGCAGATCTGTCCTGACGCGCAGTTGGGGCTTGCCGAACAACTGCTGCTCGGTGTCGTCGATACGGCGATGATGGGGCAAAATGCGCTGACGGCGGCGGAATCACTGGGATTAGGCGGCGTGTATATCGGCGGCATCCGTAACAATATTGAGTCTGTTACCGAACTATTAAAATTGCCGAAGCATGTATTGCCGCTCTTTGGCCTGTGTTTGGGATGGCCTGCGGATAATCCGGATCTGAAACCGCGCCTGCCTGCCGAGCTTGTGGTTCATGAGAACCAGTATCAACCGCTTGATGAAAAGCTGCTGGCGCGCTATGACGAGCAGTTGGCTGAGTATTATCTGACCCGCGGCAGTAATACGCGACGCGATACCTGGAGCGATCATATCCGTCGCACCCTGATTAAAGAAAATCGCCCATTTATCCTTGAATATTTGCATAAACAGGGCTGGGCGACGCGCTAAAACCTGCGGGCCAGTGTATGATACGCGGGCTTTTCAGGGTTTTCAGCGAGGTGCAGGGTGAAAATTGCCATATTGTCCAGGGATGGAACGCTCTATTCTTGCAAACGTCTGCGCGAAGCGGCGATGCGGCGCGGCCATCTGGTCGAGATACTCGATCCTCTTTCCTGCTATATGAATATTAATCCGGCTGCGTCGTCGATCCATTACAAGGGGCGTCGTCTGCCCCATTTTGACGCCGTTATTCCCCGTATTGGTTCGGCCATTACCTTTTATGGTACCGCTGCGCTACGTCAGTTTGAGCTACTGGGTAGCTATCCGCTGAATGAATCCGTCGCTATTACCCGCGCGCGCGATAAGCTGCGATCGCTACAACTTCTGGCGCGCCAGGGGATCGATCTCCCCATTACCGGGATCGCCCATTCGCCGGATGATACCAGCGATCTTATTAAGATGGTTGGCGGGGCGCCGCTGGTCGTGAAGCTGGTAGAAGGCACGCAAGGGATCGGCGTGGTATTGGCGGAGACGCGTCAGGCTGCTGAAAGCGTTATTGATGCGTTTCGGGGGCTCAATGCCCATATCCTGGTTCAGGAATACATTGCCGAAGCTAAAGGATGCGATATTCGTTGTCTGGTCGTCGGCAATGAGGTTGTGGCGGCGATTGAGCGGTGCGCGAAAGCCGGTGATTTTCGCTCCAATCTTCATCGTGGCGGGGTGGCCAGCATCGCGACGATCACGCCCCGTGAACGGGATATCGCCATCAAAGCCGCACAGACGCTGGGGCTGGATGTGGCGGGTGTCGATATTTTACGCGCCGCGCGCGGGCCGCTGGTGATGGAGGTGAATGCCTCGCCGGGACTGGAAGGTATCGAAAAGACTACGGGCGTGGATATCGCGGGGCGAATGATTCAGTGGATAGAACGTCACGCTACGCCTGAATTTTGCCTTAAAATCGGCGGCTAATCGCAATCGTGGATTCCGCCGTAGTACGAAGCACGCTTTTTGCGTAAGCTGTGCCGGTAATTTTTTCATCGTCATCGTAAGAGGTAGCACTTTATTATGATATCACTGGTCGTTCCCACTCTGGATACGTTGCGTCAATGGCTCGACGACCTGGGCATGAATTTCTTCGAATGTGATACCTGCCAGGCGCTGCATTTGCCGCATATGCAGAATTTTGACGGCGTCTACGATGCTAAAATCGATTTGGTGGACAACACCGTTCTTTTTTCCGCGATGGCGGAGGTCAGGCCTTCCGCGTTGCTGCCGCTGGCGGCCGATCTCTCTGCTATTAACGCCAGTTCGTTGACGGTAAAAGCCTTTCTCGATATGCAGGATGATAATCTGCCAAAACTGGTTGTGTGCCAGTCTTTATCCGTTATGCAAGGAGTCACCTACGAACAGTTCGAATGGTTTGTTCGCCAAAGTGAAGAGCAGATTTCTATGGTGATCCTTGAGGCCGGGGCGCATCAGCTTCTGTTTAACGCGGAAGAAGACGCGCAAAAAACCAGCGCGGTTGACCATTTTCTTCACTGATCCCTCCCGATAATCAGGCAGTCGCTGCCAGCGCGGCTGCTGTTTACGTTTTTTTATGCTGCCGTTAACCTTTATTTAAAGAATTATTCACCTCCTTTCTGACCATTTCGCTTTATCACATAGACAAAACCTGCATAAAAAATTGATAAAAGGCGTTTTTTAATCTGGGCTATAGCCTCAAACCTTAGCTAAAGTTATTCTTGCGAAGCTTCTATAGCGAGCTTGATGGCAGGGAGGGTGACCTCTCTTCTTCATTTGTATCAAATGAAAAGGTATGCACATTTCAGGCATGTTTTAAACCACGCCTAATGGGTTCATTTGTTAACGGATTTCAGAAGGAAAGCGATGATGACCGCCTTAAAGAAAAAATGGCTATCGGGTCTGGTTGCGGGTGCTCTGATGGTCGTCTCTGTCGGCACGCTCGCTGCCGAACAAAAAACGCTGCACATTTATAACTGGTCAGATTATATCGCGCCGGACACGGTGGCGAACTTTGAAAAAGAGACCGGGATTAACGTTATCTATGATGTCTTTGACTCTAACGAAGTGCTGGAAGGCAAGTTAATGGCAGGCAGCACCGGGTTCGATCTGGTGGTGCCATCGGCCAGTTTTCTTGAGCGCCAGCTCACCGCGGGCGTTTTTCAGCCGCTGGATAAAAGCAAACTTCCCGGCTGGAAAAACCTCGATCCTGAACTGCTGAAACTGGTAGCGAAGCACGATCCTGACAACAAATACGCCATGCCCTACATGTGGGCCACGACGGGCATTGGCTATAACGTTGATAAAGTGAAAGCGGTGCTGGGGGATGATGCGCCAGTGAATAGCTGGGATTTAGTCCTCAAGCCGGAAAATCTGGAGAAGCTAAAAAGCTGCGGCGTCTCTTTCCTTGATGCGCCTGAAGAAATTTTTGCCACTGTGCTGAACTATCTGGGTAAAGATCCGAATAGCAGCAAAGCGGATGACTACACCGGCCCGGCAACCGATCTGTTGTTGAAGCTACGGCCAAACATTCGCTATTTCCACTCCTCGCAATACATTAACGATCTGGCTAATGGCGATACCTGTGTGGCCATCGGCTGGGCGGGCGATGTCTGGCAGGCCGCTAACCGAGCGAAAGAGGCGAAAAATGGCGTCAATATCTCTTTCTCGATCCCCAAAGAGGGGGCAATGGCGTTTTTTGATGTGTTTGCCATGCCGGCTGACGCCAAAAATAAAGACGAGGCCTACCAGTTCCTTAATTATCTGCTGCGCCCTGATGTGATTGCCCATATTTCCGATCACGTTTTCTACGCCAATGCGAATAAAGAGGCGACGGCGCTGGTCAGCCAGCAGGTGCGCGATAACCCGGGAATTTATCCGCCGGCGGATGTGCGGGCCAAGTTGTTTACCCTGAAAGTGCAGGAGCCGAAGATTGATCGCGTCCGCACCCGCGCATGGACGAAGGTGAAAAGCGGTAAGTAATTTATTAACGGTATGGCCTGATAAGCGTGCGCTATCGGGCATTCCACCGTTTGTATCGTTTGATTGTGTTATGCCGGAGAGCGCCTTGTGAATGATGTCCCCCACCGCCCGCAGGTGAAAACCCGTAAAGCGCTGACGCCGCTTCTGGAAATTCGCAACCTGACGAAGTCATTCGACGGGCAACATGCTGTCGATGATGTCAGTCTGACTATCTATAAAGGCGAGATTTTTGCCCTGCTGGGCGCGTCAGGTTGTGGAAAATCGACTCTGCTACGGATGCTGGCAGGTTTTGAACCGCCGAGCAGCGGGCAAATTATGCTCGACGGCGTCGATCTGGCGCATGTTCCGCCGTATCAGCGTCCGATTAATATGATGTTTCAGTCCTATGCGTTGTTTCCGCATATGACGGTAGAGCAGAACATCGCTTTTGGTCTGAAGCAGGACAAACTGCCGAAGGCGGAGATTACCAGCCGCGTCAATGAGATGCTGGGTCTGGTGCACATGCAGGAGTTTGCAAAACGTAAGCCGCATCAGCTTTCCGGCGGTCAGCGCCAGCGCGTGGCCCTGGCGCGCAGCCTGGCGAAACGTCCTAAGCTGCTCTTGTTGGATGAACCGATGGGCGCGCTGGATAAAAAATTACGCGACCGGATGCAGCTTGAAGTGGTGGATATCCTTGAGCGCGTCGGCGTGACCTGCGTCATGGTGACGCACGATCAGGAAGAAGCGATGACGATGGCGGGGCGCATTGCCATCATGAACCGTGGAAAATTTGTGCAAATTGGCGAACCGGAGGAGATTTACGAGTATCCGACGACCCGCTATAGCGCCGAATTTATCGGATCGGTAAATGTTTTTGAGGGCTTACTGAAAGCGCGTGAGGAGGACGGTCTGGTCATTGACGCGCCCGGTTTGGTTCATCCGTTAAAAGTCGATGCAGATGCCTCTGTCGTTGATAATGTGCCGGTATATGTGGCGCTACGTCCGGAAAAAATCATGCTGTGTGAGTCGCCGCCTGCCGATGGCTATAATTTCGCCGTCGGCGAAGTGGCGCATATTGCGTATCTCGGCGATCTGTCTATTTATCATGTGCGGCTAAAAAGCGGGCAGATGATCAGCGCTCAACTGCAGAATGCGCACCGTTACCGGAAAGGGTTACCGACCTGGGGCGATGAAGTGCGTTTGTGCTGGGAAGCGGATAGCTGCGTGGTCCTGACGGTATAAGGGGGAAACATGAGCACACTTGAACCTCCGGCACGCATCAGTAAACCTGGCGGCGCGGCGCTATGGTTGGCGCGAATGCAAATGAAACATGGGCGTAAGCTGGTTATTGCTTTGCCCTATATTTGGCTCATTCTGCTGTTTTTACTGCCGTTTCTTATCGTCTTTAAGATAAGCCTGGCGGAAATGGCGCGGGCGATCCCGCCGTATACCGATCTGCTGGAATGGGCTGACGGTCAGTTGTCGATTACGCTCAACCTCGGCAATTTTTTGCAACTGACCGACGATCCGCTCTATTTCGAAGCCTATCTGCAATCGTTACAAATTGCCGGTATTTCCACAATCTGCTGCCTGCTGTTGGGCTACCCGCTGGCGTGGGCGGTGGCGCACAGCAAGCCCTCCACGCGCAATATCCTGCTGCTGTTGGTGATTCTGCCCTCGTGGACGTCTTTTTTAATACGCGTCTATGCCTGGATGGGCATTTTGAAAAACAACGGTGTGCTGAACAATGTGTTGCTGTGGCTAGGGGTTATCGATCAGCCGCTGACGATCCTGCACACTAACCTGGCCGTCTATATCGGCATTGTTTATGCTTATCTGCCGTTTATGGTACTGCCCATTTATACCGCATTGACGCGCATTGATTATTCGCTGGTGGAAGCGTCGCTGGATCTCGGCGCCCGACCGCTGAAAACATTTTTTAGCATCATTGTCCCGCTCACCAAAGGCGGAATCATCGCCGGCTCGATGCTGGTTTTTATCCCGGCGGTGGGCGAGTTCGTGATCCCGGAACTGCTTGGCGGGCCGGACAGTATCATGATTGGTCGCGTCCTGTGGCAGGAGTTTTTCAATAACCGCGACTGGCCGGTTGCTTCTGCGGTCGCCATTATTATGTTGCTGCTGCTGATAGTACCGATCATGTGGTTCCATAAACATCAGCAAAAAAGTGTGGGGGAGCACGGATGAATAACTTACCGGTCGTTCGCTCGCCCTGGCGCATTCTGATTCTGGTGCTGGGGTTTACTTTTCTCTATGCGCCGATGTTAATGTTGGTGATTTACTCGTTTAACAGTTCGAAGCTGGTGACGGTGTGGGAGGGATGGTCGACGCGCTGGTATGGCGAGCTCTTTCGGGATACCGCCATGATGAGCGCAGTGGGACTAAGCCTGACAATTGCCGCCTGCGCGGCGACGATGGCGGTGGTGCTCGGTACTATCGCCGCGGTGGTGATGGTGCGATTTGGACGATTTCGCGGCGCAAACGGCTTTGCGTTTATGATCACCGCGCCGCTGGTGATGCCGGATGTGATTACCGGGCTGTCGCTGCTGCTGCTGTTTGTCGCGCTCGGTCATGCTATCGGCTGGCCCTCCGATCGCGGGATGCTGACCATCTGGTTGGCGCACGTCACTTTCTGTACCGCCTATGTGGCAGTGGTGATCGCTTCGCGATTACGCGAACTGGATCGTTCGATTGAAGAGGCGGCGATGGATCTTGGCGCGGCGCCGTTGAAGGTCTTTTTCGTCATTACGTTACCGATGATCATGCCAGCGGTGATCTCGGGCTGGCTGTTGGCCTTTACGCTTTCTCTTGACGATCTGGTGATTGCCAGCTTCGTTTCCGGTCCCGGCGCCACCACGCTACCGATGCTGGTTTTCTCCAGCGTGCGCATGGGCGTGAACCCGGAAATCAACGCGCTGGCGACGTTAATCCTCGGCGTGGTAGGAATCGTCGGATTTATTGCCTGGTACCTGATGGCGCGAGCGGAAAAACAGCGGATTCGCGATATCCAGCGTGCAAGACGCGGCTGAAGCCACTAAAATCTTCCACTATGGTAATGCGTTGCCGCGCGGGTCGCGGCATCATTTTCAGGGAAGACATTCATTGGGATTTATAAAGCAATCAACCTCATCACATGCCCGTTTAAATGTGCCTACGCTGGTGCAGGTTGCGGCTATGGCGATTATTTTGATTCGCGGTCTCGATGTGCTGATGATTATGAATACCCTCGGCATACGCGGGATGGGCGAGTTTATTCATCGCAGCGTGCAGACGTGGAGCTTAACCCTGGTCTTTCTGGCCAGTTTAGTGCTGGTCTTTGTTGAAATTTATTGTGCGTTTTCGCTGGTGAAAGGCCGTAGCTGGGCGCGCTGGGTGTACCTGGCGACACAAATTATTGTGAGCGGATATCTGTGGGCGGCGTCGTTAGGCTACGGATATCCGGAGTTGTTTAGCATCGCGGGAGAATCGAAGCGTGATATCCTGCATTCCCTGGTCATGCAAAAACTCCCCGATCTTTTAATTCTGTTTCTGCTGTTTATTCCCGCTCCCAGCCGTCGGTTCTTCCGGCTGCAATAATGTGTATAATCGTCGCCCCGGATAATATGAAGGTTTTTTGGTATGCAGTGCGCACTCTATGACGCGGGTCGCTGCCGTTCCTGTCAATGGATTACGCAGTCGGTTAACGAACAACTTTCCGCAAAAACAGCCGATTTACATCGTTTGCTCGCCGGGCTGCCTGTTGAACAGTGGTGCGCGCCGATTGGCGGCCCGGAACAGCATTTCCGCAACAAAGCGAAAATGGTCGTGAGCGGTAGTGTAGAAAAACCGCTCTTCGGGATGCTGCATCGCGACGGTACGCCGGTCGATCTTTGCGGCTGCCCGCTGTATCCCGCCTCCTTTGCCCCCGTATTCAGCGCGCTAAAACCTTTTATTGCCCGTGCCGGACTCACGCCTTATAACGTGGCTCGAAAACGCGGCGAACTGAAATACCTGTTGCTGACGGAAAGCCAGTTCGATGGCGGTATGATGCTACGCTTCGTGTTGCGTTCAGAAACCAAACTTACGCAACTGCGCGCGGCGTTACCGTGGCTGCGCGCGCAACTGCCGCAGCTCAGAGTGATCACCGCAAATATCCAGCCGGTACATATGGCGATTATGGAAGGGGAGACGGAAATCTACCTGACGGATCAGCAGGCGCTGGTGGAACGTTTTAACGATGTGCCGCTGTGGATTCGCCCGCAAAGTTTCTTTCAGACCAACCCTACGGTCGCCAGCCGATTATATGCAACGGCGCGCGATTGGGTAGGGCAACTGCCGGTACGCCATATGTGGGATCTTTTTTGCGGAGTGGGCGGATTCGGCCTGCACTGCGCGACGCCGCAGATGCAATTAACCGGTATTGAGATCGCGCCGGAGGCGATTGCCTGCGCGAAGCAATCCGCTGCCGAGCTGGGATTGACCCGCCTTCATTTCCAGGCGCTGGATTCCACCCAATTCGCCACCGCACAAGGCGAAACGCCCGACCTGGTATTGGTGAATCCTCCCCGCCGCGGCATTGGCAAGCCGTTGTGCGATTACCTTGCACAAATGGCGCCGCGTTTTATCATTTATTCGAGCTGTAACGCGCAGACGATGGCGCAGGATATTCGTCATCTGCCGAACTACCGTATTCAACGTGTTCAGCTTTTCGATATGTTCCCGCATACCGCGCATTATGAAGTGTTAACACTGCTTTGCAGGCTGTAGCGCCAAAAGCCAGACATACAAAATATCTATATTAACTATCTAATTATCCATAAATAATAATAACCATGATCGATCGATAAAAAACTCCGATCGATCATGGTTATATATTGCCCTATTTTTGCAAATCAAATCACAAATAATCACTTAAAATCTTTTAATGACTAATTTTGATTATTACAGTGCGTGTAAGGCAAAATTAGACAAGGTGGTTTATCGGGTAAATTTCAATAGCATCAGCGAAGCAATACGTAACGTCAGTAAAGGGGTCAATCATGACAACGAATAGGCACGCTTATGGAGGGCGTTCAGACGATGTTTGCCAAATTTATAGATGTTATTCAAACGTTTTTAACTGAACCGGCAATATTAATTGGGATATTAGTCGGTGTTGGCTATGCGCTGGATAAAAAGACGCCTATAAAAATTATCACCGGTATGATCAGCGCGATGGTCGGTTTGATGATGGTGTTATTTGGCGGCTTTCAATTTTCAGCCACTTTTAAACCGGTTGCAGAGGCAGTCAGCAAGGCTTATGGCGTGCATGGATACTTAATGGATTCATACGCCATGAAAGCCGCGACGCAAATAGCGCTGGGCGATAATTTCGGCTATGTAGGATACGTTTTTGTATTGGCGTTTTTTACTAACCTGTTATTAGTTTTATTTGGCCGTTATACCGGCGCAAAAGGTATATTTCTTACCGGTAATACCGGGGTCTCTCATTCACAGGCAGTACTGTGGTTAATCGTCTTCTGGCTGGGGTTCGGTTGGGTACAATCCATTGTAATTGCCGGGGTATTGACCGGGGTCTTTTGGGCGTTTTCAACTACACTTATTGTTAAACCCATCGCCAAAGTGACCAATAACGCCGGTTTTACCATTGCGCATAACCAGATGCTGGGACTGTGGTTTTTCTCGAAATTCGCGCATAAATTCGGCGATCCGGAAAAGCATGACGCCGAAAACCTGAAACTTCCCGGTTGGTTAGCCATTTTTAACCACAACGTGACGGCAATCGCCATTGTGATGACGCTCTTCGTTGGCGGTTTTCTATTGGCGACAGGGATCGATAACGTACAGTTAATGGCGAAAGGCAAACCCTGGTATATCTATATCATCAATCTGGGCCTGCAATTCTCTATGTATATGGTCATCTTGCTGCAGGGCGTGCGGATGATGGTTGGTGAAATTAACGGTTCGTTTAAAGGATGGCAGGATCGCTTTATTCCTAACGCCATACCGGCTGTGGATGTTGCTGCTTTATTACCTTTTTCGCCTAACGCGGCCACGCTGGGATTCGTCTTTTGTACTTTCGGCACGATTTTTTCTATGGGCATTCTGCTGCTCATCCATAGCCCTATTATGGTACTGCCTGGTTTTGTTCCGCTCTTCTTTTCCGGCGGTCCCATCGGCGTATTAGCCAACCGAATGGGGGGATATCGTTCCGTTATTATTTGTACTTTCCTGTTAGGGATTATTCAGACTTTCGGTACGGTATGGGCCATTCCTTTAACCGGGCTGGCAAAAGAAGGTGTGGGCTGGACGGGAATATTTGACTGGGCGACTCTGTGGCCTGCAATTTGTGAATTACTGAAATTTATTGCTTCAACGTTCCATCTTGGTCCTTATTCCATTTAATTGATTCGGTTTATATAAAGGGTTTTATTATGAAAGATTCTGTAAATATTTTATTCGTATGCGGTTATGGTGTAGGCAGTAGCGTAATGTTACAGACTGTTGTTAAAAAAGCGTTAGCAAAATATGACTTCTCTTTTGATATGGAGCATACGGCAGCGGGAGAGGTCGGTGGATTTACCGACTGGGCAGATATTTATGCGATTTCGAAAAAATTGCTTGATGTTGTTAGCCTCGATCCTAAACACGGACAATATCTCATTCCCATTGAAAATATCATGGATGGCGAATCAATAGGTAAACAGATTTACGATGTGGTAGAGAAAAATTTTCCGCACCTGCTCAACAAATGAGGGTGAGTCATGAAAGCGATTATTCTGCTGTTTGACAGTCTGAATAAAAACTATTTGCCGCCCTATGGTGATTTGCTAACGAAAGCGCCTAACTTTCAACGCCTGGCGGCACATGCCGCCACCTTTGACAATAGTTATGTCGGCAGTATGCCCTGTATGCCAGCCCGTCGGGAACTGCACACCGGGCGCTATAATTTCCTGCATCGTGAGTGGGGGCCGCTGGAACCCTTTGATGATTCCATGCCGGAATTATTGAAAAAAGCGGGGATCTACACCCATCTTATCAGCGATCATCTGCATTACTGGGAAGACGGCGGCGGTAACTACCATAACCGCTATAGCTCCTGGGACGTAGTACGCGGTCAGGAGGGCGATCACTGGAAGGCAAGTGTTAGCGAGCCGCCCATTCCGGAAGTACTGCGCGTTCCACAAAAACAAACCGGAGGCGGCGTTTCCGGGCTATGGCGTCATGACTGGGCGAACCGCGAATACATCCAGCAGGAAGCCGATTTTCCCCAGACGAAAGTTTTTGACGCCGGGTGCGATTTTATCCATAAAAATCATGCCGAAGATAACTGGTTATTGCAGGTTGAGACGTTTGATCCGCATGAGCCGTTTTATACCACCGAGGAATATTTATCGCTCTATGAAGATGAGTGGCAAGGCCCGCATTATGACTGGCCGCGCGGCAAAGTCAGTGAAAGTGAGGAGGCGATAGCGCATATTCGCTGTCGTTATCGGGCCCTGGTTTCCATGTGCGACCGCAATCTGGGACGTATCCTTGATCTGATGGATGAACACGATCTCTGGCGCGATACGATGCTGATTGTCGGTACCGATCACGGCTTCTTGCTGGGGGAGCACGGTTGGTGGGCTAAAAATCAAATGCCCTATTATAACGAGGTGGCGAATAACCCGCTGTTTATCTGGGACCCGCGCAGCGCGGTATGCGGAGCGCGACGGCAGTCGCTGGTGCAGATGATTGACTGGGCGCCAACGCTACTGGATTATTTTCAGCAACCTATTCCCGCAGATATGCAGGGCCAACCTCTGGCGAAAGTCATTGCCAGTGATGAACCCGTCAGGGAAGGCGCGCTGTTTGGCGTGTTTAGCGGACATGTTAATGTTACCGACGGACGCTATGTTTATATGCGGGCCGCGCAGCCGGGGCGTGAGCATGACATTGCGAACTACACGTTAATGCCGATCAAGATGAATGCGCGTTATGATGTGGATGAACTGGGAAAATTATCTCTGGCACCTCCGTTTAACTTTACTAAAGGGCTTCAGGTATTACGTATTCCGGCCAGGGAAAAATATAAAGGTGTGAATAGCTTTGGTCATCTCTTGTTTGATCTCAGAGACGATCCGCAGCAGCAACATCCTATTCATGATGAGGCCATCGAAGCAAGGATGATCAACTTACTTATCCGTTTGATGAAAGAAAATGATGCTCCGGCGGAGCAGTATCGCCGTCTGGGTCTGGATGTTATCTAAAACGTAACAATGTTGTAAGCCGGGTACGCGTCAGCGTCACCCGGCAAGTATTAGTCCGAATCGCCTGTTGATGCAGGCGTTTGAGACTGATGACAAACTGTAGAATGCTCAATGGCGCTGCGCTTATCAGGCCAGGATAGTTTCCGATGGCGGCCCGTGGGCTGAATAAGGTATTTATACTGCCATTTCGCAACACGGTGGGCTAATCACATATGTCTTACTGCGGGAACCACTGATCGCTAATTTTCTGATAAGTGCCGTCCGCTTTAATGGCGGCCAGCGCATTATTCAGTTTTTCCAGCAACGCCTTATTGTCCGGGCGCACCGCGATGCCAAGTCCGGTACCGAAGTATTGCGGATCGGTCACTTTCTCTGTTGCCGGACCCAGTTGCGGATTCGTTTTCAGCCACTCATTGACCACTGCGGTATCGCCAAAGACGCCGTCAATACGGCCATTTTTCAGGTCGATAATCGCATTCTGGTAGCTGTCGTAGGCCACGGTTTTGACCTCCGGATGTTTATCCTGGAGATATTTTTGATGCGTGGTGCCATTTTCCATACCGATACGCTTACCTTTTAGATCGGTAAAGGTTTTATAGGTGTCTTTTTTGGCAATCACCAGCGCGGAGTTCGCATAATAGGGATTGCTAAAGGCGACCTGTTTACTGCGCTCCGGGGTAATGTCCATTCCGGAAATGACGGCATCATATTTTCTGAATTTCAGCGCCGGGATAAGACTATCGAAAGCATGATTGGTAAAAGTACATTCTGCCTGCATTTGCTTGCATAATGCGGTTGCCAGATCGATATCGAAGCCCACAATTTTATTACTCGCATCCAGGGATTCAAACGGGGGATAGGTGGCGGAAACCCCGAAATTGATTTTTTCAGCGGCGATGCTGCCAGTGGCGAAAGAGGCGAGTAATGCAGCCAGAACTAACTTTTTCATGATGTCACTCCCGTAATCTTATGATTATGCGCCGTGTCTGCGGCATAGATTTACAATGCCATCAATTGAATTTGTATGCAATAAAAATGATTAAATATTTTGAAATGGATAAAAAAAGACGGACAAGTTAACCACTTGTCCGTCGGGTTTATTCAATATTATGCATCGTAGGCTTGATAAGCGCAGCGCCATCTGACCATTGTCGAACGGCGGCGAGAATGCCTTATCCTGCCTGGTTAATTGCGCCGCTCAAACGCCAGGGCTTTACGCTCAATCAAACGCATCATCAGCGTCAATAGACCGTTGACGACCAGGTAAATTACGCCTGCCGCGCCAAATACCACCACATCGTAGGTACGACCATAGAGCAACTGACTGTACCCCATGACTTCCATCAAGGTGATGGTATAGGCCAGAGAGGTACTTTTGAAGACCAGTACCACCTCATTAGAATAGGAGGAGAGGGCGCGTTTAAACGCATAGGGCAACAAAATCGCCAGCGTATCTTTCTTACTCATCCCCAGCGCGCCGCAGGACTGCCACTGACCTTCCGGAATCGCGCGAATCGCGCCATAAAATAGCTGCGTGGTATAAGCGGCGCTGTTTAGCGACAACGCGATCAGTGCGCACAGCCACGGTTCAGACAGTAGATGCCAGAGTAGCGGATACTCTTGCAGTGTCGGGAATTGACCGGGTCCGTAGTAGATCAGGAAAATTTGCACCAACAACGGCGTACCGGTAAACAACGTGATATAGCCGCGCACCAGCCACACCACGAACGGCGTTTTTAGCGTCAGGATGATGGTAAAAACTAACGCCAGCACCAAAGCGACGGCAATAGAAGCCACGGTCAGCGTCAGGCTGGTGTGTAGCCCTTTTAGCAGTTCAGGTAAATACTCAAGCATTAGTCCGGCCTCCGCTCAAAACGTGTCGCGCGCAGGTCTATGCGTTTGAGAATGTACTGACTGATCAGCGTAATGACCAGGTAAATAGCCGCCGCAATAATGTACCAGTTAAACGGTTCCTGGGTGCGTGTGGCAATACTTTTGGTCTGCAACATCAGATCGTTAACGCTGATAAGGCTGACCAGAGCCGTATCTTTTAGCAACACCAGCCACTGATTACCCAGCCCTGGCAGAGCGTGACGCCACATCTGCGGCATCACCAGACGGAAAAAAATCGCCGTCTTTGATAATCCCAGTGCCTGACCCGACTCCCACTGACCAGACGGAACGGCTTTCAGCGCGCCGCGTAGCGTCTGCGACGCATAGGCCGCATACAGCAGGGACAACGCAATCACGCCGCACAGGAACGGACTGACGTCAAAGTTCTCAATCTCCATTTGCACCGGGATCTGCGTAAAGCCGAGATGGAGGGTAAACCCGTCAGACAGCGTAAGCAGGAGTTGCGAGGAGCCGAAATAGATAAACAGCACCACCAGAATTTCCGGCAGGCCGCGCAAAATAGTGACCAGCGCGGAGCCTATCCAGGCAATCGGGCGCCATTTTACGGACTCCCAGACGGCAAAGAACATGGCTAACGCGAGGCCAATGATCAGCGCGCAGACGGCAAGGCCGACGGTCATCCCGGCGGCGCTTGCTAAAGGAAAAAATTCGTTCATCAAAGATTACTTCTGGAACCATTTGTTATAGATGGTCTCGTAAGTCCCATCTTTCTTCACTTTTTCCAGCGCAGTATTGAATTTCTGCTGCAGCTCGGTGTTGCCCTGACGTACCGCGATACCCAGGCCGGTGCCGAAATAATCTTTATCGGTGACTTTATCGCCGACCGGCGCCAGCTTAGGATTGGCTTTCAGCCATTCGGTCACGACCGCCGTGTCGCCGAAAACAGCGTCGATACGGCCATTTTGTAGATCCAGCTTCGCGTTCTGATAGCTGTCATACGGTACGGTGGTGATTTCCGGATGCTTATCCATGATGAATTTCTGGTGCGTCGTACCGTTCTGTACGCCGACTTTCTTACCTTTCAGTTGATCGACGCTGGTGTATTTGCCCTGCTGACCCACGAACAGCGCGGAGTTGTCGTAATATGGCGTGGTAAACAGCACCTGCTTTTCACGTTCCGGCGTGATATCCATTCCCGCCATTACAGCGTCGAAACGGCGGAATTTCAGGCTGGGGATCAGGCTGTCGAACGCCTGATTGGTAAAGGTACAGGAGGCGTCGATCTCTTTACATAGCGCGTTGGCCAGGTCGACGTCAAAGCCGACAATCTTGTTATTAGCATCCATCGATTCGAACGGCGGATAGGACGCTTCGGTCGCAAAACGAATGGTCTGGGCTGCTGTAGCGGAAAGGCTAAAGCCTGCAATTAGCGCGGCAATCAGAACTTTTTTCATTGTCATTGTCCCGAATCTTAGTGAGAGAGATAGTTTTTGAACGCTTCGGTCTGAGGGTGGGCAAAGCAACCCGCATCACCGTGCTCGACGATGTGACCATTTTCCATATAAATCACACGACTGGCGGTCTTACGCGCCACTTCGACTTCATGCGTAACGATCACCTGAGTAATGTTCGTTTCCGCCAGCTCATGAATAATGCTGACGATTTGAGCGGTAATTTCCGGGTCCAGCGCGGCGGTCGGTTCATCAAACAGCAGCACCTGCGGCTCCATCATCAGCGCGCGGGCAATCGCGACGCGCTGCTGCTGACCGCCGGAAAGGTGCAACGGATAACGATCGCTATATGGCTTCAGACGTAGACGCTCCAGCAGCTTTTCTGCGCGCGCCAGCGCCTGATCTTTTGTCAGACCCAGTACGCGGCAGGGCGCTTCAATCAGATTCTGCACAACGGTGAGATGCGGCCAAAGATTATATTGCTGAAAGACCATTCCGACATTTTGACGTAGCTCACGAATCGCCTTATCGGACGGCGTTTTCGTAAAGTCAAAATGGTTCCCGGCGATAGTCAGAGTGCCGGAGCGCGGCATCTCAAGCAGATTGAGTACACGCAGCAGCGAACTTTTACCCGCCCCGCTTGGGCCAAGCAACACCAGCGTTTCGCCTTCGGGGCAATCCAGCGTGATATCGAACAGCGCCTGATGCGCGCCGTAAAAGCAATTAATGCCGTTTAATTGAATACTCATTGACACTCGTATACAGGCAGTCTGATAGCTATTGAAGCCGCAGATAGTACCTTTCGCAGAATAGTTATGCAATATTTATGCGTTAAAAGTTAAATATATCCCACATTCTTCCCTAAACATAGCACAAAATAGCAGGAGGAATAGTAGGTAAGAAGAATTGTCGGCATCCCGGGCAGAATGCCAGACAATTTACGGGGTTATGGGTGCAAAAGCGGGGGAATACTGGCTGTTAACGGTTTTCTATCGACTGGCGCAGCGTACCGGCAGGGGCATGGACATCTCCGCCCAGATAGCGAACGTCGTCAATCACCCAGCATGAGCCTTCGTGAATCATAAGCACTTCATCCTGCCAGCTTTGATCGCCCTGTTTTAACGCTACCCGCAGAGGAATGTTGCGCGCATCTCGGTTCGGAATGGTTGATGCGCTGGCGACGTTGGCGCTATCCGGCAGCGTAGCGCGGCTGGAGAACAGATCGCCGCTCATCAACTGGCGGTGCTCCGTATCGCGGCTGGCGTCGGTCAACAATTTCGCCAGGTTATCACTCAAGTAGGGGCGAAGCGCGGCGATATCATTGCTGTGGTGTTGAATACGGTAGTCGTAAAATTGTTGAGCCACGCTGTCCGGGCCGCCTTCCACACACGCGCCGATACGCGGGCCATTATCTTTGTAGGCGGGAGTGACGGTCGTACAGGCGCTAAGCAGAAGCGCGCACGGGATGAGCAAAGAGAGTTTAGAATAGCGCATGATGATTTCCTTATAGGCGATCGAGCAAAAACCGATCTACGATAATCAATTATATCCTTTCAATGATAGCGTATCAGCTTGATAATGCGTTTGAGATCGTGTGCTTAGCTAACCCGGGAGATTCACTATGCAGTTTTCAACAACCCCAACGCTGGAAGGACAAAGCATCGTGGAGTATTGCGGTGTGGTGACGGGCGAAGCCATTTTAGGCGCCAATATTTTCCGCGATTTTTTCGCCGGCATTCGGGATATCGTCGGCGGACGTTCCGGCGCGTATGAGAAAGAGCTGCGTAAAGCGCGTGAAATCGCTTTTCAGGAACTTGGCGAGCAGGCTAAAGCGTTGGGCGCCGATGCGGTGGTAGGCATCGATATTGATTACGAAACTGTCGGCAAGGATGGCAGTATGCTGATGGTCAGCGTCAGCGGAACGGCGGTGAAAACGCGCCGATGAGAGCGCTACTGTGGCTGGTGGGTCTCGCGTTGCTGTTAACAGGCTGCGCGAGCGAAAAAGGAATTATCGATAAAGAGGGATATCAGCTTGATACCCGACATCGGGCGCAGGCGGCCTATCCGCGCATTAAAGTCCTGGTGATTCACTATACGGCGGAAAACTTTGACGTTTCGCTGGCGACGTTAACGGGTCGCAACGTCAGTTCGCATTACCTGATTCCCGCAACCCCGCCATTATATGGCGGTAAACCGCGCATCTGGCAACTGGTGCCGGAACAGGATCAGGCCTGGCATGCGGGCGTCAGTTTCTGGCGAGGCGCCACGCGTCTCAATGATACGTCTATTGGCATTGAGCTGGAAAATCGCGGTTGGCGAATGTCCGGCGGGGTGAAATCTTTCGCGCCGTTTGAATCCGCGCAAATTCAGGCATTGATTCCGTTAGCGAAGGATATTATCGCGCGCTATAACATCAAACCGCAGAATGTGGTGGCCCATGCGGATATCGCGCCGCAGCGTAAAGACGATCCCGGCCCGCGCTTCCCGTGGCGCGAGCTGGCGGCGCAGGGGATTGGCGCCTGGCCTGACGCCCAGCGTGTGGCGTTTTATCTGGCTGGACGCGCGCCGTATACGCCAGTCGATACCGCAACGGTGCTTGCGTTACTCTCGCGCTATGGCTATGAAGTCAAAGCCGATATGACGGCGCGCGAGCAGCAGCGGGTGATTATGGCGTTCCAGATGCACTTCCGTCCGGCGCAATGGAACGGTATCGCAGATGCCGAAACGCAGGCGATTGCCGAAGCATTACTGGAGAAGTACGGCCAGGATTAACGCGGTAAATTTCCGTGATCGCGCAGCCAGGCGGCGGTGCGCTCAATGCCTTCGTCCAGCGTGACGATGGGCTGGTAGCCCAGCTCGTCCTGCGCGCGAGTCGTATCGAGCGTAAAATCAAAATTCAGTTTTGACACGCCGTAATGCGTTAGCGGGGGCTCTTTGGCGGATTTTTTGCCGAAGCGCTCCATACTGCGGGCGATCATATCCAGCATTGGGTAAGGCACAGAGCGAATGCGGCAGTCGATAGTCAGTTCATCAATTAACTTTTGTACGATGCTGCGTAAGGTGCGGTTTTCGCCGTTAGTGATGTTATAAGCGCGGCCAGAAGGCAGATGATCGCAGCCCGGCTGGCTGGCCAGCCACATGGCGTGGATCGCATTTTCATAGTAGGTCATATCGACCAGCGCGCTGCCCCCGTGCGGTAATAAGACGCTACCGTAATGGTGCATCATATGCGCCAGACGTGGGATAAATACTTTATCGTGCGGGCCAAACAGGCTTTGTGGACGCAATACCGTAAAACGTGTTTGCGGATTGGCCTGCGCCAACAGATTAATCACCTCTTCGCCGGCGGCTTTACTGCGGGCGAACTCATTGGCAAACCGATGCGGGCGGAAATCTTCTTTGATATCACGGTGATGGTGGTAATCAAAATAGAGCGAGGGAGAGGAGATATGAATAAAATTGCGCACGCCCCAGGCGACCGCCCATTCTCCCAGACGGCGGGTGGCGCGAACATTCGCCAGATCGAAAGCCTGTTGGGTTCCCCAGGGCGAGGTAAAGCTGGAGCAGTGCCACAACGTGTCGATCCCGGCGAGCATCACTTTAGCCTGCGAGGAGACCAGTTCGGTTAAATCCGCATGGACGAATTCCGCGCCCATTTTTTCAAGCAGCTTGCCCATCGCTTCATTGCGACCCGTCGCTCTGACGCTGATGCCTTTATTGCGCAAAAATTCAACCGCGTTTCGACCTAAGCCGCTGGTGGCGCCGGTAACCAGTACCTTCATATCAATCCACTGTGTTTAATAAACCGTCGTGCGCATTCTTCCGTGAATTACGTCGGTATGCAATGGGAAACACGAAAGAATACAGCAACTTTTTCTCATTTTTCTGTGATTTGTTCTGCAAGTCGGGCAATACGCCTTGCCATTCCCCGGAAAATAAACAGGTGCGCCGGGATCATCAGTAGCCAGTAAATCAGGCCCGGCATTCCGTGTGGATGCCACCAGGCGCGCACGTCAATTTCGCGGTAGCGGCCTTTATCGTGCAGCGTGAAGCTAAGCCGCCCCAGACCCGGCGCTTTCATGCCAAACAAGAGCGTGAGCTGTTTTTCTGGTTCGACAATGATCACTTTCCAGCTATCTACCGTATCGCCAGGCTTGAGCAAGGTATGCGACGGGCGGCCTTTCGCCAGTTTATGCCCCACCAGACGGTCCATCGCGGCGCGCGTCTGCCACAAAATATTGCCGAAAAAATAGCCCTCTTTGCCACCCAGCCGATTTACGACCTGCCATAGCGCCGATAGGCTGGCCGGGGTCTGCGCGGTAAAGCCCGCCTGCTTTGGAAAATAGCCGTATTCGGGACGCCAGCGGGCGAAGGCCAGCGCGTCGTAGCCCCAGTCGCTGGAGTTCACCAGTTTTTCTTCTTCTTTCAGCGTGCGGCGAACGGCGTCATCAAAGGTGATAAGCGTTTGGGGGATCAACTTTTTTAACGCGGCGTCATCGGCCAGCAAATCGTGCCTTAATCCCTGGATTAACGCTTTTGCGGTAGTTGGCGGCACGGAGGTAATGACGTTTAAAAACCAGACCGAAATCCAGCGGGTCGGAAAAGGCACCGGGATCAGCGGACGCCGTTTACCGCTGACGGCCATAAAACGTTCAAACTGCTGCTGATAACTTAATACCTGCGGCCCGGCGGCTTCCAGAATACGATGCTCGCGAGCAGGGTGGTCCAGTAAGCCGACCAGGTAGTAGAGTAAATTTTCCAGAGCGATGGGCGTGGTGCGCGAACGCACCCAGCGCGGCGGCGTGAGTATTGGCAGGTTGTAAACCATGTCGCGCATGACTTCGAAGGCGGCGGAGCCTGCGCCGACGATGATCCCGGCGCGTAATTCCGTCACCGGTACGCCTGCGTCGCGCAGCGTGTCAGCCGTAAGCTGGCGGGCGCGCAGGTGATCGGATTGCTCATGCGCCGGTGCCTGCAGTGAACTGAGGAAAATAAGTTGTTTAACCGGCGTCTGGCGCAGCGCGTCGCGCACGTTGAGCGCCGCCTGACGCTCATGGGCGATAAAATCGCCGCCTTCGCCCATGCCGTGTACCAGATAGTAAACGGTATCAATGTCGCGAAGCAGCGCGGGTAAATTTTCCGGCCAGTGCAGATCGACCTTATGACAACTGACGTTGGCGAGGCGCTGTTTTTCCAGACGTTCGATGCGTCGCGCCGCCGCTCGCACCTGATGCCCTTGCTGACTTAGCGCAAAGACCAGGTGCTGGCCGATATAGCCGCTGGCGCCGAGAACCAGAATGCGTTGCGCCACGTTGCTCTCCTTAGCGGGCTAAAAAGGCGCGCCAGTGGGCGACGACGTCGGTAAGCTGTTCGCGAGAGACATCCAGATGCGTCACCAGACGCACAATCGGCGCGGCGTTAATCAGGATATTCCGTTCCCGCAAATAGTCGCCAAGCGCGGCGGCCTGTGCTTCGCCAACGCGAACAAACAGCATATTCGTTTCGTGGCGCATGACCTCCGCGCCCGCTTCCCGAAGCTGCTGCGCCAGCCAGGCGGCGTTATCATGATCCTCTTGCAGACGCGCCACGTTATGCTTCAGCGCATACAGTCCGGCCGCTGCCAGAATCCCGGCCTGACGCATTCCGCCGCCGACCATTTTACGCCAGCGCGTCGCGCGTTTAATGTAATCGCGGTTGCCGACCAGCAGTGAACCGACCGGCGTTCCGAGACCTTTTGACAGGCAGATGGTAAAAGAGTCGCAATACTGCGTAATCTCTTTTAACTCACAGCCGTAGGCAACCACCGCGTTAAAAATTCGGGCGCCGTCAACGTGCAGCGCCAGTCCACGTTCGCGGGTAAATGTCCAGGCGTCTTTCAGATACGCGCGCGGCAGCACTTTCCCGTTATGCGTATTTTCCAGACTGAGCAAGCGCGTGCGCGCGAAGTGGATGTCATCCGCTTTAATCTTCGCCGCCACGTTCTCCAGCGGCAGCGTACCGTCCGCGGCGGCGTCGATGGGCTGCGGCTGAATGCTGCCGAGCACCGCCGCGCCGCCAGCTTCATAGAGATAATTATGCGCGCCCTGACCAACGATATACTCTTCGCCGCGTTCACAATGGCTAAGCAGCGCGACCAGATTGGCCTGGGTGCCGGTGGGTAAAAAAAGCGCCGCTTCTTTACCGGAAAGGTCGGCGGCGTAGCGCTGAAGGGCGTTAACGGTAGGGTCATCGCCGTATACGTCGTCCCCGACCGGAGCGGTCATCATCGCCTCGAGCATGGCACGGCTCGGTCGGGTAACGGTATCACTGCGTAAATCAATCATGGCACATCCCTGGATTTTAAAAGGTGATGTGCACTGTTTTACCTTAGCCAGTTCGTTTTCGCCAGTTCGATCACTTCATCGCCGCGGCCGCTAATAATGGCGCGCAGCATGTACAGGCTAAAGCCTTTCGCTTGTTCCAGTTTGATCTGCGGCGGGATCGCCAGCTCTTCTTTTGCCACGACCACGTCAACCAGTACCGGGCCGTCAATGGAAAACGCGCGCTGTAGCGCTCCGTCCACGTCTGCGGCTTTTTCCACGCGAATACCGGTAATGCCGCAGGCTTCGGCGATACGCGCGAAATTGGTGTCGTGCAGTTCGGTACCGTCGGTAAGGTAGCCGCCAGCTTTCATTTCCATCGCCACAAAGCCCAGCACGCTGTTATTAAAGACGACGATTTTTATCGGCAGCTTCATCTGTACCACCGAGAGAAAATCGCCCATCAGCATACTGAAGCCGCCATCACCGCACATCGCGATAACCTGACGACCCGGCGCGGTAGCCTGAGCGCCGAGCGCCTGCGGCATAGCGTTGGCCATTGACCCGTGGTTAAACGAGCCCAGCAGGCGGCGCTTGCCGTTCATTTTTAGATAGCGGGCCGCCCAGACGGTCGGCGTGCCGACATCGCAGGTAAAAATAGCGTCGTCAGCGGCGAAATGACTAATTTGTTGCGCCAGATATTGTGGGTGGATGGCTTTATCGCTGAGTTTGGCTAAGTCATCAAGCCCTTTACGGGCGTCCCGATAGTGCTCCAGAGCTTTATCGAGGAATTTACGATTGCTTTTTTCTTCCACCAGCGGCAGCAGGGCGCGAAGCGTGGCTTTAATATCGCCCACCAGCGCCATGTCGACTTTGCTGTGCGCGCCAATACTGCCCGGGTTGATGTCAATCTGAATGATTTTGGCATCGCTCGGATAAAAGGCGCGGTAGGGGAACTGGGTGCCGAGCAGGATCAGCGTATCGGCGTTCATCATGGTGTGGAAGCCAGAAGAAAAGCCAATCAGGCCGGTCATTCCCACATCATAAGGGTTATCGTACTCAACGTGCTCTTTGCCGCGCAGGGCATGAACGATTGGCGCTTTTAGTTTTGCCGCCAACGCGACCAACTCCTCATGCGCGCCCGCGCAGCCGCTACCGCACATCAATGCGATATTGCTGGAGTAGCGCAGCAGTTGCGCCAGTTTTTTCAGCTCTTCCTCCGCCGGCGTGACGACGGGGTGCGGGGCATGGTACCAATGAGTGACGGCGTTTTCAGGCGCAGGTTTCAGCGCCACGTCACCCGGAAGTACGACCACGGAGACGCCGCGGTTTAGCACCGCTTTGCGCATGGCGATGGCGAGTACCTGCGGGATCTGCTCCGGGCTGGAAACCAACTCGCAATAGTGGCTGCATTCACGGAACAACTCCTGCGGGTGGGTCTCCTGGAAATAACCGCTGCCGATTTCACTGGACGGAATATGGGCGGCGATCGCCAGAACAGGGACGTGGTTACGGTGGCAATCAAACAGGCCATTGATCAGGTGCAGGTTGCCCGGTCCACATGAACCGGCGCACACTGCCAGCTCGCCGGTAAGCTGCGCTTGTGCGCCGGCGGCGAAAGCGGCGACCTCTTCGTGGCGGGTTGGCATCCATTCAATGGTTCCCATACGATTAAGACTATCGCTCAGGCCGTTCAGGGAGTCGCCAGTGACGCCCCAGATTTGTTTTACGCCAGCCTGTTCCAGCGTTTTGGCAATAAAAGCGGCAACGGTTTGTTTCATGGTTCTCCATCTCCTTAAATGTGATAACGGTTACAAGTTTAGTTGAAGATGACGATGACGTTTTTCTTTGGCGAAGAGAGGGGCGAAAGGATGAAGCGAGCGGCAAATCGCCCGGTAGCGCTGACGCTTACCGGGCCTATGATGGAACGTTTACCGATTATGCGAGAACAAGATCGCCCTGCGGATGGCAGGAGCAGGCCAGTACGTAACCTTCGGCAATCTCCGCCTCGCTCAGCGTCATGGTGCTACTCACCGTATAGTCGCCGGAAACGACTTTGGTTTTACAGCAGCCGCAAACACCTGCCCGACAGGCAGCGGCAACCGGTACTTTATTACTCTCCAGCGCCTCCAACAGCGTCGTACCGATCGGGGCATAAAATTCCTGCGCTGGCTGTAGCTTGGTGAATTTCAGGCCGCTGGTTGCCGTTTCCGCCACCGGCGTGAAGAACTTCTCTTTAAAGAAGCGCGTTACGCCAAGCGCTTTCACTCCCTGTTCGACGAAATCCATATAGGGCGCCGGGCCGCAGGTCATCACGGTGCGCGATGCCAAATCCGGTACGCTCTGTAACAATTCCGTGGTCAGACGGCCCGCGATAAAACCTTCCGTGGCATGATTTTCCGCCACTAGCGTGACCGGATACTGTCGCCACTCGTCGGCAAAAATCACATCATCCGGCGAACGGACGTTAAAGATGACCTGCACGTCGGCCTGCGGGCGGTATTTCGCCAGCCAGCGACGCATCGACATGATTGGCGTTACGCCACAACCGGCGGCGAGCAGCAGAAACTTATCTTCTGTTTTATCGTCACAGGTAAAATCGCCCATTGCATCAGACAGCCAGATGTAATCGCCGCGCTTGATGTCATGGGTCAACCACTGCGAACCCGTGCCATCGTCAATCCGACGAACGGTCAGCGTAATATATTCACTGACGCCCGGCGTAGACGAAAGGGTGTAGGCGCGCAGCGTTTCCGCTGAATTGCGCACGCTCACCAGCGCATACTGCCCGGCGCGGTAAGGGTAGTAGTCATGGCATAATAGCGCAATTGTCCATACATCCGGCGTCTCCTGACGGATGTGATGCACCTGCATTCGCCAGGGACACTGTGAGGTTGGCATCGTCATCATTGACCTCCTTACGCGCTCAGCAATTGCTTCATGTCTTCTTCAACAGTGGTCACGGAGCGCAGACCGAACTTCTCGTTGAGGATAGCCAGCAAATCCGGCGTGAAGAAGCCTGGTGCGGTCGGCCCGGTGACAATATTTTTCACGCCTAATGACAGCAGCGTCAGCAGAATCACGATCGCTTTCTGCTCAAACCAGGAGAGCACCAGCGACAGCGGCAGATCGTTGACGCCGCAGCCCAGTTTTTCCGCCAGCGTCACCGCCAGGATAATCGCGGAGTAAGCATCATTACACTGACCGGCATCGACCAGACGCGGCAGCCCTTCGATGTCGCCGAACTCCAGTTTATTGAAACGGTATTTACCGCACGCCAGAGTCAGGATCAGGCAGTCATCCGGCACGCTGGTGGCGAAATCGGTAAAGTAGTTACGCTCGCCGCGCGCGCCGTCACAGCCGCCGACCAGGAAGATGTGGCGCAGTTTTTCACGACTGACCAGATCGATGAGCGTATCGGCAGCGCCGAGCAGGGTCTGACGGCCAAAACCGACGGTGATAAGATGCGGAATTTCGCTGTACGGGAAGCCCGCCATCTGCTGCGCCTGGGCAATGACCGGCCCGAAGTCATCGCCTTCAAGATGGCTAACGCCCGGCCAGCCGACGATGCTACGGGTCCAGATACGGTCGTCATAGCTGCCCACGGTCGGGTCGATAATGCAGTTAGAGGTCATCACGATTGGGCCAGGGAAGCGGGCGAATTCGACCTGCTGATTCTGCCAGCCGCTGCCGTAGTTACCGACCAGATGCTTGAATTTACGCAGTTCCGGATAGCCATGTGCGGGCAGCATTTCACCGTGAGTGTAGACGTTAACGCCGGTGCCTTCGGTCTGTTCCAGCAGGTTGTAGAGATCTTTCAGATCGTGACCGGAGATCAGAATGCACTTGCCTTTAGTCGCTTTGACGTTGACCTGAGTCGGCGTAGGGTGACCGTATTTGGTGGTTTCACCGGCATCCAGAATGCTCATCACTTTGAAGTTCATCTGGCCGATTTCCATTGCGCACTCCAGCAGCGCGTTCATGTCAGCAGGCCAGGTGCCCAGCCAGGCCATGATTTTGTGGTACTGCGCGTAAATGTCGTTGTCGTATTGACCGAGAACGTGCGCGTGTTCCATATACGCCGCCGCGCCTTTCAGACCGTACAGGCACAGCAGACGCAGGCCGAGGATGTTCTCGCCAATGGCGGCTTTGTCTTTATTCGGGGTAAATTCCGCCGCCTGACGTTGCAGTTCGCCCAGATCGTCGCTAACCAGTTGCAGATCGGCCATCGGATTGTCGCAATGCGCATTGGCATCCACGCTCAGGCACTGCGCTTTCAACGCTTCACGCAAGGCAATCGCTTCACGGGCGTAGCCGACGATACGCGGAGAGTCGAAGTTAACGTTGGTCAGCGTGGAGAAAAACGCGCGCGGCGCAAAGTTATCAACGTCGTGATTAATGATGCCATATTCACGGGCCTTCACCGCCCAGGCAGACAAACCTTGCAAAGCCGCAATCAGCAGATCCTGCAGATCGGACGTTTCAGCCGTTTTACCGCACATTCCCTGCGCGTAGGAGCAGCCGTTTCCGGCTGGTGTACGGATGGTTTGTTCACATTGCACACAAAACATGGTCACACCTTTTAAAGTTATATTTAATATACATGTTTAAGGTTATGCCTGTGAACAAAGGGATAAAAGGGATTTCTGCCATAATGTGCAAGGAGATTGATTTAGCGCAATTTTGGCGGCAGATGCCTACCGCCAAAGAGGTATCAGGCCGAGAAGAACGCCATTAAGAGGGGGACCAGCAGGCTGAGGATAAAGCCATGTACGATAGCCGCCGGAACAATCTCTACGCCGCCGGAGCGCTGTAATACCGGCAACGTAAAGTCCATTGAAGTCGCTCCGCACAGGCCCAACGCCGTTGAACGGCTGCGGCGAACCAGACCGGGAATAAGCATAATGGCTAAGAGCTCGCGGGCCAGATCGTTAAAAAATGCCGCGCTGCCGATAACCAGTCCAAACGACTCCGTCAGCAAAATACCGGAAAGAGAGTACCAGCCGAAACCTGACGCCATCGCCATGGCGGTTTTTAGCGGTAAGTCCAGGATAAACGCATTAATCACGCCGCCCAGTAATGAGCTTGCCACGACAACGACCGCGACCATCATTCCCCGGCGGTTAAGCACAATTTGCTTTAAGGTCATGCCGCTATTTCGTAGCTGAATCCCCACCAGGAACAATAAAAAGATCAGCGTATATTCACTGGCTTCGGTGGCGTGCTGTAAAACAGAGAGTCCGCTCAGGCCGATGACAAACCCCAATACCACTACGCCGCACAGTTGCAGCGACTCCAGCGCCATGGCAATACGCGAAGGCAGTTTTTCCTGCTGATGATGGTGACGCCACGGGAGGATACGTTCCAGCCACAATAAGGCGGCGATATTACACAATAAAATAATCGTAATACTGACGGCGGAATAATGAAAAATCGCCACCAGATTACTGGCGAGGTTATCCAAAAACGCCAGGCTTATTCCCATAAAAAAGAGAATAAGGTACACGAGCCAGCTCAGTAGCCGGTTAATAAGTTGTAATGCGGCTTTATGTCGCAGTGGAATGAGATAGCCCACAATCAGTGGAACCAGAATGATTAAAAGTCCTGAAAACATGAACAGCCGGGCCCTTTTTTATTGTTTGAATAGCGTACATGACACTACCGAATTCCAGACTATCAGTAAAGCGACACCGTCAGCCGTACATTTATCAGACATTTGCCCCAGGCAAAGGGGGGGAATATCACGCCAGGCGGACGCATTTGCCGTTATACTGCGGTGAATTTTATGGAGTGATGACGTTTTTCTGGAGGAAGCATGATTCTCGAACGCGTTGAAATAGTAGGATTTCGCGGTATCAACCGACTGTCGTTGATGCTGGAGCAAAACAACGTGCTGATTGGGGAAAACGCCTGGGGCAAATCCAGCCTGCTGGATGCGCTGACTCTGTTATTGTCGCCGGAACTCGATCTCTACCATTTTGTCCGTGAGGATTTCTGGTTTCCGCCTGGCGACATAAAAGGACGCGAGCATCACCTGCATATTATTCTGACTTTTCGCGAAACGCAGCCAGGGCGGCATCGGGTACGTCGTTATCGGGCGCTGGAAGCATGCTGGTCGCCTTGCGAGGATGATTTTCACCGCATTTTTTATCGGCTAGAGGGCGAATGCGGCGCCGATGGCAGCGTGATGACGTTGCGCAGTTTTCTCAATAGCGATGGGCAGCCATTGCCGGTGGAAAATATTAACGATCAGGTGCGCCACCTGGTTCGTCTGATGCCAGTGCTACGTTTGCGCGATGCGCGCTTTATGCGACGTATTCGCAACGGTACGGTGCCCAATGTGCCGGATGTTGAAGTCACGGCCCGGCAACTGGATTTTCTGGCGCGTGAGCTGGCGACCCGGCCGCAAAATTTAACCGACGGGCAGATTCGCCAGGGACTGTCCGCGATGGTGCAACTGCTTGAACACTATTTCTCAGAGCAGGGCGCAGGACAGGCGCGTCACCGACTCATGCGCCGACGTTCGCAAAATGAGCAGCGTAGCTGGCGCTATCTGGATATTATTAATCGGATGATCGACAAACCGGGCAGCCGGTCGCATCGGGTGATCCTGCTGGGGCTTTTCTCCACGCTGTTACAGGCGAAAGGGACGCTGCGGTTACATAAAGACGCGCGACCATTACTGCTGGTGGAAGATCCGGAAACCCGTTTACATCCCATTATGCTTTCAGTCGCCTGGCAATTGCTCAATCTGTTACCGCTACAGCGGATAGCGACGACTAACTCAGGCGAATTGCTCTCGCTAACGCCGGTGGAGCATGTCGTACGGCTGGTGCGCGAATCTTCCCGCGTCGCCGCCTGGCGTCTTGGCCCGGGCGGGTTAAGCGCGGAAGATGGACGGCGCATCGCCTTTCATATCCGCTTTAATCGCGCGTCGTCGCTGTTTGCGCGTTGCTGGCTACTGGTGGAAGGCGAGACGGAAACCTGGGTTATTAATGAGCTGGCGCGTCAGTGTGGACATCATTTTGATGCGGAGGGCATTAAAGTCATTGAGTTTGCTCAGTCCGGCCTGAAACCGCTGGTGAAGTTCGCTCGCCGTATGGGAATCGAGTGGCATGTCCTGGTGGATGGCGACGAAGCGGGGAAAAAATATGCCGCGACGGTCCGCAGTCTGCTTAATAACGATCGGGAAGAAGAACGCGAACATCTCACGGCGTTGCCTGCGCTGGATATGGAACATTTTATGTATCGTCAGGGCTTTGCCGATGTTTTTCACCGGGTTGCGCAACTTCCGCCTAATGTGCCGATGAATACCCGGAAAATTATCACTAAAGCTATCCACCGCTCGTCAAAGCCGGATTTGGCGATTGAAGTCGCGATGGAAGCCGGGCGGCGCGGAATTGACGCCGTGCCGCCGCTGTTCAGAAAGATGTTCTCGCGCGTGGTTTGGCTGGCGCGGGGCCGGGCGGATTAACGTTTGAATGTGGCCGGAACCTGTTCGACGACGCTATCGAGTAATGCATAGCGGCGGCGATACTCGGCCCGTTTTTTACTGGCGATCTCCGCTTCGCTTTTTCGGGCGATCGCCAGCGGCAGCGTATAGTAATTCCCTTTAATTCTTTCACCGCCTAACGATTCCCAAAACGCGTCATAGTCGGCATGCATTTGCGTCTTTTTATCCATGTATCGCCAGCTACGATAAACGTGCGCATCGTTACTCACGGCTATAATCTTTTCTGCCTGAAAGACTTGCGCAAACTGACAGAGAGCCTCCATCACGATGCGTTTGGGAAAAAGACCATGGCAGGCTTTGGTCGCCTGCTGGATAATTTCGTGAGGGACGTCGTTTGCCGCGCCCTGTAATCCGCCGATAAATAGTGTGCGTTGTTGGTTAAAGCGACACAGAGTAAATGTGATCTCTGCCAGAATACGTAACTGTGCGTCGCGAACAACAATAGTGCTTTCACCTTCTTTATCCAGTGAGACCAGACTGACTAAATCAAGTTGAAACAACTCGCCGGTTTTAGTTTCAAATTTAGCAAGATTCAGGCCATACTGACTTAAATAGCTAACCTGTTGTTCCCGCGATAAAAGTTGGCGCATCTGTTGATAATGAAAACACAGCGCATCTAAGGCGAAATCGCGTTTAATATTTACAGCCATATAAGGACGATGTAGCCGAATAGGCAAACGCGGCTGACGAGCAAGTAACGTATTTAACTCCGGCCATTGGGTGAGATTGGTCAGTAATTGGCTGGTCGCACGCGGCATGACTAATGAGCGGATTAAAAACTTGCGACGAAAGCTGGCTTTACGCCAGAATTTTCCTGGCTGTAATTGCCCGCGCGTCAGACGAATAAATAATTGTAAAGGAGAGATGTAATCTGAAGTGTACCAGGTATTATCTGTAAGCTGTGTCATGATCGTAATCCGCGACATAAGATTGTCGAGATTGAACCACAGGAAACATTAACCAATCGTCAATACAGCTGGCGCTATCTTTATTGTGTCAGCTTTGTTTAGGTGTGGTTTACTTTCTGGTTAAAATTTTGCCGTCAGGGTTTCTATGCGTGCTAAGGGAAAGAAATTTAAAAAGCGTTATCTGGTCATTATTTTAATTCTTTTAGTGGGGGGGATGGCTGGCTGGCGAATGATAAATGCCCCGCTGCCAACTTATCAGACATTAATCGTGCGGCCAGGCGATCTTGAACAGAGTGTACTGGCGACTGGAAAACTGGACGCGTTGCGTAAAGTGGATGTCGGCGCGCAGGTGAGCGGCCAGTTGAAAACGCTGCTGGTCTCCATTAGCGATAACGTTAAAAAAGATCAGCTACTCGGCGTGATTGACCCAGATCAGGCGGAGAACCAGATAAAAGAGGTCGAGGCCACCCTGATGGAGCTGAACGCGGAGCGTCAGCAGGCAGCCGCTGAGTTAAAGCTGGCGCGGGTTACGCTGGCGCGCCAGCAGCAGTTAGCTAAGACTCAGGCGGTATCGCAACAGGATCTGGATACTGCGGCGACGGAGTTGGCGGTTAAACAGGCGCGTATTGGCACCATAGATGCCCAGATCAAACGTAATCGGGCCTCGTTGGACACCGCGAAAACCAACCTGGAATATACCCGTATTGTTGCCCCCATGGCGGGGGAAGTGACGCAAATCACTACCCTGCAAGGACAAACGGTGATTGCAGCTCAGCAGGCGCCCAATATTCTGACGCTGGCGGATATGAGCACCATGCTGGTAAAAGCGCAGGTCTCGGAAGCGGACGTGATCCATCTTCGGGCGGGGCAGAAAGCATGGTTCACCATTGCAGGCGATCCGCAAACGCGCTATGAAGGCGTTTTAAAAGATATTCTGCCGACGCCGGAAAAGATCAACGACGCTATTTTTTATTACGCCCGGTTTGAAGTGCCGAACCCCAAAAGAATCTTGTGTCTTGATATGACCGCACAGGTTTATATTCAACTCATGGATGTCAAAAATGTGTTGATTATTCCTCTCGCCGCGCTTGGCGAACCGGTGGGCGGCAATCGTTATAAAGTGGCGCTGTTGCGTAACGGCGAAAAACGTGAGCGCGAAGTGATCATTGGCGAGCGTAACGATACAGACGTGGAAGTGGTTAAAGGTCTGGAAGCGGGCGATGAGGTGATCATCGGCGAGAGCAGGCCAGGAGCGACGCCATGACGGCATTGCTTGAACTGCGCAATGTGAGTCGCAGCTACCCCTCCGGAGAAGAGCAGGTGGCGGTGTTGAAAGATATCTCCCTGCAAATCCACGCCGGGGAGATGGTGGCGATCGTCGGCGTTTCCGGTTCTGGAAAATCAACGCTGATGAATATCCTCGGGTGCCTGGATAAACCGACCAGCGGCACTTATCGGGTGGCGGGGCGGGACGTCTCGACGCTGGACCCGGACGCGCTGGCGCAGCTGCGGCGTGAGCATTTTGGCTTTATCTTTCAGCGCTACCATCTGTTGTCGCATTTAACGGCAGCGCAAAATGTTGAAATCCCCGCCGTCTACGCCGGCATTGAACGCAAAAAACGCCAGGCGCGCGCCAGAGAGTTGCTTTTGCGGCTGGGATTAAGCGATCGCGTCGATTACCCACCTTCACAGCTTTCTGGCGGACAGCAGCAGCGTGTCAGTATTGCCCGCGCTCTGATGAACGGCGGACAGGTGATTCTGGCAGATGAGCCGACCGGCGCGCTGGATAGCCATTCCGGCGAAGAGGTGATGGCGATTTTGCGCCAACTGCGCGATCGCGGACATACGGTGATCATTGTGACGCACGATCCGCTGATTGCCGCCCAGGCGGAGCGGATTATTGAAATTCACGATGGCAAGATTGTCCATAATCCGCCCGCGCAGGAAAAGAAACGCGAACAGGGCGTTGACGCTGCCGTAGTTAATACGGCTCCCGGCTGGCGGCAATTTGCCAGCAGCTTTCGCGAAGCGCTGTCAATGGCGTGGTTAGCGATGGCCGCTAACAAAATGCGTACTTTACTGACCATGCTGGGAATTATTATCGGTATTGCGTCGGTGGTGTCGATTGTGGTGGTCGGCGACGCCGCAAAACAGATGGTACTGGCGGATATCCGCGCTATGGGCACTAACACGATTGATATTCATCCAGGCAAAGATTTTGGCGACGACAACCCGCAGTATCGACAGGCGCTGAAATATGACGATCTGGTGGCTATTCAGAAACAGCCGTGGGTTAACTCTGCGACGCCCAGCGTTTCAAAGAGCTTACGTCTTCGCTATGGCAATATTGATATTGCCGTAAATGCTAATGGCGTCAGTGGCGATTATTTTAACGTTTACGGCATGTCCTTTAGGGAGGGGAACACCTTCAATGCTGTACAGCAACAGGATCGCGCGCAGGTGGTGGTGCTGGATGCCAACACGCGACGCCAGCTATTTCCAAATAAAGCGAATGTCGTAGGGGAAGTGGTGCTGGCGGGTAATATGCCGGTTATTGTTATTGGCGTGGCGGAAGAGAAACCGTCCATGTACGGCAATAGCAATCTGTTGCAAGTTTGGTTGCCCTATAGCACGATGTCAGATCGCATAATGGGTCAGTCATGGCTTAACTCGATCACCGTTCGTGTGAAAGATGGCGTTGATAGCGATCAGGCTGAACAGCAGCTTACCCGCCTGCTCACCTTACGCCACGGTAAAAAAGACTTCTTCACCTGGAATATGGACAGCGTCCTGAAAACGGCTGAAAAAACCACCTATACTCTTCAGTTATTTCTGACGCTGGTGGCCGTCATTTCGCTGGTTGTCGGCGGCATCGGTGTTATGAATATTATGCTGGTTTCCGTCACCGAGCGAACGCGTGAAATCGGCATCCGTATGGCGGTAGGCGCGCGCGCCAGCGATGTGCTACAGCAGTTTCTTATTGAAGCGGTGCTGGTTTGCCTGGTTGGTGGAGCGCTGGGGATTAGCTTGTCGATGTTCATCGCATTTATGCTACAGCTTTTCCTGCCCGGCTGGGAGATCGGTTTTTCACTGACTGCGCTGGCGAGCGCGTTTTTATGTTCGACATTTACCGGGATACTGTTTGGCTGGCTACCGGCGAGAAACGCGGCGCGACTGGACCCGGTGGATGCGCTGGCAAGGGAGTAATCTCGCTGACGTCATTTGTCGGCCTGATAAGATGCAACAGTGTCGCTATCAGGCACTGGCGTTAAATAAAAATGCCAGCCGATCGGGCTGGCATTTTGCCTCCTGGATGTACACAATGAGACAGAGGAGCTATGCAACGGCCTCTGCTTCGATGGGCACGATGACGCTGGCGTGATTGCCTTTTGGCCCCTGGTGGACATCAAACCGGACAGACTGTCCGGCTTTAAGCGTTCTGTAACCATCCATTTGAATGGTGGAATAATGGGCGAAAATATCCTCGCCGCCGCCTTCAGGGCAGATGAAACCAAACCCTTTGGCATTGTTGAACCACTTTACAGTACCCGTTTCCATGCTTCGACATCCTTCGTAAATCTTATATAAGTAAGATGGAATGAACCGGTGACGGAGTGGGGGCTGTTCAAAACCTCACCAACTCTCGACATTACAATTTAGAGAAATCAGGCGAGGCGTCAAGCATCAGGCAGGGGGGATCGGGTAAAAATGAATCAAAAATTTGAAGCAGTTAACGCTATTGCCGGGAATGTGACAGATGTCGCGGATGGTACTGATAGATGTTAGTTATCTATCAATTGAGGTAGATTGATTGTGTGCATAGACTCTGGTCAGCGGCAGATTTTCCTGCCGACAACCGTAACCGATAATGACGACTGACAATGGGTAAGACGAACGATTGGCTGGATTTTGACCAGTTGGTGGAAGATAGCGTGCGCGACGCGCTAAAACCGCCATCTATGTATAAAGTGATATTAGTCAATGATGACTACACTCCGATGGAGTTTGTTATTGACGTGTTACAAAAATTCTTTTCTTATGATGTAGAACGTGCAACGCAATTGATGCTTGCAGTTCACTATCAAGGCAAAGCCATCTGCGGCGTGTTCACCGCCGAGGTGGCGGAAACCAAAGTGGCGATGGTGAACAAGTATGCAAGGGGGAACGAGCATCCGTTGCTGTGTACGCTGGAAAAAGCCTGAATGCAGGTATAAAAATTGGGGGAGGTGCCTATGCTCAATCAAGAACTGGAACTCAGTTTAAACATGGCTTTCGCCAGAGCGCGCGAGCACCGTCATGAGTTTATGACCGTCGAGCATCTGTTGCTGGCGCTGCTCAGCAACCCATCGGCTCGCGAAGCGCTGGAAGCATGCTCCGTGGATCTGGTGGCGCTCCGTCAGGAACTCGAAGCCTTCATTGAACAAACCACACCCGTACTGCCTGCCAGTGAAGAAGAGCGTGATACGCAGCCGACGTTAAGTTTCCAGCGTGTCCTGCAACGTGCCGTCTTCCACGTTCAGTCTTCCGGGCGTAGTGAAGTGACTGGCGCGAATGTGCTGGTGGCTATCTTTAGCGAACAGGAATCACAGGCGGCTTATCTGCTGCGTAAGCATGAAGTGAGCCGTCTGGATATCGTGAACTTTATTTCTCACGGGACGCGAAAAGACGAACCGAGCCAATCTTCCGATCTCGGCAATCAGCCAACTGGCGACGAACAAGCTGGCGGGGAGGAACGTATGGAAAACTTCACGACGAATCTTAACCAACTTGCTCGCGTGGGCGGCATCGATCCGCTGATTGGTCGTGAAAAAGAACTGGAACGCGCGATCCAGGTCTTGTGTCGTCGCCGTAAAAATAACCCGCTGCTGGTGGGGGAATCCGGCGTTGGCAAAACGGCGATTGCCGAAGGGCTGGCCTGGCGTATCGTGCAGGGCGATGTGCCGGAAGTGATGGCCGATTGCACCATTTACTCTCTGGATATCGGTTCGCTGCTGGCGGGCACCAAATACCGTGGCGATTTTGAAAAACGGTTTAAGGCGTTGCTGAAACAGCTTGAGCAGGATACCAACAGCATCCTGTTTATCGATGAAATCCATACCATTATCGGCGCTGGCGCGGCGTCGGGCGGACAGGTGGATGCGGCAAATCTGATTAAACCGCTGCTTTCCAGCGGCAAGATCCGGGTGATCGGCTCAACGACCTATCAGGAATTCAGCAATATTTTTGAGAAAGACCGCGCATTAGCACGCCGTTTTCAGAAAATTGACATTACCGAGCCTTCGGTGGAAGAGACGGTGCAAATTATCAACGGCTTGAAACCTAAGTACGAAGCGCACCACGACGTGCGTTATACCGCGAAAGCGGTGCGTGCGGCGGTCGAGCTGGCGGTAAAATATATCAATGACCGCCATCTGCCGGATAAAGCCATTGACGTGATTGACGAAGCGGGCGCTCGGGCGCGTCTGATGCCGGTGAGCAAACGTAAGAAAACGGTCAACGTGGCGGATATTGAGTCCGTAGTGGCGCGAATTGCGCGAATTCCTGAAAAGAGCGTCTCGCAGAGCGATCGCGATACGCTGAAGAACCTGGGCGATCGTCTGAAAATGCTGGTCTTCGGCCAGGATAACGCGATTGAGGCGCTGACCGAAGCTATTAAGATGAGTCGTGCCGGTCTGGGCCATGAGCATAAACCTGTCGGCTCATTCTTGTTCGCCGGGCCAACTGGCGTAGGGAAAACTGAAGTTACGGTACAGCTTTCAAAAGCGCTGGGTATTGAGCTGTTGCGCTTCGATATGTCCGAATATATGGAGCGTCATACGGTGAGTCGTCTGATCGGCGCGCCTCCGGGATACGTCGGTTTCGACCAGGGCGGGCTGCTGACGGATGCGGTGATTAAGCATCCTCATGCGGTGCTGTTGCTGGATGAGATCGAAAAAGCGCACCCGGATGTCTTTAACCTGCTGCTGCAGGTGATGGATAACGGTACGCTGACCGATAACAACGGCCGTAAGGCGGATTTCCGCAACGTGGTGCTGGTGATGACCACCAACGCCGGCGTGCGAGAAACCGAACGTAAATCTATTGGTCTTATTCATCAGGACAACAGTACCGATGCGATGGGCGAGATCAAGAAAGTGTTTACGCCGGAGTTCCGTAACCGTCTCGACAACATTATTTGGTTCGATCATCTGTCTGGCGAGGTGATTCATCAGGTTGTCGATAAGTTTATCGTCGAGTTGCAGGCTCAGTTGGATCAGAAAGGCGTCTCCCTGGAAGTCAGTCAGGAAGCGCGCGACTGGCTGGCGGAAAAGGGCTATGACCGGGCGATGGGCGCACGACCGATGGCGCGTGTGATTCAGGATAACCTGAAAAAACCGCTGGCCAATGAGTTGCTGTTTGGATCGCTGGTTGATGGCGGACAGGTCACCGTCGCACTGGATAAAGAGAAAAATGCGTTGACGTATGGCTTCCAGAGTGCGCAAAAGCACAAGCCGGAAGCCGCGCATTAATCTTCGTTTCACTGCCGTACAAACCGGGCCTTAGCGCCCGGTTTTTTTACGCCGGCTAATAGTTAGCCTGATGGCGTTGTGCTCGCGGTAGGCGGACAAGGCGCTTGTAAATTGCGTCATCATCCGGTAATCGACGGGTCAAATGCGAAAAAAAGCCCGACCCGCTGCGTGAAAAGGGATGCCGAAGCCGCTGTTACCAATGCCAAAAAAACTAATCCTCTTCTCTGAAAAGAGTAGTCTTACACTTAGCACAAAGAATTCTTCTATGATTATCCCATACCTGTATCAAACCAACATCGCTGAATTTCTCGTGACCACAACTGTAGCAGGATATTTTACTCATATTGTGTTTTTTAATATATTCATCTTTGGTTGGAAGTTGCTTCCAGTAGCCTATCAGTCCGGGCATAACCTCTCCTTGAGTGGTTTATGTAATTTGCAAACCATGATAATAATTGCATAAGAAATAGTTCATTATGAAATTATTTCTTATCACATTTTCGAAAGCGAATGCTATTAGCATCACACTTTCTACGTTGTTATCAACGATAATGCTTTCGTACAGGTAGCTTAGCTGTTGGCAGTGCTATACCCCGTCCAATCATCCATCAACGCCACCCGTTTAGGCCATAACGTCCCACGCTGATACGCTGCTTCAGCCTTATCTGCCAACTGGTGCGCCAACGCATGTTCAATAACCTCACGTTGATAATCCGTTGCTTCACCAGCCCACTCACGGAAAGTAGAACGGAAGCCATGTTGCGTTAAGTCGATATATCCCATTCGTTTCAATACAGCCAATAACGACATATCAGAAAGTGTTTCAGCGCGAGGGGCAGGGAATACATGATTGTTATCTTTTAATCGTGGTAAATCTTTTAACAAATCAACAGCAGCATCAGACAGAGGAACTCGGTGCTTTTTTACTACCGAGAGATACTTATGCAAACTTTTCTAAAGCGTTTCAGGTAGGGAAGTAGGGCTGTTTTACACAATCTATAGTAAGTTTGGTGTAGCAACCAAAGGTCCAAAAACAAACCTTTCATCAGGAAAATCACAGTAAAAACAAGAAGTTTAGATACAAAAGCCCGTACTTTCGTACGAGCTCTTTCTTGAAGATGGCGGTGAGGGGGGATTGACTCGCTTTGCTCGCCCCTTCGGGCTGTCTCCTCGCAGGCTCGTCGTCTGTCCAACTGGCTGCGCCGCTACTCAGCCCATCCCTGGGCCTCGCCCCTTCGGGGCCAGAGCAAGCTCTGTTCAAAAACGCTCCCGGCGTTTTTGTGTCGAACCCCGGTCGGGTGTTCTCATCCCCCCTGTAGGGTGGCTTTATGTGAAAAAAAAGCCCGTACTTTCGTACGAGCTCTTTCTTAAATATGGCGGTGAGGGGGACTGCAATGTATGGGTTTGATACAGTCCTATACTGTCCCTCAATGTCATGATCTCTAATGTTTTTCTTCAAAATGCGATCCTGGTTTATCCGCAACAATCCTGATAAAGCGTGCTATTCATGGCATACCATATGGCATACCGGAACGGGGAGGGGATCATTTATGACATTGTTAACTGATACAAAGGCAAAGCGTATCAAACCGGATGACAAGCCGTTAAATCATGGGGGTATTACTGGGCTTGCTCTCCATCCTTCATCATCAAAAGGACGGGGGAAGTGGGTATTACGGTATGTAAGCCCGGTTACCCAAAAACGACGAAATGCCGGATTAGGGTGCTATCCGGAAATCAGTATCGCTTCAGCGGCGAGTCTGGCACAGACTATGCGTGAACAACTGGCTGTGGGTGATGATCCGCTTGAACTGAAAAAGGCAGAATCAAACAAAATAGTCATACCGACATTTGAAGTTGCAGCACGCATGGTTCATGCCGAGCTTTCTCCTGGATGGAAAAACAAGAAGCACATTAAACAGTGGCTTTCGACTCTCGAGCAATATGCATTCCCGTCACTTGGGAATAAAACTCTGGATATCATTACACCCGCTGATGTGGCAGAAACACTTCGTCCATACTGGCTTACGTTACCTGAGACGAGCTGTCGGGTCAGGCAGCGTATTCATACAGTGATGGGATGGGGCTGGGCTCACAGGCATTGCGCTGCAAATCCTGTTGATGTCGTTGGTCATTTACTTCCTTCACAAGCGAATGCCAGTGTGCGGACAATGCATCAACCCGCCATGCCCTGGCGGCAACTGCCTCGCTATGTTGCGACAAAGGTTTACAGTGATGAGCGCTATAACGTGACGCGGGCGCTGTTGTTAATCGTTATTCTCACCGGTGTAAGGTCTGGTGAAGCACGTGGTATGACCTGGAATGAAATTGATTTACGCAAACGCATCTGGACACTCCCTCCGGAACGGATGAAAGCAGGTGTCCAGCATCGTGTTCCGTTGTCTTTACAGGCTATTGCGGTGCTTGAAAAAATGCAGGGTTTGCATGACGAACTTGTTTTTCCTTCTCCCAGAAAGCAGATCGTGTTATCGGATATGGTGCTGACTGCTTTTTTGCGTAAGACGGGAGCGGTCAGTGACACTCCTAGGCGTGTGGCTACAGCACATGGCTTTCGTTCCAGTTTTCGCGACTGGTGCAGTGAGTGGGGCTATTCACGAGACGTGGCGGAGAGAGCGCTGGCTCATACCTTGAAAGATAAAGTTGAAGCCGCATACCATCGTACTGACTTGTTTGAACAACGTATTCCGATGATGCAGGCATGGGCTGATTATGTGGTATCTGCGCTCCCTCAGGAACACGAAGTCAATGCTGAATCCAAATAGGGGAAACCGGTTGACTATTAAAGGTGATCGCTTCGGCGATCACCAAATCCAGCCGTCAAATGAACCATCATCAGTTGCCAGTACTGAGCACCCTGATAGTGATATTCAGAATTGAGATAAAAGTTAATAAGCTGACGAAAAGTGAGTTCGATTCCGGGGGGACGTTGATATTTGGATTTACGAATACTTTTCTAGATAATTAATGATGGTAATTACGTTGTGGCATGTTTTGAGTTTAATATTATTTGGTGGTCATAAGAATGCCTGGGGATTTATAGGGACTCATAAGGACATATAGGGATACCTAGAATCGGGTATCATTCAGTTATCTAATGAATTGAATTTCATCCTAAATTCCTTTTTGTAAAAACCCGCAGTATGACCTGTTTTTAATATGTAAATAAAAATGCTGAGATGCTACAAACAAAGAATTGGGTTCGGTTCCCTGTTTAAATCTGACTCTTAGCGAGATTTCCGGGGTGATGGCTGAAATTCAGTCAATGAGGGGGCAATGGTTACTAATGTGAAATGTGGCAGGTTATGATCCTAACCGCCCCCCAACTCCAACTCCAATTCCAACTCCAAACCCAAACCCAAACCCAAACCCAAACCCAAACCCAAACCCAAACCCAAACCCAAACCCAAACCCAAACCCAAACCCAAACCCAAACCCAAACCCAAACCCAAACCCAAACCCAAACCCAAACCCTTTCACCACTGCGGAATAAGAAATACTAAGTCCGGGTATACCCGTCGTGATTTTCTCCACCGCGTTTTTCTTCTTCCTGTCAGCTTCCGGTAATCGTTCCCCGTCACAACCTGTTCTGCAAGGGTATATAAACACTGCGCGCCCTTGCAAAACAGAACGATGCCGGGGCCTCGAACCGTCAGGCGACACGAAGACGAAAATCACTCAACTGACGGAGAAAATACCATGGCGATGAACCTGCATACCCGGACAAGTATTTCTAATTCCGCAGAGGCGACCAGCGTATTGCCGCTGGAGCACTCAGGCTCCTCAAAAACGAAATTTTGTAAGGGCAATGATAAAAAAGATATTTATCAGACAGTGACTGAGAGCATTATTGAGGCGCTGGAGTCCGGCGTTAAGCCCTGGGTGTGTCCCTGGAAACGTAATGATACCTTGTCCGGTATTCCCTCTAACTTCGCCACAACAACCGCCTACAGCGGTATGAATATTATGTTACTGTGGTGCAGTGCGGCAAAACAGGGATTCAATGATTCCCGCTGGCTGACCTATAAACAGGCTCAGGCTTTGGGTGCCCAGGTGCGTAAAGGTGCCCGGGGGACCACTGCTATTTTTTATAAAACGCTGGAGAAAGAAAACGAACAGGGAGAGCCTGAGAAGATCCCAATGCTGAAAACTTTCACAGTATTTAATGTGGAGCAGATTGACGGTCTGACGCTGAACAGTGAGGAGTTGATAACTCAACCCGTGTCTGAGTTTGATCCGTTGCCCCAGGTTGAGGCGCTTTTTCAGCGTAGCGGGGCGAAAATCACTGAACGTGGACAACAGGCGTTTTTCACTCCGGTAACGGATGAAATTTATTTACCTGAACGCCATTTATTTACTGATGCTGCAAATTTTTATGCCACAGGATTACATGAGCTGACCCACTGGAGCGGCGGAAAAAAACGCTTAAACAGGGAAATGAAAGGAAAATTTGGTTCAGAAGATTATGCCTTTGAAGAATTAATTGCGGAATTAGGCTGCGCTTTTTTAATGGCTGATCTGAACGTATCCGGCGATGTTCAGCATGAAAGTTATATAGCGTCATGGTTAAAAGCACTGAAAAATGATAAGCGCTATATTTTCAAAGCCGCCAGCGCTGCCTCTAAAGCACATCGTTATCTGATGGATAAACGTTGAGTTTAAAGGGAATGCACAAACCTGCATTCCCTTTTTTACTTGTTAATAAAATCCATTAAAATCTGGCGGCAACAAATGTATTTGTTACCGCCCGTAATTCTGCGTACCGCAGAATTATATTCTACAGAACAAAGTAAATAATCATTCATGGCATCTGAAGTTTTTCCCTAAATGCTCTCCTGATGAAAAATAATGGCGAAAAATATAATATAATGGTTTCCACTCTTCGACGTTAAATGTGATTTTACCATCATTGCAATACAGTAATTTTTCAGAAACGTGGGTGCGTATTATCCGGGCCTCCATTGAGACCATCTCTTCCGTGTATTCTCCCAGGGACATACCTCTGACAACCCGGGCTTCAATCTGAACCGGACATTCTTTTATTCTTCCGGGACCGACATCCAGGCTGTTAACTTCTGTCAGATCGCTACATAAAAATTTATTTTTTTCAGAACGATATCCCATTTTTTTTTTAATATCAGGTACATGTTCCTTTCCGGTTATATCAGCCATCGCCTCAACATGTTCCCATAGTCTGGCATCGGGAATGTTCAGTACAATATCAGCATTCTGTTGTAAATTCTCATAGCACTTACCTGATTTACCGAGTCCAAAAATGATGCTTTTACCCAGAATCCACCATGAAGATATCGGTGACAGATTTGTCGTTCCGTCAGCGTTCTGGCTGGATACAATCGCGACGGGCGTTCCAAAATAAAGTGAAGAAAAATTAACCTGTTGTGTATTCATTTTAGTCTCCTTCAATGTGGAAGTTTCTGAGTATAGCCTTATCCGGAACAGAATAATTCGCTACGGAACGAATCGTCAGTAAGGGAAATCGAGTTGTTTTTATTTCCTGAAAACTCATTAAATATTTCCTGATCGTTCCGGATATAATGAGGGGGGCATATCTGGAATATAAAAACAGATGCCTGTCACATTATTTAAAACATGATAATTTCATAGTGTTTTTGATTGATGGTTATAAGTTGCTGGTAATTATTAGTTTATTGACTTAAATATATATTTTAGATCGTTACGATCGAAACAATTTGTTTTACATGATATGCCTGCGTCTATTTTCTGGTGATTATTGTTTTGCCTGGTATAACAGGTACACAGGTCTCTCAGGGGTAAGGTGTGTAATTATGGCAGATAATGAAGTGTGGTATCGGTGTCTGAATCGTACACAGTGGAGGGCATTTTTTGCCGCATGGCTGGGCTACCTGCTTGATGGTTTTGACTTCGTACTGATTGCGCTCGTGCTGACAGAAATACAGGGAGAATTCGGACTGACGACAGTTGAGGCGGCCAGTCTGATTTCTGCTGCGTTTATTTCCCGCTGGTTTGGTGGGCTGATGCTTGGTGCGCTGGGGGACAGGTATGGCCGCCGTCCGGCAATGGTCATCAGCATTGTTCTGTTTTCTCTCGGGACGCTGGCATGTGGTCTGGCTCCGGGATACACCGTTATGTTTATTGCCCGGCTGTTTATCGGTATGGGAATGGCGGGTGAATATGGCACCAGTGCAACTTATGTCATCGAGAGCTGGCCGAAGCATTTACGTAACAAAGCCAGCGGATTTCTGATTTCCGGGTTTTCTGTCGGCGCCGTGATTGTGGCTCAGGTTTACAGTCTGGTCGTCCCGCTATGGGGATGGAGGGCATTATTTTTCATCGGTATTCTGCCGATTATTTTTGCATTGTGGTTACGTAAAAGTATTCCCGAAACGGAAGACTGGAAAAAAAGAAAGTCAGAAAGTGTCCCCGTACTGACGATGGTTGATGTTTTATACCGTGGTGAGTACCGGGTTGTGAATATTCTGATGACTGTCGTTGCCGCAGTCGCTTTATGGTTCTGCTTTACCGGAGAACTGCATAGTGCAGTGATTATCTCAGGGCTGGGATTAATATGTGCCGCTATTTTTATCAGCTTTATGGTGCAGAGCAGCGGAAAGCGCTGGCCGACAGGCGTAATGCTGATGGTTGTCGTGCTGTTTGCTTTTCTGTACTCCTGGCCGATCCAGGCACTTTTACCCACTTACCTTAAAACTGAACTGGGCTATTCGCCATCCACTGTGGCAAACGTTCTTTTTTTCAGTGGTTTTGGGGCTGCGGTGGGATGCTGTGTCGGTGGTTTTCTTGGTGACTGGCTGGGAACCCGTAAAGCCTATGTATACAGCCTGCTGGCATCACAATTCCTGATTATTCCGGTATTTGCCATTGGTGGCTCCAGTATATGGCTTCTCGGATTTTTACTTTTTTTCCAGCAAATCCTGGGGCAGGGTATCGCGGGAATACTGCCGAAACTGATTGGCGGGTATTTTGATACGGAACAAAGAGCTGCCGGACTCGGATTTACCTATAACGTCGGGGCACTTGGTGGCGCTGCTGCTCCCGTTATTGGGGCACTTATCGCGGAACGCCTGGACCTGGGAACTGCCCTGGGATCTCTTTCATTTGGTCTTACTTTCGTTGTGATTTTGTTGATTGGGTTTGATATGCCGTCACGTGTTCAGCGCTGGTTACACCCGGATGCGATACGTACACACGATGCCATTGATGGTCGCCCTTTCAGCGGCGCAATAACGCGTAACGTGAAGTAAAAATAAAAGCTAATCAGATGTGAATATTTATATAAGGGGGCACCCATTCAAAAAATACCCGTAATTTTTATTACAGCACATAACAAAAATACAACTGTTTTTCTTAATTAAGGATGGTAAAAAAATGAATCAGTTAAAGGCAATGGCATCGGGAGCCGTTTTATTACTGACGGCAGTACCCTTAACATCTTATGCACTGACATTTGATGCCCGTGGAGGATACCGTAGCGGTAGTCATGCATATGAAACCCGTCTTAAAGTCAGTAATGGATGGGAAAATGGATGGTGGGGCAGTCTGGAAACGGATAGCTGGAATGGCGTTCATAATAATTCGAATGAAGTTATAGGGTTAAGTTATAATGAGCTGGAAACAAATTATACTATAAAACTCGATGATAAATGGTCACTGAAGCCCGGAATGCTGACGCACTGGAGTAAAGCCGGAACCCGTTTCGGACCCTATCTGAAACTTTCTTATGACGTGAATCCGGATCTTAATCTTGGTATCCGGTACCGCTATGACTATAACGTATATCGCTCAACCGACCTTGACGGAAATAACGCAAGGGCCAATCAGCACCGCTGGGATGGTTACGTTACTTATCGTATCAATGATCTGTTTACGGCGGCGTGGCAGACAACAGTTTACACTTATCAGAATGATTTTCATTATAACAATCATAAAAAATGGGCGACAGAAAATGCGTTTGTCCTGTTATATAAAATGTCAAAAAACATCACGCCTTATATAGAATATGATTACCTGGATCGTCAGGGAGCCTATAACGGAAGAGATAATATTCCTGAAAACAGTTATCGTGTCGGCGTGTCATTTAATCTGTAAAAGGAGAGCATTGTGTTAAAGAAAAAAATTACCGGAGTTCTTATAATGGCCGCATCTTTTGCGGCTGGTGCATCGGTATTGCCTCCACTCCCTGTCCCGTTTAAAAGTGGTACGGGAGTCATTGACGGGAAAGTTATCTATGTGGGCCTCGGGAGTGCCGGGAAAACATGGTATAAGCTGGATACGGGATCACCGGAGAAGAAATGGGAACCTGTTGCCGAATTTCCTGGTACACCGAGAGAACAGTCCACATCCGCTGTCATCAATGGAAATATTTATGTTTTCGGTGGTGTGGGGAAAAATGAGAACGGTCTTACGCAGGCATTTAATGATGTTTATATGTATAACCCGTCAGAAAATGTGTGGCGTAAACTGATGTCCCACAGCCCGCTGGGGATGGTGGGACATGTGACATGGGTACATGATGGCAAAGTTTTCACCACAGGAGGCGTAAATCAGAATATCTTTAATGGATATTTCAGCGATGTTGCCCTGGCTGACGGGAATAAAACGTTACTTGATGGCATTAACAAAAACTATTTTGGTAAATCAGCAGGTGATTACCTGTACAGCAATACAATTCTGACTTTCGATCCGGATTCATCACAATGGCATTATTACGGAATGTTACCCTTCCACGGAACTGCCGGGGCCACTCCCGTAGTTAATGGTGACAGCATCATTCTGATTAATGGTGAAGTTAAGCCGGGTCTCAGAACGGATGAGGTTATTGCAGGGCAGTTTAAAAATAAAGGACTGGTCTGGAAGAAACTCTCCCCGGTGTCTTCACCTGACGGTGTGGCGGGGAGCTTTGGCGGAATGAGTCATGGCGATATTATTTTTGCCGGAGGTGCTTATTTCCCCGGAGCAAGGAAGAATTACAGCCAGGGAAAATTTTATGCGCACCAGGGACTGAAAAAAACGTACAGTGACAAAGTTTATCTGTATAAAAAAGGAACATGGTCAGATGCAGGTACTTTGCCGGAAGGAATTGCGTATGGTGTGTCACTGCCCTTGGAAAATGGTTTACTCATGATTGGAGGGGAAACAGACGGGGGCCAGGCAACAACAGGTTCTGTATGGCTTGGGGTTAATAACAGTCATCTGGAAATTAAAAAATAAACATAATGATAAGGTGATATCCACAAGAAAGTGGATATCACCTGCGTTGTATTATTTAACCTTCTGATAAATAAAACCCTGCTAAAATGAGTGTGCAAAATGAAAATCAACAAGCTGATATTATTCGGATTTTTTATTACTCCTTATTCTGATGCTTCAACAATGATGGGAAAATTACCTGTTAATGATGGATGGCACAGTCCTCAACAGATCTTTTCACAGCATCAAAAGACGAGTACGAATGCTTACCGAATTCCGGCGATCACGGCCACGACTCAGGGGACGGTAATTGCTGTAAGTGATGCCAGGGCAGATGGTACAAGCGATATTGGTTTAAATAAAGATGTGCATTTCGGATACAGAATATCTACTGACGGAGGAAATACCTGGAGTCATGAACAGGAAGTAATTCCGGATATTAAAGGGAAACATCAAATTTCAGATCCGGCTATTGTACATAATACTGATACAGGCAGCACATTCCTTTTTGGATTTTACAATGACAGGTTTATTACAGCGAAACCTGTCAGTAATAATTCTGATTTTTTTATGTTTAAATCCGATGACGGAGGAAAAACCTGGGATAAGGGAGTAAGCCTGTATAATCTGGCTCCTCCTGGATATAAGTATATTTTACAGGGACCCGGCTCTGGAATGTATTATAAAGGCACTGTTTATATTGCGGCTCAGGCATGGCATAATGATAAGGATAATATAAACGGGGGAACAACAGCCACTTCCGGGTTTATTTACTCAACGGATAACGGGAAAACCTGGTCTTCTGCATGGCTGCGTCCCGACAGTCAGATTAACGGGAAGCCGGGAACTGATGGTTTGCCGGATATTACTTCTGAAAGCAGTATTTTCCATCATGACGGATACATCTATTTGTCAGCCAAACCTGAAACACGGCGGGAAGTTGAAAACAGGATTGTATACAGAACTAATAATAACGGGGAAACCTGGGCGAGAGTGAAAGAGGATTTTCTGCCTGATAATGTCTCACGTGCGGAGACCAGTTCACTCTCTCTTGACGATAACGTCTATCTGGTTGGTTATACAACACAGACAAAGAGAGCTGGCCGGGATGGTGTCTGGATCACAACAAATACTGGCCGGAGAATTCAGGTTTTTGATGCGCCGGTTAACGGTTATACTTCACTGGCGCAGGACGAGAATAATCTTTATATTTTATTTGAAGGTCAGGGGGATATGTATTTTCAGCGATATGATATTTCTTCCAGGGATTATGCAAATTTGAATGCTGTCATCCTGAACCGGAGCGATGATTTATTCTATATCCAGGATAAACTGAGAGGGAATACCTCATATATAAAGGGATCTTATGGTAAGAATGATTCATCCGGCGCTGAGTTATTTTATGCGAGTGACCGGGTTAAGTTTGGTATATTTCATTCAAAACAAACTAATAACAGTAAGCATGTTTACGGGACTGTCAACTATTCTAATGATGATACATCATTTTTACTGTCTAAAGACCACGTTGTTTTTCCCGGTGATAATATTTTTGTCGGATATCAGAACAGCGATATTGATTATGTGAATAAATCGCATAATGATGTTTCGTCCTGGCTTGCTGGTTATTCTTTGTCACATGATTTTGACTGGTTGACTTATGGTATTAAATTAAATGGTATTTACAGCCGTAATGATTTTTCACGAAATCATTACGAAGGTCTGGGTCGTACAGCCACATTTGATTCTTATAGTCTGGCGATTAAAAATCAATTATCCAGAGAGTTTCATTTTACAGGGAATGTAAAAACAAATATAGAATCCGGATTAAATACCACTTACTTTAATCATTCCGGTTTTACTGAGAAAGGTGGGAATGGCTGGAATAATGTCACGCTTGATAATTCAGGGAACTGGTCAAATCAAATTTATGCAAATGCTGAAATTAGTAAAATGTTTGATATTTACCGTAAAACAGAACTGACGCTGACCGCCAGCGTTATGTACCAGTATGAGTTAATGAATTCTGACTCATGGGCTGAAAATTATACCGTTCTCGATTCTCACCGGGTAATGTCTCCCCCGGTAAAAAAACACAGTGGTGGCTTAACGACCGGATTTTTAAACGCTGCGGTTAATATAAACAGACAGACTGATATTGTTGCCGGGGTATCTTTAAATACCGATGGCGACAATATGGTCGGGGGGACTGTCAGGTATACCTTCTGATTTTTTGATATTATATTCTGACATTAGTTAAAAAAGATCGCCAGAAGTTGTTGGGTTATACAAAGTATTATCAGAAATAGTGTGTTGAACCGAAAAAGGGAGTGCAATGCAATATAAACTGCCGGAAAACAACGAATATTATTTCAAAATTTAGGTAGATGAGCAAATCCCCTGCATCTTAGATGACTAAGTGACAGGGGGACTAATTCAGCCAACATACCTGCAACTTGAAGTATGATGGGTATAACCTCTTTTAATAAGATATCGAAATTAGCGATATTTACTGTGATATATATCACGTGTTTGTTTTATCTCAGTGGCTATCTTCTGCGCTTCTTTAATTTTTCCTTCACTGGTCAGTTTCCTTGCTTTGTCAATCTGTCCAATTAAAATATTCAGGCCATGGCGATAATCTTTCATCTCCACAGTATCTGTTGATTTTCCCTCAAGTTTTGGTGGCGTAGATTTTTGAGCATCAATTGCTGCATTACGCATATTCTCCAGCGAGATTTTCATTTTTGCAGCGTCAGTTGTAGTCTGAACAACGCCAAGATTTTGTGCAAGGGTATCCATATCAACATCTAGGTCCGCAGCAAATACAGATGCAGACCCTGTAAACAACATTCCCATTGTCACTATCGTAAATATTTTTTTCATTAATCTGCTTCCTTTATTTAATTTGTAAATGATAAAATATAATCAGTGATTACAATTTTTTGCTCTCCCTGATACCCTCTGTCGTTATCATCAGGTCTGAACTGGATGGGTTTTATTTCCATCCAGTTTTTTTACTGGTTACATTTTTCTCAGGTCGAAACGATCAAGGTTCATTACTTTTGTCCATGCGTTGACAAAATCATGGACAAATTTCTCGTGAGCATCATCTGAAGCATAAACCTCAGCAACCGCCCTGAGCTCGGAATTAGAACCAAATATGAGATCTACCGGGCTGGCTGTCCACTCGAGTTTTCCTGTTTTACGATCAAAACCATCGAAATAACCCTGATTTTTGGTGGATTTAGTCCATTTTGTTGACATATCAAGCAAGTTAACAAAGAAATCATTACTCAGAACACCGGGATTACGAGTTAATACGCCGGCGTGGGAATTACCAGAATTCGCACCTAATACCCGAAGCCCGCCGATAAGAACAGTCATTTCAGGTACTGTAAGTTCCAGTTTATTTGCACGATCAACTAACAGTTCCGTGGGTGATTTCTTATTTCTTTTTGCATCATAATAGTTACGAAACCCGTCTGCTGTTGGCTCCAGCACGGAAAAAGAGTGAATATCTGTCTGTGACTGAGATGCATCTGTCCGACCGGGAGTAAAGGGGACATGAATGTCATATCCAGCCCTTTTGGCAGCATCCTCAATTGCAGTATTTCCCCCCAGAACAATAAGGTCAGCCAGTGATACTTGTTTGCCATCAGTCCTGTTCTTATTAAAGTTGCTTTGGATGTTTTCCAGGGTTTTCAGCACATGGTTAAGTTCTGCCGGATCGTTGACCGCCCAGTTTTTTTGTGGTTCCAGACGAATACGGGCTCCATTATCACCTCCACGGAAATCAGTTCCCCGAAACGTGGAGGCCGAAGCCCATGCTGTTCTGATTAACATTGAATCTGACAGTCCTGACTTAATTATTTTCTCTTTCAAGGACATAATGTCTTGATTTTCAATCATTTTATATTCAGCAACAGGGAGCGGATCCTGCCAGATAAAATCTTCTTTTGGTATCTCTGCTCCAAGATATCGTGCCTTTGGCCCCATATCTCTGTTCGTCAGTTTAAACCAGGCTCGGGCAAAAGCCTGTTTAAATTCTTCAGGATGTTCCATAAAGCGTCTGGATATTTTTTCATATGCCGGATCAACCTTAAGGGCAATATCTGTCGTAAACATCATTAAAGGATGAAACTTTGACGGATCAGCTGCATCAGGAACGATATTTTTTGCATCTTTTGGTTTCCATTGCCATGCACCAGCCGGACTTTTTGTCAAAACCCAGTCATGTTTGTACAGGTTATTAAGATATTGCATTGTAAAATGCGTGGGATCTGCCGACCATGCTCCTTCTAGACCACTACTTATTGTGTCTTTACCATTTCCTGTTCCGCACTTATTAATCCATCCCAGCCCCTGCTCTTCCACACCAGCTTCTGCCGGGGCTGGACCGACGCATTTTGCCGGAGATGCTGCACCGTGTGCTTTACCAAAAGTGTGCCCGCCAGCAATAAGTGCGACGGTTTCTTCATCATTCATTGCCATACCGGCGAAAGCTTCACGGATATCTTTGGCTGAAGCAAGAGGGTCGGGTTTACCATTTGGCCCTTCCGGATTAACATAAATTAGTCCCATCTGTGTCGCTGCCAGCGGCTTTTCGAGTTTTCCTTTTTTGTCCCTGTTATCCGATAAAAGCTTTGGTCCCGCCCCCCAATAGACTAAATCAGATTGCCAGTCATCTTCACGACCACCGGCAAATCCTAGAGTTTTAAACCCCATAGACTCAAGGGCAACATTCCCTGTCAGAACCATCAAATCACCCCATGATATTTTTTCTCCATATTTCTTTTTTATTGGCCATAAAAGACGGCGGGCTTTGTCAAGGTTAACGTTATCCGGCCAGCTATTTAAAGGCGCAAACCGCTGTTGCCCACCGTCTGCCCCTCCACGCCCATCATAAACCCGGTATGTTCCTGCGCCATGCCATGCCATACGGATAAAAAATGGTCCATAATTACCATAATCGGCTGGCCACCAGTCTTGTGAAGTTGTCAGTAAGGTTTTGATATCTTTTTTTACCGCAGTCAGATCAAGGCTATTAAATTCTTTGGCATAATTAAAATTAGCACCGTAAGGATTAGACTCGACATCATGCAACCGCAGCGAAGAAAGATCGAGTTTTTGTGGCCACCAGAAACTGTCATGTCTGGTTGAACTATCAGCTTGGGCGGTTGGGGCACTGCTCAGCAGAGCTATTGTAATAATCACAGGCAATATCTTTACCTTTGTTCTCATATTAATATTCCTTATGTTTTGTAGGGTTTATACGGCAAAGATAACTTGTTGTATGCAGAACAGTATTACTAATAAAAAAAACCTATTGTTTAAATAGGTATTTTAAATTACATTCGGTAGTCATTGAAAATGCTAGATTTTCTATACTAATCTTAATCTTAATCTTAATCTTAATCTTAATCTTAATCTTAATCTTAATCTTAATCTTAATCTTAATCTTAATCTTAATCTTAGTATCATGAATATTCATCTGACTGAATAGCAAAACGAATACTCGGATCCAGGAAGAGCTATGTGATCGCTTTGCAGTTAATTTCACCTGACTACTTGAATACAGGCTGTTATTTTTAGTCTCCGTTAGTATCTGGCTACTCCAGTTCATTTATCGTGCGGAAGACAAATATTTCGCGGCTTTTCGCGTCGAATGACACCGGAACGTTGTTTCTCATCACTGTTTTGATGGTATCAAACAGCCGGATTAACGATGTTCTGGTTTTATCGTCCGGCATAACATACATGGCGTAGTGCCAGTGTCCGGCATCGCTGGCCGCCAGATGGCTGTTAATGATGTTGATATAGCGGGCGCGGGTTTTCATTGAGCGCTCCGTTTCGACGGCGACGATTGCGCCGTTATCCAGCGTGATAATCCCGTCAGGACGATAGCGGACGTCAGGATAACGCGCCAGAAACTCCCCCCGATCGCCATTAAGCCAGCCCTGCCCGCCTTTCTCTTCCAGTGCAATTCTTACCCGCTGGTTTAACAGTCGATGCTCCAGCGTCCTGTATTTAAGATTACCCGGCTCAAAATAACCGGGGAATACGTTATCGTCAGGCTTTACCACCATCGCCAGCCCCTGCATGGTGATCCCCCATAGTGATTTCTTTCCGGCTATTACCGGGTAGTGATGTTTTATCAGAAACCCCAACGCAACCGCTTTATTCAGTAGCGTATACGTTGGACGGTGACTTTTCCCCCTGAATCCAACAACTTTTTCAGCGTTTTAAAATCGGAGTATGTCTCTTCTTTAAGGAATGTCAGCAATGCAAGCATTTTTCTGTTTGCGGCGTCTTTCCTTTCTGCAACGTTATGAATAAGCATTTCAGTCCTCACAGATTGATTGATGGCTTATTTTCCTGTCTTTCATTTTTATTCGGCGTTGCCTGTTTATACTCAAATGAAAGAAGTTCGATGTTTTCTTTTTTGACCTTAATCTGAAACATCTTTGTAGCTCTGGGGAGTTCGGTTGACGTAAATACAAAACCAACTTTTTCAGGGAGATTTAAAAACATATTACTGTCAACGTAGTAACTTTCTGCCTGTCTTATCATTCGGTCTGTATCCACTTTTTCCGTTAATGATAAATCAGTCCGTATTTTCCTCATTTCATCATCGACCAGGATTGAGCCTGTCATTTTTGCCGCCCATTCTGCTGTTTCGGGATTCTGGATTTTATAAATCAATTTAAATTTCGCGTTTTCAATGACAGCGCCAGTAACCGAATCACCATTTAAGTCAGACGGGCAGTCACGCAGATCGGCTGTCGCCTGAAAAGCCATGAATATATGCACGACTTTATCTCGTGCCGTTCCAAGTCCTTCAAGAGCAGGGCGAGAGAGATGATATTTCAGTTCATTGAGGAAAATAGCAACAGTACGCGGGGTGCTGTTTATTCTGTCCCTGGTCTCTGCTATTTGTATTAGCCGGGTCAGAATCATTCTTTGTGCGGAAATTATCTTTTGATTGCGCGTTGAACCAATAATGTAGCAACAACCACCTTCATCAAAAACATATTTTAATGAAAATCCATTTTTGGCATTAATTGAGTTAACTAAAGCAATTTCTTCCAGTTCACCACAAAATGCGGGTACATCTTCACGTAATGACTGAACAAAGTCAGTGTTAAATAAATCACGAAGCGTCATTCTTTTCTTATAAATTGCTGCTGTGTTTCTGGCCGCCCTGCGATCTTTTATTCGATAAAAATCCGATGCTTCACCTTTTTTCGCCAGACTGAATCCGGCATTAAAAAGTTCCTCCAGTTGTTCATGGGAAATGTCAGCCAGCAAATCAAGCTGGTAATTTAATTTGTTCAGGTTGATGAGTGTGAATTTTTTGCCTGCTTTTTTACATGCTTCCCTGAGTACATGTGGTGCCCATTCATCATCTTTTGGATCTTCCACAAAAACAGCCTCTCCTGAAAGAATAGCCTGGTAAAGCAGAACGGTTGCCGTTATGCCTTTCCCTGAACCTGTTGTGCCGATAATGGCTGCGTGTTGGGTCCTGAATTCTTTCAGGGTTATATATTGTGGCTGGTCATCTTTGTTCAGGCCAATGAATACACCTTTCTTTAAATCAATGTAATCGAGTGGATTATATTCTGTGCTGCCGGGTAACAGCTCTTTTACTTTGCGTACATCCGTTCTGGCTTTTCTCTCCAGCCCGCTTTTCTTAATCATTCGATGTCTGAGGTTGTCAATTTCTCCTGCTAAAAGTCGTCGAACTGTAATATGAAAGATTAATCCTGCTGCCGTAAATATCATGGTCATGATCCATAGCGGAACGCTGAACAGTATGTTGTTGTTGAGCGACTTTAAAAAGTAACTCAGCCCCTGAACTGTAAGCGGTGACAGGGTGCCGGATATAAAAAAGAAGATGGACACACACGCAACCGACTTTAACCAGAACGGGGCGTTCTTTCTTTCCTCGCGGGGAAGGTGGAATATAAAAGGTAATGTAAGACCTGCGAGCAGGGATAATATAAAAGGGCTGTTTTGCAGCCATACCAGGAAAAAGGAAAATGCATCAGCAAAGGCATTCAGCCTTTGCATCAGGTGGGAACCCATATCTGTTTTCTCCATACGAAAACTGACGTGTTGGGCGCAAAAGATGGGAGCAGCGCATGGGAGCGTAACCCCGCTCCCATGTGATGCTCCCATAATATGCTCCGATGAACAGGCAAAAGGCGTTGATCGCCAGTGGTGATCAGGCCCGTTCTCCGCGCTTTCAGAATACAGCCGACCCGTGGTCGTCTGTCCTCTGAAACGCCCGAATGACGGGCAACGGCGTGTGCCATTACGTTCGGGCTGGACGCCCTAACTGCATGACACATGGGGGTAATGTCCCGGCTGGACGCCGGGCCAAAACCCCCAAAGTCAAAGGCGGCACACCGTCCTGCGCTACGCGCGACCAACCCCTTTAAGACGCTGCGTTTAGCCTGTTTTTCCTCGCTGGCTCGAAAAAACGGGAACGCTGCTTTAAAGGGGTTGGTCGCGCCTGGTCGGTAATATCCCCCGCCGGGGCGGGTCATATTACCTGGCTGCGACGGTGTGCGGGGCAGGCCCCCCACAAAAAACGGCACGTGGGCGTGCCTTTTTGCTCGCCGGGGCGGCAAAATTTTTGCGGCTCCCCCCGGCCTGCTCAATTCGCTGTGGGCGAATGTTCGCAGGTGGGCGCGGTTCCTTAAAATTAGCAATTTCTTCGAAATTGAATTTTCTTTCCGCGTACCACTTCCTTATTTTTCGTCTTAACAATTTCTTCGAAATTGAAGCCAAAAATAATGAAGCCTTAAAATCCCGTCGCCTGTTAGTCTGTGTATTGTACAATACACTTTTGTTTTGTGTTATTACATCTGCTCGCGGTATATTTCAGCCCTGCACTCCCTTTCAGCTTCCAGTGCTTCACTCCAGGACGCATCATCAATTTTCGTGCCTTTGCTTTCGGCATAGTGTATTAATTTATTTGCGTCAGCTTCATTAAGTTCTGAAAGATGATCGCGCAAAAGACCGATAAAACAGCTTTCGTATATTTCGTAATACAGCCTACAACCTCTGTGGGCTTCTTTTGATAACGTGTCATATACCAGGCTTACAGATATTCTGTCCTGATTTTTTGAATGTATATTTTTAATGAATGAATCTTCATTTATCATTCCTAACCTCTTATATCAAAATGGATATATCAGTTATCCTTTCACTCTGCCAAATTTTGAAAGGATTTTGCTTATTGATTCAGGGTCTGCGGCTTTACATTCTCCTAAAAATTCTTTTCTCATATTGAATGTTTTACCCGGATTAAACCGATGATGTTTTTTAAAAGCGTTGATTTTAAAAAATGCGCGCTCTGCTGAACTGCATTCACTTCCACCACTATTACCCGTTGCTTTCCCGTACATACAAAGAACAACTTCGCACGGGTCAGCGGCAAAGGAATAAATCGGTGTTCCTGCGACCAGGCATAATACAGTCGCCGCGATAACGGTTTTTTTCATGATTAATCCTCGTTAGATTATATTGTTTGAATGGATTAGCGAGAAAAATAAATAGTGGTTTCTCTGCATGTCAGGCAATTAAAGACAGGCTGGTATTCAATAACACCTTTTGCGCCATTATGACGAAACCAGTTTTTGGCATTAAAGAAATCAGTACCGGATTGAGCAGTGACGACAATTCGCGTTGAGTGGGCAACTGTATAAAATACGGATGGAGACTATATTGTATCGTGGAAACTTTGTGCGCTGATTGATGATGTCCATTTACCGTTAACTGTCGGGGAAGGGACTATAACGTTATTGTCACTCCATTGCGGTAAACGGGTATTTAATGGGGCAGCGGCTTTATACCACTCTACAGGAACGGGGGGGCGGTGGCGATGAACATCCGGTAACTATTGCTGCCAGGATGATTACTTTAATTTTCTTTATCATGCTTTCATTTCCTCAAAATATTGATTGTGATGGACTGGACGTAAATAAATGTCATTCATACGACGAACATTACCGTCTAAATCAATGCTCACAATCACGTCCAGGCTATCCAGAACCTTACGTAACATAAATGTATAGGGGAGCTGGGCACATTGTGGATTCTCGTAGCAACGGGTAATAAACCCATCTATAGCTTCTTTCGCTGCTCCTGCATGAATGGAGGTCATACTCCCTTCATGGCCGGAACCTGTTATTTTGAGAAAATCCCAGGCTTCCGCGCCACGAACTTCTGTCAACAGAATACGGTCAGGGTTCATACGGTAATTCCAGCGTAAAAAGGCTCGCCAGGGTAACGACAGAACCTTTTTCATCTGATGATTGTGACGGATAAAAAAGATGGACGTAGTTTTTATGGATAAAGAATGTAATTTCCGGGGTGTCCTCAATTGTGGATATCCGAAGATGTGCCGGAATATAAACTGTCAGCATTTCTATATAGGTGGTTTTCCCGGTACTGGTTTCCCCGGCAACCGCGAGCGTTTTACAGTACCCGACGCATTTCTCCATAAAAAGAGGAATGTTTTTTGTATTGTACAATTCAATTAATTCCTCGTCGTGTGTCTCCGTCTTTTCCTCGCCTGTTACCCGGTTATAAAATCCCGCATCGATATATGACTGATGCGGGATTTGTACCTTTGATGGCTTACGGATGGTGACAGACACCGTATTGCGCTCACAGGCCGGAGGAACAATAACCTGGCACCGTTCGCCGGATTCCAATGTGGCCGACAGCCCCGGCTTGATATCTTCGACATTGTCGCCGTGGTGCTTTGCCAGACACCGGGCGAATTTGTAGCAATTCTCCTAGGACAAAGGAACTGCGTGCTGCTCCCATACGTCGTTGATTTTGGTCTACAGCTCACCCGGACGGTTGACGGCGATCTCTGTCAGGCCGGGAAGCTCCAGAAAGTCGCCGAAGAAACGCTGTTTATAACGGTAAAGAGAGATATTTATTCTGGCCCGTCGCTTCGACTGTCGGCTGATCGTTAATGAAGCCTGTTCTCTGGGTCTTCTGGGCGTTGATGGCTCTGGAGTAGAGGTTTGCCGGGAGCTATCGACGTCCGCACCGGCACTATGGATAAGGCGCTCGCCTCAACCGGCGGGTACGTCACGTGCCGCACCGGGGATTTAATGCGCCTCCGGTTCCTGCGCGGCGCAAGCTTCTCAACGAGTCTCTCTGCGCTTAATGCATTCATTGCCTTGCAGGGCGTAAAACGACTGAGACAGGATGGGTGTGCGCTGAAGGCAAGTTTTGATCGCAATGTCACGCCTTTGGCGTGAGAGCCTGAATGCACTGGGTTTTGATACCGGGCAATCGTCTACCGCTATTGTCCCTATCCTGTGTACCGACTCAGCGGCAGTTACGGCGTTGTTCCAGCGAGTCCTCGATCTTGGTGTTTATGCACTGCCAGTCTCACCCTTGTGGTCGAAACGGGTGCATGCAGTGAGAACTTCCGTGACGTCAGCTCATGAGCCTGAACGCTTGCGGGATGTTGTCGTGCGCTTCACCGTTGACATTTAATATGTTCTCAAGAGAATACAGGACGTTGCAATGTTCTGCGGCTGTTTAAAACCTTAGCCGCTTTGCTAATAAAGCCTTGTCGGGCGTCCATGTCCGGCAGATATTATCAGAAGTGAATACGATCCTGGCGCTGAATATGGAAGGCAAAAAAGAACTCCCGGGCCTTTATCTGTCTGAGAGTGAAGGCGCAAACTTCTGGTTATCTGTATTAAGCGACCTGCAAAATCGTGGTGTGGAAGATAGTCTGATCGCCCTGAATGTCGGGGCTTGTCGCGCACTGGATCAAAACACCATAAAGCGTTCATGGCTGAGCTGAAGTCCGTATATCATGCGGTGTCAAAAGAGGCGGCAGAAACAGCTCGGGATGAGCTGGAGGAGAAATGGGCCAGCAGTATCCTGTGGTGCTTCAGTTGTGGCGACGCAAGTGGAAAAATCTGTCAGTATACTTCCGTTATTCAGCGAATATCCGCAAAGTCATTTACACCACGAATGCTATCGAATCGATACATCGCCAGTTCAGGAAGCTGACGGAAACCAAAGGAGCTTTCCCGACCGAATAAAAACAGCCACCTGAAACTGCTATATCTGGGGCTGATGAATGCACAGGATAAATATCAAATTCCAGCTCCAGAGCTGGAATTTGATATTGTCGCAGTTAGCCATTTATTTTGAAGGGCGACCGAATAATGTGATGACGCTGTAGAATTTTTAACGTGAGTCGGATAAGAGAGCCGCATTTCTGCGACTCCCTCTCCTCAGAACCGTGCATGCACGTTTCCCCGCACACGGCTCAGGCCTTCACAAAGCCAGATAAATTCCTGACCCGGCAACCTCCTGCTGTGGAGGATATTTCCGCATTCGCTCTTTAAAGTAATCGACGTATTCCACATCGTAAGGATTGGCGGCTGAACGGATTTGTCTGTGACACCTGATTGGTGTCGCAGAAGCCCGTTGCAGGCTGATATCCCTGACTTCGCCATTTTTCGTGCACCAGATGGCGTGAAAGATCCAGCGACGCAGCCCTCTATTACCGTAGTACTTTCGGTAAAGCCAACGTTTTGATTTCTTGCCGTGTTTCCGCCTTATCATACGGTAAAGAGCCCAGAAGATGGCGGTGTCGATTTTACTGAAGACAGCTTTTGCCACAACATGCCGGTAATAGTTTACCCAACCCGTTATTTTACGATTGAGCAGAACTATTAATGCTGCTGTGGGCAGAGTTATACCGACCTTGATCTCTTTTCGAATAACGTCCAGGAAAGATTTGATACTGCTTTTCGCTGGTTTTATCAGCAGTTTCCTGCCGTATTTACGAATACTAAAACCAAGAAAGTCAAATCCCTGTGATATCGAAACGATCGCGGTTTTTTCTTCAGATAGTGTCAGCCCTCTTTCCCGCAAGAATATCGTTACCGCGGGTTTGATTCTGTTTTCCAGTAGCTCTTTCGAACTGCCGGTTATCACAAAATCATCGGCGTACCTGACCATGTGAACCTTGTCGGCAGGTCTCGTCATGCTTTTCAGCATTGATTCCATTCCGTCCAGAACTCCGTTAGCCAGACCGGGGGAGATAATTCCTCCCTGCGGCGTTCCTGCTACGGTGGAGAAAAGCTGTCTTTTCTCAAGAAAGCCCGCCTTCAGCCACTGTGCGAGTATCTTACGCTCGATGCAGAGATGCCTTAACATCCAGTCGTGGCTGATGTTATCGAAACAGCCTTTAATATCCCCTTCGAGGATCCATTGTGCCGATGACCTTTGCGCCAGCACCACAAAACACCGTTCTATTGCATCTGCGGCTGAGCGTTTTGGCCGAAAACCATACGAATGGTGATCGGCTGTGCTTTCAGTCATGGGTTCTGTTGCTAACAGAAAGAGTGCCTGCATGGCGCGATCGTGCATAGTAGGGATCCCCAACGGCCTTGTTTTGCCGTTCTTTTTGGGAATATGTATACGTCGTAAAGGTTGTGCCCGATAGCCCCGACAGGACAGAGACATAGCGGCATGCCACTTTTGTTGCGGATTTATCCATCGCGTTCCGTCGATGCCCGGCGTGTTACGTCCCCGGTTCGATGTCTCGCGCCTTACAGCCAGCAACTTCGCCTGATGGGATCGGGTGAGAAGTCGCTGGAGCACATGCACTTTATTCCAGCGCTGTGCTTTGGTTGCCTTAGCGATACGCATCTGGAAGCGAAATACATCATCTTCAACCTGTTGCCAATTAATTGATGACCACAGAGATGATGCTGAAGGCGCACCGCACTGGTTACTGGCCTGTTGCGTCATTTGCGTTCCCTCATAATGTCGATTTACCAGACTTTCTCGCCAGAGAAGACCCACCGGACGTCAGCCCCTTTTCAGGCCGGTAAAAAAAACCGTATATCGTTCATTACAACCGATCATTCGCTTCTTCCGGCGTCCCGCTCCCGCACAACCATTGTTTGTCCTCACGAACTCACTATCTTGCGGAGTTGTACGGGGTTACCACGTTCCGTTCCTGTGACTCAAGGGGACAGGTCCCCCGTTAACACCGGCGATACAACACTCACGATGCCCCATCTGTGAGAGGACATACCTGCTCGCGTGCCTTTTGGCTGAAGCCTGACAGCCGTTTTGGCTTCTTACATATTACGATGCTTACCGGGATTTGCTTGTGCTGACCATACCCTCATCCCTTGCGCCTTCACCGCCTTCGGCTGGCAGTTTCGGATTGAGCCTCACGGCTCGCTCTTACGGATAATCCGTGGCTACGTTGTCCCCGACGCTTTGCACCCTGAAATTACTCTCAACGCACAGTCGGGTAGGGAACTGCTGGTGAGACAGCAGGTTTCTTCGCACTTCTTACTACATACTGGCTGAAACAATCACAGGAACAGCCTCGTGTCGCACCACAAATTTCTATACAGATCCAATCCTATCCATGTACTTCCATATATCTCCTGTAGATTTCATATGCAAAAGAACTAACTTTTATTGTCCCTGCAGGGACAATCCATTAACGAAGGCTCGTGTGATATTTTGTGGCCGCGTTATAGCTCCACCGACAACAATGGAGTGAGCCCCGCAGCGCAGCGCACAGGCCGCCTGTTCCGGTGTATTTATTCCCCCCTCAGCCAGTATCGGCAAAGCAACGGCATGACATAATGCTTTCAGATGTGCGTAATTATCATCAATGAGGTGCTTCCCTTTACTCTCCGGAGTATAGCCATACGCCGCAGTAGTGATGCCATCATAACCCAGATCTTGTGCCAGAAGAGCCTCTTCAAGCGTAGCCACTGCCGCTAACAGTAATACCCTGGGGTAATGCGTGCGGATTTCCAGAAGCACATCTTCCAGTCGTTCACCACCAGGCCGGTGCCGAAAGCCGGTTTCGATGGAAATGAGGTCCGGCTCCGCAACCATTAATCCGTGAATATCTGCCACCGTCGGTGTCAGGCATACCGTGGAGTCGCTATAATGGCGATTCAGAACACCAATCACCGGTAAGGTAACCTGTGCCTTGATGGCCACGATATCCTGCGCACCGTTGGCAACTATCCCACCCGCTCCGCCAAGGTATGCCGCATTTGCCATTTTCGCCATCACCGAAGCACCATGTAACGGTTCATCGGGTAACGCCTGGCAGGAGACGATTAGCTTGCCTGCCAACAAATTTAACAGACCCATTATACCTCCGGTTTTGGTACAACCAATTGGGCAAGGGCGACGGAAACTCGCCGATCCTCTTTGGTCTGCAGCCAGCTTTCTATATCCAGCAACCACCAGTCATTGATAAGAAGTTCGTAAAAACGCCGCGGGCCATCACCATAAAACTCGTGTAGCGGCAACTGCCAGCGAGAACGTTCTAAGGCATCGGGAAAATTGAGTCGATAATAATCCTGATGGATACGTTCACACTCACTCTGTGGTATTTCCCGCGCGTTGCCGGTAAATTGCGCACCATCCAGCCCTAACGGAGACGTCTCCTGCATGTCATAACGAAACAGAGAACCGCTGACCTCGGTGCGATGACAAATATTCCTAGAATGTCTGGCAATTCTCATCGAATACCACACCAGCCTTAAGGGTTCGAACAACGGCACATAATTGACAGTAGAAGCCCAGGGTAAGCCATCTCCCTGTTGACTGGCAAGAGTAAAAAAACGTGCGCTGTTGAGTAAATACAGACTCCTCTGCACCAAATTCATGTTATCTTCCTGAAGAGATAAAAGGCGCATCGTTCAACAGGCTCGAATCAAGAATATCCCACCACAATTCTTGTTCGGAGCGGATCTTTTCCCATTCGGGTATTTGGCTGAGTGCTGATACGGCTCTACGGTACTGTCCCCAGGCAGACTCATCGGCGAAAGTAACATAATGTTCCAGACAATGGACGTTATTGCCAATAGTTCGAACATACCAGCGTCGTTCTCCTGCCATTTCCAGTGTGCGATAGAACCATTCATCGCGTTTCTCGACCCAATGCCAAAATGCGGGCATATCCTGATGGGCTTTATGAGTCGGTTTTAATAAATACATCAGATGTAGCATAACATTTCCTTTAATTAAGTTGTGTCCAGTGAGCGGACAGGTGGGCACCATACTGTTGCTGGTATTCATGATAAAAGAGACGGTTATAGTTTTTACATTCGTGGGTTGACGGAATGGCCGTGTTTTCATTGTCGAATAACAGCAGTGCTGCCAGCGGCTCTATTTCAGCACCACGCAATGACTTGGCCCGGAGAGAAGAAACAGAAAATCGATATTCGCGGATACTATTTCTCACCGCATAATCTAATGAGTGGTAATAACTCAGCACAAAATAACGGAAATCGTTATCATCAATCAGATAATTTGAGCCGTAATAGCGAAAATGTAACGTATCACCAAATCGATAGAAGATAGTTATAGCCAGAATTGTATTGCCACGTATGGCTATAACAGCAACGGCGGAGTCAATAACCGCAGATTTTTTTTGTCCATCAAACATACGCCGCATCCAGTCAATACTTTGATGGTTACCGTATTTTGTCCTGTTGTTAGTTATTAGCTCTGCGGCGAGTTCCAGCAGGTGATCATCCAATCGGCGCCATTCCACTCTGTTGCCAAAGCGGGAAAAAGCAGCTAACTCCACTTTAGTTCTTCTTCTGCGTTGATAGTCCATGCGTTGTAATTGCGAAATCAGTCCACCTTCAGGGATGGTCATCGCTGCCTCCGCTGAGTGCATCAGAACACGAGCATTGGGACAATAACGAGCAACTTCCAGTGCCTGACACAGTGGCATAAAAGGGACTATGGTAGCGTAACGTTTTCTGGTCCTGGCCAACTGCGCCAACATGTTACCCATCGCTGACAAGGCTTCACCGCGTCTCAGCCCACGTACACAGGGGATTTCATTGTGTGTAGAGCGACGAGCGCCAACCCACAGAAAAGGCTGTTGCCACGGGCCTTTCAACCCGGGGAAGTAGTCTGGCAGGTAGAACAATCCAGGTTTATTTTCTCCATCCCAAAGAGCACAACCACCTAACAACCCACTACTGCCACGCAGAGTAAAAATATCCGCTTTACCCAAGGCGTGATCCAGTGCGGCTAACCAACCATGGCTATGAAAAAAATCATGATCAGTAACCAGCCCATCCCACTGATGCTGGTCAATATGTTCAATACCAGACACAAAGGGAATCACAGACCGGTTCGGGAAAGGGGATAACATAATTATTCCTTGATGCATTCAATGATTGCGGAATGGGGACATTGGAGATAGAGGGAAAGTTCGAGTGATAAGGGTTTTGAGGGAACACTTAATGATTTCCAGTTTACTATCTGAAATCCCACCTGATATAGCACACTTTCCAGTGTCTGACGTGACCAATAGTAGGCCTGTATATTGACATCGTAAGGAGGCTGACAGATATGAAGCCGAACTTGGCTACCATCCGCGCGGGGTTGTTCTTCAATCAGGCGAAGACCAACAGACCGATAATATTCGGGATCTAAATTGAATTCAGGGTGCATAGGCAGTGTGATTAGCCGCCCTCCAGGCTTTAACATCTTGATCATCGTCTGACTCATTGTCAGTAGATCTTCACTGTGGGATATATAGGGCATAACATAGACTGCAAGGACAATATCGAAATGTTCCTCATATTTTTCATTAATCTCAGTAAAGTAATCAATACCGAGTTGTTCTTTTTCCTCACGTCGGCGAGCATAATTAATCATACCTTCAGAAATATCATAACCGACAATAGATTTTGCTCCCAGGGCGTTCAACCATCGCGAAATATTACCTGGCCCGCAGCCAAAATCCAGTACATTAAGACCAGATAGATCACCCAGTAACAGTTCTAATGTAGGAAGTTCTAACTCTTTACGATAGGGCCAGGACAACATTTCCTCATAGAGACCCGCGTATTCATCAAAGGTCGCAGAATCAAACTGGGATAACTTAGCCAGGTTTTCCCTAGCAGATGATGAGTCTGAACATTGTGTAGAAAGCATAACGTATCACCACCTAATCACAATAACATAATGAATTAAAAATTTAATTTTTCTGTTTGCCTTACTTTTTAGACAAGGCAGACAGAAAAGAAAAACTGTTATCACTTCCCGAAAAAATAAATAAAAGAGAAGCTAAGTTACTTTTTAATGATGTGCCAGTTATATGACTATCCACTGTATACTAAGCTAGTATATGATATTAATATTTTCAATGGATGAATTAAAATATAAAAATATCATTTATTTATTAATTAGTTATATCCTATCCCAATAGTATTTTATTCCAGACAATGACACCACAGACAAAATGCAGCATCGCTTCATAATTTTCGAATTTCTTCTCCCGGCGCGTCAAAACTCGACGGTAGCGGTTCATCTTTCTACAACCCAGCCGCGAGCTCAGCCTGTATGAATCGCAGCTCTATAACTGGCGTAGTAAACGGCAACAACCGCTATCATCCTCTGACCGCGAAAATGCCCCGCCCACGCTGAACGCATTATCTCCTGACCCATACATAAAAATGGGTGTTATATGAATTTACGTGCAGGCATGCTTGTGCGGCTTTATCTGAAAACCATCAGCAGACATACAGTGTTGAGCTGGGTGCTTCCCGTATTATTTATCGGCTTAATGGCAAAACTCCGCCGTCTGGGCTGTAAACAATCAGGATTACCCCGTTCTTGTTAAAAGTCAGGTTCTGCTTGCAGGTGTGCATTGAGGAAATACGGCCTGTTCCAAATTTATGCAGATGATAGCAGGAGTTGCGTGGCTATCAGCGAGATGTGCAGGAAAGGTTGAGTGGATAATCAATACAACGGTCAATGTTGATTATTTGCCTGCGGGATTATTCATACTTACATTGACAGAATGAGCTAAATCGATGGTTTGCATAAAAGCGCGAAGGTAAACGGAAGAGAACGGTAAGTACGAAAAGTATTCAACCTGGAGGTTGCGTACTGGTGCAAAACAGTCCTAAACTGTCCGAAGCAGGGCGATACTGTCCTGTGAAAGCCGGATGGTATTGGCATACCCGATGGCATACTCCGGATTGCAGATAAAGAAAAAGCGCATGTAACTCAGTAACATGCGTTCAGAATATGGCGGTGAGGGGGGGATTCGAACCCTCGATACGTTGCCGTATACACACTTTCCAGGCGTGCTCCTTCAGCCACTCGGACACCTCACCATATTGTATTGCTGCCTGACCACTTGGGGGGCAACGGGGCGCTACTATAGGGAGTTGCGCTAAAACGGTCAAGCAGAATTTACATATTCACTGTCGTTTGCTCATGCAATAGACATAATCCCCGCCCAAACTGGCGCGGGGAGGCAAATTAGCGCTGTGAATCCAACATTTCGTTGTTTTTCACCACATCCTGCGCTTTGCTGTAGCTTTCGATCAGCAGTTGATAGGCCGGGAATACCTGAGTATAAACGTCGGCCCACGCGGCGGCGTCTTCACGGTTCCAGGTGCCTTGCAGCTCAGAGGCGACTGCGGCAGTATCCATCGGTACGACGCCAGCCTGTACGATACGCGCCAGGGTGATCTCCTGCGCCATCTTACTGTAGGTGCCGGATGCGTCGATCACGGCAAATACCTTATAACCTTCCGCTACCGCGCTAATGGCCGGGAATGCCATACACACGCTGGTAATCGTCCCGGCAATGATCAGCGTCTTACGACCCGTCGCTTTTACCGCCTTAACGAAATCTTCGTTATCCCAGGCGTTAATTTCACCTTTGCGCGCAATGTACTGCGCATGTGGCGCATTAGCGTGGATCTCCGGGATCAGCGGGCCGTTCGGACCTTGCGGTACGGATGCCGTGGTAATGACCGGCATTTTCGCTAACGTCGCCATCTTCGCCAACGCCGCGGCGCGAGCGCGTAATTCCGGCATTGGCATATCGCCTACGGTCTGGAAAAGACCGCTTTGATGATCGATTAAAAGCATCACGGAATCGTTAACATCAATTACCGGGCGCAAACCATTAAAATTAGCAGGACTTGACATCGTGTTCTCCTTCATGTTTTCAGATTTGGCCAAAACGGCCGGAGTTGAAATCGCGGACTGCTTCTGCGATCTCTTGTTTCGTGTTCATAACAAATGGGCCGTAACCCACAATCGGTTCATTCAGCGGCTCGCCTGATAACAGCAATACGCTGGCGTCGCTGCTGGCCTCAAGGTGCAGCGTTTTCCCTTGCTGGCTCAATACCACCAGTTGCGCTTCGTTGACCGGCGTCGTGCCGTTCACCGTGATATTGCCTTTCAGTACCACCAGCGCGGTGCTCCATCCTTCCGGCTGTGCTAATGTAAGCTGGCGATTGCGTTGCAGGCGCATATCCCAGACATTGAGCGGCGAGAAAGTGTGCGCCGGGCCTTTTGTCTCTTCATAACGCCCTGCGATGACCCGCACGACTCCGGCGTCATCCGGCAACGTAACGGTCGGGATAACATCGTGGGTAATGCTTTGATAACCCGGAGTGGTCATTTTGTCCTTCATGGGAAGGTTAACCCACAACTGCACCATTTCCAGTTCGCCGCCCCGACGGGTAAACGCGTCGGAGTGGAACTCTTCATGCAAAATGCCTGCGCCTGCGGTCATCCACTGAACGTCGCCCGGGCCGATAACGCCGCCGCGACCGGTAGAGTCCCGGTGCTCGACTTCGCCACTATAAACAATCGTCACGGTCTCGAAACCGCGGTGTGGATGCTCTCCAACGCCGCGTTTTTCATTACCCGGCGTAAAGGTGTGTGGCCCGGCATAATCCAGCAGCAGGAATGGACTCAACTGCTGCGCATGTGACTGATAAGAAAAGAGTGAACGAACCGGAAATCCATCGCCAACCCAGTGCGGGCGAGGTGCGGTATAGACGCCTGTAATCTGTTTCATGGTGTTCTCCTCAGTGGCGTTGTCTTGATGTGAATAAGCTTATATTCATGACAAAAGGTTCGGTAGTGGCTAAAATGGCTCATACCGTTCCATTAATAGGACAATGTAATGATAAAAACGGATCTCAATGATTTTGCGTGGTTTGTGCATGTGGTCGAAGAGGGTGGGTTTGCCGCGGCGGGGCGTGCGCTTGATGAACCAAAATCAAAACTGAGCCGGCGTATTGCGCAACTGGAGGAACGGCTGGGCGTGCGATTGATTCAGCGAACCACCCGGCAGTTTAACGTTACCGAAGTGGGACAAACATTCTATGAGCACTGTAAAGCGATGCTGGTGGAAGCTCAGGCGGCGCAGGATGCCATTGCCGCATTGCAGGTAGAACCTCGCGGTATCGTGAAGCTGACCTGCCCGGTGACGCTGCTGCATGTACACATCGGCCCAATGCTGGCGAAGTTTATGGCGCGTTATCCTGATGTTTCGCTACAGCTTGAAGCGACCAATCGTCGGGTGGACGTCGTAGGGGAGGGGGTGGATGTGGCGATTCGCGTCAGGCCGCGCCCGTTTGAAGATAGCGACCTGGTGATGCGCGTCCTGGCTGACAGAGGGCATCGCCTGTTTGCCAGCCCGGATCTTATCGCACGGATGGGAATCCCTTCCGCGCCGGCGGAGTTGAGCCATTGGCCAGGGCTAAGTCTTGCATCCGGCAAGCATATCCACCGCTGGGAACTTTACGGCCCGCAGGGCGCGCGTGCGGAAGTCCATTTTACCCCGCGTATGATTACCACCGACATGTTGGCGCTACGCGAGGCGGCGATGGCGGGCGTGGGGCTTGTGCAGCTACCTGTCTTAATGGTGAAAGAACAACTGGCCGCCGGTGAACTGGTCGCGGTGCTGGAAGAGTGGGAGCCCCGGCGGGAGGTTATTCATGCTGTGTTCCCATCCCGGCGAGGATTATTACCTTCCGTACGTGCGTTGGTCGATTTTTTGACGGAAGAGTATGCGCGAATGGTGGAAGAGTAACCTGCTCGTCATTCATCAACTTAATGGACGCAAAAAAGGCCGGTTAAACCGACCTTTTATCCAGCCGCCCTTCAGGGCGTGAGGAGACAATTAGCGACTACGGAAGACAATGCGGCCTTTGCTCAGGTCGTACGGGGTCAGCTCAACGGTCACTTTGTCGCCCGTCAGGATGCGGATGTAGTTCTTACGCATTTTACCGGAGATGTGTGCAGTAACCACGTGACCGTTTTCTAACTCTACGCGGAACATGGTATTAGGTAACGTTTCGAGAACGGTACCTTGCATTTCAATATTGTCTTCTTTGGCCATCTAATCCTCTGGGGTATCACTACCATAATTTGAACCGGCAAGATAATGCCGAACTTCTTTTGATAAGTAAAGATTTGTGCGTTTAAAACACAGCAAACCAGGTTTAGCACATGATTCCGCGACACACGACAACGCCGCGTTATACACCTTTTCCCTGATACTACCGCCTGATGTATCGACATAAGCGCAACATATAAGGGAACGGTGAAATAAACGATGGGCGTTACCTGACAACGGGCTGCGGGATAATGAGCTAAACCAATTCTGCGGCAGCAATTATAACACCCCAATAAAAAATGTGCCGAAAACATTCACTTCCGGGGCAAAAATAATGTCCGCGGCACCCAAAAACGGGAGGCCAGCGGCTGTTGGCGTAAGGCCGCGAGGTGATCGAGGTAGTCACGACGTGGAATTTCAATGGCGCCGAGCGAGGCGGTATGACTATTAAGTACCTGACAATCAATAAGTTTACCGCCGTGACGGGTAAATTCAGCGCAAAAAACCAGCAGTGCGGTTTTAGAGGCATTCTCCTGACGGCTAAACATCGATTCGCCGCAAAACAGCGCCCCCTGCGAGACGCCATACATCCCGCCGACCAGTTCCCGATCGCGCCACACTTCAATGGAGTGCGCGTGGCCCAATTCATGTAATCGGCGATAGGCTTCCTCAATACCACGCGTTATCCAGGTGCCTTCGTCACGGTGATTGGCGCATCCATCAATGACCCGATCGAAAGCGTAATTGAGCGTCACGCGGTAAGGGGATGCGTTGTGAAAGCGCTTCATACTGCGACTGAGGTGAAACTTTTCAGGCCACAGCACGGCGCGAGGATCGGGCGACCACCACAGAATCGGGTCGCCCGGCGAAAACCACGGAAAAATCCCGTGCTGGTAGGCCATTAACAACCGGGCAGGGCTGAGATCGCCGCCCAGCGCCAGTAAACCGTTAGGCTCGCGTAAAGCGCCTTCCGGCGAAGGGAAGGCGATAGAATGTCGGGAAAGCTGAACCAGACGCATGACGGCGAAACTCCAGTACGCAAGTCGGATCGTTCAATAATAGCTTACAGACGTTGTTTAAACTGATAATAGCGCCCTTGTCCGGCTAACAATTCTGCATGAGTGCCTCGCTCAATGATGTGCCCGTCGTCCATTACGATGATTTGATCAAAACGGGCCAGGCCGCGCAAACGGTGAGTCACCATCAGGACGGTTTTCTCGCGCATCACATCGGCAAGTAATTCCAGCATTTCGCTCTCGGTGGTCGCATCCAGCCCCTCAGTAGGCTCATCCAACAGCATCAACGGGGCATCGTGCAACAGCGCGCGGGCGATGGCCAGACGACGAAGTTCGCCGCCGGATAGCAGACGACCGCCTTCGCCGAGCCAGCTATTAAGCCCACTATCTTCGAGCAGATTTTCGAGGCCGACGCGACGCAGCATGTCGGAAAGGGCTTCGTCGCTGGCATTGGGCGCCGCCAGTAATAAATTATCACGCAGCGTGGCGCTGAACAGGTGGACACGCTGCGGCACCACGCTGATAGTCCGGCGTAAGGCGGATTCGCTCAGCGAGGATAGCGGAAGATCGTTGAGCAGAATTTCGCCTTGTTGCGGGTCCCAGGCGCGGGTGAGTAGCTGCAACAGCGTTGATTTTCCGCAGCCGGTACGCCCCAGAATAGCGACATGCTCGCCAGGATTAGCCTGTAATGAGAGGGCATTGAGCGCATTAATCGGCTGGTCGGGATAACGAAACGAAACGTCCCGCAGGGTGAGTGTGACCTTTTCCGGCGCGGGAGTTTCTGCTTGCGGAAAGGTCACCTCCGGTTTTTGCTCCGTTAATTCAGTGATACGAAGCGCAGAGGCGATAACCTGCCCCAGATGCTGGAATGCGCCGGTAACGGGCGCAAGCGCCTCGAAAGCCGCCAGCGCGCAGAAGACAAACAGCGCGATGAGCGCGCCGGGCTGCGTATTGCCGCCAACGCCGCCGGAGGCCATCCACAACATTAACATCACCGCCAGCGCACCAATCAGCAGCATTAACGCCTGCGATAAGGCGGTGAGTTCAGACTGTCGGCGTTGGGCCTCATGCCATTGTAATTCGGTGGCTTCCATTTGCGCCCGATAGCGTTTGCTGGCGCCAAAAATGGTGAGTTCCGCCTGGCCCTGTAACCATGACGTGAGCTGCTGGCGATACTGACCGCGTAGATGCGTCAGATTTTGGCCGGTATTTTTGCCGGCGCGATAAAACACCGGCGGCATAATAAACAGCGTCAACAGCATAATGCCGCCCAGCGTGATCGCCAGCGTCACGTCGAGAACGCTAAGCCCCAGGGTGACAATCATAATCACTACAAAAGCGCCGACCAGCGGGGAGATGACGCGCAAATAGAGATGGTCCAGCGTGTCGACGTCGGCAACGATGCGGTTCAGCAGTTCACCTTGCTGATAACGCGCCAGACCCGCGGGGGAGAGTGGTAGAAGTTTGCTAAAGGTATAAATACGCAGATGTTGCAGTACGCGGAACGTGGCGTCATGACTTACCAGACGTTCAAAATAACGACCAGCGGTACGGGTAATGGCCGCGCCGCGCACGCCGGCTGCCGGGAGCATATAGTTAAAACTGTAAATTCCCGCGAAGCCTGCGATAGCGGACGCGGACAGGAACCAGCCGGAAAGCGTCAGCAGCCCGATACTGGCAAGCAGGGTCAGGATTGCCAGCGCAATTCCCAGCGTTAGCATCCATTTATGGCGTTTATAAAGCGTCAGATAAGGGAGTAGCGCGCGCATTTAAATATCCTCCTGACGATGAGCCAATAACGTCGCAAAAGCGCCGTTGGCGGCGCTGAGTTCGGCATAACTGCCTTGTTCGACAATCGCGCCATCTTGCATAACCCAGATAGCGTCCCAGTCGGCGAGATCTTCCAACTGATGCGTCACCATTAATGTGGTCTGGCGTTTTGACGCCGCTTTTAACGCCTGCATGACGCGTTGCTCGCTGTGAGCGTCCAGGCTTGCCGCCGGTTCATCCAGCAGTAGCAGTTGACAGGGATTAAGTAGCGCACGGGCGACCGCTACACGCTGTGCCTGGCCGACGGAAAGTCTGCTGGCATGATTGCCGAGCGGGGTGTCTACTCCCTGCGGCAGCAGCGGTAAAAACTCGCTTACCCATGCGGCGTCAAGCGCGGCATAAAGTTCCTGCTCGCTGGCGTCCGGGCGCGCCAGTAATACATTTTCGCGTAGCGTCGCCGCAGGTAATTGCGGGTTTTGCCCAACCCAGGAGAGATGCTGGCGCCAGGATTCCGGCGAGAGATCGCGAAGCTCGACACCGTTAATACGCAAAGATCCCTGATAGGAGAGAAAACCGGATAATACATTCAACAGAGTGCTTTTACCGGAACCGCTGCGTCCTACCAGGACGGCGCGTTCTCCTGCCGCTAATGAGAAATTCAGCGGCCCGGCAAGCGTTTTGCCTTCTGGCGAGGTGATAATAAGATTGACTGCGTCAATGGTTACAGGTTCGTTTTCCGCCAGCTCAACTTCGCCGCGCGCCGGGTGGGCGAGGGGCGTTTCCAGAAACGTCTTCAGACTATCCGCCGCGCCAACCGCCTGCGCCTTAGCATGGTAAAACGTGCCGAGGTCGCGTAACGGCTGGAAAAACTCCGGCGCGAGGATCAAGGCGAGGAACCCGGCGGCGAGCGTCACACCGGTACCGTAATGACCAAAGTTCAGCTCGCCCAGGTAAGAGAAGCCAAAATAAACGGCGACCAGCGCAATAGAAAGCGAGGTGAAAAACTCCAGCACGCCGGAAGATAAAAAGGCGAGGCGCAGTACTTCCATCGTGCGCTGACGAAAATCCTGCGATGCTGCGCGAATGCTCTCGGTTTCCGCTTCTCCACGACCGAAAATTCGCAGCGTTTCCATCCCGCGCAGACGGTCAAGAAAATGGCCGCTTAGCCGGGCAAGCGCCAGGAAATTGCGGCGGTTGGCGTCAGCCGCGCCCATTCCTACCATCGCCATAAATAGGGGAATGAGCGGGGCGGTGCCCAGCAGAATCAGCGCCGCCGCCCAATTTGACGGGAAAATCGCCGCCACGATTAAGAGCGGTACGCAAACGGCAAGCGCCATTTGCGGCAGATAGCGCGCATAATAGTCATGCATATCGTCAATCTGTTCCAATACCAGCGTCGCCCAGCTACCGGCGGGCTTGCCCTGAATCCAGGCTGGGCCGGCTTGCTGCAGACGATCCAACACCTGACGGCGGATCTCAAAGCGAATATGTTGTCCGGCATGAAAACCGACGCGCTCGCGCAACCACACCACCCAGGCGCGGAGGACAAAGACCAGTATCAGCAGGATAAAAGGGAGCAACAGCGCTTCCCGTGGAATGTTCTCCATGATCATATGTTGCAGGATACGCGCCATGATCCAGGCCTGAGCGACAATTAATACGCCACTCATGAACCCCAACAGGCGGGAAATATTCAACCACCGTTGGGAGATTACGCTTTGCTGTTTTAACCAGCGGGTCAGCTCTTTTTGACGGGTTTTATTCATTGCACGCTTAGCAGGTGAGTTATTGGAATTTCAGGCAGGGCAATGTTACAACGACGCAAAAATAAAGGCGACTTATAGTCGCCTTTTTTACTTTTGTTACTGATTTGTAAAAACTATTTACTCGCGTCGGCCAGACCATCGAGATAGCGTTCAGCATCCAGCGCCGCCATACAGCCCGTACCTGCAGAGGTGATCGCCTGACGGTAAATATGATCCATGACGTCACCCGCCGCGAATACGCCAGGGATGCTGGTTTGTGTGGCGTTGCCATGGGTGCCGGACTGAACTTTGATATAACCATTTTCCAGCTCAAGCTGGCCTTCGAAGAGCGCCGTGTTTGGGCTATGACCGATGGCTACGAAAAGTCCGGCGATGTCCAGCGTCTCGATATTATCGCTCTGCTGCGTGTCGCGAAGACGCAGACCAGTAACGCCCATCTGATCGCCGGTCACTTCTTCCAGCGTCCGGTTGGTGTGCAGGATGATATTGCCATTTTCGACTTTATCCATCAGGCGCTTAATGAGAATTTTTTCAGCGCGGAAACCGTCACGGCGATGGATAAGGTGCACTTCCGAAGCGATGTTGGACAGATAAAGCGCTTCTTCAACTGCGGTGTTGCCGCCGCCGATCACCGCCACTTTCTGATTGCGGTAGAAGAAACCGTCGCAGGTTGCGCAGGCGGAAACGCCGCGCCCTTTAAAGGCTTCTTCCGATGGCAGCCCCAGATAGCGCGCGGAAGCGCCGGTCGCAATGATCAACGCATCACAAGTGTACTCTGCGCTGTCACCTGTCAGACGGAACGGACGATTTTGCAGATCCACTTTGTTGATGTGATCAAAAATTATCTCGGTTTCAAATTTTGCCGCATGTTCATGCATGCGTTCCATCAGCAGCGGGCCGGTCAAATCGTTTGGATCGCCGGGCCAGTTTTCCACTTCCGTCGTGGTAGTCAGTTGACCGCCTTTTTCCATACCGGTAATAAGTACTGGCTGTAAATTTGCGCGCGCGGCATACACCGCCGCGGTATATCCCGCCGGTCCTGAGCCCAGAATAAGCAGCTTACTGTGTTTGGTCGTGCCCATGAGATCCCCATAGTTGTTGGCAGACAATGAGCAGAATTGTAGGGAATTTACAGACGTAAAAAAAGAGCATAACGATTTTGTTAACAATATGTGTAATAGCATGAACCGATGAACGACCGCGACAGCGACATTATCATCACAAATTTTACTTAAAATCGGTAACTTATAAGGTGACGAAATGACAGTTTACCGCCCTCTCTAATGAATAACTGGCATGTTGTACTAAAAATCGATGTTTTGCTTTGACAATCACCTGCTGTTTTGCGAAAACATTCGAGGAAGAAAAAAACTGTGTTATGTATGTGCTGCATAATCATGCATGTAAATACCATGTTTACCGGGCTAGTGAAATCTACGCATGGCGTGGACAGACGCCATTCGTGATGTCGATAGCTGCCGCGAGGCAACGGTCTTCTCACCATAGACCAGGCATTGCGCGCCGTTAATCCCTCTGGGTTTCGGTCTATTGTGATGGGCAGCGACTCTGAACAGTGATGTGAGTAGAGTCAGGCAGGAGTAGGGAAGGAATACAGAGAGACAATAATAATGGTAGATAGCAAGAAGCGCCCTGGCAAAGATCTCGACCGTATCGATCGTAACATTCTTAATGAACTGCAAAAGGATGGGCGTATTTCCAACGTCGAGCTTTCTAAACGAGTAGGACTTTCGCCGACACCTTGCCTTGAGCGTGTGCGTCGGCTGGAGCGACAGGGGTTTATCCAGGGCTATACGGCGCTGCTGAACCCACATTATCTGGATGCGTCACTTCTGGTATTCGTTGAGATTACCTTAAATCGCGGCGCGCCGGATGTGTTTGAACAGTTTAATGCCGCCGTGCAAAAGCTTGAAGAGATTCAGGAGTGTCATTTGGTTTCCGGCGATTTCGACTACCTGTTGAAAACCCGTGTACCGGATATGTCAGCGTATCGAAAACTATTGGGAGAGACGTTGCTGCGCTTGCCAGGTGTGAACGACACCCGAACTTACGTAGTGATGGAAGAGGTAAAACAGAGTAATCGTCTGGTTATTAAGACACGCTAACACGGAACAGGTGCAAAATCGCTGTAGTTTGATTACACTCCTGTTAATCCATACAGCAACAGTGCCGGGGCAACCCGGTGCTGTTGTTCGTTTTAGCATCGGGCGGGAAAAGCCTGGAACCTGGAGAGCCTTTTTTGAGCCAGGAATATACTGAAGACAAAGACGTCACATTGACGAAGTTAAGCAGCGGGCGCCGACTTCTGGAAGCGTTGTTGATACTTATTGCCCTTTTTGCCGTCTGGTTGATGGCGGCCTTGTTGAGCTTTAACCCTTCGGACCCCAGTTGGTCGCAAACCGCCTGGCATGAACCCATCCATAATTTAGGCGGCGCGCCGGGCGCGTGGCTGGCCGATACACTGTTCTTTATTTTTGGCGTAATGGCCTACACTATCCCTGTCATTATTGTCGGCGGGTGCTGGTTTGCGTGGCGTCATCAGTCTACGGATGATTACATCGACTATTTTGCTGTGTCGCTACGCCTTATCGGCGTGCTGGCGCTGATTCTCACTTCCTGCGGTCTGGCGGCCATTAATGCCGACGATATCTGGTATTTCGCCTCCGGCGGCGTAATTGGTAGCCTGTTAAGCACCACGCTGCAGCCGTTGTTGCATAGTAGCGGCGGAACGATAATGCTTCTCTGTATTTGGGCTGCCGGGCTGACGCTCTTTACCGGCTGGTCCTGGGTCAGTATCGCCGAAAAATTAGGCGGCTGGCTGCTTAATATACTGACCTTCGCCAGCAACCGTACCCGGCGTGATGATACGTGGGTTGACGACGAAGAGTATGATGACGAATACGATGAAGAAACCGACGGCGTGCAGCGTGAATCTCGCCGGGCGCGTATTTTGCGCGGCGCGTTGGCGCGTCGTAAGCGACTGGCTGAAAAATTCAGCAATCCACGGGGCCGTCAGACCGATGCCGCGCTCTTTTCCGGCAAACGGATGGATGATGACGAGGACATTCAGTATAGCGCGCGCGGCGTCGCTGCCGATCCCGACGACGTTCTGTTTTCGGGCAACCGTGCGACGCAGCCGGAATATGATGAATATGATCCGCTGTTAAACGGCCATTCTGTCACCGAACCGGTCGCCGCCGCTGCGGCTGCAACTGCCGTCACCCAGACGTGGGCAGCGTCCGCCGATCCCATAATGCAAACGCCGCCCATGCCTGGGGCTGAGCCGGTTGTCGCGCAACCGACCGTGGAGTGGCAGCCCGTACCGGGGCCGCAAACCGGCGAACCGGTTATCGCGCCTGCGCCGGAGGGGTATCAGCCGCATCCGCAATATGCTCAACCGCAGGAGGCGCAAAGTGCGCCGTGGCAGCAACCTGTGCCTGTCGCTTCCGCGCCGCAATACGCCGCGACGCCAGCGACCGCAGCAGAATATGACTCTCTTGCGCCGCAGGAAACACAGCCGCAATGGCAGCCGGAGCCGACCCATCAGCCGACGCCGGTTTATCAGCCGGAGCCGATAGCGGCTGAACCTTCCCACATGCCGCCGCCGGTTATCGAACAGCCGGTTACCACCGAGCCTGAACCTGACACAGAAGAGACCAGACCCGCCCGTCCTCCGCTTTACTATTTTGAAGAGGTGGAAGAGAAACGCGCCCGTGAGCGTGAACAATTGGCGGCATGGTATCAACCGATTCCGGAGCCGGTAAAAGAGAACGTGCCGGTCAAACCTACGGTATCTGTCGCGCCGTCCATACCGCCAGTGGAAGCGGTAGCCGCCGCCGCGTCGCTTGACGCAGGTATTAAGAGTGGAGCCCTGGCAGCAGGCGCCGCGGCCGCGGCGCCTGCATTTGGTCTGGCTACCGGCGGCGCGCCGCGTCCGCAGGTGAAAGAGGGAATTGGTCCACAACTGCCGCGTCCGAACCGCGTTCGCGTGCCGACCCGACGGGAACTGGCATCGTACGGTATTAAGCTGCCGTCACAGAGGATTGCAGAAGAAAAAGCCCGCGAGGCGGAGCGCAATCAGTACGAGACGGGCGCGCAGCTAACCGATGAAGAAATAGATGCAATGCATCAGGACGAGTTAGCCCGTCAGTTCGCGCAGTCGCAGCAGCATCGTTATGGTGAGACGTATCAGCACGATACTCAACAGGCAGAAGATGACGATACCGCTGCGGAAGCTGAATTAGCCCGCCAGTTTGCCGCTTCGCAACAGCAGCGCTATTCCGGCGAGCAACCCGCTGGCGCGCAGCCGTTCTCACTGGACGATCTGGATTTCTCGCCAATGAAAGTATTGGTTGATGAAGGTCCGCACGAACCGCTGTTCACGCCGGGTGTCATGCCCGAGTCAACGCCTGTTCAGCAACCGGTAGCGCCGCAACCGCAGTATCAGCAGCCGCAGCAGCCGGTAGCGCCTCAGCCGCAGTATCAGCAGCCGCAACAGCCGGTAGCGCCGCAGCCGCAGTATCAGCAGCCGCAACAGCCGGTAGCGCCGCAGCCGCAGTATCAACAGCCGCAGCAGCCGGTAGCGCCGCAGCCACAGTATCAGCAGCCGCAGCAGTCGGTAGCGCCTCAGCCGCAGTATCAGCAGCCGCAGCAACCGACAGCGCCGCAGCCGCAGTATCAGCAGCCGCAACAGCCGGTAGCGCCGCAGCCGCAGTATCAGCAGCCGCAGCAACCGACAGCGCCGCAAGACAGCCTGATCCACCCGCTGTTGATGCGTAACGGCGACAGTCGTCCATTACAGCGTCCGACGACGCCGCTGCCTTCGTTAGATCTTTTGACGCCGCCGCCGAGCGAAGTTGAACCGGTAGATACCTTTGCGCTGGAACAAATGGCGCGTCTGGTTGAAGCGCGCCTGGCGGATTTCCGCATTAAAGCTGATGTGGTGAACTATTCGCCAGGCCCGGTCATTACTCGTTTTGAACTGAATCTGGCCCCGGGCGTTAAAGCAGCGCGTATCTCCAACCTTTCCCGGGATCTGGCGCGCTCATTGTCAACGGTAGCCGTACGCGTTGTGGAAGTCATTCCAGGCAAACCTTACGTAGGGTTGGAATTGCCGAACAAGAAACGGCAAACCGTTTATCTGCGCGAAGTGTTGGATAACGCCAAATTCCGCGAGAATCCGTCGCCGCTTACCGTGGTGTTAGGTAAGGATATCGCGGGCGATCCGGTAGTGGCGGATCTGGCGAAAATGCCTCACCTGCTGGTGGCCGGTACGACCGGTTCCGGTAAGTCGGTCGGGGTTAACGCCATGATCCTCAGTATGCTGTATAAAGCGCAGCCGGAAGACGTTCGCTTTATCATGATCGACCCGAAAATGTTAGAACTTTCGGTCTATGAAGGTATACCGCATCTGCTGACGGAAGTTGTTACCGACATGAAAGACGCGGCTAACGCGTTACGCTGGAGCGTCAATGAGATGGAGCGTCGCTATAAGCTGATGTCCGCGCTCGGCGTGCGTAATCTGGCTGGGTATAACGAGAAAATCGCCGAAGCGGCCCGCATGGGGCGTCCGATTCCGGACCCGTACTGGAAGCCGGGCGACAGTATGGATGTTGAGCATCCGGTTCTGGAAAAACTGCCGTATATCGTGGTACTGGTTGATGAATTTGCCGACCTGATGATGACCGTCGGTAAAAAAGTTGAAGAGCTGATCGCGCGTCTGGCGCAGAAAGCGCGCGCCGCGGGGATTCACCTGGTACTGGCGACGCAGCGTCCGTCGGTCGATGTGATTACTGGTTTAATTAAAGCCAACATTCCAACCCGTATCGCTTTTACCGTATCCAGTAAGATCGACTCCCGCACCATTCTTGATCAGGGTGGCGCTGAGTCGCTATTGGGAATGGGGGACATGCTCTATTCCGGACCAAACTCCACCATGCCGGTACGTGTCCATGGGGCGTTTGTGCGTGACCAGGAAGTCCATGCGGTGGTGCAGGACTGGAAAGCGCGCGGTCGTCCGCAATATGTGGATGGCATTACCTCCGACAGCGAAAGCGAAGGTGGCGGTGGCGGTTTTGACGGCGGCGAAGAATTAGATGCGCTATTCGATCAGGCCGTTAATTTCGTCACCCAGAAGCGTAAAGCGTCCATTTCCGGCGTTCAGCGTCAGTTCCGCATCGGCTATAACCGTGCGGCGCGTATTATCGAACAGATGGAAGCGCAGGGTATTGTCAGCGCTCAGGGGCATAACGGTAATCGTGAAGTGCTGGCTCCGCCGCCTTTTGAGTAAACCTGTAAGCCGGATGGCGCTGTGCAGGCTGCCATCCGGCAACAAAATTCAGTATTTTCTTCTTTCCTCATGCTGATTTTTGGCCTGGAATAGAAAGCAAAAGGAGCTCCTGGTCGGGAGTGTCGAAACCTGAGGAATAATGATGAAAAAAATGGCAATCGCCTGTGCATTACTTTCAAGCGTTGTAGCCAGCAGCGTATGGGCTGACGCCGCCAGCTCTCTGAAAAGCCGTCTGGATAAAGTGAGCAGCTTTCATGCCACCTTTACTCAAAAAGTCACCGATGGCAGCGGTGCCGCGGTGCAGGAGGGACAGGGTGATTTATGGGTTAAGCGGCCAAATCTATTCAACTGGCATATGACGCAACCTGACGAGAGTATTCTGGTTTCTGACGGCAAAACGTTATGGTTCTATAACCCGTTTGTAGAACAGGCTACCGCCACGTGGTTGAAAGATGCCACCGGAAATACACCGTTTATGCTGATTGCCCGCAACCAGGCCAGCGACTGGCAGCAGTATAATATTAAGCAGGATGGCGATAATTTTGTGCTGACGCCGAAAGCCAGCAACGGCAATCTGAAACAGTTCACCATCAATGTGGGACGCGACGGGACTATCCACCAGTTTAGCGCCGTAGAACAAGACGATCAGCGTAGCGCCTATCAGCTAAAATCCCAGCAAAACGGCGCTGTTGATCCGTCAAAATTTACGTTTACTCCGCCGCAAGGGGTAACGATAGACGACCAACGTAAGTAGAGGCGATGAGTGAGCAATCTGTCGCTCGATTTTTCTGATAATACGTTTCAACCGCTGGCCGCGCGAATGCGGCCGGAAAATTTAGCGCAGTATATCGGCCAGCAGCATTTGCTGGCCGCAGGTAAGCCGTTGCCTCGCGCTATTGAGGCCGGGCATCTGCACTCCATGATTTTATGGGGGCCGCCAGGGACGGGGAAAACCACGCTCGCTGAAGTGATCGCCCGCTACGCCAGCGCCGATGTCGAGCGTATTTCCGCCGTCACTTCTGGGGTAAAAGAGATTCGCGAAGCTATCGAGCGCGCCCGCCAGAATCGTAATGCCGGTCGCCGTACCATCCTGTTTGTCGATGAAGTGCATCGCTTTAACAAAAGCCAGCAGGACGCCTTTTTACCGCATATCGAAGATGGCACTATCACCTTTATCGGCGCGACCACGGAAAATCCCTCTTTTGAGCTGAACTCAGCGCTCTTGTCGCGAGCGCGGGTCTATCTGCTGAAATCGTTGACCACTGACGATATTGAGCAAGTACTGGACCAGGCGATGCAGGACAAAACGCGTGGTTACGGCGATCAGGATATCGTGTTACCGGATGAGACACGGCGAGCGATTGCTGAGCTGGTCAATGGCGACGCGCGGCGCGCCTTAAATACGCTGGAAATGATGGCTGATATGGCGGAGGCGGATGACAGCGGCAAACGCGTTTTATTGCCCGCCTTGTTGACCGAGATCGCCGGCGAGCGCTGCGCGCGTTTTGATAACAAAGGCGATCGCTTCTACGATCTTATTTCCGCCTTACATAAATCAGTGCGCGGCAGCGCGCCGGATGCCGCCCTCTATTGGTATGCCCGTATCATTACCGCGGGAGGCGATCCGCTGTACGTGGCGCGTCGCTGCCTGGCGATTGCCTCGGAAGATGTGGGTAATGCCGATCCGCGCGCGATGCAGGTCGCCATTGCCGCATGGGATTGTTTCACCCGCGTCGGCCCGGCTGAAGGCGAAAGGGCGATCGCGCAGGCTATCGTTTATCTCGCCTGCGCGCCGAAGAGCAACGCCGTCTATACCGCCTTTAAGGCTGCGCTGGCCGACGCGCGCGAACGTCCTGATTATGACGTTCCTGTCCATCTGCGTAATGCGCCAACCAAACTGATGAAAGAGATGGGCTATGGCCAGGAATACCGCTATGCCCACGATGAGCCCAATGCCTATGCTGCGGGTGAAGTGTACTTCCCGCCGGAAATCGCGCAAACGCGCTATTATCATCCGACAAATCGTGGTCTGGAAGGTAAGATTGGCGAAAAGCTCGCCTGGCTGGCTGAACAGGATCAAAATAGCCCCACAAAACGCTACCGCTAGTGTAAACGTTGCGGTAAGGTTATCTCTAAATATGATGCTCCAGGTATCATGGCGTTGATGATGAACCTCGTTATGCCTGATAGCACGTTGCTTATGAGATCCGCGGGTATAGCGCAATGGATGCGTTGTTGCTGTCGTCGGTCAGGTAAGGCGAAAACGTCGCTATTACGTAAACGCGGTTTACGTTCATCAATACAATCAGAGGCGATCATCAATTGATCGCGTTTCCTTTTATTATTCGATAAGCACAGGATAAGCATGCTCGATCCCAATCTGCTGCGTAATGAGCCAGACGCAGTCGCTGAAAAACTGGCACGCCGGGGCTTTAAGCTGGATGTAGATAAGCTGCGCGCTCTTGAAGAGCGTCGTAAAGTTTTGCAGGTCAACACGGAAAACCTGCAGGCGGAGCGTAATTCTCGATCGAAATCCATCGGCCAGGCGAAAGCGCGCGGGGAAGATATTGAGCCTTTACGCCTGGAAGTGAATAAACTGGGCGAAGAGCTGGATGCGGCGAAAGCCGAGCTGGATACCTTGCTGGCGGAGATCCGCGATATCGCGCTGACCATCCCAAACCTGCCTGCGGATGAAGTGCCGGTAGGTAAAGATGAAAACGACAACGTTGAAGTCAGCCGCTGGGGTACCCCGCGTGAGTTTGATTTTGAAATCCGCGATCACGTCACCTTAGGGGAAATGCACTCCGGCCTCGACTTTGCCGCCGCGGTTAAGCTGACCGGCTCCCGTTTTGTGGTGATGAAAGGACAGATTGCGCGTATGCATCGCGCATTGTCGCAGTTCATGTTGGATCTGCATACGGAACAGCACGGCTATAGCGAAAACTACGTGCCGTATCTGGTTAACCACGACACGCTGTATGGCACCGGTCAACTGCCGAAATTCGCAGGCGACTTGTTCCATACCCGTCCGCTGGAAGAAGAAGCAGACAGCAGCAACTATGCTTTGATCCCGACGGCGGAGGTTCCGCTGACCAATCTGGTACGCGATGAAATCATCGACGAAGATCAGCTGCCGATTAAAATGACGGCGCATACGCCTTGTTTCCGTTCTGAAGCAGGTTCTTATGGTCGTGATACCCGTGGCCTGATTCGTATGCATCAGTTTGACAAAGTGGAAATGGTGCAGATCGTTCGCCCGGAAGATTCTATGGCTGCGTTGGAAGAGATGACCGGCCACGCGGAAAAAGTGCTCCAGCTACTGGGACTGCCGTACCGTAAAATCATTCTGTGCACTGGCGATATGGGCTTCGGCGCCTGCAAAACCTATGACCTCGAAGTCTGGGTTCCGGCGCAGAATACCTACCGCGAGATCTCTTCCTGCTCTAACGTCTGGGACTTCCAGGCGCGTCGTATGCAGGCGCGCTGTCGCAGCAAGTCCGACAAAAAGACCCGTCTGGTCCATACCCTTAATGGTTCTGGTCTGGCGGTAGGTCGTACCTTGGTGGCCGTGATGGAAAACTATCAGCAGGCTGATGGCCGCATTGAAGTGCCGGAAGTATTACGTCCGTACATGAACGGACTGGAATATATCGGCTAATCCTCGCTTTCTCCTCTTCTAAAAAGCGCCTTCGGGCGCTTTTTTTATGCCAGTTTGATACCGGACAATAATCCCTACCCTATTAGGGGTAATACTGATTTCGAATGAAGGTCAGTTTTTAACACTATTTTTCTACTTTTTCGATATATATCAGACTTTATAGCGATGCTATCGCTATATAAAATTCTATACATCGTTTTATTGTTTTTTTTATTGTGAGCAGCAGAGTGAGCCCTTATGAAAACTAAGATCCCTGATGCCGTGCTGGCAGCCGAGGTGAGCCGTCGTGGTTTAGTCAAAACCACCGCGATAGGCGGCCTGGCGATGGCCAGTAGCGCATTTACCCTGCCATTTACCCGCATCGCTAACGCCGCAGAGGCGATAAGCCCGACGAAAACCGGCGAGAAAGTCGTCTGGAGCGCCTGTACGGTAAACTGTGGCAGCCGTTGTCCGCTACGTATGCATGTTGTGGATGGCGAAATCAAATATGTAGAAACGGATAATACCGGAAACGATGATTACGATGGCCTGCACCAGGTTCGCGCCTGCCTGCGCGGTCGTTCTATGCGTCGTCGCGTCTATAACCCGGATCGGCTCAAGTATCCGATGAAGCGCGTCGGCGCGCGCGGCGAAGGTAAATTTGAGCGTATTAGCTGGGACGAAGCCTACGATATCATTGCCACCAATATGCAGCGTCTTATCAAAGAGTATGGCAACGAGTCCATTTATCTGAACTATGGCACGGGTACGCTGGGCGGCACTTTGACACGTTCATGGCCGCCAGGAAAAACGCTGGTCGCTCGTCTGATGAACTGCTGCGGCGGTTATCTTAACCACTACGGTGATTACTCTTCCGCGCAAATCGCAGCGGGTCTGAACTACACCTATGGCGGCTGGGCGGATGGCAATAGTCCATCCGACATTGAAAACAGTAAGCTGGTGGTGTTGTTTGGTAATAACCCTGGCGAAACCCGCATGAGCGGGGGCGGTGTAACCTATTACCTTGAACAGGCGCGGCAGAAATCAAACGCGCGGATGATCATTATCGATCCTCGTTACACCGACACCGGCGCCGGTCGCGAAGATGAGTGGATTCCGATTCGTCCAGGTACCGATGCGGCGCTGGTCAATGGTCTGGCATATGTCTTAATCACCGAGAACATGGTCGATCAGCCGTTCCTGGATAAATATTGCGTTGGTTATGACGAAAAAACCTTGCCTGCCAGCGCGCCGAAAAACGGTCACTACAAAGCCTATATTCTGGGCCAGGGTAAAGACGGTATCGCGAAGACGCCGGAGTGGGCGGCGCAAATTACCGGTATCCCGGCGGATCGCATTATTAAGCTGGCGCGAGAAATCGGCAGCGCTAAACCCGCCTATATTTGCCAGGGATGGGGACCACAACGTCATGCTAATGGAGAAATCGCCACGCGCGCCATCTCGATGCTGGCGATCCTGATGGGTAATGTTGGGATTAACGGAGGTAACAGCGGCGCGCGCGAAGGGTCTTATGCCCTGCCATTTGAACGTATGCCCACGTTAGAAAACCCGGTTGAAACCAGCATCTCCATGTTTATGTGGACCGATGCCATTGAACGCGGCCCGGAAATGACGGCGCTGCGTGATGGCGTGCGGGGGAAAGATAAGCTGGACGTGCCGATTAAAATGATCTGGAACTATGCTGGCAACTGTTTGATTAACCAGCACTCTGAGATTAACCGCACCCACGAAATCCTGCAGGATGACAAGAAATGCGAAATGATCGTCGTTATCGACTGTCATATGACCTCGTCGGCAAAATACGCCGATATTCTGTTGCCGGATTGCACTGCTTCTGAGCAGATGGACTTTGCGCTGGATGCCTCCTGCGGGAACATGTCTTACGTTATCTTCACTGACCAGGCAATTAAACCGCGCTTCGAGTGTAAGACGATTTATGAGATGACCAGCGAACTGGCGAAACGTCTTGGCGTGGAGCAACAGTTTACCGAAGGACGGACGCAAGAAGAGTGGATGCGTCATCTGTACGAACAGTCGCGTAAATCCATTCCGAATCTGCCCACCTTTGAGGAGTTCCGTAAGCAAGGCATCTTCAAACAGCGCGACCCCGAAGGCCACCATGTCGCCTATAAAGACTTCCGCGAAGATCCGCAAGCGAATCCACTTACAACGCCATCGGGCAAGATTGAAATCTATTCACAGGCGTTGGCGGATATCGCCGCTACCTGGGAGCTGCCGGAAGGCGACGTGATCGATCCATTACCGATCTACACGCCAGGTTTTGAAAACTATAACGATCCGCTAACGGATAAATTCCCGCTGCAGTTGACGGGTTTCCACTATAAAGCGCGTGTGCATTCCACTTATGGCAACGTAGACGTACTGAAAGCCGCCTGTCGCCAGGAAATGTGGATTAACCCAATGGATGCGCAGAAACGCGGTATCAACAATGGCGATAAAGTCCGCATCTTCAACGATCGCGGCGAAGTTCATATCGAGGCTAAAGTGACGCCGCGCATGATGCCGGGTGTGGTCGCCCTGGGAGAAGGCGCATGGTATGACCCGGATGCAAAACGCGTGGATCAGGGCGGATGTATTAACGTACTGACGACCCAACGTCCTTCTCCGCTGGCGAAGGGGAACCCGTCACATACGAACCTCGTTCAGGTTGAAAAGGCGTAAGGAGTAACCGATGACAACCCAGTATGGATTTTTTATTGATTCCAGCCGTTGCACCGGTTGCAAAACCTGCGAACTGGCCTGCAAGGACTACAAAGATTTGACCCCGGATGTCAGCTTCCGCCGCATTTATGAGTATGCGGGTGGCGACTGGCAGGAAGATAACGGCGTCTGGCACCAGAACGTCTTTGCCTACTATCTCTCCATTTCATGCAACCACTGCGAAGACCCGGCCTGTACCAAAGTCTGCCCGAGCGGCGCGATGCACAAGCGCGATGACGGTTTTGTGGTGGTGAATGAAGAGGTCTGTATCGGCTGCCGCTACTGCCACATGGCCTGCCCTTACGGCGCGCCGCAGTACAACGCGGCCAAAGGTCATATGACCAAGTGCGACGGCTGTTATGACCGGGTGGCGGAAGGCAAGAAACCGATTTGCGTGGAATCCTGCCCGCTGCGGGCGCTGGATTTTGGCCCGATAGACGAACTGCGCAAAAAACACGGTGAGCTGGCTGCCGTCGCGCCGTTGCCGCGCGCGCATTTCACGAAGCCGAATATTGTGATTAAACCCAACGCCAACAGCCGCCCGACCGGGGACACCACCGGTTATCTGGCTAATCCGAAGGAGGTATAAGATGGGAAGTGGATGGCATGAATGGCCGTTGATGATCTTCACGGTCTTTGGTCAGTGCGTGGTCGGTGGTTTTATTGTTCTGGCTTTGGCGCTGATGAAGGGCGACCTGCGCGCGGAAACGCAGCAGCGGGTGATCGCCTGTATGTTTGGTCTGTGGGTGCTGATGGGGATTGGCTTTATCGCCTCGATGCTGCATCTGGGCTCGCCGATGCGCGCGTTTAACTCGCTTAACCGCGTAGGTGCTTCCGCACTGAGCAATGAAATTGCCAGCGGCTCGGTGTTTTTTGCGGTCGGCGGGATTGGCTGGCTGCTGGCGGTACTGAAAAAGCTGCCGCCGGCACTGCGCACACTCTGGCTGATTATCACGATGGTACTGGGCGTCGTCTTCGTCTGGATGATGGTACGCGTCTATAACAGCATCGATACAGTACCGACCTGGTATAGCGTCTGGACGCCGCTGGGCTTCTTCCTGACGCTCTTTATGGGTGGCCCGCTACTGGGTTATCTGCTGCTGCGCATCGCGGGCGTGAACGGTTGGGCGATGCGTTTGTTGCCTGCGGTTTCGGTGCTGGCGCTGGTGGTTATTGCCATTATGGTGGCCATGCAGGGCGCGGAACTGGCGACGATTCATAGTTCCATTCAGCAGGCGTCTGCTCTGGTGCCGGATTATGGTTCGCTGATGGCCTGGCGTATGGTGCTGCTTGCGGCGGCGTTGTGCTGCTGGATTGTGCCACAGTTAAAAGGGTATCAACCTGCGGTACCGTTGCTCTCTGTCGCCTTCATTCTGATGCTGGCGGGGGAATTGATTGGCCGCGGCGTATTCTATGGGCTGCATATGACCGTGGGCATGGCGGTAGCCAGCTAACGCGTTGACGCGCATTCGGCCTGCAGAACGTGCAGGCCGAATTCGCCTTTAGCCGCCATCAATCTAAGGAATATAACCGGGGCGGAGAAGGCGCATATAAATCTATAGAGAAGAAAACGAAGCTAAAGGAACCATGAAATTTTTCGACTGAACAAAACGCCGATTTTGCAGGTCAGATCAATAAAAACAAGGGGATGAATTTTTAGCCTTTCAATATATTCACGTGCATAATAAGTAAATCAAATCGATAGTCTCAAAACTTGCGGATCGCCCATGCGGAGCCGATTGACAATGTTTTTGGCGATGGCATGATGCGCATGAAATTTGAACTTCCTCACGGTTTTTATTCATGTCCACCTATACCCGTCCCGTCATGCTTTTGCTGTGCGGGCTACTTTTGTTGACTCTGGCCATTGCGGTACTGAATACGCTTGTGCCGCTGTGGCTTGCTCAGGCAAACCTTCCGACCTGGCAGGTGGGGATGGTCAGCTCGTCTTATTTTACCGGCAATCTGGTCGGGACGTTATTTACCGGGTATTTAATTAAACGCATTGGGTTTAACCATAGCTATTATCTTGCCTCGCTGATCTTCGCCGCGGGTTGTGTCGGGTTGGGGGTGATGGTGGGGTTCTGGAGCTGGATGAGCTGGCGTTTTATTGCCGGCATCGGCTGCGCCATGATTTGGGTGGTTGTCGAAAGCGCGTTGATGTGCAGCGGAACCTCGCATAATCGCGGGCGCCTGCTGGCTGCCTATATGATGGTCTATTACATGGGGACCTTCCTTGGACAATTATTGGTCAGTAAAGTATCTGGTGAATTGCTGCACGTCCTTCCCTGGGTGACCGGAATGATTCTGGCGGGAATTCTGCCGCTACTCTTTACCCGAATTGTAAATCAGCAAACGCAGGCACGTCATTCCTCTTCTATTAGCGCCATGCTGAAGCTACGCCAGGCGCGTCTTGGCGTGAATGGTTGTATTATTTCCGGCATTGTTCTTGGTTCATTATATGGCCTGATGCCGTTATATCTGAAGCATCAGGGGATGGCTAACGCCAGCATCGGTTTCTGGATGGCGGTGCTGGTGAGCGCCGGCATTTTGGGGCAATGGCCAATGGGACGTCTGGCGGACAAATTTGGTCGCTTGCTGGTGTTACGCGTACAGGTATTCGTTGTCATACTCGGTAGTATTGCCATGTTAACCCAGGCGGCGATGGCGCCAGCTCTGTTTATTCTGGGGGCGGCGGGTTTTACGCTTTATCCCGTTGCAATGGCCTGGGCCTGTGAAAAAGTCGAACACCACCAGCTTGTGGCAATGAACCAGGCGCTGTTGTTAAGTTATACGGTAGGGAGCCTGTTGGGGCCGTCTTTTGCTGCGATGTTAATGCAGAATTATTCAGATAATCTGCTGTTTATTATGATCGCCAGCGTATCGTTTATTTATCTGCTGATGCTGTTACGTAACGCCGGCCAGACGCCTAATCCTGTCGCCCACATCTAACTGTTCTCTGAATCGTATGCAGGACGTGAGTCTTGCATACTCTTTGTTTATGTTTTACGTAAAATAATTGACCTGCATAATTTTCTTGCTTTACTGAAAAATAAAATGTGCCGAAGGTTATAATTTTGCGCTCCTCTATTTTCTCTCTTCGTCTTTACCGCGCATAATCCCCCGCTTCATTTATAGTAATAGCATTGTGTTCACGAAGGATCGCGTTATGCCGAATGTGCAGGAAAAACAGTTGCGATGGTACAACATCGCCCTGATGTCGTTTATTACCGTTTGGGGATTCGGCAATGTTGTCAATAACTATGCTAACCAGGGGTTAGTGGTTGTCTTCTCCTGGGTGTTTATTTTTGCGCTCTATTTCATTCCTTATGCCTTAATCGTGGGGCAACTGGGCTCAACCTTCAAAGAGGGAAAAGGGGGCGTCAGTACCTGGATTAAGCATACGATGGGGCCGGGGTTGGCTTACCTTGCGGCATGGACCTATTGGGTCGTGCATATTCCCTACCTGGCGCAAAAGCCGCAGGCGATACTCATTGCATTGGGATGGGCTTTAAAAGGCGACGGCTCGTTGATAAAAGAATATACCGTCGTTGCCTTGCAGGGGCTGACGCTGGCATTGTTTGTTTTCTTTATGTGGGTTGCTTCCAGGGGGATGAAATCGCTAAAGGTTGTTGGGTCTGTGGCCGGGATTGCCATGTTTATCATGTCAATTTTATATGTTGTGATGGCAGTGACCGCGCCAGCAATTACAAACGTTGAAATTGCGACCACTAACATCACCTGGCAGTCATTTATTCCTCATATCGATTTTACCTATATCACCACCATCTCTATGTTGGTCTTTGCGGTTGGTGGGGCAGAGAAGATCTCGCCTTATGTCAACCAGACGCGGAATCCAGGAAAAGAATTTCCGAAGGGGATGCTCTTTTTAGCCGTCATGGTTGCGGTCTGCGCTATCCTCGGTTCGTTGGCGATGGGAATGATGTTTGATTCCCGGCATATACCTGACGATTTAATGACCAATGGGCAATATTATGCATTCCAGAAATTGGGTGAGTATTACCATATGGGTAATTCATTAATGGTGATTTATGCCATTGCCAATACTCTGGGGCAAATCGCCGCGCTGGTGTTTTCTATTGATGCGCCACTGAAAGTTTTACTGGGTGATGCAGACACTAAATATATCCCGCAGCGCTTATGTCGTACTAACGCTTCAGGTACGCCTGTTAACGGTTATTTGCTGACATTAGTGTTGGTCGCTATCTTGATTATGTTGCCAACGCTTGGCATCGGCGATATGAACAACCTGTACAAATGGCTGCTTAATCTCAATTCAGTCGTTATGCCGCTGCGCTATCTGTGGGTATTTGTCGCCTTTATTGCCGTCATTCGACTGGCGCAAAAGTACAAACCCGAATATGTGTTTATTCGCAACCGGGCGTTGGCGTTAACTGTGGGAATATGGTGTTTTGCCTTCACCGCGTTTGCCTGCCTTACCGGTATTTTCCCCAAAATGGAGGCGTTCACGCCGGAGTGGACATTCCAGCTGACGTTGAACATCGTGACGCCTTTTGTCCTGGTCGGGTTGGGATTAATTTTCCCACTGCTGGCGCGTAGAAACACATAACGACGCTCTTTTCCACGGCGCTCCTGTCAGGCGAGCGCCTTTTAAGGTTACAGGTGCCTGGGTTCCAGGCGGAGACCACGGTATTAACAGGCGCCGGGGGCAGCAATAGTTGTCAGACCTTCAACCCAGCAGCAGATAAGCGACTCTGTATTTAATACCTGGTTAGCGCAATATTGTTAACCATGCCTGTCTGATGGCGGGGTCGGGTATTTTAGCGGTAAGAGCGTTATCCAGACAGCAAAACGGCTACCGTCATGGGTAGCCGTTTAAAAGCGGGTAAGATAGCAGGCGATTAATACATCACTTTATGACCATACTGCTCAAGAATACCCTTTACACGCTCCATGGTCTCTTTTTTAGGCGGCTTCACGCCATCCAGTTTATATTCTTCGCCCATTGCCACCCATTTATGTTTGCCCAGCTCATGATAGGGCAACAGTTCGATTTTTTCGACATTACCCATATCGCGGGTAAACTCGCCCAGGCGATGCGCGGAATCATCGTCGTCAGACCAGCCGGGAACGACAACGTAACGGATCCAGACCTTCACATTTTTCTTTGATAAATACTGCGCGAATTCCAGCGTCCGGTGATTAGAGACACCGACCAGATTCTGGTGGATCTCATCATTCATCTGCTTGAGATCGAGCATCACCAGATCGGTAACGTCCAACAGTTCATCAATCACCGGGTCATAACGGCGCACAAAGCCGTTGGTGTCGAGACAGGTGTGGATACCTTCTTTTTTACAGGCGCGAAACCAGTCGCGTACAAATTCTGCCTGCAAAATGGCCTCGCCGCCGGATGCCGTCACGCCGCCGCCAGAAGCATTCATAAAATGCCGATAGGTCACCACCTCTTTCATTAAGTCTTCAACGGTGATTTCTTTACCGCCATGCGTATCCCATGTGTCGCGGTTATGGCAATACAGGCAGCGCATCAGGCAGCCCTGAAAAAAGGTAATAAAGCGGATGCCTGGGCCATCAACGGTGCCACAGGACTCAAAGGAGTGAATGCGACCAATAACCGGCTTTTTATCAGCAGTTACTGCAACACTTTCATTTGTAATACAATCGGTTAAGTTACTCATATCGCTTCGGCTAGCTCTAAATAACATGGGGTTTATGGACACATTCCGGGCATGTTGAGCACCCTGGTAAGGGGGTTGCATCCTGTAAAAAAGCGGTACTGCGAGCGTAAATTTTGGACTACAGAATGTGTGGCTGTTCCAGAATGTGCTGCAATGGAGCTATTTTACCTCTATTCAGTATAAAATATACGGCAAATCTATGCTGCATAACTCGCACCGCCAGAAATTCTGGCTCATTCATCAGCCCGGTACCTCTGTTTAACGCCCAAACCGCAATACATACTGCAAGTGTATCATCCATAGCGTCCTGGTTTTGCTGTTTATGATCCGCCTCTTTTTTCGAATGGTTGGCGCCGTTTTGTTGTGGTCAGAACGAAAATAATTCTCAACATAATTCAGATGTGTCCAAAGAACGTTATGCGCTGTCCAGCGCCTGGCGTCGCATTCAACGCGCAATCAGGTGTAAATCTGATGTCATTTCTAAACCCAGGCTGATTCAATCTCTTAAATAGAGTGTGGTTTTAATCAAAAAATGAGAGCAACGGATTGGATCTTGCTTTCGCGGTAAATAATCAAGGGAGTTATTATGCCAGTTACGTTAAGTTTTGGTAATCGTCATAACTATGAAATTAATCATTCACGGCTAGCCCGTTTGATGAGTCCTGATAAAGAAGAAGCGCTATACATGGGGGTATGGGATAGATTTAAGGACTGCTTCAGAACACACAAAAAACAAGAGGTGCTGGAGGTATTATATACACTCATCCATGGATGTGAACGTGAAAATCAAGCTGAACTTAATGTTGATATAACCGGCATGGAGAAGATACATGCCTTTACACAATTAAAACAATATGCTAATCCATCTCAACAAGACCGCTTTGTTATGCGTTTTGATATGAATCAGACACAAGTTTTATTTGAGATTGATGGCAAGGTTATTGATAAATGTAATTTGCATCGTCTCCTCAATGTTTCAGAAAACTGTATTTTTAAAGTGATGGAAGAAGATGAAGAAGAGTTGTTTCTTAAAATATGTATTAAGTATGGAGAAAAAATTTCTCGCTATCCAGAATTATTAGAAGGATTTGCTAATAAACTTAAAGATGCAGTTAATGAGGATGATGACGTTAAGGATGAACTTTATAAGCTTATGCGATCTGGAGAAGATCGAAAAATGGAATGTGTTGAATGGAATGGTACTCTTACTGAAGAGGAGAAGAATAAACTACGCTGTCTTCAAATGGGGTCTTTTAATATTACTACCCAATTTTTTAAAATAGGTTACTGGGAATTAGAGGGGGAAGTCCTGTTTGATATGGTTCATCCAACACTTAGCTATCTGCTACAAGCATATAAACCGTCATTGTCATCTGATTTAATAGAAACTAACACCATGCTGTTTTCTGATGTATTAAATAAGGATTATGATGATTATCAAAATAATAAAAGAGAAATTGATGCTATTCTAAGAAGAATATATAGATCACATAATAACACTTTATTTATAAGTGAAAAGTCGAGTTGTCGCAATATGCTTATATAAAAAGTCATTAAAAAGGCCCCACTGATATGGAGCCTTTTTTGTACGCTTTTTATGGCGTAATTTCAGTCAAACCCATTACATGGTCTGCGTGAAGGTACGAGTAATAACGTCCTGCTGCTGTTCTTTCGTCAGGGAGTTAAAACGTACTGCGTAACCAGATACACGGATGGTCAGCTGCGGATATTTTTCCGGATGTTCCATCGCGTCCAGCAGCATTTCACGGTTCATGACGTTGACGTTCAGGTGCTGACCGCCTTCGATGGACGCTTCGTGGTGGAAGTAACCATCCATCAGACCTGCCAGGTTAGTCTTACGAACTTCGTCGTCTTTACCCAGTGCGTTCGGAACGATAGAGAAGGTATAAGAAATACCATCTTTCGCGTAAGCAAATGGCAGTTTAGCAACGGAGGTCAGAGAAGCGACAGCGCCTTTCTGGTCACGACCGTGCATCGGGTTAGCACCTGGTCCGAACGGCGCGCCAGCGCGACGACCATCCGGGGTGTTACCGGTTTTCTTACCATACACAACGTTAGAAGTAATGGTCAGAACAGACTGCGTCGGGATAGCGCCACGGTAGGTGGTCAGTTTCTGAATTTTCTTCATGAAACGTTCTACCAAGTCAACCGCCATGTCATCTACACGAGCGTCGTTGTTACCAAACTGCGGGTATTCGCCTTCGATTTCGAAGTCGATAGCCAGACCATCTTCGTCACGAATCGGTTTAACTTTCGCATATTTGATGGCAGACAGGGAGTCAGCAGCAACGGACAGACCTGCGATACCACACGCCATGGTGCGGATAACGTCACGGTCGTGCAGCGCCATCAGAGAGGCTTCGTAGCTGTACTTGTCGTGCATGTAGTGGATAACGTTCAGCGCGGTGACATACTGTTTAGCCAGCCAGTCCATGAAGTGATCCATGCGGTCCATCACTTCGTCGAAGTTCAGAACATCGCCTTTGATCGGTTCGGATTTCGGACCAACCTGCATTTTCAGTTTTTCATCAACGCCGCCGTTGATAGCGTACAGCATGGTTTTCGCCAGGTTTGCACGCGCGCCGAAGAACTGCATTTGTTTACCAACGATCATCGGGCTTACGCAGCATGCGATAGCGTAGTCATCGTTGTTGAAGTCCGGACGCATCAGGTCATCGTTCTCGTACTGCAGAGAAGAGGTGTCGATGGAGACTTTAGCGGCGAATTTCTTGAAGTTCAGCGGCAGTTTTTCAGACCACAGAACGGTGATGTTCGGCTCCGGAGACGGCCCCATGGTGTACAGGGTGTTCAGGAAACGGAAGCTGTTTTTGGTGACCAGAGTACGGCCATCAACGCCCATACCGCCGATAGATTCGGTTGCCCAAATCGGGTCGCCGGAGAACAGTTCATCATATTCAGGAGTACGCAGGAAGCGAACCATACGCAGTTTCATGACCAGGTGGTCAATCATTTCCTGTGCGTCTTGCTCGGTGATTTTGCCTGCTTTCAGGTCACGTTCGATGTACGCATCCAGGAAGGTGGATACACGACCGAAGGACATTGCTGCGCCGTTCTGAGATTTAACCGCAGCCAGGTAACCGAAGTAAGTCCACTGGATTGCTTCCTGAGCGTTAGTCGCCGGACCAGAGATATCGCAGCCGTATTTAGCTGCCATTTCTTTGATCTGACCCAGAGCGCGGTGCTGTTCAGCGATTTCTTCACGCAGACGGATAGTCGCTTCCAGATTTACGCCGTTTTCCAGATCGGATTGCAGAGACGTAAACTGTGCGAATTTGTCTTTCATCAGGTAGTCGATACCGTACAGCGCTACGCGACGGTAGTCACCGATGATACGGCCACGGCCATACGCATCCGGCAGACCGGTCAGAACGCCGGATTTACGGCAACGCAGGATGTCCGGAGTATAAACGTCGAACACGCCCTGGTTGTGAGTCTTACGGTATTCGGTGAAGATTTTTTTGATCATTGGGTCCAGCTCGCGATTGTACGCTTTGCAGGAACCTTCAACCATTTTGATGCCGCCGAACGGGATAATCGCACGCTTCAGCGGAGCTTCAGTCTGCAGACCAACAATTTTCTCAAGCGCTTTGTTGATGTAGCCAGCGTCGTGAGAAGTGATGGTGGAAGCAACGGAGGTGTCAAAGTCAACAGGCGCGTGAGTGCGGTTTTCCTGTTTAACGCCTTCCATTACGCTGTCCCACAGCTTGGTGGTCGCGTCAGTAGCGCCAGCCAGGAAGGACTCGTCACCCTCATACGGAGTGTAGTTTTTCTGAATGAAGTCACGGACGTTTACTTCATTCTGCCAGTCACCTTTGGTAAAACCTTCCCAGGCTGTGGCTAACTTTTCATTAAGCTCGGACATGTAACACCTACCTTCTTAAGTGGATTTTTTATTTACTGCGTGTAATGGGCATCAACAGATTAATGATGCTCGTTACCACGCAGGTAAATGACCCAGTATGTCAACCCGACCAACAAACCGCCGCCGATAATATTACCGATCGTGACCGGAATCAGGTTATCAGTGATGAAGCTCATCACGGTCAGGTGAGAAAAACTTTCCGGAGACGAACCAACCGCGGTCCAAAACTCCGGTGTAGCAAAATCGCGTATTACAATACCCATAGGAATCATAAACATGTTTGCGATACTGTGCTCAAAACCGCTGGCGACAAACATGGCGACGGGCAGTACCATGATGAACGCTTTGTCCATCAGGCTACGACCTGAGTAGCTCATCCACACGGCCAGACAAACCATCAGGTTCGCCAGAATACCGAGGCAGACAGCTTCAATAAAAGTGTGGTGCATTTTGTGGTCGGCGGTTTGCAGGACGTTAAGTCCCCATTGACCGTTGGCAGTCATATACTCGCCGGAAAGCCACATCAGTAACACGAAAAGCAGAGCGCCAATCAGGTTACCAAAATAGACGTTTAACCAGTTTTTAGCCAGTTGCCCCCAGGTGATGCGACCGCTAGCTTTAGCTACAACGATCAGAACAGTAGAGGTAAAGAGATCAGCGCCGCAAATAACACAGAGAATCAGTCCCAAAGAGAAACAGATACCCCCGATAAGTTTCGCCATGCCATAAGGCATCGCGCCAGTACCGGTTGTCGCAGTAATATAAAAAACAAAGGCAATTGAAATGAATACGCCGGCGGTAATCGCCAGATAGAAAGTCTTAAGCGGATGTTTCGTTGCTTTATAGACGCCTGCTTCTTCAGCCACTTTGGCCATTGCTGCAGGGAGTAAAAGGTCAAAAGGGTTGTCAGCTTTCACACTAACTCTCTCTTTATTAAGTCGGCGACGAGATACTAACAAAGCATTATAGATGAGAATTTGATATAGATCATATCTCGCCTGGCTTATAGGCCCGTAAGTCGCATGGCTTTTATGCAATTGCGGTGTAACTTTTTGATTATCCTAATAAAAATAAATTTTAAAAATTATAAATAGAGTTGAATTTTTTCCTGACTCCTCCTGCTGCACGGTTAATTAATATGGAGTAATCAACAAATAAAGTAACATCACTATGTCAATTAATTTAATATCAACAACCAATATTTAACCTTGTTATTACATTTTTCGCCGTTTAGCGAAAATAAATAAAACGGGGCCGCAAAGGCGCCCCGTAATATAACGCAGCCGAGAGGGTAAACCTACCCTAAGTCACTCATATGGCCTTATTTTGACCAGTATGCCGCTTTCGCGCGCTGTAATTTATCATACGCTTTTAACAAGGACTGATGCGCCGGGAACGCTTGTAGATCGTGGTCGACAGCCGGTAGTCCATAAAAAGCCGCTTCACCGCTAAGCGCGGCGCTGGCGGCCTCTACAGCCTCTGCGCCATACATTTTTATAAAAGCATTGAGATATTGCAGTGGCTGACGCGCATCTTCTTGCGACAGGAGCAGCAGAGTTTGCAGGCAACGGTAATAGTTTGCGCGTGCCGGACTAAAGACCGACGAATTGAACTCCATCGTCCATTCTGTCCAGATTAGCGCCTGCTCCAAATCGCCGCCCGCTAACGCTAACATTGCTTTTAATTCGCCGACGCGCAGTGTATACCAACCATTGTCCGCTCCGGTCGCCAGACCCAACAGTTCACGCACGCGGGTGAAATCGTCAAAACCTTCTTCATCCAATTGTTCAATCAGATTGAGATAATCTTCTTTATTCCAGGCGCTACCGGGCAGCGAAAGCAGAGTCTCACGAAGATGGCTACCCATATTGTTGTTGGCCAGCCACAGATCTTCGGCAGGATAAATATCAGACATTCCCGGTACGATAATACGACAGGCGTATACGCCGAGATGCTCGTAATCGGCAATGTAAACTTCTTTATCTTCAGCAGCAAAGATGGCCATCAGCGTGGCGAACTCTTCTTCGGTAGTGCCGGAAAAACTCCAGTCCGTGAACGGATAATCGGCGTCCTGTTTGAACAGATCCCAGGAAATCAGGCCGCTGGAGTCGATGAAGTGGGTCTCCAGATTAGTGTGCTCCGCGACTTCTTCATCATCGAACGTTGGTGGCGTGAAGACATCAAGATCTTTCAGACCGCGTCCCTGGAGTAGCTCGGTCACTGTACGCTCCAGCGCAACGCCAAAGTCAGGATGGGCGCCAAAAGAAGCAAAGCAGGTACCGTTAGCCGGGTTGAACAGCACGACGCAGATAACCGGATACTTACCGCCCAGCGAGCCGTCATAGGCGAAAATCGGGAAACCCTCGGCTTCCAGCGTGGCGATTGACTCCATTACCGCCGGATAACGCGCCATCACCTCTGCGGGAATCTCCGGCAGACTGATACTTTCCGCAATGATGCGATTTTTCACATAACGCTCGAAGACTTCCGACAGTCCCTGAACGCGGGCTTCATTACGCGTATTGCCGGCGGACATTCCGTTAGAGACGTACAGGTTGCCGATGATATTCATCGGAATATACACGGTCTGGTTATCGGACTGACGGGTAAATGGCAGGCCGCAGACGCCGCGAGCTTCATTGCCGGACTGAAGATCAATTAACTGGCTTCCGGTGAGTTCATGTTCCGGATCGTAAAACGCGCGCAGACGGGCATCAAGCAAGCCTTCCGGTACGTCGTCATTTTCAGTCAGCGGGAACCACTTTTCGTTCGGGTAATGCACGAATGGCCCATTGGCGACCGTTTCGCCCAGCCAGAAATCAGCAAAGAAGTAGTTGGTTGACAGACGCTCGAAGTATTCGCCCAGCGCCGAGGCCAGCGCCGCTTTTTTGGTCGCGCCTTTTCCGTTGGTAAAGCATAACGCGCACTCTTTATCGCGAATATGCACTGACCAGACGTTTGGCACCGGGTTCAGCCAGGAGGCCTCTTCGATGTGAAAGCCGAGGTCGAGTAACTTTTGCTGGAAGCGGGCGATGGAGTCTTCCAGCGCGGCGTCTTTGCCGGGAATAAATGTTTGCGTCATGAAAATCACTTTTGTCGTACGGAAAGCGCGCAATGATACGGGTTTTATGTGACGGGCGCTATCTCGCCGGGACATCGGCGGAAATAAAAGTATTGGCTATGCTTTTACACTGGCATTCACAGGAAGAGCATAAAAAATGAAAGCATTTGATTTGCAACGAATGGCGCTGGATAACGTGCCGGTAGCGTTTTTGGGGGAAGTGGCGCTGCGTAGCTTTTACACCTTTGTTCTGGTGTTTCTTTTCTTAAAGGTGACAGGACGACGCGGCGTACGGCAAATGTCGCTTTTTGAAGTGCTGATCATTTTGACATTGGGGTCGGCGGCAGGCGACGTCGCGTTTTATGATGACGTTCCGATGCTCCCTGTTCTGGTGGTATTCATCACCCTGGCGCTGCTCTATCGCCTGGTCATGTGGCTGATGGCGCATAGTGAAAAGTTGGAAGATCTGCTGGAAGGCAAGTCGGTGGTCATTGTTGAAGACGGCGAACTGGCGTGGGAAAAACTGCAGCGCTCGAACATGACGGAGTTTGAGTTTTTTATGGAGCTTCGCTTGAATGGCGTTGAGCAACTGGGGCAGGTCAGACTGGCCATCCTGGAGACAAACGGACAAATCAGCGTCTATTTCTTTGAAAATAAAGACGTTAAGCCGGGGTTAAGCATTCTTCCTGAGCACTGTACGCCACGCTTTATCGTGGCGCCGGAGGCTGGCGACTATGCCTGCGTACGTTGCAGTGAAGTGATACGCATGAATATCGGGGAAAAGCAATTATGTCCGCGCTGCGCAAATCCAGAATGGACGAAGGCAAGCCGGGCTAAACGCGTTGTTTAACAGCGAAAATATCGGATTTATACGGTTAATCCGGAAGATTCTGTTGTGTGACGCATGCCGCATTTTCTCCTCGCATTGTTTTACCCATTGCGGCGCGTGTCACTGAATGATAAAACCGATATTCACATGAATAACGTTTGCCTGATGTCTGTCAGGCAGGAAACAATGCAGCGTGGTGAGGGGAAATGGCTCAGGTCTTTAATTTTAGTTCAGGTCCGGCGATGCTACCGGCGGAAGTACTTAAACTGGCGCAACAGGAACTGCGTGACTGGCACGGTCTTGGTACGTCGGTAATGGAAATTAGCCATCGAGGCAAAGAGTTTATCCAGGTCGCTGAAGAGGCGGAGCAGGATTTTCGCGATCTCCTTAATATCCCCTCCAACTATAAAGTCTTATTTTGTCACGGCGGCGGTCGCGGGCAGTTTGCTGGCGTGCCGCTCAATCTGCTGGGCGATAAAACCACGGCGGATTATGTCGATGCTGGTTACTGGGCGGCGAGCGCCATCAAAGAAGCCAAAAAATACTGTGCGCCGCAGATTATCGACGCCAAAATCACCGTGGACGGCAAACGTGCCGTAAAACCGATGCGCGAGTGGCAGCTTTCCGATAATGCCGCTTATTTGCACTATTGCCCGAATGAGACCATTGACGGCATCGCCATCGATGAAACGCCGGATTTTGGCCCGGAGGTGGTCGTCACGGCGGACTTTTCTTCTACCATCCTGTCTGCGCCGCTGGACGTCTCTCGCTATGGCGTAATTTATGCTGGCGCGCAGAAGAATATCGGTCCGGCAGGACTGACGCTGGTTATCGTCCGGGAGGATCTGTTAGGCAAGGCGCATGAGAGCTGCCCGTCCATCCTCGACTACACCGTCCTGAATGATAACGACTCGATGTTTAATACGCCGCCGACTTTCGCCTGGTATCTTTCCGGTCTGGTGTTCAAATGGTTGAAAGCGCAGGGCGGCGTGGCGGCGATGCACAAAATCAATCAGCAAAAAGCGGAGTTGCTGTACGGTGTGATTGATAACAGCGATTTCTACCGTAACGATGTCGCACAGGCCAACCGTTCGCGGATGAATGTTCCGTTCCAGTTAGCGGACAATACGCTGGACAAGGTCTTTCTGGAAGAGTCTTTCGCCGCCGGTCTGCACGCCTTAAAAGGGCACCGTGTTGTTGGCGGTATGCGCGCCTCTATCTATAACGCCATGCCGATTGAAGGGGTAAAAGCGCTGACCGATTTCATGATCGATTTTGAGCGTCGCCACGGCTAATACGTTTCTTTTTTCATCCCCACGGCCAGTCTGTGGGGTTTTTATTTCTGTTTTTTGAGAGTTGAGTTTCATGGAATCCCTGACGTTACAACCCATCGCGCGGGTCGATGGCGCCATTAATTTACCTGGCTCCAAAAGTGTTTCAAACCGTGCTTTGCTCCTGGCGGCTTTAGCTTGTGGTAAAACCGTTCTGACGAATCTGCTGGATAGCGATGACGTCCGCCATATGCTCAATGCCTTGAGCGCGTTGGGGATCAATTACACCCTTTCTGCCGATCGCACCCGCTGTGATATCACGGGTAATGGCGGCGCATTACGCGCGTCAGGCGCTCTGGAACTGTTTCTCGGTAATGCCGGAACCGCGATGCGTCCGTTAGCGGCAGCGCTATGTCTGGGGCAAAATGAGATAGTGTTAACCGGCGAACCGCGTATGAAAGAGCGTCCGATAGGCCATCTGGTTGATTCGCTGCGTCAGGGCGGGGCGAATATTGATTACCTGGAGCAGGAAAATTATCCGCCCCTGCGTCTGCGCGGCGGTTTTATCGGCGGCGACATTGAGGTTGATGGTAGCGTTTCCAGCCAGTTCCTGACCGCTCTGCTGATGACGGCACCGCTGGCGCCTGAAGACACAATTATTCGCGTTAAAGGCGAACTGGTATCAAAACCTTACATCGATATCACGCTAAATTTAATGAAAACCTTTGGCGTGGAGATAGCGAACCATCACTACCAACAATTTGTCGTGAAGGGCGGTCAACAGTATCACTCTCCAGGTCGCTATCTGGTCGAGGGCGATGCCTCGTCAGGGTCCTATTTTCTCGCCGCCGGGGCGATAAAAGGCGGCACGGTAAAAGTGACCGGGATTGGCCGCAAAAGTATGCAGGGCGATATTCGTTTTGCCGATGTGCTGGAGAAAATGGGCGCGACCATTACCTGGGGCGATGATTTTATTGCCTGCACGCGCGGTGAATTGCACGCCATAGATATGGATATGAACCATATTCCGGATGCGGCGATGACGATTGCCACCACGGCGCTGTTTGCGAAAGGAACCACGACGTTGCGCAATATTTATAACTGGCGAGTGAAAGAAACCGATCGCCTGTTCGCGATGGCGACCGAGCTACGTAAAGTGGGCGCTGAAGTCGAAGAAGGGCACGACTATATTCGTATCACGCCGCCGGCGAAGCTCCAACACGCGGATATTGGCACGTACAACGACCACCGTATGGCGATGTGCTTCTCACTGGTCGCACTGTCCGATACGCCAGTTACGATCCTGGACCCTAAATGTACCGCAAAAACGTTCCCTGATTATTTCGAACAACTGGCGCGAATGAGTACGCCTGCCTAAGTCTTCTGTTGCGCCAGTCGACGGGCTGGCGCGCCGAGTCCGTATTCGCACTATTTTTATAATTATGACTAATGCTAATTTGTTGATGATTTAACACATTGATTTATGTGTTTTTTATAATAGTTATCAACGGAAGATTAGTATGAAAAATAAATCATTACTACTGGCGGTGGCGATTTCCGCCACGCTACTGGCAGGATGTAAAAATGGCGTGAATGGCAATTTAATCGCCAGTTCAGGCATGTCAGCCTACAAAGCCGCCACACTGTCCGATGCGGATGTTAAGGCATTATCTAATAATGCCTGTAAACAAATGGACAGCGAGAATCAACTGGCAGGTTCGAAAAGCAAATACACCAAACGTCTGAGCAAAATCGCCAAAGCGCTGGGTAACAACATTGACGGTACGCCGGTTAGCTATAAAGTCTATATGACCAGCGATATCAACGCATGGGCGATGGCGAACGGTTGCGTTCGCGTATACTCCGGCCTGATGGATCTGATGACCGATAATGAAATTGAAGGCGTACTGGGCCATGAACTGGGCCATGTCTCTTTAGGGCACTCTCGCAAGGCAATGCAGACCGCTTATGCCACGCTGGCGGCTCGCGATGCGATTTCCGCCACCAGCGGCGTCGCAGCGCAGCTTTCCCAGTCTCAATTGGGCGATCTGGCGGAAGGCGTCATCAATTCGGCGTTTTCTCGCAGTCAGGAGTCGGATGCGGATGACTTCTCTTACGATCTGCTGAAAAAACGCGGGATTAACACCCAGGGCTTAGTCACGGCATTCGATAAATTCGCCACAATGGACGCAGGTCATGCAAAATCATTGATGGACTCCCACCCGGCTTCAGCCGATCGCGCGCAGCATATGCGCGACAGAATTGCCGAAGATAAAAAGTAAATCATTGTCATCTTTCGGGCTGGTTTCTCGCCGGCCCGCTATAATTGCGCAATTATTCCGCATCTGATTACAGACAAAACTGGTTTTTGCACGCAACGTTAACGGTCGCGAGCGTTGGCGCGTATAATGCGCGGCGTTTACGTTAACGGTACGCCTGTTTAAGGAGATAAAGATGACGGCAATTGCCCCGGTAATAACCATTGATGGCCCAAGCGGTGCAGGTAAAGGCACCTTGTGCAAAGCAATGGCGGAAGCATTGCAATGGCATCTGCTGGATTCCGGCGCGATATACCGCGTACTGGCGCTGGCGGCATTGCATCACCATGTCGATCTCGCCTCTGAAGATGCGCTGGTGCCGCTGGCGTCCCATCTGGACGTGCGTTTCGTCTCAACGGACGGCAACCTGGAAGTTATCCTGGAAGGCGAGGACGTTAGCGGCGAAATTCGTACGCAGGAAGTCGCGAACGCGGCATCCCAGGTGGCGGCATTCCCACGCGTGCGTGAAGCGCTTCTTCGCCGCCAACGTGCATTCCGCGAAGCGCCTGGTTTAATCGCCGATGGACGCGATATGGGGACCGTGGTCTTCCCGGATGCGCCGGTAAAAATTTTCCTTGACGCCTCCTCGGAGGAACGTGCGCATCGACGTATGCTACAGTTGCAGGAGAATGGCTTTAGTGTTAACTTTGAACGCCTTTTGGCCGAGATCAAGGAACGCGACGATCGCGATCGTAATCGCGCTGTAGCGCCGTTAGTTCCTGCTGCTGATGCATTAGTTTTGGATTCTACCCGATTAAGCATTGAGCAAGTGATTGAAAAAGCGTTACAATATGCGCGCCAAAAATTGGCTCTCGCTTAAATGCGACCGAATTTGTAGTACCCCCGTTGCAAAGGATTGACAGCGGGTATGTTAAACAACCCCATCCGGCACGGAGCCAGGTGGACGTTAAATATGAAACCTGAAGATTAAACATGACTGAATCTTTTGCTCAACTCTTTGAAGAATCCTTAAAAGAAATCGAAACCCGCCCGGGTTCCATCGTTCGTGGTGTTGTTGTTGCTATCGACAAAGACGTAGTACTGGTTGACGCCGGTCTGAAATCTGAGTCTGCCATTCCGGCTGAGCAGTTCAAAAACGCCCAGGGCGAACTGGAAATCCAGGTTGGTGACGAAGTTGACGTTGCTCTGGATGCAGTAGAAGACGGCTTCGGTGAAACTCTGCTCTCTCGTGAGAAAGCTAAACGTCACGAAGCATGGATCACGCTGGAAAAAGCTTACGAAGATGCTGAAACTGTTACCGGTGTTATCAACGGCAAAGTTAAGGGTGGCTTCACTGTTGAGCTGAACGGTATTCGCGCGTTCCTGCCAGGTTCTCTGGTAGACGTTCGTCCGGTGCGTGACACTCTGCACCTGGAAGGCAAAGAGCTTGAATTCAAAGTAATCAAGCTGGACCAGAAACGTAACAACGTTGTGGTTTCTCGTCGTGCCGTTATCGAATCCGAAAACAGCGCAGAACGCGATCAGCTGCTGGAAAACCTGCAGGAAGGCATGGAAGTTAAAGGTATCGTTAAGAACCTCACTGACTACGGTGCATTCGTTGATCTGGGCGGCGTTGACGGCCTGCTGCACATCACTGATATGGCCTGGAAACGCGTTAAGCATCCGAGCGAAATCGTGAACGTTGGCGACGAAATCAACGTGAAAGTGCTGAAATTCGACCGCGAGCGTACCCGTGTATCTCTGGGCCTGAAACAGCTGGGCGAAGATCCGTGGGTTGCTATCGCTAAACGTTATCCGGAAGGTACCAAACTGACCGGTCGCGTGACCAACCTGACCGACTACGGCTGCTTCGTTGAAATCGAAGAAGGCGTTGAAGGCCTGGTTCACGTTTCCGAAATGGACTGGACCAACAAAAACATCCACCCGTCCAAAGTGGTTAACGTTGGCGACGTAGTGGAAGTGATGGTTCTGGATATCGACGAAGAACGTCGTCGTATCTCCCTGGGTCTGAAGCAGTGCAAATCTAACCCGTGGCAGCAGTTCGCAGAAACCCACAACAAGGGCGACCGCGTTGAAGGTAAAATCAAGTCTATCACTGACTTCGGTATCTTCATCGGCCTGGACGGCGGCATCGACGGCCTGGTTCACCTGTCTGACATCTCCTGGAACGTTGCAGGCGAAGAAGCAGTTCGTGAATACAAAAAAGGCGACGAAATCGCTGCAGTTGTTCTGCAGGTTGACGCAGAACGTGAACGTATCTCCCTGGGCGTTAAACAGCTCGCAGAAGATCCGTTCAACAACTGGGTTGCTCTGAACAAGAAAGGCGCTATCGTAACCGGTAAAGTCACTGCAGTTGACGCGAAAGGCGCAACCGTAGAACTGGCTGACGGCGTTGAAGGTTACCTGCGTGCTTCTGAAGCATCCCGTGACCGCGTTGAAGATGCGACTCTGGTTCTGAGCGTTGGCGACGACGTTGAAGCTAAATTCACAGGCGTTGATCGTAAAAACCGCGCAATCAGCCTGTCTGTTCGTGCGAAAGACGAAGCTGACGAGAAAGATGCCATCGCAACTGTTAACAAACAGGAAGATGCAAACTTCTCTAACAACGCAATGGCTGAAGCATTCAAAGCAGCTAAAGGCGAGTAATCCTCTGAAACTTCGGGTCTTTTAGTCCGAAGTATAACGAGATTACTTGACAGATTGCAGGTTTCGGCCTGTAATCAAGCACTAAGGGCGGCTACGGCCGCCCTTAATCAATCTCACGGCTGCAGCCAATTTGCCTTTAAGGAACCGGAGGAATTATGACCAAGTCAGAATTGATTGAAAGACTTGCAACCCAGCAATCTCACATTCCCGCTAAGGCGGTTGAAGACGCGGTAAAAGAGATGCTGGAGCATATGGCCTCGACTCTTGCGCAGGGCGAGCGTATTGAAATCCGCGGTTTCGGCAGTTTTTCTTTGCATTACCGCGCGCCTCGTACCGGACGTAACCCCAAGACCGGCGATAAAGTGGAACTGGAAGGAAAATACGTTCCTCACTTTAAACCGGGTAAAGAACTGCGCGATCGCGCCAATATTTACGGTTAAGTTTTAACGCAAAACTTGAACCCGAAAAAAGCACCGTCAGGGTGCTTTTTTCATTTATACGCCGTCAGGCGCAAACGCTATTCGACCGAAAACTGGAAAACGTTTCGCATTTTTTGCTGCGTCTTACATTTATCAGGTAAAAAACCTGGAATCCGCGCCGTATAGCACAAAATCCCCTCCAGACAATGGCGTCCTGAACCTGCACACTTTCCCGCACAGGGAGGTGTCTATGAAGATAACGACGGTCAGCGTATGCGTAGTATGCGGCATACTTCCGCTCATGATATTGCCAGTATTACCTGATACGTGGATTCTCGCGGTGCTGTTTTGTCTGGCATGTTTGCTTTGCCTCATACCCCATCACTATGCGCGCTACGCGGCATTAACCTTGCTCTTTTTCATGTGGGGGATATTTGCCGCCAGGCAGGCCATCTGGGCGGGAAACGTCCTGCCTGCCGCGACGCAGGAGGCGACAGTCGTCATTACTGCCACCGATCATATGACCACTCATTATGGGCGAATCACCCATTTGCGCGGAAAGCCGCTCTTTCCTGCTGTAGGGATTGTCCTGCATGGCCAGTACTTACCCACGGAAGTGTGTGCCGGGCAACAGTGGGCGATGACGCTGAAGGTCAGAGCGGTACACGGACAGCTTAACGAAGGCGGTTTTGATAGCCAGCGTTACGCGCTAGCGCAGCACCAACCGTTGACCGGGCGTTTTCTACAGGCTAAAGCGATTAACCCTGAGTGTAGCTTGCGTGGGCGCTATCTTGCTTCGCTTCGCGCTACGCTTGCGCCTTATCCGTGGCAGCAGGTTATTCTGGCGTTGGGAATGGGGGAGCGGGGAGCGGTGTCGCAGGAGGTGAAGGCCGTTATGCGCGACACGGGAACTGCCCATTTGATGGCGATTTCCGGCCTGCATATCGCTTTTGCTGCGTTATTGGCTGCCGGATTAATCCGTGGCGGACAATTCTTTTTGCCGGTCAGATGGATTCGTTGGCAGACGCCATTGCTGGGCGGCATTCTTTGCGCGATATGTTATGCCTGGCTTACCGGCTTACAACCGCCTGCGCTGCGCACGGTGGCGGCACTGAGCGTCTGGGGAGGATTAAAATTAAGCGGACGACAGTGGAGCGGCTGGCAAGTCTGGTGCTGCTGTCTGGCCGCGATTATTTTCGCCGATCCTGTGGCGGTTATATCACAAAGTCTTTGGCTGTCAGCATTTGCGGTTGCCGGCCTGTTATTCTGGTATCAGTGGTTTCCTGCGCCAAACGGAAATTTTCCACGAGGCTTACGCTGGTTGCTTAACCTGCTTCACCTACAGGCAGGCATTACACTTCTGCTTTTGCCTCTCCAGGTGGCGCTTTTTCATGGCATAAGCGTTACCGCAATGCTGGCGAATCTTTTTGCCGTACCCTGGGTCACATTTGTGATGGTTCCGCTCATCCTGGCGGGAATGATTCTGCATTTAACCGGGCCGTTTTTTCTTGAAGAGTGGGTATGGTACCTGACCGATCGCGCGTTAGCCGCGCTATTTTACCTGTTGAATGCTTTACCGCAGGGCTGGGTGAATATTGATAACCGTTGGCAGTGGCTGACGTTTTTGCCCTGGCTAATGCTTATCGCGTGGCGATTAAACGTCTGGCGTACCTGGCCGGCGGCCTGTTTATGCGGGTTATTGTTGATGAGCTGGCCACTCTGGCGGCCGATAAACGCCAGTGGATGGCAGGTGCATATGCTGGATGTTGGTCAGGGGCTGGCGATAGCGATCGTCAGGGGCGATAAAGTAATACTCTACGATACCGGTCGGGCATGGCCGGAGGGCGACAGCGGGCAACAGGTTATTATTCCCTGGTTGCGCTGGCATAATCTGACGCCGGAGGGCGTTATTTTGAGTCATGAGCATCTGGATCATCGGGGCGGGCTGCGTTCGCTACAGCAGGTCTGGCCGTCAATGTGGATTCGCAGCCCGTTAGGCTGGCAGGGACATTTGCCCTGTTTTCGCGGTGAGCAGTGGCAATGGCAGGGGCTAACGTTTCAGGCGCACTGGCCGTTACGCGAAAGTGCCGATCGAGGAAATAACCGCTCCTGTGTGGTCAAAGTGGATGACGGCGTACATAGCATCCTGCTCACGGGCGATATTGAAGCGGGCGCTGAACAAAAAATGCTAAGTCGTTACTGGCGACATCTTGCGGCGACGTTTATCCAGGTGCCGCATCATGGTAGTAATACGTCGTCGTCGCTACCATTTATTCAGCGCGTACATGGTGAAGCGGCGCTGGCGTCCGCATCGCGCTATAACGCATGGCGGCTGCCGTCCCGCAAGGTAAAACAGCGCTACCGACAGCAGGCGTATCAGTGGTTTGATACACCCCACCAGGGGCAAATTTCACTGCGGTTTTCTCCGCAGGGCTGGCGCATACAAGGCTTACGGGATCAAATTTTACCTCGCTGGTATCATCAGTGGTTTGGCGTGTCCGAGGATAACGGGTAGAATATGCGGCTATTTCAACAAATGCTGGTTTTTTGAATGCATAACGATAAAGATCTCTCTACGTGGCAGACCTTCCGCCGACTGTGGCCAACCATAGCGCCTTTTAAAGCAGGTCTGATCGTGGCGGGCATAGCGTTAATTCTCAACGCAGCCAGCGATACCTTCATGCTATCGCTCCTCAAGCCATTACTGGATGATGGTTTCGGTAAAACGGATCGCTCAGTGTTGCTGTGGATGCCGCTGGTGGTTATTGGGCTGATGATATTACGAGGCATCACTAGCTATATCTCCAGCTACTGTATTTCATGGGTGTCAGGCAAGGTGGTAATGACCATGCGCCGTCGCCTGTTTGGCCATATGATGGGAATGCCCGTCGCCTTCTTTGATAAACAGTCTACCGGTACGCTGCTGTCGCGTATTACTTACGATTCAGAACAGGTTGCCTCTTCTTCATCTGGCGCGCTGATTACCGTGGTGCGTGAAGGGGCATCGATCATCGGATTGTTTATCATGATGTTCTATTACAGCTGGCAGCTGTCGATCATCCTGGTTGTTTTAGCGCCGATTGTGTCGATTGCGATTCGCGTTGTCTCAAAGCGGTTCCGCAGCATCAGTAAAAATATGCAGAACACGATGGGACAAGTGACTACCAGCGCTGAACAAATGCTGAAAGGACACAAAGAGGTACTGATTTTTGGCGGTCAGGAAGTCGAAACTAAACGCTTTGATAAAGTCAGCAATAAGATGCGACTGCAAGGCATGAAAATGGTCTCTGCCTCGTCAATTTCCGATCCTATCATTCAGCTCATTGCCTCGCTGGCGCTGGCGTTTGTCCTCTATGCTGCGAGCTTCCCAAGCGTAATGGATAGCCTGACGGCAGGGACCATCACCGTGGTGTTCTCCTCCATGATCGCGCTGATGCGTCCATTAAAATCGCTGACAAACGTTAACGCGCAGTTCCAGCGTGGGATGGCGGCTTGTCAGACGTTGTTTGCGATTCTGGACAGCGAACAGGAGAAAGATGAAGGTAAACGTGTCATTGACCGCGCGACCGGCGATCTCGAATTCCGCAATGTGACGTTTACTTACCCGGGCCGTGAAGTGCCGGCATTGCGTAACATCAATTTGAAAATTCCTGCCGGGAAAACCGTGGCGCTGGTGGGGCGTTCCGGATCGGGTAAATCAACTATCGCCAGTCTGATCACCCGTTTCTACGATATTGATGAAGGACACATCCTGATGGATGGTCACGATCTACGCGAATACACTCTGGCCTCTCTACGTAATCAGGTGGCGCTGGTTTCGCAAAGCGTGCATCTGTTTAACGACACGGTCGCTAATAACATTGCTTATGCCCGGACGGAAGAATACAGCCGCGAGCAGATTGAAGAGGCGGCGCGCATGGCCTATGCCATGGACTTTATCAACAAGATGGATAATGGCCTGGATACCATTATCGGCGAAAACGGCGTACTGCTTTCCGGCGGTCAACGCCAGCGTATCGCGATTGCCCGCGCCTTACTGCGCGACAGCCCGATTCTGATCCTTGATGAAGCTACGTCCGCGCTGGATACCGAATCTGAACGTGCGATTCAGGCGGCGTTAGATGAGTTGCAGAAAAACCGTACCTCTCTGGTGATTGCGCACCGTCTCTCCACCATCGAACAGGCGGATGAGATCGTTGTGGTCGAAGACGGTATTATCGTTGAGCGCGGCACTCATAGCGAGCTGCTGGCGCAACACGGCGTTTACGCCCAGCTACATAAGATGCAATTTGGCCAATGATTGCGCGTATCTGGTCGGGTGAATCCCCGCTATGGCGGTTACTGCTGCCGCTCTCCTGGCTGTATGGCCTGGTGAGCGGGGCGATTCGTCTGAGCTATAAGCTTGGTTTTAAACGCGCCTGGCGAGCGCCGGTACCGGTGGTTGTGGTAGGGAATCTTACGGCTGGCGGTAACGGTAAAACCCCCGTAGTCATTTGGCTGGTGGAAAAGCTGCAACAGCGTGGCGTGCGCGTGGGGGTCGTTTCCCGCGGCTACGGCGGGAAAGCTGCCGCTTATCCGCTACTTCTGACGCCGGAGACGACAACCGCAGAAGCGGGAGATGAACCGGTATTGATTTACCAACGGACCGGCGCGCCTGTCGCGGTGGCGCCTGAACGCGCCGCGGCGGTGAAAGCGATTCTGGCGGCGCATAATGTGCAGATTATTATCACCGACGATGGGTTGCAGCATTACCGACTAGCGCGAGATATTGAAATTGTGGTGATTGACGGGGTGCGCCGTTTTGGCAACGGCTGGTGGCTTCCTGCCGGCCCTATGCGCGAACGCGCCAGTCGCCTGAAAACCGTGGACGCCGCTATCGTGAATGGCGGCGTCGCCCGGGCGGGTGAAATCCCCATGCAGCTAGCGCCTGGACTGGCGGTGAACTTACGTACGGGAGCGCGTTGCGATGTGGCGCAACTGAGCAATATTGTGGCGATGGCGGGCATCGGTCATCCGCCGCGCTTTTTCGCGACGCTGGAAGCCTGTGGCGCGCATCCGCAAAAGTGCGTCCCGCTGGCCGATCATCAAACGCTCGCCCCTGCTGACGTTCAGGCGTTGGTCGGTGAAGGACAGACCCTGGTAATGACGGAAAAAGACGCGGTGAAATGCCGTGCTTTTGCCGAAGATAACTGGTGGTTCTTACCGGTTGATGCGCGTTTGTCCGGTGAGCAGCCTGATAAGTTGCTTGAACATATCACCTCGCTGGTTCGCTAGCGTCCCCCAATGCAGCGGCAGTGATGAATTTATGGAGTCATGAATGTCATTGCCGTACCTTTCTCTTTCCCAGGCCCGGTGTCTTCACCTTGCTGCGCAGGGGCTATTGAAAAAGCCACGCCGTAACGTGCTGCCTGGCGATGTTCTTGCCGCCATCTCACGCATGGCGTTGCTGCAAATTGATACCATCAATGTTGTCGCACGTAGCCCCTATCTGGTGCTGTTTAGCCGTCTCGGTTCGTACCCGCAGGCCTGGATGGATGAGGCGCTGCGACGCGGCGAGTTAATGGAATACTGGGCGCATGAGGCCTGTTTCTTACCACGCCGCGACTTTAAACTTATCCGCCATCGTATGCTGTCGCCGGAAAAAATGGGCTGGAAATATCGCGCGGCATGGATGCATGAGCACGCGGAAGAAATAGAACAGCTGGTGCGGCATATTCAGGAGCACGGTCCGGTGCGTTCTGCCGATTTTGAACATGCGCAGAAAGGCGTCAGCGGCTGGTGGGAATGGAAACCACATAAACGCCACCTTGAGGGTTTATTTACCGCCGGAAAAGTCATGGTTGTTGAGCGGCGTAATTTTCAACGCGTATATGATTTAACGCCCCGTGTGATGCCGCACTGGGATGATGAACGCGATGGACTGTCACAGCCGCAGGCGGAAAGCCTGATGCTGGATAATAGCGCGCGCAGTCTGGGGATTTTCCGTGAACAGTGGCTGGCGGATTACTACCGCCTGAAACGTCCTGACCTGAAGGGATGGCGGGAGAGCCGGGCGGAACAGCAGCAGATTATTCCGGTCGAGGTGGAAACGTTGGGGCGGATGTGGCTTCATGCCGATCTTCTTTCGCAGCTGGAACCGGCGCTGAATAACGCCTTAAAGGCGACCCATAGCGCAGTACTGTCGCCTTTCGATCCTGTGGTATGGGATCGCAAGCGGGCAGCGCAGCTCTTCGGATTTAGCTATCGGCTGGAATGTTATACGCCCGCGGCGAAGCGCCAGTACGGTTATTTTGTGCTGCCGCTATTATACCAGGGCCGTTTAGTCGGGCGAATGGATGCCAAAATGCATCGTAAAACAGGGGTGCTTGAGGTTATCTCGCTGTATCTGGAGGACGATATCCGCCCTGGCGTTAGTCTGCAAAAAGGAATCTGGCAGGCTATTAGCGCGTTTGCTGCCTGGCAACGGGCATCGCGCGTGACGCTGGGACAATGTCCGCCAGGCCTGTTTAGCGCCATGCGTCATGGCTGGGAAATAGACCCTGCACCATAACCGATTATGTTAATATTGAAGGATTCACAATCCGGTCCATCTGGAGGAACTATGGATCATCGTCTGCTTGAAATCATCGCCTGCCCGGTATGTAACGGCAAACTCTGGTATAACCAGGAACAGCAAGAATTAATTTGCAAACTGGACAATCTCGCTTTCCCGTTACGCGACGGCATTCCTGTATTGCTGGAAAATGAAGCTCGCGCCCTGACATCTGATGAGAGTAAATCATGAGTTTCGTTGTCATCATTCCGGCCCGTTTTTCATCTACCCGACTGCCAGGCAAACCATTAGTGGATATTAATGGTAAACCCATGATTGTTCATGTCCTGGAGCGGGCGCGCGAATCTGGCGCGGAACGCATTATTGTCGCGACCGATCATGAAGACGTGGCTCGTGCGGTAGAAGCGGCTGGCGGCGAAGTGTGCATGACGCGCGCCGATCACCAGTCCGGCACCGAACGGTTGGCGGAAGTGGTAGAGAAGTGCGGATTCAGCGACGATACCGTTATTGTGAACGTTCAGGGCGATGAGCCGATGATCCCGGCGGTTATTATTCGCCAGGTCGCGGAAAATCTGGCGCAGCGCCAGGTTGGCATGGCGACGCTGGCGGTGCCGATTCACAGCGCCGAAGAAGCGTTTAACCCGAATGCGGTAAAAGTCGTGCTGGATGCTGAAGGCTATGCGCTTTACTTTTCCCGGGCGACGATTCCCTGGGATCGCGACCGCTTTGCAAAAAGTCTGGAAACGGTAGGGGATACTTGCCTTCGTCACCTGGGCATTTATGGCTATCGCGCGGGATTTATCCGCCGTTACGTGAGCTGGCAACCCAGCCCGCTGGAACATATTGAAATGCTGGAGCAACTCCGTGTGCTGTGGTACGGCGAAAAAATTCATGTCGCCGTCGCCAAAGCGGTGCCCGGCACGGGCGTAGACACCGCCGACGACCTGGAGCGCGTACGCGCTGAAATGCGTTAACATGATCCTGTTCATGATCGTCTTAGACGGTCATGAACAGCGCGGTATGATAGCGCAAAGATGAATACTCACGTCTGCTCATCAGTGGCGGCTTTCTCGTACCGTTACGATTTTCCTCATTTTTCTTTTCTTCCCTTGATCTGATACGGGTGACATCTGTCCATACGACGCTCATTATTAAAGCAGTAGCACTAATGGGGGTAATCTGGAATGGAGCAGTTGCGGGCCGAACTCAGTCATTTGTTGGGTGAAAAACTTAGTCGTATAGAGTGCGTGAATGAGAAAGCGGATTCCGCATTGTGGTCATTATATGACAGCCAGGGCATTCCGATGCCGCTGATGGCGCGAAGTTTTACCACTCCCGGCGTTGCGCAGCAACTGGCATGGAAAACCTCAATGCTGGCGCGTAGCGGTACGGTGAGGATGCCGGTAATCTATGGCGTATTGACGCATGAAGAGCATCCTGGTCCGGATGTGCTGCTACTGGAACGACTGCGCGGCGTGCCGGTCGAGGCGCCGGCGCGCACTCCGGAACGCTGGGAACAGCTAAAAGATCAGATTGTCGAAGGATTGTTAGCCTGGCATCGGCAGGATAGCCGCGGTTGCGTTGGCGCCGTAGACCATACTCAGGAGAATATCTGGCCTTCCTGGTATCGTCAGCGGGTGGAGGTGCTGTGGACGACGCTAAATCAGTTCAGCAATACCGGTCTGACGATGCAGGACAGACGCATTCTGTTTCGTACCAGAGAATGTCTTCCTTCGTTATTTGAAGGGTTTAACGACAACTGCGTACTGGTGCATGGCAACTTCTGCCTGCGCAGTATGCTTAAAGACGCCCGTAGCGATCAGCTTCTGGCGATGGTCGGCCCCGGGCTGATGATGTGGGCGCCGAGAGAGTTCGAACTGTTTCGCCTGATGGATAATCCATTGGCGGAGGGATTGCTTTGGCATTATCTGCAACGCGCGCCAGTGGCGGAGTCCTTCATCTGGCGGCGTTGGCTCTATGTGCTGTGGGACGAGGTTGCGCAATTGGTCAATACCGGACGTTTTAACCGTACCAATTTTGATCTGGCGGCGAAATCATTACTCCCCTGGCTTGCCTGATATGCCTTTCAGCCATTGCCAAAGTCTCCCTAATGTTTCATACCCAGCGCGATCGCTGTGCATCAGCCAGACCGGGGACGGAATTGCCCGCTCCCAGGGATTGAGCGGCGAATCGATCGCCAACTGATTCGCCGGCGCGGGAAGCGGATTCAGCCCGGCATGCTGAAAGAAAATCATCGCACGCGGCAAATGCGAGGCGGAGGTTACCAACAGGAAAGGGGCGTCGCCGATGGCCTGTTTAACGGCGGCGGCTTCTTCTTCCGTATCTTTTGGTTTATCCAGCGTAATAATATCGCTACGTGGTACGCCCAGCGACTGCGCCACCCGTGCACCGACTTCCGCCGTGCTTACCGTATTGGTTTTTGCTACGCCGCCGGTAAAAATCAGCCTGGCTCCCGGATTCGCGCGCCACAGCCGGATGCCTTCGGCCAGCCGCGGCAAGCTGTTGTTAATTAAATTAGAGCTCGGCGCCCACTGCGGGTTCCAGGTATAACCGCCGCCGAGAACCACAATATATTCCACCTTTTGCGGACCCTGCCAGGTAGGGTAGCGGTTTTCTATCGGACGCAGCAGATGGTCAGAGACGGGTTGCAGGCTTAAAAGCAATAGCGCCAGCCAACCTACGCTGATAAATACTTTTCCGGTCTTCTGAAAGCGGCTAAACCAGAGCAGCGCCAGGCCGACGCCAATGATCAGCAACATCAGCGGAAGCGGCAATAACATACCGCCAATCACTTTCTTTAGCGTAAAAAGCATCCTTTTTGGTTCCTTTTTTAACCATATAGCGGAGGATTAACGGTGATATTACACCAGACAGGTTCATTCTGGCCGCGGCTGTGACAAAATAGCGGTTTTATCAGATAACGCCTGAGCCAGCCTGTGGAGAGTCCGATGCAGGATCGCAATTTTGATGACATTGCTGAAAAGTTTTCCCGTAACATTTACGGCACGACCAAAGGACAACTGCGGCAAGCCATTCTGTGGCAAGACCTGGATCGCGTGCTGGAGGAGATTGGCGGGCGAAAACTGCGGGTACTGGATGCCGGCGGCGGCGAAGGGCAAACGGCGATTAAGATGGCGGAACGCGGCCATCAGGTAACATTATGCGATCTGTCTGGCGAAATGATCGCCCGCGCGCGGCAGGCGGCCGAGGCAAAAGGTGTGAGCAAAGACATGCATTTTATACAATGCCCGGCTCAGGACGTCGCTTCGCATTTGGAAAGCCCGGTTGATCTGATATTGTTTCATGCTGTGCTGGAGTGGGTAGCCGATCCTGTCGGCGTATTAGAAACGCTCTGGTCAGTATTGCGCCCTGGCGGCGTGCTGTCGTTGATGTTCTATAACGCTAACGGTTTGCTGATGCACAATATGGTGGCGGGTAATTTTGACTACGTGCAGGCGGGGATGCCTAAACGCAAGAAGCGCACGCTGTCGCCTGACTACCCGCGCGACCCCGCGCAGGTGTACCAGTGGCTGGAGGCGATTGGCTGGCAGATTACCGGTAAAACCGGCGTGCGTGTGTTTCATGATTATCTGCGTGAAAAACACCAGCAGCGTGACTGTTATGAGACCCTGGTCGAACTGGAAACGCGTTATTGCCGCCAGGAGCCGTATATTAGCCTTGGGCGCTACATTCATGTCACCGCGATTAAAAGCCCGGCGCTAGCCGCAGATGCAAGGATAACCTATGAGTGAATTTTCCCAGACAGTCCCCGAACTGGTTGCCTGGGCCAGAAAAAACGACTTTTCCATCTCGCTGCCGGTAGACAGACTTTCCTTTCTGCTGGCGGTCGCCACGTTGAACGGCGAACGCCTTGACGGCGAGATGAGTGAAGGCGAGCTGGTGGATGCATTCCGCCATGTGAGTGATGCGTTTGAGCAAACCAGCGAAACCATCGGCGTGCGCGCGAACAACGCGATTAACGATATGGTGCGTCAACGTCTGCTGAACCGCTTTACCAGCGAGCAGGCTGAAGGCAATGCGATTTACCGATTAACCCCGCTCGGGATTGGCATCACCGATTACTACATTCGTCAACGCGAATTCTCTACGCTGCGTCTTTCTATGCAGTTGTCGATTGTGGCCGGCGAATTGAAGCGCGCGGCGGATGCGGCAGCGGAGGGTGGCGATGAGTTCCACTGGCATCGCAACGTTTACGCGCCATTGAAATATTCGGTGGCGGAGATTTTCGACAGTATCGATCTCACCCAGCGCATCATGGATGAACAGCAGCAGCAGGTGAAAGACGATATCGCACAACTGCTGAATAAAGACTGGCGGGCGGCGATTTCCAGCTGTGAACTGCTGCTTTCTGAAACGTCCGGTACGCTGCGCGAGTTGCAGGATACGCTGGAGGCGGCGGGCGATAAGCTGCAGGCTAACCTGCTGCGCATTCAGGATGCCACGATGATGCACGACGATCTGCATTTTGTCGACAGGCTGGTGTTTGACTTACAAAGTAAACTCGACCGCATTATCAGTTGGGGTCAGCAGTCTATTGATTTATGGATCGGCTACGATCGTCACGTGCATAAATTTATCCGTACCGCGATCGATATGGATAAAAACCGTGTCTTCGCCCAGCGGTTGCGCCAGTCCGTGCAGACTTATTTTGACGATCCGTGGGCGCTAACCTACGCGAATGCCGATCGTCTGCTGGATATGCGCGATGAAGAGATGGCGTTGCGTGACGATGAAGTCACCGGGGAGTTGCCGCCGGATCTGGAATATGAAGAGTTTAACGAGATCCGCGAGCAGTTAGCGGCCATCATTGAGGAACAGCTGGCTATCTACAAAACCAGACAAACGCCACTGGATCTTGGGCTGGTGGTGCGCGAGTATCTGGCGCAATACCCGCGCGCGCGTCATTTCGACGTGGCGCGTATTGTTATCGATCAAGCGGTACGTCTTGGCGTAGCGCAAGCAGATTTCACCGGACTGCCAGCCAAATGGCAGCCGATTAATGATTACGGAGCCAAGGTACAGGCGCATGTCATTGACAAATATTGAACAAGTGATGCCGGTTAAGCTGGCGCAGGCGCTGGCGAATCCGTTATTTCCGGCGCTGGATAGCGCATTACGTTCGGGCCGCCACATCGGGCTGGACGAACTGGATAATCATGCCTTTCTGATGGATTTTCAGGAATACCTGGAAGAGTTTTACGCGCGTTATAACGTGGAGCTGATTCGCGCGCCGGAGGGGTTCTTCTACCTGCGTCCGCGTTCTACCACGCTTATCCCGCGCTCGGTGTTATCCGAACTGGATATGATGGTCGGTAAAATTCTCTGCTACCTCTATCTTAGCCCGGAGCGTCTGGCCAACGAAGGGATCTTTACTCAGCAAGAGTTGTACGACGAGCTGCTTACCCTTGCGGACGAAGCCAAACTGCTAAAGCTGGTGAATAACCGCTCGACGGGATCTGACGTTGATCGTCAGAAACTGCAGGAAAAGGTGCGTTCTTCTTTAAACCGCCTGCGTCGTTTGGGCATGGTATGGTTTATGGGCCACGACAGTAGCAAATTCCGCATTACCGAATCGGTCTTCCGCTTTGGCGCGGATGTCCGCGCCGGCGACGATCCTCGCGAGGCGCAGCGTCGTCTCATCCGCGACGGGGAAGCGATGCCCATTGAAAACCATCTGCAACTTAATGATGAGACCGAAGAGAGTCAGCCGGACAGTGGAGAGGAAGAATAATGATTGAACGCGGTAAATTTCGCTCGCTAACGCTGATTAACTGGAACGGTTTTTTTGCCCGCACTTTTGACCTGGATGAACTGGTCACGACGTTATCCGGGGGCAACGGCGCCGGGAAATCCACGACGATGGCGGCGTTCGTCACGGCGCTGATCCCGGATCTTACATTACTGCACTTTCGTAACACCACGGAAGCCGGCGCCACCAGCGGTTCGCGCGATAAAGGTCTGCACGGTAAGCTGAAGGCGGGCGTCTGTTACTCCATGCTCGACACCATTAATTCCCGCCATCAGCGGGTGGTGGTCGGCGTGCGTCTGCAGCAGGTCGCTGGGCGCGATCGCAAAGTGGACATCAAACCGTTCGCTATCCAGGGGCTGCCGATGTCGGTACAGCCGACACAACTGGTGACGGAGACATTAAACGAACGTCAGGCGCGCGTACTGTCGCTTGCTGAGCTGAAAGACAAGCTTGACGAGATGGAAGGCGTGCAGTTTAAGCAGTTTAACTCCATCACCGATTATCATTCGCTGATGTTTGACTTAGGGATTATCGCCCGTCGTCTGCGCTCCGCTTCCGATCGTAGTAAATTCTATCGTTTGATAGAGGCCTCGCTGTACGGCGGGATCTCCAGCGCCATTACCCGATCGCTACGCGATTATTTATTGCCGGAAAACAGCGGCGTGCGCAAGGCGTTCCAGGATATGGAAGCGGCGCTGCGCGAGAACCGACTCACGCTGGAAGCGATTCGTGTTACCCAATCCGATCGCGATCTGTTTAAGCATTTGATCAGCGAAGCCACCGATTATGTGGCGGCGGATTATATGCGCCACGCCAATGAGCGTCGGGTTCACCTTGATCAGGCGTTGGCGTTTCGACGCGAACTGTACACATCGCGCAAACAACTGGCGGCGGAGCAGTACAAGCACGTCGATATGGCCCGTGAGTTGGGCGAACATAACGGCGCCGAAGGTTCTCTTGAAGCGGATTACCAGGCGGCGAGCGATCACCTGAATCTGGTGCAAACCGCGCTGCGCCAGCAGGAAAAAATTGAACGCTACGAAGCGGATCTTGAAGAGCTGCAGATTCGACTCGAAGAGCAAAACGAAGTGGTGGCGGAAGCCGCCGAAATGCAGGACGAAAATGAAGCGCGTGCCGAAGCCGCCGAGCTGGAAGTCGATGAACTCAAAAGCCAGCTTGCGGATTACCAGCAGGCGCTGGATGTACAGCAAACGCGCGCGATTCAGTATAACCAGGCGATATCAGCGCTCGCCCGCGCTAAAGAACTTTGCCATCTGCCGGATCTAACGCCGGAAAGCGCCGCCGAATGGCTGGATACTTTCCAGGCAAAAGAGCAGGAAGCTACGGAAAAACTGCTGTCGTTGGAACAAAAAATGAGCGTGGCGCAAACCGCGCACAGCCAGTTTGAGCAGGCTTACCAGCTAGTAGCGGCGATCAACGGCCCGCTGGCGCGTAGCGAAGCCTGGGACGTGGCGCGCGAGCTGTTACGGGACGGCGTGAACCAGCGTCATCTGGCGGAACAGGTACAGCCGTTGCGGATGCGCCTGAGCGAACTGGAACAGCGGCTGCGCGAGCAGCAAGAGGCGGAACGTCTGCTGGCTGAGTTCTGTAAGCGACAGGGCAAAAATTTTGATATTGACGAACTGGAAGCGCTGCATCAGGAGCTGGAAGCCCGCATAGCGTCCTTGTCTGATAGCGTGTCGTCAGCCAGCGAACAGCGTATGGCCTTGCGTCAGGAGCAGGAGCAGCTTCAGTCGCGTATTCAACATCTGATGCAACGCGCTCCTGTCTGGCTGGCGGCGCAGAATAGCCTGAACCAGCTTAGCGAACAGTGCGGCGAGGAGTTTACGTCCAGCCAGGAAGTGACCGAATACCTGCAACAGCTACTGGAGCGTGAGCGCGAAGCCATTGTCGAACGCGACGAAGTGGGCGCGCGTAAAAATGCGGTTGATGAAGAGATCGAACGTTTAAGCCAGCCGGGCGGCGCGGAAGACCAGCGTTTGAATGCGCTGGCGGAGCGTTTTGGCGGGGTACTGCTGTCGGAAATCTACGACGATGTCAGTCTTGAAGATGCGCCGTACTTTTCCGCACTGTATGGCCCGTCGCGCCATGCGATCGTCGTACCGGATTTATCGCAAATAGCCGAACAGCTTGAAGGTCTGACCGACTGCCCGGAAGATCTGTACCTGATCGAAGGCGATCCGCAGTCTTTTGATGACAGCGTATTCAGCGTTGACGAGCTGGAAAAGGCGGTGGTCGTGAAAATTGCCGACCGTCAGTGGCGTTATTCGCGTTTCCCGTCGCTGCCTATTTTTGGCCGCGCGGCGCGCGAGAACCGTATTGAGAGTCTCCATGCGGAACGGGAAGTGCTTTCCGAGCGCTTTGCCACGCTCTCGTTTGACGTGCAGAAAACCCAGCGTTTGCACCAGGCGTTCAGCCGTTTTATCGGTAGCCACCTTTCCGTTGCCTTTGAGGACGATCCGGAAGCGGAAATTCGCCGACTGAACGGGCGTCGCGTCGAACTGGAGCGCGCGCTGGCGACGCATGAAAGCGACAACCAGCAGCAGCGCCTTCAGTTTGAGCAGGCCAAAGAGGGCGTTTCCGCGCTTAACCGTTTGCTGCCGCGGCTGAATTTATTGGCCGATGAAACGCTGGCCGATCGGGTCGATGAAATTCAGGAGCGGTTGGATGAGGCGCAGGAAGCGGCGCGATTTGTGCAGCAATATGGAAACCAGTTAGCCAAACTGGAGCCAGTAGTTTCCGTTCTGCAAAGCGATCCGGAACAGTTTGAGCAATTAAAAGAAGACTATGCATGGTCGCAGCAAATGCAGCGCGACGCGCGCCAGCAGGCTTTTGCTCTGGCTGAAGTTGTCGAACGTCGGGCGCATTTCAGCTATTCCGACTCGGCGGAAATGCTGAGCGGCAACAGCGATCTCAACGAAAAGCTGCGCCAGCGGCTGGAGCAGGCGGAAGCCGAGCGTACCCGCGCCCGCGAAGCGCTGCGCAGCCATGCCGCGCAGTTAAGTCAGTACAGCCAGGTTCTGGCCTCGCTAAAAAGCTCTTACGACACGAAAAAAGAGCTGCTTAACGATTTGCAGCGCGAATTACAGGATATTGGCGTTCGCGCCGACAGCGGGGCGGAAGAGCGCGCCCGCCAGCGTCGGGATGAACTGCACGCTCAGTTGAGCAATAACCGTTCGCGTCGCAATCAGCTTGAGAAAGCGCTCACCTTCTGCGAAGCGGAGATGGAGAACCTGACCCGTAAGCTGCGCAAGCTGGAGCGTGATTATCATGAAATGCGCGAGCAGGTCGTGACCGCGAAAGCTGGCTGGTGCGCAGTCATGCGGATGGTGAAAGACAATGGCGTGGAACGCCGTCTGCACCGTCGTGAGCTGGCTTATCTGTCGGCGGATGAACTGCGCTCCATGTCGGATAAGGCGTTGGGCGCGCTGCGCCTGGCCGTCGCGGATAACGAACATCTGCGCGACGTATTGCGTCTGTCGGAAGATCCGAAACGCCCGGAACGTAAAATCCAGTTCTTTGTGGCCGTTTACCAGCATCTGCGCGAGCGTATTCGTCAGGATATTATTCGTACCGACGATCCGGTTGAAGCCATTGAACAAATGGAGATTGAACTGAGCCGTCTGACGGAAGAGCTGACATCGCGTGAGCAAAAGCTGGCGATCAGTTCCCGCAGCGTGGCAAACATTATCCGCAAGACTATCCAGCGTGAGCAGAACCGTATCCGTATGCTGAACCAGGGGTTGCAAAGCGTCTCGTTTGGCCAGGTGAATAGCGTGCGGTTAAACGTCAACGTGCGTGAAACGCATGCCACCTTGCTGGATGTGCTTTCAGAACAGCAGGAGCAGCACCAGGATCTGTTTAACAGCAATCGTCTGACCTTCTCCGAAGCGCTGGCGAAACTGTACCAGCGTCTGAATCCGCAGATCGATATGGGGCAACGCACGCCGCAGACCATCGGCGAGGAGCTGCTGGACTACCGTAACTATCTGGAAATGGAAGTTGAAGTTAACCGTGGGTCCGACGGCTGGCTGCGTGCGGAATCCGGCGCGCTATCAACGGGGGAAGCTATCGGGACCGGGATGTCAATTCTGGTGATGGTGGTGCAAAGCTGGGAAGACGAAGCGCGCAGACTGCGCGGGAAAGATATTTCGCCATGTCGCCTGCTGTTCCTCGATGAAGCGGCGCGTCTGGATGCGCGCTCTATCGCCACGCTGTTTGAACTATGCGAACGTTTGCAGATGCAGCTCATCATCGCTGCGCCGGAAAACATCAGTCCGGAGAAGGGCACGACGTATAAACTGGTGCGTAAAGTGTTTCAGAATACTGAGCATGTTCATGTTGTCGGGCTGCGTGGCTTTGCGCCGCAGCTTCCGGAAACGCTTCCCGGTACGCAGACGGAAGATACGCCTTCAGAAGCGAGTTAAACACGGCAGAAACGATGAAGTGCCCGATGGCGCCTCGCTTATCAGGCAAGGCCGGATAAATCGGTTACGCCGCCATCCGGTACAACAAGTTCTGTTTTATCATTAGCCTGGGGCGGCGAAAGCCGCCTTTTTCTTTATCTGAAAAATCTCTCCGGGTAGTGCATTTTCTTTAAACTTCTTTACATTAGGTTAGGCAAAAACGTAACGAACTTTATATACTGGAGTTAAGCCTGACGAGTGAGCAGGCTGACTCGTCATACTAAACAAAAGCATTGGTTGCGGTTGACCCGCGCTGCGGGCAGCGCAGTCATGCGGAGTATGATAACGAAAACAGGGGGCAAGGGATGTTGCTTAATAAGATGTGTGGTCGTTGTCTGTCGGCAATCAGTTTATGCCTGGCCGTAACATTCGCTCCACTGTTCAATGCGCAGGCCGATGAGCCTGAAATGATACCTGGCGATAGCGCCGTTGCCGCGACGGATCAGGCTGGGCCGCAGAAACAATCAGCCGCGACGGCGATTATGGCCGGGATTCAGCCGCTGCCGGAGGGCGTTTCAGCCGAGAAAGTCCGGGCTGATTTACAGTCGCAGCTTCCTTCCGGCTATACGCCGGTCTATATGAGCCAGCTGACATTGCTGTATGCCGCGCGCGACATGAAGCCCATGTGGGATAATCGCGATGCGGTGAAAGCCTTCCAGCAACAGTTGGCGGAGGTGGCGATTGCCGGATTCCAGCCGCAGTTTACCGCCTGGGTGGCATTGTTGACCGATCCCGCCGTAAACGGTATGGCGCGCGATGTTGTGTTGTCAGACGCCATGATGGGCTATCTCCATTTCATTGCGAATATCCCCGTCAAAGGCCAGCGCTGGTTATATAGCAACAAACCTTACGCATTGGCGACGCCGCCAGTCTCGGTGATTAACCAGTGGCAAATCGCGCTGGAAGAGGGCCAGTTGCCGATGTTTGTCGCCAGCCTGGCGCCGCAGCATCCACAGTATGCGCCCATGCATGACGCGCTACTGAAGCTGGTGGCAGACTCTCGCCCATGGCCGCAGTTGGCCAATACCGCAACGCTGCGCCCGGGGCAATGGAGTAACGATGTGCCTGCGCTGCGCGAAATATTACAGCGTACGGGGATGCTGGATGGCGGTCCAAAGATAGCCTTACCCGGCGATAACACTGCTGATAGCGCCGTCGTCAGCCCCTCCGCCGTGGTCGACGAAACATCGGTGGCGCAGCCGGTCGACGAACCAACGGCCCGCCGTAGTAAGCCGGCTCCGGCGATACGCGCCGCCTACGATAATGAACTGGTCGAGGCGGTAAAGCGTTTTCAGGCATGGCAAGGGCTGGGGGCGGATGGCGTTATTGGCCCGGCGACGCGTAACTGGCTTAATATGACCCCCGCGCAACGCGCAGGCGTACTGGCACTGAATATCCAACGTTTACGCCTGCTGCCGGCGGAACTCTCTACCGGTATTATGGTAAACATTCCCGCTTATTCGCTGGTCTACTATCAGAATGGCAACCAGGTGCTGGCTTCAAGGGTGATCGTCGGGCGTCCCGATCGTAAAACGCCGATGATGAGCAGCGCGCTGAATAATGTGGTGGTGAACCCGCCGTGGAACGTTCCGCCCACGCTTGCGCGTAAAGACATTTTACCGAAGGTGTGGAATGACCCAGGCTATCTGGAGCGCCATGGCTACACCGTGATGCGCGGCTGGAACAGCAAAGAAGCGATCGATCCGTGGCAGGTTGACTGGGCCACCATTACGCCATCGAATCTTCCGTTCCGTTTCCAGCAGGCGCCAGGCGCGCACAATTCGCTGGGGCGTTATAAATTTAATATGCCGAGTTCAGATGCTATCTATCTGCACGATACGCCTAACCATACTCTCTTTCAGCGTGACGCCAGGGCGTTAAGTTCCGGCTGCGTGCGGGTCAATAAGGCCTCTGAGCTGGCGAATATGCTCTTGCAGGATGCTGGCTGGAACGATGCGCGGATCTCAGGCGCCCTGAAGCAAGGCGACACGCGGTATGTCAATATCCGGCAGAACATTCCAGTAAATCTTTACTATCTGACCGCATTTGTCGGCGCAGATGGACGTATGCAATATCGTACAGATATTTACAATTACGATCTCACAGCGCGATCCAGCGCACAAATTGTGCCAAAGGTTGAACAATTAATCAGGTAAATGAAGAAGTTCTGGTAAATATGTTGTCCTAATGTTTGGCTTCAACGGGGCGTTTCGCTGTAGACCCCCGTTGTGGCTGGGGGAGGGCCATCTTGACGCGGGCTTTATCGGCAGTTAAGGTGCCTTTCGTGCGCCAGAAGTGCATATACAACAACCTTTAAGTCGACCGGGCCGTTCAGAAGTCTGTGCCAGCCGGTATCATGTCTGCTTAAAGGTAGAAGTGTATTAACGATAACATTGACCTGTAGACCTGATTATCATGGACAAATTTGACGCTAATCGCCGCAAGCTGCTGGCGCTTGGTGGTGTCGCTCTCGGCGCCGCCATCCTGCCCGCGCCAGCGTTTGCCACACTCTCGACCCCACGCCCGCGCATTTTGACGTTAAACAATCTCCATACCGGAGAGTCAATCAAGGCGGAGTTTTTCGATGGAAGAGCCTACATTCAGGATGAATTAGCAAAGTTAAACCATTTTTTCCGTGACTATCGCGCGAATAAAGTCCGAACAATCGATCCCCGCCTGTTTGACCAACTTTACCGACTCCAGGGTCTGTTAGGGACGCGTAAACCTGTGCAGCTCATCTCAGGCTACCGTTCTCTTGATACCAATAATGAATTACGCGCCCGTAGCAGCGGCGTAGCGAAAAAAAGCTACCATACAAAAGGGCAGGCGATGGATTTTCATATTGAGGGCGTGGCGCTGAGCAATATTCGCAAAGCGGCGTTATCTATGCGCGCAGGTGGTGTAGGATATTACCCACGTAGTAACTTTGTGCATATTGATACCGGGCCGGCGCGGCACTGGTAATCAGCGAGGCTTAATCAAAGGAGCAGTATGAACTATCGTATTATTCCGGTCACCGCGTTCTCCCAGAACTGTTCATTAATCTGGTGCGAACAAACCCGGCTGGCGGCGCTGGTCGATCCGGGCGGCGACGCGGAAAAAATTAAACAGGAAGTGGACGCCAGCGGCGTGACGTTGATGCAAATTTTACTCACGCATGGGCATCTCGATCACGTCGGCGCGGCGAGTGAACTGGCGCAGCATTACGGCGTTCCTGTTATCGGTCCGGAAAAAGAAGATGAGTTCTGGCTGCAAGGACTGCCGGCGCAAAGCCGCATGTTTGGTCTGGATGAGTGTCAGCCGCTGACGCCTGATCGCTGGCTGAACGACGGCGATCGCGTCAGCGTGGGGAATGTGACGTTACAGGTGTTACATTGTCCGGGACACACGCCGGGACACGTGGTTTTCTTTGATGAACAGTCGCAACTGCTGATCTCCGGCGATGTGATTTTCAAAGGTGGCGTCGGGCGCAGCGATTTTCCTCGCGGCGATCACACCCAGTTGATTGACGCCATTAAGCGTAAATTATTGCCGCTTGGCGATGATGTGACCTTTATTCCTGGCCACGGCCCGCTCTCTACGCTCGGGTACGAGCGTCTGCATAATCCCTTCTTGCAAGATGAGATGCCGGTCTGGTAAGCAGAATGAAAAAGCCTGCACATTGCAGGCTTTTTTATCGGTCACGCCAGTCGGCAGCTTTTTACAGTACCGCGACAATGGCTTCGCACAGTGGCGCCATATTATCCGGGGTCATGCCCGCCACGTTCACGCGACCAGAAGCCACGGCATAAACGCCGAACTCTTCACGCAGACGCAGCACCTGATCTTTGGTCAGACCGCTGAATGAGAACATCCCGTTCTGCTTGATAATAAAGCTGAAGTCACGGTTCGCGCCTTTTTCCTGCAAGGTATTCACGAACAGTTGACGCATACGCTGGATACGCTGGCGCATGTCCGTCAGTTCCTGTTCCCAGATAGCGCGCAGGGCGTCATTACTCAGGATAGTCGCGACGATGGACGCGCCGTGCGCTGGCGGGTTGGAGTAGTTAGCGCGAATGGCGGATTTCATCTGGCTAAAAGCGCGATCCACGGTTTCCGCATCGGCGGCAACGAGGGTGCAGGCGCCGACGCGCTCATTATATAAGCCGAAGTTTTTGGAGTAGGAGCTGGCGACAATAAGCTCTTTATGCAGCGCGGCAAAGGCGCGCAGACCTTCCGCATCTTCTTCCAGGCCGCGGGCAAAGCCCTGGTAAGCGAAATCGAATAGCGGCAGCCACCCTTTTTCAACGGAAAGCTCAGCCAGAACCTGCCACTGTTCCAGAGTAGGGTCAATGCCGGTTGGGTTATGACAGCAACCGTGGAACAGAACCACATCGCCGGCCTGTGCTTCGCTCAGGCTGGCTTGTAGCGCTTCAAAATCCAGCGTGTGATTTTCCGCATCGTAGTAAGCGTACTCCCGAACTTCCAGGCCGGCAGCGTTAAACACGCTTTTGTGGTTCGGCCAGCTGGGGTTGCTCACCCACACCCGTTTTACCGGAGTATTTTTTGCCAAAAAGTCGGCGGCAATGCGTAACGCGCCGGTACCGCCCGGCGTTTGCGCCGTGCGTGCACGCTTATCGTTAATCAGCGCGCTGCCTTTGCCGAACAGCAGTTCCTGAGTGCAGCGAGCAAATTCCGGAATCCCGTCAATGCCGAGATAGTTTTTCGTCGTTTCATTTTCCAGTAAATACTGCTCGGCTTTTTTAACGCTGGTGAGCACCGGTGTTTTGCCGGTTTCATCTTTATATACGCCAATGCCAAGGTTAATTTTCCCTGGACGGTCATCGGCGCGAAACAGATCGGCCAGGCCCAAAATCGGGTCGGCAGGAGCGGCGGTTATGTTCTCAAACATGACGAGGTTCCATTATAGTTACAGAAGGGAAATCCGCTATCAGGTTAACGGCAGATTTACAAAATGCCAACCGTTAGCGCTAAAAAGCCCGCCTGTTTTTGAAAGACGCACATTTTCTCTAAGAGAGATAAAAAAACAGGACCGAAGTCCTGTTTTTGAGGCATAAAACAAAGGGGTCTGCTGATCAGAACTGGTAAGTAATACCGACAGCCGCCTGATCGTCGGTGCCAACGTAGCTGGAGCTGTAGTCGTTTTCGTCCAGCAGGTTGAAACGGTAGTCAACCCATACGTTCATGTTTTTGTTGAAGTAGTAAGTCGCGCCCGCCTGAATATATTTCGCCAGATCGGCCGAGCCGTCGGCGCCGTTCAACTGCTTACCTTTACTCTGCACATACGAGATTGCCGGACGCAGGCCGAAGTCAAACTGGTACTGAGCGACCACTTCCAGGTTCTGCGTTTTGTTTGCCATTTCCACGGTATCGGTAACCGTATTTTCAACAATGCTCATATTGCGGGTTTCAGCATATACGGCAGCCAGGTAGACGTTGTTTGCATCATATTTCGCGCCAACGGCCCATGACTCTGCGCGATCGCCATTACCATCGCGATCCTGCTGATCGTTAGTACGCTTGCTGTTGCTGTACGCTGCGGTGACGCCAAAGCCGTCGAACTCATATGCCATGGTGTAACCTACGCCATCGCCATTCTGAGAGTTAATGCTGTGGTTGTCCTGATTTTTACCCTGATACTGGATACCGAAAGAGAGACCGTCCACCAGACCAAAGAAGTCAGAGTTACGGTAGGTCAACAAACCGCCAGCACGGCTGGTCATGTAGTTATCAGTATAGGCGCCGCCCCAGGTTTCGCCGGAGAAGTAGGGGGCCATATCGGTATAGGATTCAACATCGTAAACGATACCGTAGTTACGACCATAATCGATTGAACCCACTTCCGCGTATTTCAAACCCGCGAAAGCCAGACGTACCAGATTCGAGTTCTGCTGTTCGCCTTCAGCGCGGTCTGCTTTAGTACGGTATTCCCACTGACCGAAACCGGTCAGATCGGTGTTAATCTGCGTTTCCCCTTTAAAACCAATCTGGGCATAAGTCTGGTCGGCATTTTTACTATCGCCGGTCGTTGTCCATACGTGACGACCCACGGCTTTACCGTACAGATCCAGCTTATTACCATCTTTATTATAAATTTCTGCTGCGTTTGCGGTTGCAGCAGCCAGCAGGGCAGGGATCACCGCTGCCAGGATTTTGCGCTTCATCATTATTTATTACCCTCATTGGTTTTTTTATATGACACCTGCCACTGCCGTCAATAAATTCCGTCAATAAAACTTTACAGAAATATTGATGAGAGTTTGGTGTCTTTATGTGTCTGACAGGCATCTTTCCATTCAAACTAACGTTTCGCTACCGTGAAAGTGCTACAAATATAAATATTTGGTTTCAAAATAAAAAAATATGTAAACAAATGTTATTTTTGCGGAACTTTGTGAACAACGTCAAACTTCCCCTGAGTTCTCGCTTTGATTTGATCGTTTTTCTTTTATCACTATGATTTTATTGTAATTATTGGCTTGTAGCACCGTTGTGCCTGAAAAAGCAGCAGACGAGCTATTTCATAAAAATAGCCATTTAGAAGTCTTGATGTCCGAAATTGTGGTGAAAAATTGTGCTATTAGAGCAGAAAAATCTAATCCGCAATAAAATTAAGGATTAATTTTTATGTGTAAATATTTTCGTGAAATATACAGTAACAAGATGTGGTAATTCAGATGGTTGTAATTAAATTTATTTACTTATTGATAATAAAACTGACATTCAGGCGAAAAAAAGGCCAGCATAGCTGGCCTTGAGTGTGACGTAAAAATCAGAAGCTGGCGTTGCGTGGGGTCCGTGGGAACGGAATAACATCACGCACGTTTTGCACACCCGTGACGTAAGCGATAAGGCGTTCAAAGCCCAGGCCAAAGCCGGAATGCGGTACAGTACCGTAGCGACGCAAGTCGCGATACCACCAGTAATCCTCTTTATTCAGCCCCATTTCGGCCATACGGGCATCCAGCACATCCAGACGCTCTTCACGCTGGGAACCACCGATGATTTCGCCGATTCCCGGCGCCAGCACATCCATGGCCGCCACGGTTTTGCCATCTTCGTTAAGGCGCATGTAAAACGCTTTAATTTCTTTCGGATAGTTTTTCACCACTACCGGCGCTTTGAAATGCTCTTCCGCCAGATAACGTTCGTGTTCGGAAGAGAGGTCGACGCCCCAGAACACCGGGTTTTCAAATGTCTTACCACAGCGTTCCAGAATGGCGACCGCATCGGTGTAATCCACCTGAGCGAAGTCGGTGGAGACAAAACGCTCCAGACGAGCGATAGCGTCTTTATCCACGCGTTCGGCAAAGAACTTCATGTCATCCGCACGCTCTTCCAGAACCGCCTTGAAGACATATTTCAGCATGGCTTCCGCCAGACGGGCGTTGTCTTCCAGATCGGCGAACGCCACTTCCGGCTCCAGCATCCAGAACTCCGCCAGGTGGCGGCTGGTGTTGGAATTTTCCGCGCGGAAGGTCGGCCCAAAAGTATAGATTTTGGACAGCGCACAGGCATACGTTTCACCGTTGAGCTGGCCGGAGACGGTCAGGAATGATTCTTTGCCAAAAAAGTCTTTGTCAAAATCTACTCTGCCCTGGTCGTTACGCGGCAGGTTTTCCAGATCCAGCGTTGAAACGCGGAACATTTCGCCAGCGCCTTCGGTATCGGAAGCGGTAATCAGCGGGGTAGAGACCCAAAAGAAACCCTGCTCATCGAAGAAGCGATGCAGCGCCTGCGCCAGAGTATGGCGGACGCGCGCTACCGCGCCAATCAGGTTGGTGCGCGGGCGCAGATGCGCGACTTCACGCAGATACTCAATGCTATGGCGTTTTGCCGCCATCGGGTAGGTATCCGGATCTTCCACCCAGCCTGCGACCTCTACTTTCGTGGTCTGGATTTCGAAACTTTGCCCCTGTCCCGGCGACGCGACAACCTTACCTGTTACTACCACGGAGCAGCCTGTCGTCAGGTGTAATACTTCTTCATTATAATTGGGCAGAGAATTATTAATGACAGCCTGTACAGGATCAAAGCAGGAGCCGTCATAAACGGCGAGGAAGGAGATGCCAGCTTTTGAATCTCGGCGGGTACGCACCCATCCGCGCACGGTGACTTCTTGGTCAACGGCTACGCGGCCCTGGAGTACGTCGGCTACAGGCACAACGCTCATAATATTCTCTCTAGTTAATAGTCGGAAAAAATAAACACTTGTCCACCCGAAATGGGGGTATTCCTATGTTACCTGGCATCTGCAATCAGACAAGCAGAAATCGCATCTGGAAGCAGGTTTTCAGAAAGAAACCTGTAAAAAGTTCGCACCTGCTCGCGAACCATTGAGAATTTAGGCTGGTTTTGCAAGCTTTGCGCACGTTACTCGATCAGGACGCGCATCTCTTGCTTGGCGTTTTGCATCACGACAATCGTTTTAAAAGACTTTATATTGCCTGAGGAAAAGAAAAGCTCACGGGTAAGCGCTTCATATTCCGCCATGTCACGAACATTGAGCACCAGTAAAAAGTCGAAATCGCCCGTTACGTAGTAGACCTGCTGCACCTGCGGGCAACTGACAAACCGTTGACGAGCCTCTTCCAGTAAATTGAATCGCTCGTTTTCGATCACCACCTGCACCACAATCGTGACCGGGCGTCCCACTTTGCCAGCATCAATAAGGCTGACATTGCCTTTAATTATGCCCGCCTCCTCCAGTGCCGCGATACGACGATTCACTGCCGAAGGTGAAAGATTGACCTGTTCGGCGATTTCCCGCTGAGAAAGACGATTATCGCGCTGCAATAATGTCAGAATGTTTTTATCCCAGGCGTCAAGCTTCATATCGCAAATAACCTCTTTAATGTGATGACTATCACTGTGCGCAATTTTGCCGCGTCCAGGTCGTTAAAAAAAGGTGAAAATTGCACGACGATGGGCATTTTCGCGCCATTTAACAGCAATAAGCATAGTACTATCATAATCAGTGGAATAAAGAAAAGGACGTAATAGATATTGTGCGACTCTTTTATCAGTACGGTTTATTAAAGTGAGGATAACCACTACTACAGCCACAAAACGCGAGTTCTTTACTTGTTTCTACTCAATAATTGCCAAAAACATATTATTTCAATAAATAAACTTTAACAAAAGGTATCATTATGCATGAACTTATTAAATACCAGTTTAATACACGTCGGAAAAAATATGGTACAGGAGCGGCCTTAAGTTTGCTTAACGGAAATGTTGGGCGTGAGGTGTTAGCATTTCATAAAAAATTACCCAATTATGCCGTCACGCCGTTACATAATCTGGCGCATCTAAGCCGGCGGCTTGGACTAGGGTCCATCCATATTAAAGATGAATCCTGGCGTTTTGGTCTGAATGCTTTTAAAGGTCTGGGCGGCTCTTATGCTGTAGGAAAATATCTCGCTGATAAATTGCAATGTGATATTAACTCGTTAAGTTTTGCTGCCCTTAACACTCCTGAGATTAAAGAAAAAATTAAGGATTGTGTTTTTGTTACCGCGACGGATGGCAATCATGGCCGTGGTGTGGCGTGGGCGGCGGAGCAATTAGGTCTAAAAGCCGTCGTTTATATGCCTAAAGGATCATCGTTAATCCGGGCAGAGAATATTCGCCATCATGGAGCTGAATGCACCATCACCGATCTGAACTACGATGATGCAGTGCGACTGGCCCATAGAATGGCGCAAACAAAAGGCTGGGTGCTTTTGCAGGATACAGCCTGGACAGGGTATGAAGAGATCCCAACGTGGATTATGCAAGGCTATATGACACTAGCGGTTGAAGCTTATGAGCAGCTCGCAGAAACAAACAGTCCGTTGCCAACCCACCTTATTTTACAAGCGGGGGTGGGATCATTTGCTGGCAGTGTTATGGGTTATTTTGTTGAAAAAATGCAGGAAAATATCCCTAATATTATTGTGGTTGAGCCGCATCAGGCCAACTGTCTTTATCAATCCGCAGTTATGGATGATGGTCAACCTCACTGCGTCACTGGCGATATGGCGACGATAATGGCCGGGCTTGCGTGTGGGGAGCCGAATATTATCAGTTGGCCTATTATTCGGGACAACACCAGTTGTTTTATTTCCGCTGATGACTGTCTGGCGGCTAAAGGTATGCGCATTTCTGCCGCGCCGCGTCCAGGCACTGATACGCCTTTTATTTCCGGCGAGTCCGGAGCTATTGGCGTAGGATTACTTTATGAGTTGATGAACAATATGCATTATCAGGATCTTGCTAATCGCTTACAGCTTGATGCCAGTGCTCATGTTCTGCTTATTAGCACCGAAGGCGATACGTCCCCAGATATTTATGAAGATATAGTCTGGAACGGACGCAGTGCTTAAACATTACGACTAAAAAATTAGATAATAAAGGCAGCATGTAAAAAACGCGTTTTTTATACGCATAATAAACCTAATGCAGGAAGCAAAACTTCATAACAATATACCATTAAAACGGCATTTAGTGAGTAAGGGATGCTCCTACCCGCTGACTTTCCAGTTTAGTGTTGTTGGCAAAATTCAGGATTACGCTGAACTGGAAAGATTATTACTGAGACTGAACGAATTAATTTAAATCCGAGGTCATTATGTTAGAGCAACTTTCACAACTCTTTGAATTTCTATGGGGTGGCCCATTATTTTTGTGTGTCATCGGCATTGGCTTTTATTTTACAGTACGCCTCAAATTTTTCCAGATTATCAATTTAAAAGAAATTTACCGTAATACAATTGGTACACTTGCCGGAAAAAATAAACAAAACACTACTGGCGAGGCAGCGTCTAAAAAATCCTTAAAATCAATAGAGGTGGCTGCCACTGTGCTATCCGGCTCATTAGGCGCGGGAACGATCGCAGGTGTTGCTGCGGCTATTGCGGTTGGCGGACCTGGGGCAATTTTCTGGATGTGGATCATTGCGGTCGTGGGTATGATGACCAAAATGGTTGAAGTGACGCTGGCGGTGAAATACCGAAGTAAAGGTGAGAATGGCGAATATTATGGCGGCCCAATGCATTATATTAAGAAAGGGCTCAATAAAAAATGGCATCCCCTGGCAGGATTATATGCGTTTGCATTAATGATTCTGGTTATTACGGATGCCTGTTTTGTGCAAACTAATACGATGGCGGCGGTCATTCACTATACGTTTGACATCCCAACAAGCGTCATTGGGGGATTTATTGTCATCGTAGGCGCGTTGGTTATTTTAAAAGGACTCGCCAGTCTTGGTAAATTCTGTACGATTGCACTTCCACCGATCACCATTGCCTATTTCATTGGTGCCGCTGGTGTAGTGGTATTGAATATCGAGGCTATCCCACAGGTTATAAAAAGTATTTTCTATTATGCCTTTGCCCCTGCGCCAGCAGCCGGTGGCTTTGTCGGGTCAACCATCATGATGGCCATCAGTAAAGGAGCCAGTCGCGGAATATTCACTAACGAAGCCGGCATGGGTACCTCGGCCACAGTACATGCTACTGCCAACGTGGATTATGCTTTCCGTCAGGGAATGTGGGGGGCAGTGGAAGTTTTTTTTGTCTCAATGATTACCTGTAACTTTACTGCATTTGCTGTACTTGCTTCTGGTATGTGGACAGACGCCAGTTATCAAGGTATTCAGATTATCTTTGCCGCCTTAAAAGAAACATGGCATCCGATTATTGTTCAGGTTCTCTGTCTCGGTGTGGCGTTGATTCTGTTTACTTCTTATCTTGGCTCATATATTAAATTTCGCACTTCGATAAACTATATCTTTGGCGATAAGCTAGAACGCATCATTAAATGGCTATATTTTTTGCCGCCACTGATTGCCGTTAATATGGAAATCCCGGTAATCTGGTTAATGGCTGATATTGCTGTCGGTTTTCTGGTTATCCCCAACGTAATTGCTCTGTTCTTGCTGCGTAAAGAATTTATTAGCGAATTCAATTTATTCAGAACGCGTACACAGCGGGACACTAATTCTGAAAAAACAACGCAAATTACGCACGTAAATATGTCGAAGAGTGAAGGGGAAGAATAGTCACCATCGCGGCCAGAACAGGTAAGATGGTCAGGAGAGTAACAAAGCGCCCACTTTCCGGGCGCTTCGCACAGGCATGGTTAACTTGCTTTACGCACCTGCGGGAGATCGAACGCTTTACGCAGCGCGCGCACAAACGCTTTATCATGACAGATCGTTTTACCGGGGCTGTCGGAAAGTTTAGCCACCGGCTTTCCGTTACATTCCACGAGTTTAATCACGATATTGAGCGGTTTTACCTGAGGGATATCGCAGGTCAGGCGGGTACCGATGCCGAAGCTTAACTGCACGCGAGAGGCGAAATGGCGATAGAGCTCGACCGCCTTTGGCAGATCAAGGTTATCTGAAAAGACCAGCGTTTTTGTCAGCGGATCAATCCCCAGCTTTTCATAATGGGCAATCGCCTTTTCGCCCCATGCGACAGGGTCTCCTGAGTCGTGGCGTAACCCCTGATAACGGCTGGCGAATTCAATGCCGAAATCGCGTAAAAACGCATCCATTGTAATGCAATCTGTCAAGGCGATACCAAGCTGGTCCGGATATTCGTTAAGCCAGGCGGCCAACGCGGCACGCTGGCTGGTCGCCAGGTCCGGACTGATTTGTTGATGCGCCTGGAACCATTCGTGCGCCTGAGTGCCCATCGGCGTCAGCGCCAGGCGACGCGCGAGATCATAGTTGCTGGTGCCGACGAACCATGACTCCTGCTGGAGACGTTTAACTATCGCCTGCTGCACTTCACGAGAGAAACGGCGGCGGGTGCCGAAGTCCATCAGGTGGAAGCGGGACATATCGAGATTGGCGGTTAACGCAGTGAAATCAACCAGCTTACTTTCCAGCGCGTCGAGCGCCTGATCAACGCCCGCGTTTGGCGAGCGGTAGTGATGAACCAGCTCACTGATCACGGCCAGCAGCGGCACTTCCCACATAATGACTTCACGCCACGGGCCGGTTAAGCGAATATTCAGCTTGCCGTTATCGTTGGTGACACAGACTTGAGCTGGGTTATAGCGAAACTCGCGTAACCAGTTCAGATAATCCGGTTTAAAAAAGGGCAGGCCGGAGAGCCACTGGAACTCGTCCTCCTGGAGGCGCAGGTGCTGCATCGCGTCCACCTGCTCGCGAATAGCATCGGCATAAATACCCAGCAGGTCGTCGCCACGGCAACGAAACTCAGCCGCTACCTGCACATCATAGTAGTGGTGAAAAACGGCTTGCTGCATATGCAACTTATAAGCATCTGTATCCAGCAACGAGTGCAGAACAGGAGAAGCGAATTGTGTCATAGGTGCGCTGTTGCGTCCTCTCACGGGAGCGTTTAGTACAATAAACAACTAAGAAAACCGCTGGAGTATACCTTGTTTAGCGATTTATTGAACCCCGATCACACCATAAGCTGTCTTTAGGGTCGAGCGCATTTCGTGCCCCATGTTATAAAAATGTAGCGATGCGACTGCTAACCCCTTGAATTTAAGGATTTCTACTGCGCTGCTACCATGCTTTGGGGCAGTGATGGGGCATAGCGGGAAAGTGCCTGGTTGAGCAGAGAAACCTGTTCTGCGCTCTTCTCTGACATCCACTTTCCATACACCTTGTAAACCATCTGTGCATCGGTATGCCCCATCTGCGTTGCTATAAAGTTTGGGTTAGCACCAGCTGATAATGACCAGCATGCATAGGTATGTCGTGACTGATACGCGTTACGGTAACGAATGCCGGCACGCTTGATTATCGGGCCCCAAATTTTATTAATGGAATTAACCGCGTAGTGATATCCTGTGCGAGGTCCACGTTTGACGCATTGAGGGCTGAATACGAACGTGCAGGGCTGAATGACAGATTGTCCATATTCCCGCAACTTCACTTCAACCTCAAACTGCCGGCCAAGGCGTGTCAACTGGGCCTGATTCCTCAGGGCATCAATAGCTGGTTGAATGAGATATATCACCCTGTCAGTACCTGCGTCGGTTTTTGGCAGGGTGAACTCATCCGTCTGGGTAAGGTTGCGCTTCACAATGATCGTCCCGGCATGCAGATCGATATCTTCCCAGGCCAGACCGCACAACTCCCCATGCCTCATTCCGGTATAGACTGCCAGTGACCAGAGATTTCTCATCTGCTGGTGGCCGCATGCCTGGATAAACCTGATGAACTCGTCTGTCGTGAGTGGATCTGGTTCCCCTTTCGCTTTCTTGAGACGGTTAATTCCGCTAAACGGGTTTTCCTTTGCATAGCCGTTATCTGTTCCAAACTGGAAGATCTCGGTCATCAGCATCATGTAATTATTCACTGTGGACGATTTCCGGCCTTTAACCTGAGTCCGGTGATCCTTCTTCATTACCTGAAAGCCCGTCAGCAACTCCTTCCTGACATACAGCAAATCCTCAGTAGTCACCGCAGAAACCATTTTGTTTTCGCCGATGAGTGGAAGCATGTTTTTTATGATAGATTCGTACCTACTCATGGTATTAGAGCTGATCTCCATTCTCTTCAGCTCGGACCATCTTTCGGTAAGCTCCAGCACAGTAATTTCCTTTCTATCCTGACCGAACCGGGCAAGGTTCGGTGAGTTTGGGAATTTTTCCACATAGTTAAAATTCCCCATCCTTATCGCAAAACAAACCGAAGAACGCAGTTCGCCAGCTATCTTGCGATTTTTTGCAGTGTCAGGGACACCAAGGTTTTCCCTGACACGTTTACCTTTATACAGAAACCAGATGCGGAGCGAACCGCCGTGGTTTTCGACGCCTGTCGGGTATGATGCATTAGCCATTAATCCCTCCTGACGTCCAGGAGCATTGACGAGTGTACTGCTTTTCATGTTGTCTTCGCACCTGGTTGATTTTTTTTCTGCGCCTCGATCCACTGATCAACGGCTTCTCTGTTGTATATGCATTCGCTCGAAGGCTTCGGATTTCCGTCTGGTGAAATGTGCAGGTACTCGCGGCCCAGCATCCAGGATTCTTTTCTGGCGCGGGTAATGGTTCCGGGCTTAAGCCCGGTAACCGCAATCAGAACTTTTTCGCTAACCCACTTGTTTGGCGTCAGTTGGATAATGTTGCTCATCGTTTTCTCCAGTGGCCCCGCAGTGGTTTCACCCGATACGCGAGGGGCAGATCGTTTGCTCGTACCAGTGCGCCAGCGCCGTCGGCAAAGAACAGACCAGAAAAGCTCGCGAAGCCGCGCAACGTAAGGCGCAATCCCTTCAGCGCGCCGTTGAGAAAAAAGAACGCGCCGCCTGGCGCCAGCGGAAAGCCGCGGTTAAGCCGCTGAAGCACTGGATTGACTTGACGCAGCGCGCCGTAAATGACATTTGCCGCGAAGGCGGTTTATGATCTGGGTAAAAAGGCGGCGGCTGATTTCGTGCAGCAGCAGGGGCGTGACGGCGGCAGGCTGAGCGGGGCATATCGATGATGAAAACCTTTCACTGGAAAGTTGACCCGGACATGGGGGTGGATTCGGAACCACAGGTGTCGGTGGTGAGGTTCGGTGATGGCTACGAGCAGCGGCGTGCATCCGGGATCAATAATGACCTAAAAAAATACAGTGTGACTATCCGCGTTGACCGGGAGGATGGTCCGGCACTGGAGGGCTTTTTGTCACAGCATAACGGTGTGAAGGCGTTTTTGTGGACTCCGCCTTACGGATACCGGCAGATTAAGGTTGTCTGCCGGAAATGGAGTGTGAAAGCGGGATTGCTGAAAACAACATTCACCGCGACATTTGAGCAGGTTATTTCTTAGTATTTTTGATCGAAACGATCGATAAATATGATTGAACTTTCTAACCTGCTGCTGTTTCACTGAGCCCGCACAGTCAATAATCAAAAAAAGAAATGTTATGAAAAAGATTGTCGTGGCGGTTTTAGTTGGTCTGGCGTTAGGTAGCATCGGCGTGGCTAACGCAGCAGGGTATAAAAATACCGTTTCAATTGGATATGCCTACACAGATTTAAGCGGCTGGCTTTCCGGTAATGCGAACGGTGCCAACATCAAATATAACTGGGAAGATCTGGACAGTGGATTCGGGGCGATGGGTTCAGTTACATACACCTCGGCTGATGTTAATAACTATGGGTATAAGGTAGGTGATGCTGATTATACCTCCCTTCTTGTTGGTCCTTCATACCGTTTTAACGACTATCTGAATGCTTACGTGATGATTGGTGCAGCAAACGGACATATTAAGGATAACTGGGGAAATTCTGACAATAAAACCGCCTTTGCTTATGGGGCAGGTATTCAGCTTAACCCGGTTGAAAATATTGCCGTTAATGCGTCTTATGAGCATACAAGTTTTTCCACTGATGCTGACAGTGACGTCAAAGCTGGAACCTAGGTGCTTGGCGTAGGTTACAGCTTCTGACCTTTAACATCGATACAGATTTAATGCCCTCCAGTGAGAGGGCTTTTTTATGGGTAAAACGAAATTATGACGATATGGCTATGTTGCTGTTATTTCTCAATGACACCACAGGCAAAACGTGCACCGCCACCACCCAGTGGAGCAGGTTTATCGGAGTAATTGTCACCGCCTTTATGGATCATCAATGAGTGACCTTTCAGTTCTGACAGTGATTTAAGGCGTGGTGCCAGTAACGGATACGTGGCTGTACCATCTGCATTGACAACCAGTCCAGGCAGATCCCCCAAATGCCCTTTGTCATTATATGGGCCAAGATGTTTCCCGGTTTTTTCGGGGTCAAGATGTCCTCCGGCCATGAGCGCCGGAACCTCTTTACCGTCTTTCATTCCCGGCATACAGCTTGGGTTTGTGTGGACATGGAAGCCGTGAATTCCTGGCGTAAGACCATTTAGGTGAGGAGTGAAAAGCAGACCGTAAGGTGTCTCTGAAACTGTGATTTCACCTATGTTTTCTCCTGTTCCGCTGGACAGGGCATCGTTCATCTTTACAGTCAGGGTATTCTCTGCCATTGCTGAACAACTGATGAGCGCACCAGCTACCAGCGACAATATTGTGTATTTCATTAGTTACCTCGTTTTTTGGTTGTATCGTAAATACCATTAATAAAAGCAGGTATATTTTTGCAAGATAAATAATAAAGGATCTCTCATATATGCAGGATATACCACAGGAAACCCTGAGCGAGACCACCAAAGCGGAGCAGTCCGCGAAGGTGGATTTGTGGGAATTTGATTTAACCGCGATTGGCGGTGAGCGCTTTTTCTTCTGTAACGAACCGAACGAAAAAGGCGAGCCGTTAACCTGGCAGGGGAGGCAGTACGAACCGTACCCGATACAGGTACAGGATTTTGAGATGAACGGGAAAGGCGCATCTCCCCGCCCGAACCTCGTTGTTGCCAATCTCTTTGGTCTGGTCACGGGGATGGCGGAGGATTTGCAAAGTCTCGTCGGCGCGTCAGTGGTAAGGCATCAGGTTTACAGCAAGTTTCTTGATGCGGTGAATTTCAGTAACGGCAATCCGGGCGCTGACCCGGAGCAGGAGGCGGTAGCGCGCTATAACGTGGAGCAGTTGTCAGAACTGGATTCATCAACTGCTACCATTATTCTGGCATCACCGGCAGAAACCGACGGTTCTGTGGTGCCGGGGCGTACCATGCTGGCGGACTCCTGTCCGTGGGATTACCGGGATGAAAACTGCGGATACGACGGCCCGCCCGTGGCCGATGAGTTCGATAAGCCCACCTCAGACCCGAAAAAGGATAAATGCAGCCACTGCATGAAAGGCTGTGAAATGCGTAACAATCTGGTGAATGCCGGATTTTTCGCTTCCATCAACAAACTGTCTTAACAGGTTCCCATGATTAACGATGACATTCTGGCACATGCCCGACAGTGTGCGCCTGCGGAATCGTGCGGTTATGTGGTCAGAACGGCACAGGGAGAGCGGTATTTTCCGTGTGAAAATCTGTCTGCTGAACCCACGATGTATTTTCGTATATCCCCGGAGGATTACCTGAATGCCCGGAACCGCGGCGACATCGTGGCGCTGGTACACAGCCATCCTGACGGTAAGCCCTGTCTCAGCAGTGCGGATCGTACCCTCCAGATACAAAGCGGGCTGGACTGGTGGCTGGTCTGTGATAACAGGATACATAAATTCCGCTGCGTGCCACACCTGACCGGGCGGCAGTTTGAGCATGGCGTGACGGACTGCTACACGCTGTTTCGTGATGCCTACCATCTGGCCCGGATTGATATGCCGGATTTCGATAGGGAAGATGACTGGTGGAGTCAGGGTAAAAGCCTCTATCTGGATCACCTGGAGGCGGCGGGATTTTACCGGGTGAATCCGGAGGATGCGCAGCCCGGCGACGTGCTGATTTGCTGTTTTGGTTCACCGACGCCCAATCATGCGGCGATTTACTGCGGCAACGGTGAACTGTTGCACCATATTCCGGAGCAGTTGAGTAAACGAGAGGGGTATAACGACAAATGGCAACGACGGACACACTCAATATGGCGGCACCGGCAATGGTGCGAATCTGCCTTTACGGGGATTTACAACGATTTGGAAAGCGCATCAGCCTCAGCATAAAGACAGCGGCGGAAGGCATACATGCGCTGGCGATACAACTCCCCGGATTCCGGCAGCGAATGAATGAGGGCTGGTATCAGGTCCGGATTGCCGGGAGCGATATGGCGCCGGATACCCTTACTGCCAGACTGAACGAATCGTTACCGCCGGGGGCAGTGGTTCATATTGTACCGCGTATGGCGGGAGCGAAAAACGGTATCTGGCAGGTGGTAGCCGGGGCAGCGCTGATTGGCGCGTCATTTATTCCCGGTCTGAATGCTGTAGCGGCGGCAGTATTGTTTTCCGCAGGAACCAGTATGGCGCTGGGTGGTGTGGCGCAGATGCTGACACCTGTACGGGAACGCCGGTACAGAACTGCACCATTCAGCTGAAGGCCAGCCGGACCAGTACGACGGTGGTCGTGAATACGGTGGCATCGGAAAATCCGGATGACGCCGGGCGCTACAGCATGGAGGTGGAGCAGGGGCAGTACACTGTCACGCTCCTGGTGGAAGGATATCCCCCGTCACATGCCGGAGTTATTACGGTCTACGATGATTCAAAGCCGGGCACCCTGAATGATTTTCTGGGGGCCATGACGGAAGACGACGTCCGCCCGGAGGCGCTGCGGCGTTTTGAGGCGATGGTGGAAGAAGTTGCCCGCCAGGCATCGGAGGCATCGCGGAATGCCACCGCCGCAGGGCAGGCATCTGAACAGGCGCAGACATCAGCAGGTCAGGCAGCGGAAAGCGCCACGGCAGCAGTGAATGCAGACGGAGCGGCAGAAGCATCAGCCACACAGGCAGCCTCATCCGCAGCATCTGCGGAGAGCAGCGCAGGTACGGCGACCACAAAAGCCGGGGAGGCATCAGCCAGCGCGGCGTCGGCTGACACAGCCAGAACGGCAGCAGCCGCATCGGCAGCCGCAGCGAAAACATCTGAAGCGAATGCAGATGCCTCCCGTACTGCCGCCGGCGATTCAGCTGCTGCCGCAGCCGCCAGCGCGACGGCGGCGCAAACATCAGCAGCGCGCGCCGGAGCATCCGAAACCGCCGCGAAGACGTCAGAAACGCAGGCGGCTTCCAGTGCCGGTGATGCAGGTGCGTCAGCCACTGCGGCGGCAGCGTCGGAAAAGGCGGCAGCCGCATCGGCAGCCGCAGCAAAAATATCTGAGACAAACGCAGCAACGTCAGCAAGTACAGCAGCGGCCAGCGCAACAGCCGCCTCGTCATCAGCATCGGAGGCATCCAATCACGCCGCCGCATCTGATACCAGCGCATCACTGGCGGCGCAAAGCAGTACTGCTGCCGGAGCAGCAGCCACCAGAGCAGAAGATGCCGCAAAACGGGCAGAAGACATCGCGGACGTGATTTCCCTGGAAGATGCCAGCCTGACGAAAAAAGGTATCGTTAAGTTAAGCAGCGCCACGGACAGTGACAGCGAAGCGCTGGCAGCCACGCCAAAGGCGGTCCATGCTGTCATGGACGAGGTACAGACCAAAGCGCCGCTGGACAGTCCGGTATTCACTGGAACGCCGACCACACCGACGCCGCCAGATGACGCTAAGGGACTTCAGACTGCAAACGCTGAGTTTGTTCGTAAACTGATTGCTGCACTGGTCGGTTCCGTACCTGAGTCGCTGGATACGCTGCAGGAACTGGCGGACGCGCTGGGTAACGATCCGAACTTTGCCACCACTGTACTGAATAAACTGGCGGGCAAGCAGCCGCTGGACGATACACTGACGGCGCTGTCAGGAAAAAGCATTGAAGGTCTTATCGAATACGTTGGTTTACGGGAAACGATAAATCACGCCGCCGATGCGTTACAAAAATCACAGAACGGCGGCGATATTCCGGACAAAAAACAATTTGCGAGAACTATCAGCGCGGTAACGTCGACTACCATTACACTTGGTGAATCGGGATGGTTCAAAATCGCCACGGTTTTCATGCCGCAGGCCACATCGACAGCAGTAATTAAGCTTTACGGAGGTTCGGGGTATAACGTTGGATCATTTGAGCAAGCGGCTATCAGTGAACTGGTTCTGCGTGCCGGTAATGGTTCGCCTGTTGGAATAACCGCCACATTATGGATGCGTTCACCTTCTTCTGCTAACGAGGTCGCATGGGTTAATACATCAGGCGACACCTACGATATTTATATTAATATCGGCCAGTATGCGTACTGGTTAATTGCGCAATATGATTACACCGGTAATGCAAATGTCACATTATATAGCGCTCCAGAATATTCAGAAACAAAGCCTGCCAACGCTACGAACGGTCAGACATATACGCTGTATAACAGCATGATGAAACCCACAGCCGGTGACGTTGAGGCACTGTCAGTTAATGGAGGACGGCTAAACGGTGCGTTAGGCATTGGTACTGATAATGTGCTGGGTGGAAGCTCAATTGTATTTGGCGATAACGATACCGGGTTTAAACAGAATGGCGACGGGATACTGGATACGTTTGCGAATAGCCAGCACACCGTTCGTGTCGCTCCCGGTGAAATGCAGGTTCTGGGGGCCATTCGCGCAGGCAATGCCAAACGAATGACCATGACTAGCTCAAATAACTCCGTGCTGAATGCTCAATTTAATTTGTGGGGTGACGGAAATCGACCAACGGTTATTGAGCTGGATGACGACCAGGGATGGCATTTATACAGCCAGCGTAATACCGATGGCAGTATTCAGTTTGTTGTTAATGGACAAGTTATTCCGGATAATTACGGTAATTTCGACGCCCGTTATTTAACATCAGGAAACGTATATACAAAAGGCGAATCAGATAATCGTTATGTCCAGAATATCCAGCGTGGCGCCCCAGTATGGCCGGGCAAAGTAGATGAATATGGACCTGCAGAAGCGCCTGCTGGTTGCTTTTTAACACAAGCCAGACATGACCCAACAACAGCATACGGTGTGACATTTGCGTATCGACCGTTGCAAATGTGGGTGGGTAATGGCTGGCGTACAATTAATGGATGATTAAGGAAACTATAATGGAATTAAAAAACGTAACCAGATACACTCCTGATGACCCGGATTATGATAACAACTTTCTGTATTTTCGTAGTGAAGATGGTCAGGATTTTTATGAGTCGCTGAGTAAATTCACGAAAAAATATAAGTTGTGTATTGACTCCGAAAATATAATCCGTTCCGTATCAGAAGATGTCTCTCGTCTTTATCCGGCTGGTTTTTCAGTTGTTGAGGTTAACAAGTTACCTGCAGGATTTAATATCTATGGCGACTGGAAATATTCGAACGGCGCTGTTGTCGCTGTTCCCGTTGATTATCATGCAAAAGCCGAAACCACACGTCAGAAGCTACTTACCGATGCTAACAGCACCATTGTCGACTGGCGAACCGAACTGGCGTTGGGGGATATCAGCGACGATGATAGGGCAAGCCTGACTAAATGGATGGTCTATATCAGGGCGCTGAAAATGCTGGATTTGAGCGATGTGAAAGATGAGGCCACCTTCACAGCAATCAGGTGGCCTGCATTACCACAGTAATAACTACTGGCTGGCTGGTTTCTCAGGAGGCATGGGCCAGTAAGTCAGTAATATGACGTTGTGAAAAAACAGGCTGGCGTTAATAAAATACACCAGCCTGAAGTAATATTCAGTTCAGGAGGAACTGATGAAGCATAATAACCAGATATACCATCAGTACTGATATGGTTGTTACAGCCTTCTGTAAAAATTAACAACCACAAATCTGACACCACTCCGGTGGTTTTTCTATATCTGGTGGCCAGTTGTCACACCAGGGGGGACGAATAAATGGGGCGGGTATTGGCGGCAGTCCACTGGAGGCGGATTTTGTATTATCTGGTGGGGGGTTTTGTATCACTAGCGGCCATCGCCGATGCCGAAAAGGCTGTAGCCGACAACACCAGAAGCAATGGGGAAAATATACGATGTCTCATAATATCACCCGTGAATATTCAGACTATCCTTACTGTTGACTTCCTTCATTTCCAGCATAGTTCATACTTCATTGTCATTGAATAAACAACTAAGTTTATTGAGCGAAAATTTACTTAAAGAAAAAATAATAAACATTAATATTTTTGCAATATTTCAACTCAGCCAGAATGAATGTGTGTAGATGACCTAAAAATGATGAACAGGAATATCGATAGCCAGTAAATCACTCCTGTGGTAATGCAGGCCACCTGATTGCTGTGAAGGTGGCCTCATCTGAAACACCTGTTAAGTCCAGCGATTTAAGAACATTGATATAATTCATCCACAGAATTAAAGCCGCTTTATTTTCATCACTGATAATCCCCAGCGTTAATTCTATGCGCCAGTCCTTAATGGCATTATCTGAATCGTTAAGTAATTTCTGCCGGGTGACTTCTGCCTGCCAAAATTGAACGCCGGGCGTTGATACCGGATGATCTGGTCATCGTGGAAAGCGACCCTGAAAAAATCGACACTTTAGCTGTAAAATGACAGCCCCGCCATCCGGTCATCATAACGGATTTTTCTTCTGCACCTTCTGAAGCCCGCCATGGCAGGACGACCATGAATCCGCCGATAACCTTATTGTAAAATTAAGACCAGGAAGAGATGATGTCTGTCGGACAGATACTATATGTAAATTTATAAAGGTTTTTTGTTATGCCCTTTCATATTGGAAGCGGATGTCTTCCCGCCATCATCAGTAACCGCCGCATTTATCGTATTGCCTGGTCTGATACCCCCCCTGAAATGAGTTCCTGGGAAAAAATGAAGGAATTTTTTTGCTCAACGCACCAGACTGAAGCGCTGGAGTGCATCTGGACGATTTGTCACCCGCCGGCTGGAACGACGCGGGAGGATGTGGTCAGCAGATTTGAACTGCTCAGGACGCTCGCGTATGACGGATGGGAGGAAAACATTCATTCCGGCCTGCACGGGGAAAACTACTTCTGTATTCTGGATGAAGACAGTCAGGAGATATTATCAGTCACCCTGGATGACGTCGGGAACTATACCGTAAATTGCCAGGGGTACAGTGAAACACATCACTTAACCATGGCAACAGAACCGGGAGTGGAACGCACAGATATAACTTACAACCTAACCAGTGATATTGATGCTGCGGCCTATCTGGAGGAATTGAAACAGAATCCAATTATAAATAATAAAATAATGAATCCGGTAGGGCAGTGTGAGTCATTAATGACTCCTGTAAGCAATTTTATGAATGAAAAAGGGTTCGATAATATTCGTTATCGAGGTATATTTATCTGGGATAAACCAACAGAGGAAATACCAATAAATCATTTTGCAGTGGTTGGAAATAAAGAAGGAAAAGACTATGTGTTTGATGTTTCAGCCCATCAGTTTGAAAATAGAGGTATGAGTAATCTGAATGGCCCATTAATTCTTTCAGCAGATGAATGGGTGTGTAAATATAGAATGGCAACAAGAAGTAAACTTATTTATTATACTGATTTTAGTAATTCAAGTATAGCAGCTAATGCCTATGATGCATTACCACGAGAATTAGAATCAGAATCTATGGCAGGGAAAGTTTTTGTTACATCACCGAGATGGTTTAATACCTTTAAAAAGCAAAAATATTCCTTAATAGGTAAAATGTAAGCGCACCGTGGAGGACGTCTGTCAGAACCCTGTCAATCCGGCGATGATAGTGTCCACTTAAATTTTGATGGACACTATCACAGATGACAGAGTCCACAGCCCGGCGCAAACACGGCTGTCGGTCAGGAAAGAGAAAAGCCAGTCGCTGTACGACTGGATACAGGCGCAGTTGAAAACGTTGTCGGTGCATGCGGAGATGGCGAAGGAGTTCGGTTACATGCTGAAGCAGTGTGATGCGTTGAGCGTGTCCTCTGCAGCGACGGTCGGGTGGAGATCGACAACAACATCTGTGAAAACGCCTTACGGTGCGTGGCGCTGGGCCGACGTAACTATCTGTTCTTCGGCTCAGACAGGAGCGGCGAGGCAGCGGCGATCATCTATAGCCTGCTGGGTACGTGCAAACTAAACGACGTGGAGTCCGAGGCATGGTTACGCGACGTGCTGTGGAAAATCAGCGACTGGTCATCGAACCGGGTGCACGAACTGCTGCCCTGGAACCTCGAAACCGTAAAATAATCCTTACGCTACGTCCTAAACGGGACGCTTACTGAGTTATGAGGGTGAGGTGGTTTTCTTGATGAGCATCTGAACGCCGGTTTGTGGGATAGGGCAGGTGGGACGGATTCGGGACAGTCATCCGTTTTTAACTATTGGCATGGATTGGTATCTTTTCGCATCATGGGACGTGTGAGCGCAGGTATGACGCGGTATGTTATTGACTTAGAATGTGGTTCCAGGAACTGGCGCATCCATACCCGAGCAGTTTCCGGTGTCAGTGCCAGCGGGCGACGATCGTGAATGTCTACCAGGCCTTTATCGGCTGCGGAGGTAACAATCAGAAATCCCTCTGCTTCATCACCGCGCTCAAACGGCGTACTGCCAATGGCAGCCATGAATATCGGCTTCCCGTCCTTTCTGTGAATGAAATACGGCTGTTTTTTGTCGCCTTCCTTCTTCCACTCGAACCATCTATCGGCAAAACAGATAGCCCGGCCATGCTGCCATAGTGGCTTAAACATTCTGCTGGAGGCCGCTGTCGCGACACGGGCGTTAATAAGTGGAGCTTTATCCCACCATCCGGGAGCGTAACCCCAAATCACCGGGTCGAGATGTAATTGCTCGTCGCGTTCGCTCAATAGCAGGACTTTAGTCCCGGGCGCCACGTTATACCGGCCTATAGGCTGAGGGTCATAAGCAATATTACGATCGGCTTCGTCGGCCAGATATGCCAGATATTCTTCACGGGTCTGTGCTTGTGCAAAGCGTCCACACATATGAAACCTCCAGTCGTCAGGCTGAAAGTATAGGGCAGGGGGAAAATGTGGCGCGCTCCGGTAATGATTTACAGGGAATTTATACAGTAATTCGAAATGAAAATTTGTGTATTGATGAATTCCGAAACTGAGCAGTGAGCAAACTGATGAATCAATCGCAAATTGCGTCGAATCTCGACGGCTTTATTCCCCAGTTTCACCCCATAGCTTCCCCGTAGGAAATTGAGCCATAAAAAAAACAGCCCTGACAGGCTGGTTTTTAAGGGGAATTTTGGTCGGCACGAGAGGATTTGAACCTCCGACCCCCGACACCCCATGTTGGCGGTAGCCTGAATAATTATCTTGGTAAAGGTTAACTATCATAAAATGGTACACCAGTCTTTCCAGGAGGAGGAGTGTAAAGGTTTTGGCTCATAAACACCGTCATAGTAAAGACCACAAATACTGCAATCTTCATTTTTATATTTATCATTGAATGCTAAGGTAAGCTTGTCATAGACATCAATATTTGATTGCCATTCAGGTGAGGTATTCATTGAATCATAAATTAATACTTTTTTCACTTCACTATCATAGCCTACAATGCACTCTGCATGTAGACATTCCGAGCCAAGTGAAGGCCTGATCAACATCAGTGGTCCATGGTTTTGTAATTCGTAAGAAATAAAACTCTCAAAGTCATCTTCTACAGTACTATTGAAAACTTCTGCCTGTAAAGCTTCTTTAATGTTTGTAAAAAGAGAGGATTCAGGTATTTTTTGCACATTCATTTCTTTTAATAAATTCTCACATTCTATTATATCAATACCCTCTAATATATTATTAAACGCTTGATTATCAGAAGTGATGTCCTCTAATGCACTATAATTATTGCCATCTCTGGATTTGATAACATTTAATGAGCAAACCCAGCAATTATTGTAGAGGGTGTTGCCTGTGGTATCAAACTGGCTTTGAAAGTTACGATGGTGAATAATCTGACCCTGAGGAGTTGCTGTATTACTTCTGTAAACGCTGCCTAAACTATTTTGAATGTGTCTTAACATAATATACTCGCCGAATAGTAATTTTGTTAATGTAATTATATACTACAGTGTGGATATTAATACAATTCTTTTGTTGTTAATTATTATTTATGAAATTAATTGAAAGTGAATAAGTTAGAGGTGTTTGTTGGCCTTAAAATTACATTTGTTGAGGGGGCTTATATGATATGTTTTTATTGTATTGTCGCATTTTTCTTAAGCTGAATCCGGATTTTGGGGAGGTGGCTAAATGTAAATGACGTGGTTTAAGATAAATCTATTTTTAATAAGCTATCTGTTCAAATTTTCGCGATCGCTTTTGTTGGTATCACTATTCAAGCAGTTTGCCTGCATCGGCTTCACCCTCACTTCGGCATCAGGGAAAATCTGGTGCACCTGCTTCGTCAGTTCGGCCAGAATGATCTCGCTGGCCCCTTCGAGTCCTTCAACATTACGCTTGTCATAAACCAGTTCTACGAACATACGTGTTTCGCTAATAACTGTTTGTATATACAGTATTTTTGCTTTGGCGGTTTTGTCTGTCAAGGCATGAACCACTTGTTTTTAAATTTTGGGGAACATACTGCGGGCGTGTTTGTTATCGATTTTCCCTGAAGGGCTGATGGGGTCTGGCGTTGACTAAAATTATGTGTGGGGCATGGATGGGGCAAAAGTGGTCTGTGAAGTTCGTTAAAGTTCGTTAATCAAGCTTCATCTCGATCTCGCTCATCCCTTGTTTAAAGCGCTCCTGGACGATCTTTATCGATTTTAAAAACTATGAGTACATATTATAAAAATGTAGCAAATAGGCCGTTTGTGCCTGAAAAGATGAACATTCTGCGTAGCGCGATTTGCGCAACAGGAATAGACTGGAGTCGACACTCTACACAAAGATGCGAAAGGTTTTTTATGACACAACAGCCACAAGCCAAATACCGCCATGACTATCGCGCGCCGGATTACCAGATTACTGATATTGACTTGACCTTTGACCTCGATGCCGAAAAAACCGTGGTCACCGCAATAAGCCAGGCTGTTCGTCATGGCGCGCCTGATGCGCCTCTTCGCCTTGATGGGGAAGATTTAACGCTGGTATCTATCCACGTCAACGATGCGCCGTGGACAGCATATAAGGAAGAAGAGGGCGCGCTTATCATCAGCGACCTGCCAGAGCGTTTTACGTTACGCATTGTCAACGAGATAAGTCCGGCGGCGAATACGGCGCTGGAAGGATTGTACCAGTCCGGCGATGCGCTCTGTACCCAGTGTGAAGCGGAGGGCTTCCGCCATATTACCTGGTATCTTGACCGCCCGGACGTACTGGCGCGATTTACCACCAAAATTATTGCCGATAAAAGCAAATATCCGTTCCTGCTTTCCAATGGCAACCGTGTTGCGCAGGGTGAACTGGAGAATGGCCGTCACTGGGTTCAGTGGCAAGATCCGTTCCCGAAACCGTGTTATCTGTTTGCGCTGGTGGCCGGTGATTTTGACGTGCTGCGCGATACCTTTACCACCCGCTCCGGGCGTGAAGTCGCATTAGAACTGTACGTTGACCGTGGCAATCTGGATCGCGCGCCGTGGGCAATGACCTCGCTGAAAAATTCCATGAAATGGGATGAAACGCGTTTTGGGCTCGAATATGACCTCGACATCTATATGATTGTCGCGGTGGATTTCTTTAATATGGGCGCGATGGAGAATAAAGGTCTCAATATCTTTAACTCCAAATACGTGCTGGCGCGAACCGATACCGCGACGGATAAAGATTATCTCGATATTGAGCGCGTGATAGGTCATGAGTATTTCCACAACTGGACCGGCAACCGCGTCACCTGCCGCGACTGGTTCCAGTTGAGCCTGAAAGAGGGGCTAACCGTGTTCCGCGATCAGGAGTTTAGCTCTGATTTGGGGTCACGCGCGGTGAACCGCATCAGTAACGTGCGTACCATGCGCGGTTTACAATTCGCGGAAGACGCCAGCCCGATGGCGCATCCTATCCGCCCGGATAAAGTAATCGAAATGAATAACTTCTACACCCTCACCGTTTATGAAAAGGGTGCGGAAGTCATTCGCATGATCCACACGTTGCTGGGTGAGGAAAATTTCCAGAAGGGGATGCTGCTTTATTTTGAGCGCCATGACGGCAGCGCCGCGACGTGTGATGACTTCGTACAGGCGATGGAAGATGCTTCTAATGTCGATTTGTCCCATTTCCGCCGCTGGTACAGTCAGTCCGGCACGCCGATTGTAACGGTAAAAGATGATTATAATCCGGAAACCGAGCAGTACACGTTGACCATCAGCCAGCGTACTCCGGCGACGGCGGATCAGGCGGAGAAGCTGCCGCTGCATATTCCATTCGCCATTGAACTGTACGATAACGAAGGCAACGTCATTCCGTTGCAAAAAGGCGGTCACCCAGTCAACGCCGTGCTGAACGTCACGCAGGCGGAGCAGACATTTACCTTTGATAATGTCTATTTCCAGCCTGTTCCGGCCTTGCTGTGCGAGTTTTCAGCGCCGGTGAAACTGGAATATAAATGGAGCGATCAGCAGTTGACGTTCCTGATGCGCCATGCGCGCAATGATTTCTCCCGTTGGGATGCGGCGCAAAGCCTGCTGGCCACATACATTAAACTGAATGTGGCGCGTCATCAGCAGGGGCAACCGCTATCGCTTCCGGTGCATGTCGCTGATGCGTTCCGTGCAGTACTGTTGGATGAGAAAATCGATCCGGCGTTGGCCGCAGAAATTTTAACGCTGCCTTCGGCCAATGAAATTGCGGAGCTGTTTGAGGTCATTGACCCGATCGCCATTGCGCAAGTTCGTGAAGCGCTAACGCGTACGCTGGCGGCAGAACTGGCGGATGAGTTCTTAGCTATCTATAACGCCAATCATCTGGATGAGTATCGTGTTGATCACGGCGATATCGGTAAGCGCACGCTGCGCAATGCTTGCCTGCGCTTCCTGGCGTTCGGCGAGACGGAGCTGGCTAATACGCTGGTCAGCAAACAGTATCGCGACGCCAATAATATGACCGATGCGCTGGCGGCCCTGTCTGCTGCGGTGGCGGCGCAGTTGCCGTGCCGCGATATGCTGATGAAGGAGTATGACGATAAGTGGCATCAGGACGGCCTGGTGATGGATAAATGGTTTATCCTGCAATCCACAAGCCCGGCGGAAAATGTACTGGAAACCGTACGCGGCCTGCTCAAACACCGTTCTTTCAGTATGAGCAACCCGAACCGCATCCGTTCATTAATTGGCGCGTTTGCTGGCAGCAACCCGGCGGCGTTCCATGCGCAAGACGGTAGCGGATACCAGTTCCTGGTCGAAATGCTGACCGATCTGAATAGCCGTAACCCGCAGGTAGCATCTCGCCTCATTGAACCGCTGATTCGTCTGAAACGTTATGATGATAAGCGTCAGGAGAAAATGCGCGCGGCGCTGGAGCAGTTAAAAGGGCTGGAGAATCTTTCCGGCGATCTGTACGAGAAGATAACTAAAGCGTTAGCCTGACAGTATCCGTTATAAAGAGGTAAGACATGCCCGGTAAGCGTTAGCGCTGCCGGGTATTTTTTTGCCGGACGATGACGCTCGCTGGCGAAACGTGAAGTGAGAATGAAGGAAAACGATTGCTATTTATTGCCGTAGGTCAATTCCCTTTTGCCTTGTTATCGCCCATAATACGCCCCCGGTTTGCACACCGGGAATCCAGGAGAGTTCATGTACTATCCCTTCGTTCGTAAAGCCCTTTTCCAGCTCGATCCAGAGCGCGCTCATGAATTTACATTTCAACAATTACGCCGCATTACAGGTACGCCGCTGGAAGCGCTGGTGCGCCAGAAAGTACCGACAAAGCCGGTTACCTGCATGGGACTTACCTTTAAAAATCCACTGGGGTTGGCTGCCGGTCTGGATAAAGACGGGGAGTGCATCGACGCGTTAGGCGCGATGGGGTTTGGCTCCCTGGAAATCGGCACCGTGACGCCGCGCCCACAGCCGGGTAACGATAAGCCGCGTCTTTTTCGTCTGGTGGATGCTGAAGGTCTGATCAATCGGATGGGCTTTAATAATCTGGGCGTCGATAACCTGGTCGAGAATGTTAAAAAAGCCCATTTTGATGGTATTCTGGGAATTAACATCGGTAAAAATAAAGATACGCCTGTCGAAAATGGCAAAGATGACTACCTGATTTGTATGGAAAAAGTCTATGCTTATGCGGGTTATATCGCCATTAATATTTCTTCGCCGAATACGCCAGGGCTACGTACGCTCCAGTATGGCGATGCGCTGGACGATCTGTTAACTGCCATTAAAAATAAGCAAAACGATCTTCAGGCGATCCACCATAAATATGTGCCGGTGGCAGTAAAGATCGCGCCGGATCTTTGTGAAGAAGAATTGATCCAAGTTGCCGATAGCCTGCTTCGTCATAATATTGATGGGGTGATTGCGACAAATACCACCCTCGATCGTTCTCTGGTACAAGGAATGAAAAATTGCCAGCAAACGGGGGGATTAAGTGGCCGGCCATTACAATTAAAAAGCACAGAAATTATTCGCCGTTTATCCCAGGAGTTAAAAGGACAATTGCCTATTATCGGCGTCGGCGGCATTGACTCAGTTATCGCCGCGCGCGAGAAGATAGCGGCAGGAGCTACGCTGGTACAAATTTATTCCGGCTTTATTTTTAAAGGCCCGCCATTGATTAAAGAAATCGTAACGCACATCTAAACTTTACCCTTTATCAGACAACCAGGGCTTTATTTCCGGCGCTGGTTGTTTTATATTTCTCCACTGTTGCTTATTTAGACATTTTAGGCTTTTATTATTGGGGTAATAAACGAAGCGGCAAAAGGACAATGCTGTTACGAGTTGCTTAAAAGCGGGAGAGAGGTAATGCGAATTAAACCTGACGATAACTGGCGCTGGTATTATGATGAAGAGCACGATCGTATGATGCTCGATCTCGCCAATGGTATGCTTTTTCGCTCGCGCTTCTCTCGTAAAATGCTTACGCCGGACGCGTTTTGCCCGACCGGTTTTTGTGTGGATGACGCTGCGCTCTATTTTTCCTTTGAAGAAAAATGCCGGGATTTCGAATTAACCAAAGAGCAACGCGCGGAGCTGGTGTTGAATGCGCTGGTGGCGATTCGCTATCTCAAACCGCAGATGCCAAAAAGCTGGCATTTTGTGGCGCATGGCGAAATGTGGACCCCAGGAACGGGCGATGCCGCAAGCGTCTGGTTAAGCGATACGGCGGAACAGGTTAATTTGCTGGTCGTTGAGCCGGGAGAAAATGCCGCGTTGTGTCTGCTGGCCCAGCCGGGCGTGGTGATAGCAGGCCGAACCATGCAGCTTGGCGATGCGATTAAAATTATGAACGACAGGCTGAAACCGCAGGTTCACTGTCACAGTTTCAGCCTTGAACAAGCGGTTTAATTCTCCAGTCGTAACGCGGTCTTAGGCACGCAGCTACAGCTCAGAATCGTACCATCGTCACCCATAGCCGATTTTTTCAGCGGACTTACTTCGCCTTCCAGCAAACGTATCCGGCAGCAACCACAGATACCAGCCCGGCAAGAATACGGAATACGAATTCCCTGATTCTCCAACTGTTCCAGTAGCACCTGTTGATTATTCCCGCAGAAGGTTTGCCCCTGCCAGTCGATGGTTACACTCCCGTCCGGATGTTTCTCTGGCGTAACGCTGTCGTCGAGCGTTGTGGCGCCATAAGCTTTTGCCGGCGCTGTCGCCAGTATCTCCACCTCATCGCCGACGCGAATGACGCCGCTATTGCGGGCAATCAAATTCTGACCGAAATCCACATCGCCATTGTCCTGGGCGGTACGAAAAGCTTGCAGTGTCGCCAGCGGTTCGCCGGAAGGATGTTTTTGCCCCTTTTCAGGGCTGACGGTCGTAAAAATACAGCGGCTACAGGGCTTCACGACGTCAAAAATCACATCGCCAATGCGAAGCACTTTCCAGCTATCTTCCTCCCAGGCCGCTACGCCGGAAACCACTAAGTTTGGGCGAAATTGTTCCATTTGTACGCCTGCCGGACAACGCTGTTGCAGATCGCGCAGCGAGGCTTCGTTGGTCAATAAATACGGGTAGCCATCGGCAAATCCCAGCGGCACCGCGTTATGTCGTTTGACCCGGCGTGTCAACTGCGGCCCAACCCAGCGCAACTGGACATCGCGGGAGAAAAAGCCGCTCAACCATTGATTAATCGCCGTCGGGGCGACGCGAGCGGTAAAATGGTTTCCCCAGACCTCGGTCGGCGCATCCTGCGGGGTGAAATCCGTAAAGCGAACCAGCGCGCTACTGCCGTCTGGCGCGGTCAAATGGAGGCCGTCGTGTAAGGGAGAGGGGGTAAAACGTACCATTTGTGGAAACTGGCGGGCGGTAATAAATGTGCCGTCAGGCTCGGTCACCATGAAGATGCGATCAAAAGCCAGGCCGCTGATATCTGCCAGCGCATGAGTCAGGCCAATGCCGCGCATGGATTTGACCGGATGAATAAAGAGCCGTGATAACGTCGCCACCGTACAGTCCCTCAAATGAAAATAAGCCTTCAACTTTATGACATGGGCGTGAGATTAGCTATAATGCGCAACAATTTTCTTAGCGTAAAAGTGACAATATGAATTCTCTGTTTGCCAGTACGGCCCGCGGGCTGGAAGAGCTGTTAAAAACTGAACTGGAAAAACTGGGCGCCGTAGGGTGTCAGGTTGTTCAGGGTGGGGTCCATTTTCAGGGCGACACGCGGCTTATTTACCAGAGCCTGATGTGGAGCCGCCTGGCCTCGCGTATTATCCTGCCGATGGGTGAGTGCAAGGTCTACAGCGATCTCGATCTTTACCTCGGCGTTCAGGCGATAAACTGGACAGAGATTTTTAATCCTGGCGCGACGTTTGCGGTGCATTTCAGCGGCCTGAACGACACCATCCGTAATAGTCAGTATGGCGCGATGAAAGTTAAAGACGCGATTGTCGATGCGTTTACGCGGAAAAATCTTCCGCGTCCAAATGTGGACCGCGAATCGCCGGACCTCCGTATTAACGTCTGGCTGAATAAAGAAACTGCCAGCATTGCGCTGGATCTCAGTGGTGATGGCCTGCACCTGCGCGGTTATCGCGATCGCACCGGGCTGGCGCCAATTAAAGAGACGCTGGCGGCAGCGATTGTTATGCGTTCCGGCTGGCAACCAGGTACGCCGCTGCTCGACCCTATGTGTGGTTCGGGGACACTGTTGATTGAGGCCGCGATGTGGGCGACCGATCGCGCGCCGGGACTGCACCGTGGTCACTGGGGATTTAGCGGCTGGGCGCAGCATGACGAAACTATCTGGCAGGAAGTGAAAGCCGAAGCGCAGACCCGGGCGCGTAAGGGACTGGCGGAGTATTCCTCTCATTTCTACGGTTCCGACAGCGATGCGCGCGTCATTGAGCGGGCGCGCAGCAACGCCCGTCGCGCCGGTATCGGCGAGCTTATCACCTTTGAAGTGAAAGATGTGGCGCAACTGAGTAATCCATTGCCGAAAGGCCCGTATGGTACGGTGATCAGTAACCCGCCTTACGGCGAACGTCTGGACAGCGAACCGGCGCTGATTGCGTTGCACAGCCTGCTGGGCCGTACCATGAAAAATCAGTTTGGCGGCTGGAACCTGTCGCTGTTCAGCGCTTCGCCCGATTTGCTGGGCAGCCTGCAATTACGTGCCGACAAACAGTTTAAAGCCAAGAATGGCCCGCTGGACTGCGTGCAGAAAAACTATCATATTGCGGAAACCACGGCGGACAGTAAGCCGGCGACGGTGGCGGAAGATTACGCTAATCGCCTGCGTAAAAATCTTAAAAAGCTGGAGAAATGGGCGCGACAGGAAGGGATTGAATGCTATCGCTTGTATGATGCCGACCTGCCGGAATATAACGTGGCGGTAGACCGTTACGGCGACTGGGCGGTGATTCAGGAATATGCGCCGCCGAAAACGGTGGATGCGCAAAAAGCGCGGCAACGTCTGTTCGATATTATTGCGGCAACCTTGTCAGTGCTCGGTATTCCGCCGAATAAACTGGTGTTAAAAACCCGCGAACGGCAAAAAGGAAAAAACCAGTATCAGAAAATGAGCGAGAAGGGCGAGTTCCTTGAGGTCAGCGAATATAATGCGCGCTTATGGGTAAATCTGACGGATTATCTCGACACCGGTCTGTTCCTCGATCACCGTATTGCCCGCAGAATGCTGGGAGAAATGAGCAAAGGCAAAGATTTCCTGAATCTCTTTTCTTATACCGGCAGCGCCAGCGTACATGCGGGTCTGGGCGGCGCGCGCAGCACCACAACGGTGGATATGTCCCGCACCTATCTGGAGTGGGCCGAACGTAATTTGCGTCTGAACGGACTGAGCGGCCGCGCGCATCGCCTGATTCAGGCCGACTGCCTGGGCTGGCTGCGCGAGGCGAATGAACAGTTCGATTTGATCTTTATCGATCCGCCGACGTTCTCTAACTCAAAACGTATGGAAGAGTCGTTTGATGTTCAGCGCGATCATGTCGCGTTAATGAAAGATTTAAAACGTCTGCTGCGTAAAGGCGGCACCATCATGTTCTCAAATAATAAGCGCGGATTCCGTATGGATCTGGAAGGGCTGGCTGAGCTGGGGCTTACTGCACAAGAAATTACGCAAAAAACGCTCTCCCCGGATTTTGCCCGTAACCGTCAGATTCATAACTGCTGGCTGATCCGCGCCGCGTGAAAGGAAAAGTAAATGTCATTAATCAGTATGCATGGCGCATGGCTGTCGTTCAGCGACGCGCCGCTTCTCGATAACGCAGAGTTGCATATCGAAGATAACGAACGCGTCTGTCTGGTGGGGCGTAACGGCGCCGGGAAATCCACCTTGATGAAGATCCTCAACCGCGAACAGGGTCTGGACGATGGGCGTATTATTTATGAGCAGGATCTGATCGTCGCGCGTCTGCAACAGGACCCGCCCCGTAATATTGCGGGTAGCGTCTATGACTTTGTCGCCGAAGGTATCGAAGAACAAGCGGAATACCTCAAGCGCTATCATGAGATTTCCCGTCTGGTGATGACCGATCCCAGCGAGAAAAACCTCAATGAAATGGCGCGCGTACAGGAACAGCTCGATCATCATAATCTGTGGCAGCTGGAAAACCGTATTAATGAAGTGCTGGCGCAGCTTGGACTCGATCCTAACGCCGCGCTGTCGTCGCTCTCCGGCGGCTGGTTGCGTAAAGCCGCGCTGGGTCGGGCGCTGGTCAGCAATCCGCGCGTATTGTTACTGGATGAACCGACTAACCATCTGGATATCGAAACTATCGACTGGCTGGAAGGGTTTCTGAAAACCTTTAACGGAACGATTATTTTTATCTCTCACGATCGTTCGTTTATTCGCAATATGGCGACCCGCATTGTCGATCTCGATCGTGGCAAACTGGTTACTTATCCGGGAAATTACGATCAATACCTGCTGGAGAAAGAAGAAGCGCTGCGCGTAGAAGAATTACAAAACGCGGAATTTGATCGCAAACTGGCGCAGGAAGAAGTCTGGATTCGCCAGGGTATCAAGGCGCGCCGCACCCGTAATGAAGGGCGCGTGCGGGCGTTAAAAGCGATGCGTCGTGAACGCAGCGAGCGCCGGGAAGTGATGGGCACGGCGAAGATGCAGGTCGAAGAGGCGACGCGCTCCGGTAAAATCGTTTTTGAGATGGAGAATGTCGATTACCAGGTAGAAGGAAAACAACTGGTAAAAGATTTCTCCGCTCAGGTACAGCGCGGCGACAAGATTGCGTTAATTGGCCCGAACGGCTGCGGTAAAACCACGCTACTGAAACTGATGCTGGGACAGCTTCAGGCTGACAGCGGGCGCATCCACGTAGGAACGAAGCTGGAAGTCGCCTACTTCGATCAGCATCGCGCCGAACTGGATCCGGAAAAAACCGTGATGGATAACCTGGCGGAAGGCAAGCAAGAGGTGATGGTAAACGGTAAGCCGCGCCATGTACTGGGCTATTTGCAGGACTTCCTGTTTCACCCCAAACGGGCGATGACACCCGTCCGCGCGCTTTCCGGCGGCGAACGTAACCGTCTGTTGCTGGCGCGACTGTTCCTCAAGCCGAGCAATCTTTTAATTCTCGATGAACCAACGAACGATCTTGACGTCGAAACGCTGGAACTATTAGAAGAATTAATTGATGGCTATCAGGGCACGGTACTACTGGTCAGCCACGATCGGCAATTTGTCGATAATACCGTGACGGAATGCTGGATTTTCGAGGGCGGCGGCAAAATCGGACGTTATATTGGCGGCTACCATGATGCGCGTGCGCAGCAAGAGCAGCATCTGGCGACGAAACAGCCGATGGCGAAAAAAAATGAGGAAGTTATTGCCCCTAAAGCAGAAATTGTAAAACGTGGCAGTAGCAAACTAAGCTATAAACTGCAGCGCGAGCTGGAGCAGTTACCCGGTCAGCTTGAAGACCTGGAAGCGAAGCTGGAAGCGCTACAGGCGCAGGTTGCGGATGCGGCCTTTTTTAGCCAACCCCATGAGCAAACGCAGAAAGTTCTGGCCGATTTAAGTCAGGCGGAGCAAGAACTTGAGCAAGCCTTCGAACGTTGGGAGTATCTTGAAGGCCTGAAAAACGGGGCATAACGAAAGGAGCGCCTATGTGTGAACATCACCATGCTGCGAAGCACATATTGTGCCCGCAATGTGACATGCTGGTGGCTTTACCCCGCCTCTCGCATGGGCAAAAAGCAGCATGTCCACGATGCGGCGCAACGTTAACGACCGAGTGGGACGCGCCCCGGCAGCGTCCTACCGCCTATGCGTTAGCGGCACTATTTATGTTGCTGCTTTCTAACCTTTTTCCCTTCGTGAATATGAATGTCGCGGGCGTCACCAGCGAAGTCACGCTTCTGGAAATCCCCGGCGTCATGTTTTCTGAAGATTACGCCAGCCTCGGCACGTTCTTTTTATTATTTGTCCAACTGGTGCCGGCATTTTGCCTGGTGACTATTCTATTACTTGTCAACCGCGCCAGTCTGCCGTTGTCGGTAAAAAAAACGCTGGCAAGGATCTTTTTCCTCCTCAAATCGTGGGGAATGGCGGAAATATTTCTCGCCGGGGTGTTGGTCAGTTTTGTTAAGCTGATGGCCTACGGCGATATCGGCATCGGCAGCAGCTTTATTCCCTGGTGCTTATTTTGTCTCGTTCAACTGCGGGCGTTCCAGTGTGTCGATCGCCGCTGGCTGTGGGATGATATCGCCCCGCAGCCTGCACTGGCGCAGCCGTTAACGCCGGGGATTACCGGTATCCGGCAGTCTTTGCGTTCTTGCGCCTGCTGTACGGCGATCCTGCCTGCGGAGAGTCTCGTCTGTCCGCGTTGCCATACGAAAGGCTATGTCCGGCGTAAAAACAGTTTGCAGTGGACGCTGGCGTTATTATTTACCTCGATCATGCTTTATCTGCCCGCCAATATTTTGCCGATTATGATTACCGACTTACTGGGCTCGAAAATGCCGTCGACCATTCTGGCTGGCGTGATTTTGCTGTGGAGCGAGGGGTCTTATCCGGTGGCGGCGGTTATCTTTCTCGCCAGTATTATGGTGCCGACGCTAAAAATGATCGCCATTGCTTGGCTTTGTTGGGATGCGAAAGGCCACGGTAAGCGCGACAGTGAACGGATGCATTTTATTTATGAAGTAGTGGAGTTTGTGGGGCGCTGGTCAATGATTGATGCCTTTGTCATTGCCGTACTCTCTGCGCTGGTGCGTATGGGAGGGTTAATGAATATTTATCCTGCGATGGGTGCGTTGATGTTTGCTTTAGTCGTCATAATGACAATGTTTTCTGCGATGACCTTTGATCCGCGTCTGTCGTGGGATCGTGAATACGAACCAGGCCATGAGGAGTCCTGATAGCATGGAACCTAAAAAAGGGGAAGCCAAAGTACAAAAGGTGAAAAATTGGTCGCCTGTCTGGATATTCCCGATTGTTACTGCGCTTATTGGAGCCTGGATTCTGTTTTATCACTACAGCCACCAGGGACCGGAAGTTACCTTAATTACCACCAATGCGGAAGGCATTGAAGGCGGAAAAACGACGATCAAAAGTCGCAGCGTGGATGTCGGCGTGGTTGAAAGCGCGACGCTGACTGACGATCTGACCCATGTACAAATCAAGGCGCGGCTTCATTCCGGTATGGAAAAGTTGCTGCATAAAGACTCGGTATTTTGGGTCGTAAAACCGCAGGTAGGGCGTGAAGGCATCAGCGGGCTTGGGACGTTGTTATCAGGCGCGTATATTGAACTACAACCAGGAAGTAAGGGCAGTCAGCCGGAAAGCTATCAGCTTCTTGACTCACCGCCGTTGGCGCCGCCCGATGCCAAAGGTATTCGTGTGATTCTGGACAGCAAAAAGGCCGGTCAGCTCAGTCCTGGCGATCCCGTTCTGTTCCGGGGCTATCGGGTAGGATCCGTTGAAACCAGCTCTTTCGATCCGCAAAAACGGACAATGAGTTATCAGTTATTCATTAAGGCGCCAAACGATCGATTGGTCACCAGTAATGTCCGATTCTGGAAAGATAGCGGTATCGCTGTGGATCTGACATCGGCGGGAATGCGCGTGGAAATGGGATCGTTGACGACGTTGTTTGGCGGCGGCGTGAGTTTTGATGTGCCGGAAGGACTTGAGCAGGGGCAACCCGTCGCCGAAAAAACGGCGTTTAATCTCTACGACGATCAAAAAAGTATTCAGGATTCGCTGTATACCGATCATATCGATTACCTGATGTTCTTTAAAGATTCGGTGCGCGGATTACAACCCGGCGCGCCGCTGGAGTTCCGCGGTATTCGTCTGGGGACGGTAAGCAAAGTGCCTTTCTTTGCGTCTAAAATGCGCCAGGTATTTAACGACGATTACCGTATTCCTGTGCTGGTGCGCATTGAACCGGAGCGTCTGAAAGCGCAATTGGGAGAAAATGCGGATGTTGGCGCGCATTTGACGGAACTGCTTAAGCGCGGTTTACGCGCTTCGCTTAAAACCGGTAACCTGGTGACCGGGGCGCTGTATGTCGATCTGGACTTTTATCCTAAGGAGCCGCCGATTACCGGGCTACGCGAATTTGATGGTTATGAAATTATTCCCACCGTCAGCAGCGGCCTGGCGCAAATTCAACAGCGACTGGTGGAAACGTTGGATAAGATCAACAACCTGCCGCTGAATCCGATGATTGAACAAGCGACCAATACGCTGTCTGAAAGCCAGCGTACTATGCGTCGGCTGCAAACCACGCTGGATAATATGAACAAGATTACCTCCAGTCAGTCGATGCAGCAGCTTCCGGCGGATATGCAAACGACGTTACGCGAACTTAACCGCAGTATGCAGGGCTTCCAGCCTGGATCGGCGGCGTATAACAAAATGGTGGCGGATATGCAGCGTCTCGATCAGGTGCTTCGTGAGTTACAACCGGTGTTGAAAACTCTGAACGAGAAGAGCAACGCGCTGGTATTTGAAGCGAAGGATAAAAAAGATCCTGAGCCTAAGAGGGCGAAACAATGAAAAAATGGCTAGTCGTGATAATGGCGTTCTGGCTGGCGTCATGTAGCTCCGGCGGAGAGAATAAAAGCTATTATCAGCTCCCGATAGCGCAAAGCGGTGTGCAAAGCACCGCAAGCCAGGGCAACCGTCTCTTATGGGTAGAGCAGGTTTCCGTACCTGACTATCTGGCAGGTAACGGCGTGGTGTATCAAACCAGTGATGTTCAGTATGTGATTGCCAATAACAATCTGTGGGCCAGCCCGCTGGACCAGCAATTACGTAACACGCTGGTGGCGAATCTTAGCGCCCGGCTTCCTGGCTGGGTCGTCGCTTCCCAGCCGTTGGGAACCACCCAGGATACGTTAAACGTTACCGTAACCGGATTCCATGGACGCTACGATGGTAAGGTTATCGTCAGCGGGGAGTGGTTATTAAACCACAATGGACAGCTGATTAAGCGGCCTTTCCATATCGAAGCCAGTCAGCAGAAAGATGGCTATGATGAGATGGTCAAAGTACTGGCAAGCGCATGGAGTCAGGAAGCAGCCGCTATCGCAGATGAGATAAAGCGCCTTCCCTGAGATAAAAGTAATGTAAATTTAACCGCTTCAGGTCGTGCGCCTGAGGCGGTTTTTTTATTTTTGACGCCGGAAAAATAGTTGTTATGGCTCACATTTTTTGTACAAATGATTTACCGTATAGCTCACAAATATGACATTGGTGTGAATTTTGCGCATTGACGGGCGATCCATTTAGAGGTATTCGTGTAGTGTGATTGCACATTTTGTAATCACTGTTTTCTTTTCCACCAGATACAAATATGAGGGAAACGAGGCATGAAGAGACAAAAACGAGATCGCCTGGAACGGGCACATCAACGTGGATATCAGGCCGGCATCGCCGGACGATCAAAAGAAATGTGTCCCTATCAGACGCTGAATCAACGGTCATACTGGTTGGGAGGTTGGCGACAAGCCATGGAGGACAGGGCGGTAATGGCCTGATTCTGTCTCTTTAGAAAAAGAAACCTCCGCAGTGCGGAGGTTTCGCCTTTATGGGCTTTGCAAGCATGATACCGATAGCGCGGAATATCAATTCAACACTTAGAACGCGGAAGTATCCTGGAACAAACCGACTTTCAAATCGTGTGCGGTATAGATCAGACGACCATCCACCAGAACCTCACCGTCCGCCAGGCCCATGATCAGGCGACGGTTTACGATACGTTTGAAATGAATACGATAGGTGACTTTCCTGGCTGTCGGCAGAACCTGGCCGGTAAATTTCACTTCGCCCACGCCCAGAGCGCGGCCTTTGCCTTCGCCGCCCAACCAGCCCAGGTAGAATCCCACCAATTGCCACATAGCATCCAGACCCAGACAACCGGGCATCACCGGATCGCCGATAAAGTGGCATCCGAAGAACCATAGATCCGGATTGATATCCAGCTCGGCTTCGACATAGCCTTTGTCGAAATTGCCGCCCGTTTCGGTCATCTTAACGACGCGGTCCATCATCAGCATGTTCGGTGCAGGGAGTTGCGGCCCTTTAGCGCCAAACAGTTCACCACGACCAGAGGCAAGAAGGTCTTCTTTTGTATAGGATTCGCGTTTATCTACCATGTTTTATGTAAACCTTATTTTATTGAAGCACGCAGGATAGCTAACACGTGTACGCTGAACAAGTCCGATCAGTTCGGAATAAAAGCGTTCAGCCAACGTAATGGCCACGGGAAACGATGACGGCCTTCCTGTTGCGTCGCCTGCGCGATACGCTCCTGGATAGTCTGCATCAACGTCGTTTGACCTTCGCCATCCCACACCAGATTTAACAGTAGCGGTAAGGCGTCGGTCACGTCGTCTACCGCCCAGATAGTGAACTTCTCTTCTTTAACCGCTTGCAGCAGTTCAGATTTAAGACTGAGATGGCGGACATTGGCGGCAGGGATAATCACGCCCTGTTTACCGTTTAATTCCCGCTGCTCGCAGATGGCGAAGAAACCTTCAATTTTTTCGTTTAGCCCGCCCACCGGTTGCGCGCGACCAAACTGATCGACCGAGCCGGTAATCGCAATATTTTGATTCACTGGCACATTGGCCAGCGCGCTGATGAGCGCACATAATTCCGCCATTGAGGCGCTATCGCCATCCACTTCGCTGTAGGACTGCTCAAAGGTTAACGAGGCAGAGAAGGGAATTTGTTGCTCCAGCTGCAACTCCGACATCAGGAAGGCCTGCATAATCATCATTCCCTTAGCGTGGATATTCCCGCCAAGTTCGGCCTTGCGCTCAATATCGTTAAATTCGCCATCGCCGATATGCACAACACAGCTAATTCGCGACGGTTCGCCAAAGGCGCGCGGATGCCCGGGAAATTCAATGACGGAAAGCGCATTGATTTGTCCAACGCGTTCGCCTTCGGTTTCAATCAGGATCTGCTCTTGCAGAATCTCATCCTGCATCCGTTCCGCCAGAAAGCCTTCTCGCCATTCGCGTCGGGCAAGCATCAGGCTGAGCGCTTCTGCGCCGCAGGTATCGCCTTCGCATAAAGGCGATGCCTCCTTAAACTGGCGGGCTATCCACAGTGGGCAAAGAGGCAGCGTATCCTGTTCGCCGGTATAGCGCACAGCCTCGCGTATCAGAACGGGCCAGGCATCCGGTGCCGGGGGCGGCAAATTATCGCGTAAAGCGATACGCGTCACCCATTGACACCACAGGGTCATAGCTTCTGCGTCCGCTATCTGTAAATTGTCTTCAAATTCACTGTAGATAGCCTGTTCCGCGAGCTCCGGTTCCATCTCCTGAAAATCAGCCAGTGATTCACGTTCGCCAACCAGAATCACCTTCAGTTTGAGCGGCATTGATGGCACGGAGACCGGTAATGGACGCGACTCGTCAAAGGCCACCCAGTCAAAACGCTCGCGGCTAACGATGGCTTTCAGACGCATCCACAGTAACGGCTGCGCCAGAAGGGTTCGTAAGGAAATAATCAGCACGCCGCCGTTCGCCTGATGAACCAGTCCCGGCTGCAGGGTAATGTCGCCGTTATACTGCCGCAGGCAACCAAAGAGCTGCTCGGCTTCGACCCAGTCCGCGCTGACGACTTGTGTGACGGTGGCAAAGTTGTCTTGCGCATTCTGCGCGGCGCGGTAATGAACAGTATGCCCGGAAACGTCATAATGTCCGCCGGTTAATTGTCCGGCATCGGTTTGCAGAGCGCGGACGGCATCTGAAAGTAAAGTGAGATACTCTTGCTCTTCAGGCGCTTTAGTCAGCATAAAAGAGGATGATGCCCACGGCTGTATAAGTTGCTCAAGCGCAAATTGCAGTCGTGGCTGAGTATCACTGAGTAAGGTGTCGTTTTCGTCAGTCGCGTGTGGCTGTGCAAATATCTCCTGATAGCTTTCGCTATCCGGAACCAGATCACGCCATGCAAGTTTCGTAATGGTCAAAGTTGAGGTTTTTTAGTCTGTTGTAAAAGGGGGGATTATAGCCTAACCCGTCACGCTGCACACGCGGAAAGCGAATGCAAAGTAATATGAAGACGTGTAACCATTCACAGGTTCGAGATTCTTTTCTTCAGATGGCTAAAAAACTGATATTCTGATAACAGTTACACGGTAACGTTGGGATCGCAATGAAATATCAACAACTTGAAAATCTTGAAAGCGGTTGGAAATGGAAATATCTGGTGAAAAAGCACCGCGAAGGGGAGCTGATCACCCGCTACGTGGAAGCCAGTGCTGCCCAGGAAGCCGTCAATTTGTTGTTGGCCCTCGAAAATGAACCGGTGCGGGTAAATGTCTGGATAGACAGGCATATGAATCCTGCCTTGCTTAATCGGATGAAACAAACCATTCGGGCAAGACGCAAACGACACTTCAATGCGGAACATCAGCATACGCGCAAAAAATCTATCGATTTAGAGTTTATGGTCTGGCAGCGTCTGGCGGGCCTTGCGCAGCGACGCGGTAAAACATTATCCGAAACGATAGTGCAACTGATAGAAGACGCGGAGCATAAAGAGAAATATGCCACGCAAATGACCACGTTAAAGCAGGATTTACAGGCGTTATTAGGCAAGAAGTAACGCTGAAAGGCGTTGTCACCCAGACCAGAGCAAAAAACCCCGCGACGCGGGGTTTTTTATCAGACGGAAACTTAAGCCTGCGGCTGAGTTACCACGTCTTTAACGCCTTTAACTTCGATCTCTACGCGACGATCCGGAGCCAGGCAATCGATCAGGGCAGCGCGAGGTTTCACGTTGTCACAGGTGTTGCCGGTAACCGGGTTAGATTCGCCCATACCACGTGCGGAGATTTTGTCAGACGGAATACCTTTGGAGATCAGGTAATCAACAACAGACTGAGCACGTTTCTCGGACAGACCCTGGTTGTAAGCGTCAGAACCGATACGGTCAGTGAAGCCCAGAACGACAACGGAACCGTCTTTCGGATCCAGGTTGCTCAGCTGGCTGTACAGCTGATCCAGAGCCTGCTGGCCTTCCGGCTTCAGGGTAGATTTGTTGAAGTTGAACAGTACGTCAGACTTCAGAGTGAAGTGCTTGGTCTGTACTTCCGGAGCCGGAGCCGGTGCCGGAGCTACTACCGGAGCAGCTTCTTGCTGGCCGAAACGGTAGGAAACACCTACGCTCAGCAGGCCGTTGTCCGGACGGGTGCCGATGGTGTTGGCATCACCGATGTTGTTAGTCCACTGGTATTCCAGACGGGTTGCGATTTCAGGGGTGATGGCATACTCGATACCGCCCGCGAATACCGGGGAAACGCCGGTGTCGTGGTCTTTAGTAGACGGGCCGCCAGGGACGTTAGACTTGGTGTCTGCACGCCATACCATACCACCCAGACGGGTATAAACGTCCAGATCGTCAGTGATTGGATAACCCAGTTTAGCGGTCAACTGAACGCCCTGAGCTTTATAAGCGCCATTGATGTTGTCGCCTTTGTACGGCATACGGCCTAACCAGTCGTAGCCCATTTCAAAGCCAACGTACGGGTTAACCTGGTAACCACCAAAAGCACCTGCGCCCAGTTGGTTTTCATGAGTCGGGCCATCATTGTTAATGAAGCCGGTGTCATGGTACTGAGACCAGCCCAGTTTAGCACCAGCGTACCAGGTGTTATCTTTCGGAGCGGCCTGCGCTACGGTAGCGAAACCAGCCAGTGCCACTGCAATCGCGATAGCTGTCTTTTTCATTTTTTGCGCCTCGTTATCATCCAAAATACGCCATGAATATCTCCAACGAGATAACACGGTTAAATCCTTCACCGGGGGATCTGCTCAATAGTTACTCTACCGATATCTACGGCTTATGCTGAGCACCCCTGGCGATGTAAAGTCTACAACGTAGTTGGAAACTTACAAGTGTGAACTCCGTCAGACATGTGAAAAAAACATGACGGATATACACATCATTTAACAGTTTCAGATGATAAATCGTACAGCAAAAATTGCGGAAACCGCTTCTGGCAAGCGTTCTCGCAAAAAAAACGTTAGCACTCAAAGGAGATACGTTCGCGTAAAAAAAAGTCCAGGATAAATCCTAATTTTACTTAATGATACAAATTAGAGTGAATTTTTAGCCCGGAATGCTGTCTCCTGGGTAAAGCGTGCGCACGTACAGGGCGCATGATAAACCCTACCGCATTACCTACCTTCGCTGCTTCAACCAGGCTGGCATGTTCTTCTTCTGTCAGTTCTTCAGTCATCCAACCAATTACCACGCTGTAATTTCCTGTACGCAAAGCGCGGATCATCGACTCCAGCGTATGACGAGGCGCAAGCTGGCTAATTTGCATCACTTTCGTTAATGGCAAACCTGAAGACTGTACCCATTCACGGCTGAGCTTTTGCTGCGGCGTGAGCCAGAGCTGCCAGCGTGATTGTTGGCCTAACTGACGGAGTAAAGGCAAAAGCAGGAGTTGCGCCATCATGGGCTGGTCTTCGTGGTAGACAACTTCACTGACCAGTCCTGCCGCGGCATTTTCCGTAGCGGTGCGCGCAGCGTTGTGGGTAGTGGTAGGAAATGACGAAGAACGATTTGCATAACCTGAAGTGTACATAATCAATCCAGCCCTGTGAGTTACTGTATATTCATACAGTACCCCTGTGGCGATGAAAGATCAACTCTATTTTCGGAAACTGTCTCGCAATTTTTATTCTTAGTGGCGTCAAAAATAAAAATCATCTTGCTCGCGGAGTATAAGTTGCCTATTTTCGTCATTAACGGATCCGTTACTGCAAATCATTCTTTTACTTTATGATTTAAAAGGAATTTTATGAGAGCACTCTCTTATGACAGGATCTATAAATCGCAAGAATATTTGGCCTCTTTGGGGACGATCCAGTATCGATCTTTATTCGGTAGCTATAGTCTGACCGTGGAGGATACCGTCTTTGCGATGGTGGCTAATGGCGAGCTTTATCTCCGCGCCTGTGAAGAAAGCGTACCCTACTGTGTGAAGCATCCCCCCGCCTGGCTCATGTTCATGAAATGTGGACGTCCCGTTATGCTCAACTATTACCGGGTGGATGAAAGCCTGTGGCGCGATCAGCAGCAGCTGGTACGTTTATCGAAGTATTCGCTTGACGCGGCAATGAAGGAAAAACACAGCCGTATTTTACAGCACAGACTCAAAGATCTCCCCAATATGACCTTCCATCTGGAAACATTGCTCAATGAGTCAGGGATAAAGGACGAAAATATGTTACGCATACTGGGCGCTAAAATGTGCTGGCTAAGGTTGCGACAAAGCAATCCCTTGCTGACGGTGAAAGTTTTGTATGCCCTGGAAGGCGCAATTGTCGGCGTACATGAAGCGGCGCTCCCGGCGAGTCGTCGCCAGGAGCTTGCCGACTGGGCTCATTCGCTTACGGCTGGGTAATTAATGTAGAAGTCGGCGGTGAAATTTGCCGTTGCAAGCGTCCAATCTCGGGCAGTAAGGCAATGAGCAAACCAATTTGTTGAACAACTAGAGGTTCTTTGCTGTCCGGACGTGTTTCCAGCGACTGAACTCGCTGCTTTAAACCCTCCAGCGCCTGGTGTACGCGCTGTTCGTCTTCAGGCTGATGATGAAGCGCATCATCAACGTAGCAGACCGCGTCATCCAGAAGCCCCAACACGTCCGGATTACTGAGCTTTTCGCGGTGCGCGCCGAGGGCGGAGATATAGCTGGTAAAAGTGTGATTGAGGCAAAGCAGCCTGAACGCCGCCTCCCGGGTTTCAGCCGTGACGTCGGGTTCGCTCGACATATTAGAAACCACGGATGCCAGTTCTGCATCGCGGTTGTGCGCGTCGCGTCTGGCAATGCGATAGGCCAGGCGGTTATCCCGTCCCTGGTGATATTGCTCAAGGATCGCGTCAAGGTAGCGGCAATTAGCATCGGTGGCGCGCTGGAGTACCCGGGGAAGGTTGCGAAAGCGCCAGTCCGGCCAAATAAAGCTGACCGCAGCCCAGGCGATAGCGCAGCCAATTAACGTGTCGATGACGCGCGGTAACGCAACCTCAAAGCCTTCGCCCAGGAGGTTAAAGCAGAGTAATACCAGCAGGGTGATGAACATCGTCGCATGGGCATACTGCACATTACGGAATGCGAAGAAAAGCACGCCGGTAATCACCAGCAGAACTAACTGTCCTTCAAGCGAAGGGACAAACCATAAAATCGGCAGGCCGATCGCAACGCCTACCAACGTACCGATAATCCTGAGCGCAAGGCGATGGCGGGTCGCGTTATAGTTAGGCTGGCAAACGAACAGGCTGGTGAGCAATATCCAGTACCCGTGGCGCATCCCGGTAATTTGGATGAGAGCATAACCGATGCACAATACCAGTGACATGCGTACCGCATGGCGAAAGAGAGCGGACTCCGGGGTAAAATTACGGCTCAGACGCAGCCAGATGTCGCTAAACCCGTGCAGGCTATCATCAGCCAACTGGTTTTCTGACTCATTGCGCGGCATTGCCTGGGCCTGCTCCGACTCGATCGTCGCCAGTTGCGCATCAATAGCGCGTAGGTTGGTTAATAAGAACCCAAGCGTATTTAACAGCTCTAAAGAAGCGCCGCTGGCGCGCATACGTTCAAGCGCGGCGTCAATGTGGGTAAAGACGCGTTCAAAACGCGGATCATGCTGGTACGGCGTACGCAGTAAGATACAGCGCGCCAGCTGCGTACAGGCCTGCGCCTGCATCGACATCAGACGCTGAAAGCGGAACATGACGTCGCTATGGCGAAAATAATCGCGCAGCGTCTGGTATTGAATATGCGAAGAACTGGCGCGTTCATGAATATCCTGCGCCACAAAATAGTAATGGAGGGTGCGGCGCGTACCGCGTTGACCGCGATCGCCGCGCAGGCGACTCAATAACGACACTTTCGTTTGGTTCAGCGTCGCCATTAACTGCCCGTTCGCTAACGCTAAATCATAGAGCGGCGCCTGGCTTTCATCTTCAATATCAGGATCAAACAGACGTGATTTCAGTTCCAGATAGTGCGCTAACTGTTCGTAACTGCGTGCCAGATTATCCTGCAACGGACGGATCGGAAATAGCAGATGCCCGGTTAGCGTCAGTAGGTTATACCATACTGCGCCTGCCAGCAGGAGCAGTGGTTGCTGATACCAGTGATCGTATAAAGAGGTACCCAGCATCGTATAGATGGCAATGAGTAACGCGCCGAACGCGATGGTGGCATAGCGTTGCCCCAGTCCTCCCAACAGAATAAACCCGCTGGTGGATAACGTTAAGCCCAACGCAAATAGCCACGGCCAGGGAAAGAGCAGCTCCACAGAAGCCGACGCGATAAAAAAGCAAATTAAGGTAATGATTAAATTACGCAAGCGTCCGGCAAGGCGATCGTCGAGATCGGTTAGCGCCGCGGCAACCATACCGAGCGTGAGCGGGATGGTCAGTTTGACGTCGCCCAGCCACCAGGGCAGGGCGGTGGTGCCGCACAGAGCGATAAAAATGCGGATGTAATACAGCCAGGTACTGTTCCAGGTATAACGGCGAATCAACGGACTTAACATAAAGGCTATTTGTCCCGATCATTCAAAACGGCGGCGCGCGTTAGCTTCTCGCGCGGCGCGAGCGGTTTCTACAGAGACGACGCGGCGACCGACAGGCCAAAGCGCAATCGCGGCAATTTTAAAGTTCGCAATACCGACAGGTATCCCGATGATAGTGACACACTGAGCGATACCGGAGGCAATGTGCATCAGGCATAGCCACCAGCCGAAAAAAAGTAACCAGAAAATATTCAGCAAGGTACCGCCAGTATTCATTAATACGCTTTTCGCCGCCGGATTAAGTTCGTCAACGTGAATGGCTTCATTACCGTAAGGGAACAGGGACAGTTTGGTTATCTCCCAGCAGGAGCGGGTCAACGGCAGGGTAAAAATAAGCACAATACTGACAAGCGTCGCCAGCAGCCAGGCCAGCGTAGTGGCAAAGCCGCCCAGTACAAAGTTTAAAATATTCAGAACGGTACGCATAAACCCTCAGTTCATTCCGGTTTTCTATCACTGCGGGCAATTGTAACGTTTTTTTAGACTGGAGCACGTTTTCTCTGGCGGTTACACTGATAAGCACATCTTTACGTCTGGATTCGCTGAGTCATGGAACTGAAAGCTACTTCTCTTGGAAAACGTCTGGCGCAACACCCGTATGATCGTGCCGTGATCCTCAACGCTGGGGTGAAAGTGTCTGGCGACAGGCATGAATATCTTATTCCATTCAATCAGTTATTGGCGATTCACTGTAAGCGTGGGCTGGTATGGGGCGAGCTGGAGTTTGTCCTGCCGGAGGATAAAGTCGTGCGTTTGCACGGTACCGAGTGGTCGGAAACCCAGCAATTCCATCGCTATCTGGACGCGCACTGGCGTCGCTGGAGCCAGGAGATGAGTGATGTCGCCGCGCAGGCATTACAGGAGCAATGGGCGCGTATTAGTGAGCGAACGGGCGAAAACCAATGGCTTACCCGTGAACGCGTTCGGGGGCTGGAACACGAAATTCGCCAGACGTTTGCCGCCTTACCGCTGCCGGTCTCACGTCTGGAGGAGTTTGCTCACTGTCGCGAGATATGGCGTAAGTGTCTGGCATGGTTACAGGATAGCGAGGGAAGTCGGCAGCAGCATAATCAGGCGTATGCCGATGCCATGCTGGAAGCGCATGCCGACTTTTTTACGCAGATAGAATCCTCTCCGCTTAATCCTTCCCAGGCCAGGGCGGTGGTTAACGGCGAATCATCGTTACTGGTACTGGCGGGCGCGGGAAGCGGTAAGACCTCGGTGCTGGTGGCGCGCGCGGGTTGGCTGTTGGCGCGCGGACAAGCCGATGCGGGGCAAATTCTTTTACTGGCGTTTGGTCGCAAGGCGGCAGAGGAGATGGATGAGCGTATCCGCGAGCGCTTACATACGGAAGAGATTACTGCCCGTACGTTCCATTCGCTGGCGCTGTATATTATTCAGCAAGGCAGTAAAAAAGCGCCGGTTGTCAGTAAGCTGGAAAGTGACGCCACCGCGCGGCATCAGCTATTTCTGCACACCTGGCGTCAGCAGTGTAGCGAGAAAAAAGCGCAGGCCAAAGGCTGGCGTCAGTGGCTGGAAGAGGAGATGCAGTGGGTAGTGCCGGAAGGTAATTTCTGGGACGATGAGACATTACAGCGGCGTCTGGCCCCTCGCCTGGATCGTTGGGTCAGTTTGATGCGTATGCACGGCGGCGCGCAGGCAGAAATGATCGCTGGCGCGCCAGAGGAGTGCCGCGAGCTGTTTGGCAAACGCATTAAGCTGATGGCGCCGCTGCTAAAGGCCTGGAAAAGCGCGTTGAAAGCGGAAAATGCCGTTGATTTCTCCGGGCTGATCCATCAGGCAATGGTGATCCTCGAAAAAGGGCGTTTTATCAGCCCGTGGAAGCATATTCTGGTCGATGAATTTCAGGATATTTCCCCGCAACGGGCGGCGCTGTTAGAGGCGCTGCGCAAGCAGAATAGCCAGACTACGCTGTTTGCCGTTGGCGATGACTGGCAGGCGATTTACCGTTTTAGCGGGGCGCAGCTCTCCTTAACGACGGCGTTTCATCAGACGTTCGGCGAGGGCGAGCATTGCCACCTGGACACCACGTACCGCTTTAACAGTCGGATTGGCGATATTGCCAATCGCTTTGTACAGCAGAATCCGCACCAACTTAAAAAACCGTTAAATAGTCTGACCCCAGGCGATAAAAAAGCGGTGACGTTATTGGATGAAAGCCAGTTGGACGCGTTACTGGATAAATTATCCGGCTATGCGAAGGAAGATGAACGTATCCTGGTGCTGGCGCGCTATCATCATCTGAAACCCGCGAGTCTACAAAAAGCGGCGACTCGCTGGCCGAAGTTACAGATAGACTTCATGACTATCCATGCCAGCAAAGGCCAACAGGCCGATTACGTGATTCTTGTCGGATTGCAGGAGGGTAACGACGGTTTTCCCGCCCCGGCGCGAGAATCCATTATGGAAAGTGCGCTTCTTCCTCAGGTTGAGGATTTTCCGGACGCTGAAGAGCGGCGTTTGTTATATGTGGCGTTGACGCGCGCGCGTGCGCGGGTCTGGCTGCTTTTCAATAAAGATAATCCCTCGCGCTTTGTGGAGGCGCTTAAACAGCTGGATGTGCCAGTGGCGAGGAAGCCCTAAAGCGCGGGCGGTACAGCATCCCGCCCGCGTAGCGGTTATTTCAGGCGCTCGGCCAGATAACGCGCATAATCCGGAATAAGAATATCTACAGCGTCATTAAAATGCGGGGACTGGATGATAAAGTCCGCCGTTGAGACGTTAGTGGCGACAGGGATATTCCATACGGTGGCCAGACGCAGTAGCGCTTTGACATCGGGGTCGTGCGGTACCGCGTTAAGCGGGTCCCAGAAGAAAATCAACACGTCGATTTTCCCTTCTGAAATGAGTGCGCCAACCTGCTGGTCGCCGCCCATCGGGCCGCTCAGCATCGCATTAACGTCCATACCGGTTGCGCGCTGGATCAGATTCCCCGTCGTGCCGGTTGCATAAAGAACGTGTTTTTCCAGCAACGGCTGATGGCGTTCCACCCAGTTCATTAACATCTGTTTGCAGTGGTCGTGAGCAACCAACGCGATATGTTTGCGCGTCGGCAAGGTGCGAGTCGTCAGTTCCATAATTCGATTCCGTAGTTAACCTGTCTACAGATTACTGGAAGCGCTTGATGCTGCAAGAGAAAGACAAAAAAATTGCGCGCTGGGACAACTCATATCAAGAGGGCGGCTGTTTTTCCGCCCATTGCAGAAAATGATGGCGTGTCTGCGGGTCGGCCAGTCGGAACCAATATTTCAGCCGCTGTTCTGTCAGGGTTTGTGATTGCGGCGGTACGGTATCAAGCTCTGAGACGTCGGAAAGTAATGTGCTGTCGTCTGCCATCATCGTGGCGAACTGAGGAAGCGAGGCGCGTTTCGCCGATTTATTATAACGCTCGGTCTCTATTTCATAATCGACCACTTTAGCCGTAGAAGTAATGGCCAGAATATCGAGTTTTACCGGAATGGGCATGGCGTCGCCGTCCAAAAGCGCCAGACGCGGCGCCGCGTTAAAATGCGAGGCTTCGCGCTCGTTTTCCAGCCGCGGGAGCTGGAAATTGACCTGACTTATCAGTTGGGTATCGAAACTTATCACCAGCGGCGGAGAAATATAAAGCCGCTCTTCATTACCGGGTAGGCGGATGGTTTTTTCCACCCGGAAAACGAGTTGATGCGGCCCGTTTTCCAGTTCAATGCTCTCTGCACCGCGTAATAAAGAGCTGGATACCTTTTTGCCGTCCAGCACCAGCAGATCAACCTCATTAGACAGACGGAGCGTTGTGGCAAAAACAGTCACCGGCAAACAGAGAGCAAGGAAGGTGGTTAGCGCGCCGGTTTTCATAAGGTTCTCCTGTCCAAAGGCCGTCTGGCTAATAATGTATCGAAATTTTTCTTAGATCATGTTTACTAACATATAGACATATTTTGGCGTTTTGCTCTCATACATCGGTATGGGATGAATGGTTGCTATGTCAGGTTTGTCGTACACTTTGCAAAACAGCCAGGAGAAAGATGATGAAAGAGACCGATATTGCTGATGTTTTGACGTCCACTCGCACTATCGCGCTGGTAGGAGCGAGCGATAAACCCGATCGTCCAAGTTATCGGGTAATGAAATACCTGCTTGAACAGGGCTACCATGTGATTCCGGTTGCGCCAAAAGTCGCGGGTAAGACATTGCTGGGGCAACAGGGGTATGCCACGCTGGCTGACATTCCCGAAAAAGTCGATATGGTGGATGTTTTTCGCAACTCTGAAGCTGCATGGGGCGTCGCGCAGGAAGCTATCGCCATCGGCGCAAAAACGCTGTGGCTACAGCTTGGCGTGATCAACGAACAGGCGGCGGTGCTGGCGCGGGATGCAGGCATGACCGTGGTGATGGATCGCTGCCCGGCGATTGAGATCCCTCGCCTGGGGCTGGCGAAATAAAAGTTTAAATGGCCGGATATCGCTTTCCGGCCTTTTAAATACAATCAGTTACGTAGTCGCGGCGCCTGAAGCTGCTTGCGAATGGTACGCGCCAGTTCATCCATCGATGGCTGTTCTGGATGCTCGTCCCGCATTTCGCTTCGCAACTGGGCCTCGGCCAGATAAGTATGCACTGGCTGACCATCATCATCTTCCATTACCACGTGGTACCACGGAGCGGCGCGAAGTTCGTCGTTAACCGCCAGTTCATCAGGCGACGGCTCATCAAGCGAATATTCCGGGTCGATATCGACGACCACTCCGAGGTAACCTAACAGGGAATGGCGGACCTGTTGGCCGATACCGAATTTGCTGGCTATCATAGTCACCTCCCGGGAAATAGATACCCTTTATATGAGGATACTATTCCACTTTTCAAGTTACATGACGCGACAGGCAAACCCTTTCAGATACAGCCCTTCCGGGTAGGTGGCGATCACCGGGTGATCGGCGGCCTGACGGAACTGCTCTATAAATTGTACATCACGACCGGCATCTATTGCGGCATCGGCAATGATTTTCTGAAATAAATCGCTGGTCATCAGTCCGGAGCAAGAGAATGTCAGCAGTATGCCGCCCGGATTGAGCAGTTGAATCGCTAACATGTTAATGTCTTTATAGCCCCGGCAGGCACCCATTAACTGGCTTTTATTTTCGACGAATTTGGGCGGGTCCATGATGATGACGTCGAATTTTTCGCCGTGTTCACGGTAAGCGCGCAGCAACTTAAACACGTCATCGCGCACGAATTCGGCTTTGCTCAAGTCCAGTTGGTTCAGTTCAACGTTTTGCCTGGCGATATCCAGCGCATCCTGTGAGGTATCCACGCTGACAACCTGGCGACAACCGCCCATTAATGCCGACACGGCAAAACCGCCGGTATAAGAGAAGCAGTTCAGTACCCGCTGATTTTCCACGTAGCGGCGCGTCGCCAGACGACTGTCGCGCTGATCAAGATAATAACCGGTTTTGTGGCCGCCCTGGATATCGACCAGTAATTTCATACCGTGTTCTTCAATTGGCAGAAGCGCAGGCGGCAGTTCGCCAGTGACCGGACCTTGCGTCAGCGCCATCCCTTCTTTTTTCCGCACGGCGACGTCGCTGCGATCGTAAATAGCGCAATCCGGATAGCATGTTTGCAGAGCGCTAATTAATGCGGCACGTTGATATTCGGCCCCGGCGCTGAGCAGTTGCAGCACCAAAAAATGACCAAAACGATCGATAGTGACGCCAGGCAGGCCATCGGACTCACCGGCGATCAGACGATAGCTATCCAGGCCGTCTTTTTTCGCCAGCCAGTCGCGCCACTGCTGCGCCTGGCGCAGGCGGCGGGTGAAAAACGCAATATCAATGGATTCTGCTTTATCAAATGTCCAGACGCGCGCGCGGATCTGGGAGGCTGGTGACCAGGCGCCGCGTGCTAACCACTTTCCCTGATGGTCGACGATATCGATAGTTTCACCGAGGTTGGCTTTGCCTTCCAGACGGGATACGGCGCCGGAAAAGACCCATGGGTGGCGGCGGAGTAAAGATTTTTCTCGCCCTTTGCTGAGGACTAAACGGGGATATTGCGGAAATGTAGATTCAGTCATGCGGAGTAACCTCTCACAAACAGTGACGCGGGCCGGATGATAGTTCCAGCCTGGGACCGTGAAAACGAAATGGCGCGTAGGGTAGCACAGATGAGAGGGGCAATCACCAGCGTATGGTGGTGAGCGTTTCTGCACAAAATAGAATCGTAAAGGCACAGTTTCTTCAGCGGACGCTTTTTATAGTGTTATTTCTTTACATGAAGAAGGAAATACAATGAAAACAGTCTTCTCTTTGACCGCAGCCGCAATGATGGCATTGAGTGGCGGCGTATCTGCCGCGTCGGCGTTTAGCCTCAGTAGCGCGGATATTCCGGCGGATTTTCGTTTAACGCAACAGCACGTCTTTAAAGGATTTGGTTGTAGCGGAGAAAATATTTCGCCGCAGCTGAGCTGGCGCAATCCGCCTGCCGGAACCAAAAGCTACGCTATTACCGTCTTCGATCCTGATGCGCCCACCGGAAGCGGCTGGTGGCACTGGACGATGGTGAATATTCCTGCGCAGATTCACGACCTGCCCACGGGGGCTGATAAAAAAACGTTACCCGCCGGAGTGGTGCAGGGACGTAATGATTTCGGTTATGCTGGCTTTGGCGGCGCCTGTCCGCCGCCGGGCGATAAGCCTCATCGCTATCAGTTTACTGTGTGGGCGCTGAATACGGCAACACTGCCGCTCGACAGTGAGTCGAGTGGCGCGTTGGTAGGGTTTATGCTGAACGCGCATGCGATTGCGAAAGCACAATTCACGGCCACATACGGAAGATAAAACAGAGGACGGCACGGTGCAGGAGATGCATATTCGACATCAGGATCTTACGACGGCAGAGGTGCGTTCCAGTCATCTGCACCGTTTGCATCGTGTTACGCTTTTTTCCGCCGCTATCTGCCATATTACGCAGGGCAGTAAAGTCATCATTCAGGATGATAGCCGCCTTGTCGCCGGGTCGGGCGAGTTGATTATTATTCCGGCGAACACGCCGCTGGAGATTATTAATCAGCCTGCGCAGAACGGTTTTCGCTCCGACCTGTTGTTACTTTCACCGGAGATTATTGCTCGCTTTAAAACGATGTACGTTCAGGATTATCCACCGGCAAACCTGACATCGCTGTGTACCCCGATGAGCCGTAGCCTGACATTTATGTGGGAGAACGTGTTGGATGCTGTGCGCCAGGGCTTACCTGTCGGGCTACAGGAACATCAGGCGATGGGGTTACTGTTAGCGCTTTTGCATGATGGCGCGGCGGGACCGCTGCTTATTGAACGGCGTTACACCCTCACGGAGCAGGTGCGGCAACTGATTATGCTCTCGCCTGCTAAGCTATGGACAGCCCAGGAGATAGCCCGCCGTCTTGCTATGGGAACATCGACGCTGCGTCGGCGTTTGCAGCGCGAATCGCAGAGTTATCGACAAATTGTTGAAGAGGTGCGCATGTCCTGCGCGCTTTCTCAACTGCAATCGACGACGCTGCCGATCGGCGAAATAGCGCTACGGTGCGGCTACCTGTCGGGGTCGCGGTTTACGGCCAGATTCCGCCAACATTATGGGTGTCTGCCCAGTCAGGTACGTTAAGTATGTCCTGTATGAGCCTCCACCACTGATTATGAAAGGAGAACCATCATGTCGAACGTCTGCATTATCGCCTGGGTTTATGGTCGCGTTCAGGGCGTCGGGTTTCGCTATACCACGCAGCATGAGGCGCAGCGGCTGGGGTTAACCGGCTATGCGAAGAATATGGATGACGGAAGCGTAGAAGTGGTGGCCTGTGGCGACGCGGCGCAGGTGGAAAAGCTCATCAAGTGGCTGAAAGAAGGCGGACCGCGCTCTGCTCGTGTGGACAAAATCCTCACTGAACCGCACAGCCCTCGCGAGACGTTAACAGGCTTCAGTATTCGGTATTAAATACATTTTACCGGCTTGGGCAGACCGGCGATTTTGGTCGCTTGCTTTGCCGGGCCTTTCGGGAACAGACGATACAGATAGCGGCTGTTGCCTTTTTCTTCGCCGAACTTATTCGCCATCGCTTTTACCAGCATTCGGATGGCGGGAGAGGTATTAAACTCCAGGTAAAATTCGCGCACGAAGCGCACGACTTCCCAGTGTTCCGCAGAGAGCTCAATGCCTTCATTGGCGGCGATAGCGACTGCCAGCGCTTCACTCCACTGCGTCGTCTCTTTCAGATAGCCTTCGCTATCAGTACTGATTTCTTTACCTTCAAAGATCAACATAACGTTTCACTGCGTAATCAACACGGACGGCAGTGTAGCAAAAAATAAAGCCCTGCATAAGCAGGGCTGGAAGAGGGGAATGTCGATTAGTCGCGGCTGGTGAAGCCCAGAATGCTGAGCAGGCTGACAAAGATGTTGTACAGCGAAACGTACAGACTGACGGTCGCACGAATATAGTTGGTTTCACCGCCGTGAATGATGTTACTGGTTTCATACAGGATAGCGCCCGAGGAAATCAGGATAAACACCGCGCTAATCGCCAGGTGCAATGCAGGCAGTTGCAGGAAAATATTCGCCACCATACCAATCAGCACGACGACGATCCCGGCCATTAACATACCGCCCAGGAAAGACATATCCTTACGGGTGGTCAGAACGTAAGCGGAGCAGCAGAAAAATACTAACGCGGTACCACCCAGCGCCAGGCCAATGACATCGCCCATGCCTGCTGACAGATAGGCGTTAAGAATCGGGCCCAGGATATACCCGAGGAAGCCGGTAAACGCAAAAGCAGACAGGATACCGACCGGCTTATTGGCGGTTTTATAGGTCAGGAACATCAGCCCATACATACCGACCAGCGTCAGAATCAGGCCGGGGGAGGGCAGCATTAGTACCGTACTGGCTGTCGCGGTAATTGCGGAGAAAGCCAGCGTCAGGCTCAACAGAAAATAGGTGTTGCGCAGTACTTTGTGCGTACTCAGTAGCGAGCTACGATCACGCGATGATGTAATGATACGATCCATTAGTCACTCTCTTATGACAGATGTAATTAATAAAGGAGAATAATAAAAACAGTCACTGTCACCCAGTGGTTTTACCCATCTTTACGCATTCGTTTACGTTTAGTTTCCTTTAGAGATTTCAGGTGATTACCGTCGTTAAAACGGTCTGCTCATGCCTGGCGCTACGCCATAAAACAGGCGGCAGCGCCTACCACGCGTTACCGATAAAAAAATCGCTAATCACAGCGGTGAAACAGTGGAGGCGATCAATACGTATTCAGCCAGTTTTGTGTTGAAGAAATGGTCAATGTGCCGCTATTTCAGGCAATTAACGAAATTTTGCCTGTTTTTCACGCAAACGAACACATTCGGTCTTTACATGACGCACCGGGATGTTTATAGTGCGCCTCATTCCGGAAGTGTGGCCGAGCGGTTGAAGGCACCGGTCTTGAAAACCGGCGACCCGAAAGGGTTCCAGAGTTCGAATCTCTGCGCTTCCGCCAGATTAAACAAGGGGTTAGCAATAAGCTAGCCCCTTCGTTTTTGAGGCGAAGAATAAAAAAAGAATATTCTCAGAGAATATCGTATCTTTCCATTTGAATAAAAATTCACTTTTCCCCAATAACCGGACGATCCAGTGTCGGGCTGATTTGTACCTTCCTGTCGTAGATAAGCACCTGGCTTTCTGTTTTGTGGCCGCTGAAAATCTGCTTATCCCTGCTACTACCCTCAAAATCTGAAATAGCTTTTGCCTTGATATCGTGGAATGTGTAATCCAGTTGTCGGCCCAGTTCACTTTGTGCGGCGCGTACAGCTTTTAACCAGCGATTATTGAACGTCTTGCGGATGAACTGACCACGATCGTTGTTGTAGAGAACCAGCGCGTCAGGTGACAGTTTTGGACATTCTGTCTGTGCTGTTTTCAGCGCTTGCTGAAGGCGAGGTGTCCAGACCTTAATCTGTTTTTTTCCGGTCTTTCCTTGCTGGATAAAAATCCCCTTATCAGAAACTTGCATCCAGCGCAGAGCGAGTACGTCAGCTTGCCTGGCGGCGCACAGGTAAGAAATTTCCATTGCTGCCCTGACAACGTGATCAGCATGCTTATAAATAGCCAGGTAGTCTTCGTCAGTGATGTATTGCTCGCGAGCCTTGAGAGAGAATTTACTGACGCCGGCACACGGATTTCCCTTAACGTAACCGCGTTCATACCCCCAGCGGTAAACACGTGACATGCTGCTCATCTCCTGGTTAGCCTGGTTTTTACTTTGCAGTCCACGACGATCCATAAACTGACGCACATCTTCTGGCTTTATTACATCAGCTTTAACTTTACCAAACACGGCAAGCAATTTTTTCTGATGTTGCAAATAATCCCGCTGGGTTCGTATTGCAAGCTCGGTGTAGTAGGCGCTTTTAAGAAACATTCCCCAGAGCTTTTCGAACGTCATTACATCCGAGTAATTGCGCCGTTCTTCCTCGTACCGTTTCCATAATGCCGACATAGTGAGAGTGATTGGCCCCAGTGTCACAGTTTCCCGCGACGTGGGTTTGTAGTAGTAACGGGTTCTGGTTTTTGATACGCGTGGGGGGAGCTTGACATCGCCCAGATCTTTTCTTCTGCGCCCCATTTAAATTGCTCCGAAATCGGGTTTTGTTTCTGTAGATTGCTGCACGATGATCTGTCCGTTCAGTACAGCGTTGATATGAGTCCAGGTTACCATGGGGCGCCCCTCCCGATCGGGAATGTAAGAAACGCCGCCACGGTCCAGTATTTCCCGTTGTTTGGATGGTTTCTGATAACCGGTAAATTCAATAAGTTCAGCGTCTGTTAGCAGATCGTTTTCTCTGGTCATGTTGGTCTTTCCTCATCATCCGGTACACGGCGTCGTCAGCATCACTGCAGGCGCGTTCGATGTCTGACTGGGTCAGTGTCTTCTTTCGTACGCTTGCCGATAACCGGCCAATCTTTATATCGAAATCTGTGAGTAGGGTAGCTCCGGGTTGCCATCGCAGCATTGCGGTCTCCTGTAAATAGTGAGACCACAATGCTAGCGGTGCCGGCGGTTTATTTCTGATTACGCTTAATCAGGTTTTCGGGGAGGAATGCGCCTTTCTCGCGCGTAACCTTTACATTTTTTGGCAGGTGCATACCCAGTTCACAACGGCTGCGTGCTTCAATAATCCCGTTACTACCGTCCGCGAATACGACGTGGACGGCATCGCCGCGTTTAAGTGATAGTTTCAGCATTGTTAGCGTACCTGTAGTGAGCGTTCGCCGATCTCAAGATGGGCGCCCGGTACCGGATTTAACAGTTCGGCAGGTACTTCTCCACCGTCAGCAGTGATTTGCGCTGCGGCAGCTTCCGCAGCTTCGATCGCTTCTTTGATGGCTTTTTTGTCCGGGGCGATAATCGTCTGAACAGTAACCAGTTCGTCTGGCAGTAGCTTCTCGTTATCGATGACAACACTGATGCTACCTTTTCTGACGGAAAAGGTATTTTTAGACGTCTTGAGCTTATCCAGATTAGCGGTCATCAGGCACGACAGAATATATTTACGTAATGCTTTATCTTTATTTTCGAAATGCTTTTTACGTTCCGCCAGGCGCTTTATTTCTTCATCGCAGGTTTTAGCATGACCGAGATTATTGCGGGCGATTACCATGATGGCATCCAGCTTATCATCGAGTTCACCCTTAATGCTTTCCAGCGTATCGGCGATCATTTCCGGAGTCAGTTCATCAGAGCTTTCCAGCAATTGCAGCAGACTGGTATAGTCGGCAGCTAACGCGATTGCAGTAGTCATTCTGCTTTCTCCTGCGCTTTGTTCAGTTCGGCGATACGTTCATCTTTAATGGTTGTCAGCCGCCGCAGACGCCCACCTAAGTAACGCGCGTGCTGTGTATCACCTTTCGCCTCTGCATCCTTGCGATGCACTTCCGCTTCGCGGGCAATCGAAGAATAAACCTTGTTGATCTCGTTCTCTGACACAGCTGATGCAAGGGTGTTTGCGACTCGGGTCAGTTTGTCGTCCAGTTCCTGACGAACGCGGGCTGCATCTTCCGCGTTTTCGCTGGCGTTTTTGAGCGCGAATTCAGCTTTATTTTTCTGGCGATACTCCTGGTTGTCGTACAGGCCCATGAAAATATCAGCGCAGAAACCAAGCGCAGACAGCGCTTTTTTGGTTGCGTCAGTCAGTGATTTTTTTGTCGCTTCACCATCACAAATAAGGCCATGTTTGCTGCTGTAGATATATGGGGTACACCCGAAAGAAATCTCCTCACCGCGTACACCGTTGCGGATGTACCAAAGTCTGATTTTGATAATGTGATGTTTTTCTGTCAGGATGCCGCCGACACCGTCGGGGATGAGTTCCCACGTGTTGTTACCGTCAGTGCCTTTGACTGTGCGAGTAATTGGCGCGCCATTGTCAAAGCGCTCTTCCAGAATATCGACACCCCAGCCGATACCTTTTGGACCAAATTCGCGTGTAGCGATCATGGTCATGTAGGTACCATTGATTGAGGTTCCGCCTCCGTTCACAGAGAACGCAGTAGTAAAACGCTCGTCTGTTTTGAACACGTCTTTCCACAATTCCAGGTTGTCGCTTTCTCCAGCCTGCATTTCATTAATGCTCTTAACCAGTTCTGACGCCTGAGGGAGCTGTTCTTCACGCTTAACGCGATCGACGAGCTGATCCGCATCCTGAACAATTTTTTCCACTTTATCGCTCAGATTTTCATTCTGTTGGTCAGTTGTGTCTTGGCTGGTTGCATATACTCCGTAACCCATATTATTTAGCGTTTCACGAGCCTGCTCCGCCTGGTCTTCTGTAACTGTTTCCTGTTCTGCCACTTCCGTTTTTTCACCTTCATTTGAGGCGGTTTCAGACATCAGATTATCAACGGAGAACATTCCATTGCCGAGGTTTGATACCTGTGGTTGGGTATCGGTTTTAACCCATTTCGGATCGTTAGGGTCACTGAGCAGCTTACCGGTCCTCTCCGCATCGGATTCAGGACATTCGAACTGACCATGCTCAGTCAGCCATGAATCAATATGGCGCCGAAGAGACTCAGGGAAATGGTAAGTATCTTTGGCTGGCGTGTTCTGTATAACGCCAAAAATACTCGGTCGGTCATATCTGAGGATCTTCTCAGTGGTACGCAGGGCCATTGACCAGCGTTTAAAATCCTCCCGGTCTTCTGCAATGATTTTTTCCGCATCGCGAAGATTTCCTGAAAGCACAGGTGTGTCAGGAGATATAGGTAGCAGGGCGACGGCGATCTCCTGGTCCAGTGTTGCGTAGGTGTGCTTATAACCGCGTAGGGGGGCTACTTTAGGACCCTTTATATGATCGCTGGTGTTAAGTGAAGATGTCTTGCTAGGTACCATTTCTTCACGCTTACCCGGATTCTCCAGCCAGCGTTTGATAAATTGCGAAATAGCAGCCTTGCCCGGTGTCTGGTCTTCAAATTTAGCGAAGATGGCCTGAATAAGATTGTTTAACCCTTCAACATGCATATGACGAACGGGCTCGTTATTGTGCAGTGCATGAAGGATATTTGAATTAATCCGATCGTCATCATCAAAGGGTTCAGTGTTATTTTCCAGATTATCGAGATAGTCCAGAACCTGAGAATAAAGCACACCATCTATGGGAGAATCGCTGAACATGAGGACGGTAGCGAACCGTTCCCGGGCTGGCAGCTTCATCAGATCGATGATTTCATCACTGCTTGGTAAACCTGGAACGCTGGTGTCTGGTTTGTTGGCGATCCATTTTTCCCCGTCAAAAGTATTCGCCTGAGCAAATTGTTCATCAAATTTTCCAACTTCCGGACGAGGCTGGCCCTCCGAGTCTTCCCAGATTTTTGGCCTAAAATAGTTGTCGCCGTTTGCCGGGAAGTGTTCCCAGAGTTTGCCAATGACGATACTTTCAGCGACTTTTTTATTTGGTGCTTCGATGCTGATTGCCAGAGCAACAGCACCATCTTTAATAGCCGATTTCTTCGGCTCGAACAGACAGTTGTAAATTGTCATGGTCTTTCCTCTTTGGTTCCTGGCGCTGGTCAGGCGCCTGATTTTGCAAGTCGGATAGCTATTTTGATTCCTGCTTTCTTCTGCTTAAAAACCGGGTACTTACCTTTTACGGCGTTAGCGTACACAGTTCCGGTTGTTGGATAGAATTCAACGCGGCGAACACCACCGACAATTGTTAGATGCATAACGCCATTTCCGAAATCGCCGTTGTTCTCATGTTCAAGTACAGACAAGCCAGCACTCATTACCTTGTCGATGATAATTTCAGTCTGCATGGTTACCTCAGGACGGAATATCGCTTTCCTGGACAGGAGAGTGATCAATACACAGCAGTTGCTGTATTTTGTCGTCAACCTGGGCTATCTGATGTTTTGCCAGCGTTGCTATCTTCTCTTTCTGACCACGCAACTGGTCGACCTGAAGAGCAATGATGTCGAAAGGTTCTGGCTGGTTTACATCGATGGATATATCGCGAGTCTCCAGCAGGACGTATTGATCTGGAAAGGTGCGTGACATGTCACAGGTAGATACGATGACTTTTTCCTGAGCAAACGTGTTGGCGTTGTAATGGATGTACAGCTTTACTGGGATGGCAAGCGCTTCCATAGCGGCTCCTTACTAGTGTATAATCCGAGCCGATCAGCGGCTCATGTCGTTGGTCTTTCCTCGGTGCAGGGTTGGTCCCCTGTACCACCTCCGGAGTGGTTTGGTCGCCGTTCCGGGTAAAGAAACCCACTTCGGTGGGTTTTTTTACATCTGTTGCCCGTCTTTCCGGGCTGTCAGGGCTGGTCATACCCGCCAGGTCTTTCCTCGGTACTGGTTGCTGTGTAAAAAATTGCCCCTCATTGAGACGAGGCAAAGACTACACACAGCAATGGATATTTGATGATCCGTAACGTGGATCATACGGCCTGTTTTTAAGCCTCACGGGGCGTTCTTTACGCGGGCGGACGGCTCAACCGCGTTCACTGCCGTGACAGGGGGCTTGTGTGGCGTTACGCACCCATTGCTCTTACCTTCCACCACTGCAACGAATCGAATCCAGTTGCGGTCTTTCCCGCATGTCATCGTACTGGCGGCGACCCGCGAATTTGTGCCTGTCTTTCCAGACTGTCAGAACGTTTTTCTGAACAACTGCCGCGTGGTTAGTGCGTCGTTGATGTGGTTTATATTAGTTATGCGCATATTTGCGGTCAAGATTAAAATAATCGTAATGCGAATAAAATTTGTATGTTATTGATAAAAAAGAATAAAAAAAATCCCGACGATGCGGGATTATTTGGGAGGGGAATTTACTGTTTTCTTGTGGCTAGAAGTTCTTCAAAAAGGCGGTCAAACTCGCTAACTTTTTCTTTTAATTCAGATAGATGCCTTTCTTTTTCACTGTGAGGAAGTCTTTCATAAAGTGCTATCAACTCGGCGTCCTCTGGTTTCAGGAGTCGCCAGCCAGCAGCTGAATAATCTTGAACGTGGGCTCCTGATTTCCGGACATAATTCATTAATTCGGCAAGGTCAGGTCTAATGTCTTCAGGTTTTACACCGAGAAGAGCTGAAAATTTTAATGTCGCATCTGTGTTTAACGGAATACTTCCATTCAAATACTGACTGACTGTAGCCTGGGTACTAAAGCCGAGAGCATCCGCCGCCTTTTCCTGAGTAAGACGTAAAGATACTTTTTTCTCGTTCCATATGTCACGCAGCCTTTGGGCTGCATCAGCTTCAGCTGCATCAAGCGTTTTCTTTCTCATGGCACCCATATTATTCGTAAAATTAATTTCCTCCCAATCGTGTAACTATTGACATGTGTGTATTCGCAATACTAATATTCATGTGTCACATACATTTATGGAGGACAAATGGATCTCAAAACCTATCTAAAGACCTCTGGCGTTCGCCAGCAGGATTTCGCTCAAGTGGTCGGTGAGACGCAGGGCTATGTCAGTCGTGTTGCATCTGGAAAATGCCTTCTTGGTGCTGCAACTGCATTGAAATGGGCCGCAGCAACTGGCTACCAAGTTACACCGCATGATCTACTCCCCAATATTTATCGAAAACCAACTGACGGACTGCCGGAACAGAATGCAGCTTAACAAAGGGCGTATTTGAAATCTGATTACGCTTAATCAGGTTTTCAGCGACAGGAGACGCGAAGAAGTGGAAAACCTCGACGAATTGAAAAGAGAAATCTTCAACTGGGCTGCTGAGCGTGGGCAGGAGCATGTTGCTATTGAGATCACTCGCATGTGGTTTCGAATGGGCGGCAATACCAACTGCGTAAAACTGCACCCGATGGAGGATTCGAAAGGTAATGCTGACTGGCGGGCAATCAACAACAACCGTCAGCAGATTTTTCGCTGGCTACGTGGTGAGACGAAAGCGGCAAGAATCAAAACTAAAGCGCTGGCCATGGCGATGGAAGCTGCATTGCCTGCGGAACGATATGCACAGCTGGGAATGACCACTCAGCAGTTAATTTGCATTGCGATTCGTGATTTTGCCGCAGCGATTATTGCTCTGTTGCTTGATGCAAGGGATCGACCCCAGCGGATAGCACAGGCATTACAAGCCATACAGGAAACACAGCGCCTGACCAGCGTTTAACTTGTATCGAGGAAAGACCAATATGCAGACATCAACAGACCGCATCACCTGGCGGAACGGCTGGCGTTTAAATGGCGAACCGTCCTGTGCGCATGATGTACGGGGAATATTTGAAGAACGCCTCGCCGCGAAAAAATGGGAAATATACGAACAGCGTAAAGCTGAGATGATCGAGACGTGCGTTTTCCTCACACCGAAAGACTACGAATTAGCCTGTCGTGAACTGGCTGAGTTGCTGGGGATCTGACTATGAGCATGACCCTAATGGCCCGGGCGATGGCAATAAAAACCGGAAACCCAATTCGTAAACTGGTGCTGATTAAACTTGCTGATAACGCCAATGATAATGGCGAATGCTGGCCATCTTATCAGCATATTGCTGATCATTGTGAATGCAGCAGGAGTGCTGTTCGCTCGCACATTGACGCGCTTATTGGCATGGGCGTTTTAACAAAAGAAAACCGCATGGGTATAAACAATGGTAAGGGCAATACGTCGAATGTGTATTACCTGAATCTTGATAACCCTATGCCACCAAAAAGCACAGCCCCTGTGCCGTCAAAAATCACAGGTATGCCGTTAGAAAACACACCCCCTATGCCATGTGGTGGCACCAGAACCAGTCACTCTTTTGAACCAGTCAATGAACCTAATGATCCCCCTAACCCCCAGAAGGGGGAGGGCGACGAATGGCTCCTTGCTGACGCTAAAAAAGCCCTGGAATTCTACAACGAACAAACCGGAACCCGTTGCCGTGATATTAAGCCGTTCGTATTAAGGGGCTTGTATCTTCAAACCTTGTATCAATGATTGATATTCAGGTTGGAATAAACGGAAAAATTGTCCCACCTGCAACCGACTCCAGCCTGGTTTATGGTGATACTTACGCCTATTTTTCCACTTCATCTTCACAAATTCAGGTTAAGCAATATGGCAGCTCTTCTTGAAAGCATTATTCCGGCCTACCCCTATACGCAATATAATGACGATCCGGATATAGTTGCCTTTTTTGATGCTTATAACAAACTGGCACAGGGGTATCTTGATTACTTTAACAACCTGAATTTACCTTGCTGGACCTCACCGGCAATTACCGGTGAGTTGCTGGACTGGATTGCGGCGGGTATTTATGGGGAATCACGCCCCCTGCTTCAGATCTCCGAGGATGCCATTGCACGTGGAGCGTATAACACTATTGAGTACAATAATGTCGCGTATGCAAAACTGAGAAATTATGTTCCCGGCTCAGCGTCATATGTTCCGGACGACTATTTTAAACGGATACTGACATGGAATTTTTATAAAGGCGATGGTTCGCACTTCTGCATCAACTGGTTCAAACGACGGCTTGCACGCTTTATACATGGAGCTAACGGAATAGACCCACCTGTACAGTCCACTTTTGATATTAGTGTAATGCCCGATAAGGGCATTTTTTTTGTCTCCATTCCTGACTATGGCGATGGTGTCGGGCACTTTCTTAAAGATGCAATTGACCAGTCGCTGGTGAAACTCCCATTTATTTATACCTATTCGGTAACGGTGGTTGAGCAATGATTATTGGATTCGGAAATAATGTCGTCTCCTCACTGGCGGCTGATATTACCGCCAGCCAGACGACCATTCAGGTGATGCCTGGTGCGGGAGCGATGTTTGCTAATTTGCTTACCAGCGATTATGCGAACAGCTCAAACCCTCTTAAAACTTACGCCAAAATTACACTGACAGACGCAAAAGAAACAGTTTTTGAGGTATGCCATCTGACAGCAATTAATAATGACATGCTGACGGTTATTCGCGGTCAGGAAGGTACAACAGCGAAGGGATGGTCACTGAATGACGTTATAGCGAATTTTGCGACGCGAGGATCTGAAAATCAGTTTGTACAAATTGAAGAGCTCCAGAGTGGGCATTATGTCGCTGGTGTGGCCGGAGGTACAGAGAATAATCTGACGCTGGAGTTACCAGCAACTTATTTCGTCAATGGTGGAGTTGACTGGACATTGCGCACTCCACTTGTGGTTATTCCGGCGCTAAACAATACCGGAGCCAGCACTCTGCAACTGACGATGGGAGGACGTGTGCTTGGCATATTCCCACTATACAAGGGGAATAAAACAGAGTTATCGGCCAATGATATTATTAAAGATGTTCCTGTCTTATGCGTTCTGGATAATACAAAAACCTATTTTTCTGTGCTTAATCCCCTGGAGATTTATTTGGGATCACGGTATTTGCAGAAGGACCAGAATCTGTCCGACGTACCGGATAAGGCCAAAGGTCGGTCCAGTCTTGAGGTCTACAGCAAAACCGAAAGTGATGAAAACTACATGGCTAAAAGCCAGTGTGGTGCGGATATCCCGAATAAGCCGCTGTTTGTACAAAATATCGGAGCGCTTCCTGCCAACGGTACGGCTGTTGCAGCGAACAGACTGGCATCACGCGGCGCGCTTCCGGCACTGACTGGTACGACAAGAGGCAGCGATAGCGGCCTGATAATGGGCGAGGTCTACAACAATGGCTATCCGACGCAATACGGAAATATTTTACGTCTGACCGGAACCGGTGATGGGGAAATCCTCATTGGCTGGAGCGGGACAAACGGTGCGCCAGCGCCCGCATATATTCGCAGTCATCGAGATACCGCCGATGCTGAGTGGTCAGAATGGGCAATGCTCTACACCACACTAAACCCACCTCCGGATTCGCATCCAGTAGGGGCGGCGATAGCATGGCCGTCTGATACTACTCCGGCAGGTTACGCTCTGATGCAGGGGCAGTCCTTCGATAAATCTGCTTACCCGTTACTGGGTATAGCGTATCCGTCCGGCGTTATTCCTGACATGCGAGGCTGGACAATAAAGGGTAAGCCCATCAGTGGACGTGCTGTACTGTCGCAAGAAATGGACGGCAACAAATCGCACAGTCACAGCGCCAGAGCGCAGGATACCGACTTAGGGACAAAAACTACCTCATCCTTTGATTACGGCACGAAATCGACCAATACAACGGGCAACCATACTCACCAGTTCGGCGGTTATATCAATTCATACTGGGGAGATTCCAATCACACCTCATTTCAGCCTGGAGGTGGTGCATGGACACAGGCCGCTGGCGACCATGCACATACAGTTTATATCGGAGGACATGAGCACACCATGTATATCGGTCCACACGGACACGTCGTTATTGTGGACGCAGACGGTAATGCGGAAACCACGGTTAAAAATATTGCATTTAACTACATAGTGAGGCTGGCATGATTAAATTAATTCTTTCGGCACCTGTTCCAGCAATGGCCGCGGCTTTTGAACATTCTTTTCAGAATACCGAAAATGTGGAAATTATCCCCGGACCGTTTGAAACCATACCGGAATTTGACTGCATGGTCATTGCGGCCAACAGTTTTGGTCTTATGGATGGTAGTGTGGATGCTGCTATTACGGCATATTTCGGGCCGCAATTACAGGAACGGGTACAGCAAAATATCATCCGTGAATACCTGGGAGAGCAGCCCGTCGGCACCGCCTTTGTTATTGAAACGGGTAACAGTCAGCATCCGTGGCTGGTTCATGCCCCGACGATGCGCGTTCCGCTGATAATCGACGGCACCGATGCGGTTTATAACGCAACACGGGCAGCGTTACTGGCAATATTTCAGCACAATAAAAGCGCCGGGGAAGACAGGAAAATTAAATCAGTTGTATTCCCTGCGATGGGGGCCGGGTGTGGTCAGGTATCCCCGGGCAGTGTCGCCCGGCAAATGAAGCTGGCGTGGGATGGTTTTATTAACTGCGCCACGAAAATTAACTGGCAATACGCCAGCGCCCGCCAGGATGCTGTATTCAGCACAACGGCATACTGTCCGTCAAAGACGCTTTGCCCGAACGCCAGAACGGAATATATCGGTTTTGGTGATTACAGAACGTATTGCAAAAAATCAGGTAACACCTGCATCAGTCCCCGTCATCAGGTTGATGATATTTATATTGGTGCGCATAGCCATGCTGTTTCCCCCGGTACTTATCCCCACAGCCATCACCTGAATACAGAATATTTATCCGGAGTAAAAAATGACGTTTAAAATGAGTGAGCAGGCACAGACAATTAAAATTTATAATCTGCGTTCAGATACAAACGAATTTATTGGCGCAGGTGATGCATATATCCCGCCGCACACGGGATTACCGGCAAACTGTACGGATATTGCCCCTCCTGATATTCCCGCCAGTCATATTGCTGTATTTGACGCTGAAACCGAAACGTGGAGTCTGCATGAGGATCACCGTGGCGAGACGGTTTACGACACAACAACCGGCAATCAGGTTTATATCTCCGAACCCGGCCCGTTGCCCGAAAATGTCACATCAGTTTCACCAGACGGTGAATACCAGAAATGGGATGGTAAGGCGTGGGTGAAGGATGAAGCTGCGGAAACAGCGGCCAGACTTCGTGAAGCTGAAGGGACCAAAAGCCGTCTTTTGAAAATGGCATCTGAAAAAATCGCGCCGCTTCAGGATGCAGTAGATCTGGACGAAGCAACCGATAAAGAAAAAGCTTCTCTTCTGGCATGGAGAAAATACAGGGTGCTGGTAAACCGGGTGGATACATCTGCGCCTGACTGGCCGGATATACCACGCTAAATATTCAGGTGGGTTTATTACCCGCCTTTTCTTTTTCCTGTCGTTGTGCCATCAACCTGACAGCCGGTACAAATAGCCCCCTCTTGTGTACTGACCTGAAAATATACTCACCCCTTAACCACGGAGTTAACCGGATGAGTGATTTTCACCACGGCACGCAGGTCATCCAATTTAATGGAGGTACGCGCATCACATCCACGATATCGATCGAAATCGTCAGTATGGTCTTTACGTTTAGCTTTGCCGAAACATTGCTCGCGTTTATATCATACGTTTGCAAATAATTATCTCCAGGAGCTGATAGTCAAATTGCTGGTATCCATAAAAATATGTTCATGCTTAAATTCTATAAAATTACAAAACTCTTCATAATTGTGCCGTATAGAACAATTAAAATAATGCCTTAGCCCACCGCAGACACCATCAATGTATGGATCGCCATAAGGTTTACTGTGCATAATTTCAAGTCCTTTTTTCAATGCCGGATGCTCGCTGCGGTTAACGGCGATAATCCCATTTTCAAGACTCATGCTATTACCTTTACGACTTACATGAACAGCAATACCATCAGGTAAATACAAAGTGCCGAGCTTACCTGTAAGTAACATATCAGCATCAAGATATATGCAGCCACCTCCAGGTTGCAGGTGATGGCAGCCATGTTTGCCCGCCTCCAGAAAAGCATTACTTCCTTTTAATAAAAAAAGAGTTCTGTAAAAATCAAACCGTACATGTCCCAAGCGTTTATCATGGGACGAGACAAGGGACTCCTCTGGATTGTTCTTTAAAACTTCATTTAAATTCTTTTTTATCTCACCAAGCAGATATTCATCTCTGACATTTGCTGGTTGAGCTTCAATTTTAGCGATGTTTTCTAAATAAATATCTGATAGTTTCTTGTCATACATGCTATAATCCAGGTCGGAATTATAGATAACCTTTATATTTTCATGTTGTTTTTCCAGCTTTGCTAATGCTTTCTTTTGTCCAGCACTAAAATTCCCATCAACTAAAATCCCGATAGTTCTCTCTTTTTCTATTATAGCGGCGTTGATAATATTATTGAGATAGGGGTTTTGTTGAGTATTAATAATTGGGACCTGGTTTTCCCCAAACCTGCTTGGGTTTCGTTCAAACCATTGAAAAAGTAGGGGGGTGTGCTGATCTAATGGCAATAAAGGATATTCAACTCCGGCAAAGTTTGCACTACCTGATGAAGGCAGAGTAATAGCTGGAGTTGCAGTATGAGAATAGTTCTGGCATGAAAGAAAACCTCTGACTCGAGAAAACATTTTTCAACCCTTACGCTATTAATATAACATACCATGATTTGAGATTGATAAGATATCGGGTTTTAACCTTAGTTTAATAAATTGGAAGATTTTTGTATGAAGATTTTCTACCGTATTTTCGTGCCATAGCTATCTGAAACGGTAGTTTTTACTTGGTTAGGGGGCTTAAAATTACATTTTTGAATAAGTATTTTATACTTCTTATACGATATGTTTTTATTGTATTGCAGGGGTACAGGGGAGATTGGTGGACGACGACCGAAACTAACATCGGAACAGTGGGCGCAGGCCGGGCGCCTGATTAGGGCAGGAGTACCGCGACAGCAGGTAGCGATTATTTATGATGTGGGGTTGTCGACGCTGTACAGAAAGTTTCCTGCAGGAGAAAATGAAACCGCAGACATACCGTATGCAACGTGCTGCGGCTAGCTGATAAGCTTGTAAAAATCTTGATCAGGGAGTGGAGCCTTTCTATGAAGCTAATTTGTTTAATTTCATTTGTAGTGACTTTATTTCTTGGTCAATAATGTTAAATCCCTTATTGACTGCATCTCTAAGTTCTGCATCAATATTTTTTATCCCTTGAGCATAATCTACCATTACATCTATTTTTGCATCATGTAATCTCTTATACATGGTTTTATCATTGTTATTGTCAGCCATACCAATAAGGATTTTTTCATAATCCTCAATGAGCTTGTTGTTTCCTTTAAATGATTGTATTAATGAACGTGAATATGTGTAAATATTAATTATTGAGTCTCTTGCAGAATCATTTAGTTTTGCAATAATATTCGCATTTTGCTCATAGAATGTGAAATTATCATCCCCTACAGGGAACGTGAGAATTAACATCTGTCCGGGTTTGATATTATCAACGTGTGTTTTCATCCTTTTGTTATATAAATTGATTAGGGTGAAAACTTCTCCCTTAACTCCTTTTAATACCGAAAGCTGCAATTCAAGGGATTCTCTTTCTGTCTCTACTTTAGAAAGCTTAGCTTGTTGGGTAACTCCTTTTAGGGTAAACCATCCGCCAATAAGAGTGCCAACTAGGGCTGTGAGGGAGGAGGATAACCATCCAGGGATGCTATTTAAAAGATTACTAAATTCACCCATTATAAATACTCACTAATGTTGAACGATATATATCAAATTATTATAAAACGCGTCAGCTACTGGAGAAGACTACCTGAACTTCAATCTATTCCTGCATCCATATAGTTGATGGCCTTCTGGAGTTCTTCGATTAGGGCAACAGCTTTTGCTCGAGAGATGCATATTAGTTGATCCGGAAATTCTTGTAAGGGTCAGTTTGGTATACAGTCCATGTTATCTGTAAATGAGGTGGATAGATAGACCTCGTTCGTGAGAAGTGAATAGCTCACTTCAAAATCTGTCAGTTCAGGAACGCTGCTGACGTTGGAATCTTTACTGGTCATATAGTTATCCGATACTGTTTTTTTGTACAGTTTATTGTTCGATGGTTGTGTAAGTGTAGTCAAGTGGATATGCCTAACTGGAAAGAATATTGTTTGTTTGATAGGAGCTAACTTTTTGTTTTTGCTGAATGTTGAAATAAAGTAGTATTCTTTCTATTTATTATAACCAAATGATAATAAATGAATTTTTTCCGGTCTTGAAAACCGGCGACCCGAAAGGGTTCCAGAGTTCGAATCTCTGCGCTTCCGCCAGATTAAACAAGGGGTTACCGAAAGGTAGCCCCTTTGTTTTTTAGGCGCTTAGAATATAGTTAGAAAATACTGTTAGAATATTTCCCGAAAAAACGGACTACGCGAGTCTTTAGTTTCTTTTCGTTTCCCGATGTGTCTATTTATTGAAGATGTAGGCCATTCTGGGAGGTGAAGAATGCCCCATCTCTTTCAGAATAATGTTGGTATATTCGACAACAGGGCCTCTTGGATGATTTTCTTCTTTATCCTGAAGATGGGTCAGTGCATGTACAACTTCATGAATAAATGAACGTTTTGTGTCAAAAAGTTGTCTTCCTTCGTTACTTTCATAATGTTCGGTATATGAATCATCAGAATCGTCCAGATTGAGACAAATAACTTTCCTGCCTTCTGAAAGTTTGAAGTGTTCCTGAGCCACGGTAGTTTCAAAGGCTTCGCCTGCCCCCAGTAGCCAGCGCTGCTCCACATCATGTAGTTCTTTTTCATATGCGTAATTCATCAGTCTGCGGAATGTTTCGCTTTGGGTATACGCATTTTGAAGTACGGAGGATAGTTCATCGTAGCATTCGTCATAAGTGTCGTCATCAATTTCTGTATCAGGGTCTATTCCACCCGCGCCTGAGATAAGGTACTCCACCACACACTCTGGCTCCAGACGGAATTCACTGTTTATGGCAAGGCTGTCATGAGCAAGGCGTAGCCATGAGGGGTTTGGTGCATGTTCGGGAATATCGGGGAAAACAGGTGTATCTGCGGTATTTAATCCATATGTGGATACTCCGCTTTGAGGTATTAATCTGTAGGTGACCGGAAGCATAACTTCTTATTTCCTGACTACAATTATGAATTATTTAAATTAAACAATAATAGTGTTTTTAGTTAATGTGCCACATACAGATAACGCTATGATTCAGACAAAGCCAACAAGTAATACGCTGAAAATGTTATTTATAATGAAACTTAGGGGCGGGGTTTATTTAATAAAACAAGGGGGCCTCTGTTTGAATACTTCTTGTTTATAAAATCCCTTTATCTTGACTAAAATATCGGATGGGGGAAAAGAGTTCTATCATTGTAATCCGGGAGTGGAGTAGGGGTATGTTGACTACCTGTCAGATCGGCTCCTGTTAATGCTTTCGCTAAAGTTAGAGCTATCTTATCTAATTTCGCACCATTTAGTTTGGTGTCAGTTAAGTCTGAGCCGAATAGAATTGCAGCGGTTAAGTTTACACCGGACATGTTAGCGCAAGTCAGGTCTGCGTGAGTCAGGTTTGCTTTAGTCATGTTTGAACCCATTAGATTTACAGCGTGTAGATTTGCACAACACAAATTTGCACCGACTAAATTTACATTAGATAGATTTGTTTCACGGAAATCTGCATCAGAAGCATCTATGTCTGACAAATCTTCCCCCTGGAAATCTTTATGAGCCAGGTTTACTCCGCGCAGGTTCAGAAAACCATCCTCGGTTATAAGTGAATCAGGCTGTTGTATATTATGTTGACTCATCAGTTTTAACATTCGACATACATTCCAAAATCTCTCGCTATCAACTTTATCCGTTACAGTTTTTCCATTTTTGTTCACTTCAATAATGACCATGGGAGCCGTATTTTCGGATGCTGCTCCACATGACAGACATATAGTACACCCGTTGACATCCTCCAGAAATATTTTATTACCATCGAAGAAAGCATTTTTATTTACATATAATAATGATGTGGTCAGTTTTCCAATTACCTCCCGAAAGCATCTTTCATTGCTTCTTCTTACTCCACCACAGGTAAAAAAATTGACAAACCATTCCAGTATACCGCGTGGTGAAGTTGCACTTTTCATTGCTTCTTTCGTACCGGTACCGGCCGCATGCAAATATCTTAATATATTTTCTGGGGACGCGTTAGTTATTGGCATTTTGATTCCTTCTTATGGAAGTGAGTCGACTCCTTATAGGTGTGAGTCAAGTCACATTTATACAAGGAATAATAAAAAAAGATATAAGGTGATTTTTGTATTTAGAGCTTTGGTTGAGTATGAGTAGGTGTCTGGCATCTGACAAGAGGCGATGATATCTGCCATAACGGTGAAGCAGAAGTAATATCATCCGTGAATAATAAGATTATCCTTGCTATTGACTTCCTTCATTTCCAGCATAGCTTACGCTTCATCATCATTGAATAAACAATTAAGTTTGTTGAGCGAAAATTTACTTAAAGAAAAAATAATAAGCACTAATATTTTTTGCAGTATTTCAACTTATACCAGAATAAATGCGCGTAGATGGCGTAAAAACCTGATGAGCAGGAATACTTACACACTAAAAATGCTCCCGCAAACAGAGCAAAATGAGAGAGATGAACGTTTGCCCCTTACATTTCCACCAAAGATTCTGGTCTTGTCTCTTGTAAAGGGCATACGTATCGCGTTTTATCTCATTAAGAAAGTATGTTGACGTATTAAATTATGCATAATGCTCTTTCAATTGCTTCACGTTTGAAATGAATAATTCAAAACCAGTGAGCGCCTCTTCTTCGGTACTGGTTTGCGGCAAGCGATAAAGCGCCACTAAAGCAGTATTGTCTGCGTCAGCGCCGATAGTGACGGCGCTGGCGTAGTTCAGACGTAAAAAATGCTGCAAAGTCAGGATGTCGTCAGGCAATGGCATAAAGGGACAGCACATTTCCAGTGTATGATCGGATTCATTAAAATAAACCTGTATCCCATCATCAATGATGAGAAGTGGCTCATCTTCTGGTGCATCCAGGCCTAACGCGGCATATAAACGATTTAATAGACTTTCCATATAGTTACCTCAAGACTCAAGATGTGATTAATGAAGAAATGCCTTTTACTGACTGCCAAATATTTTCATCCCCAACTCGTTTTTGATAGGAAAGATTGAGCACCTCTGGCGATAAATTTTTCATTACTTTGTTTCCCGCCCCGCCCGTATTTTGTTTCTGAATCTCCAGGTTACCGCTATTCAGTAATACTTTTTGGAAAATTTTCTGTCCACCGCTATCCGGAAGACTACCAGGCGCACTTAACATATGGGTCTGATGTAAGGAAATGATCTCTCGCTTGATTTCTGAATCCATCATCCCTGTACGATCTTTGCCGCTTTTACAATTCCAGGCGGGTACCGCGTCAATTTCATGGGCTAACATGGCAAGGCGTTGTGCGAGTTTATAGGGTTCGCCGCCATCTTTATGATGTTGGTTATTTTTCCATATATCCTTAATCTGGCGCGCTAATGTATTGACGACCTCATAATTATCCGGGTATTGCGCCAGCCATTCGCCAACCCAGCCACCTGGTCTGGCTTCAGGGCGTAAATCATTGCCTAATAACTGATGTAGCGCCTCGGCATTATAGCTATCCGATGCCTTAAGGCCAAAGCCGAGCTTGAGCGCCAGCTCATTAACACCCACATTAAATGCGGCGACGTCCGGTTTTATTTTTACCGTCTGTAGATCGCCATCTTTATTGCGGATTTTTAAATGAATCATTTTTCCCGGCTGGGTCAACGATTGCCATGCGCGCATTTGATCCTCGACCATCGTTCCCTCTTTGCCGAAAATATTCGACGCGGTGAGTAACCCGACGGATACCAGTTTCAGGCTTACCGCCTCGCCCGCTAAGGCTTTGTTAAGCAACTCAGGTTTACTAAAAAGTGCCGCAGTTAATACTTCTTTGGCTTTGTTTTCAGCGCCGACGTGACGCAGAAGCGGATCTTTTTCATGATAGGGGGAAAGCACGCCATGACGTATCCCGCAAAAAAGCGTTTTATCTTTACCGTCCTCATGCACACTCACCGTGGACATCCACAAATTATTGGCGTGATGAATATTCTTGGTATCCCAACTGCATACGCCCTTTCCCTCATAAGCACTGGGAAAGATATCTTTTGCGCCGATTTTCATCTCTGCTGCAGGGAGCTGCGTGTTGGTATAGTGATGCCCGTTATGCGTGAGTGTATTTTTTATGGTTTGCCAGGGCTGGTTATTAAGCTGCTTGACCTGAGCATCTCTAAACGCTACTGCCGCAAAGCGATGAGCTTCTTTTGCAGGTAAGCCATCCTGCTGCTGAGTGCGTGCTGCAATAAGTTCGATAAGATTTTTCTTCAATGCTTTTGCCGCGGCTTCTTCTTGTTTTGTTGCTGGCCGGTCCGCTTTAACTTTGGCTAACTCCATTTGGTTTGCCATTGACGTTAGAACCGGGTCTTGTTTACCCAGAACGGTTGCCGCGACGGTAAGAAGATCGCGCTGTAAGTTATAGAGGTTATGCAGCGAGTGGTTAGACGTCTTCTGATGCTGTAGATAATTCCCCCATGTCGCGCCGGGTTCTCGCAGGACAATAATTTCCGGGCGAGCGTCGGGCGCTTTAGCCGGCGCTTTGCCCTGGCCTGAGAGAATCTGCATTCCGTTGTATAAGGTTTTTTGTAGGCTTTTAAAAGCCTCCTGGGTTTTTAGTGAAGCTGAGTGATAGAAGCTCTGTATTTGCATAGCGTTTTTAATATTCCTGAATAGGGGAGTGGGAACATTCAACAGGGTTAACAACCCTTTAAAAGGATGTGACTTTTATGCACTAGGAACTTTAAAAAAATGTCCTTTTTAATGAGGAAACGCTTCTGATCAGGCGGGGAGGTATCCTGACGTCCATACGTAGTGGCGATCATGGGGGAGATCGGTACATCAAATGTTCATAAAATCTACAAACTTCACAATTTATGGCACAACTTTTATTGAAAACCCACCTTCTTGACTCAGATCAAATTCACCGATTTACTCCTGCGTAAAGTAACGGCGTTACATCAAATGTTATACAGGTGTGTGTATGCCAGCAAAGCCCCGGACAAGTAAGACCGTGACGAAGAATATTCGTTTTTCCTATTCCATGCTTGAACAGATAGAATTCGCGTTGAAATCTGAAAAGACGCGGAATTTTTCAGCATGGGTAAAAGAGGCCTGTCGGGAAAAGTTATGTAACACGGGACATAAGCTGTAGTTATCGTCTTATGTAAGAGGGGGCGGCCATTTTGAAAAGAACAACGTGCTTATATACCTCCTGGGTTTTTGCCGCTTTTGTCTCTCTGCTGATATTTGCCTGGAGTGTCATAAACTATCCTCTCTATGAATCCATAATAATTATTGTCTTTTATATCTGGCTAATTCTGGTACCGCTTTATCTTATTGTGTATGAGTGGCTAATAGATTGTCATTAAATTTATGGTTGCGTACTTGAAAAGTGATATTTCATATCTGTACGGTAAGTCATTGTCGTAATAATATTATTGGTCAGGCGACGGGCGAGCGTCTGCGCATTTTGCATCGTTTTATCTTCAAAATTTTGCAGTAAGCGTTGCGCTTCTTTCGGATGCGACGCATATAATCTCAGATAGCTCTGCTCCATCTTATACTGCTGTTTAGCTGTTTGCTGTTCAAATGTTTTCCAGGCGTGTTGCACATCTGGCGCAAACGCATTGTAGTCCTGCATAACCAGCGTTTGCAGCGTGCGGAATGTCCAGTAGGTAGAGTCGTTGCTCGCCCGATCGGTTCCTTTATCATCTCCGGGTTGATAATGACGCATCCCCTGATAATAGGGGAGATAGACGCTAAGAGATGGCATTCCATAGGCGATGTATTCTACGTTGCCGATAGCCTGCGGTAATTTCGGTCTGACCTGTAAAATATGTGACTCCTGGGTACGAAAAACGGATATAGGTCGCCATGGTTCTTGTGGATTATGACTGGCATAAGGGTCGTGCGACGTTCCCTGATAGTGATTGCGTAACGCGTTTTTTACTGCCGCCACGCTGATCTTCGTTATTGGCGTTAAAAAAACAGGAAATGTTTCCCCTTCGCTAACGACCGTATCCAGATGCGGATTAAACTGGTGTTGTAGCGTCCAGACGCGCGGATAATTATAGGTGGTATCGTTTTTGTTATCCTGCGAATAGGCTTGATGAAAGTCGAATTCGCCGCGGGCCGGATCATATAATCCCTGCTTTTTCGCAAAGCTTACTAACGTTGGTGACGCCATATAATTCGCGTTATCATTCGGATCGTAATGGCGTAAACGTCCCTGATTGGCGGAAACGAAATAGCTATCTGCCGGAAGTCGTACTGCCAGCCATTGATGACCGCTTCCCGTCTCCAGATACCATATCTCTTTGCTATCAATAAACGCGACGCCGAAACCTTCGCCCGCGCCTTTTTGTTCAATAATGTCGCCCAGTAATTTGGCGCCCTGACGCGCCGATTGCGCCACTGGCAGGATCACGGACTCAATGGCGTCTTCCGTGATTCCCGTTTTTGTCACGTAAGGATCGGCAGCCAGCGCCGCTCTGCCGTTGTAAATGGTTTCCGTTGCGCTCATTCCGACGCCCGCCGAATTGAAACCGGCTTCACCCATGGCGTTATCGTTAGTATCAAAGTCATGAATTGCCGTATAGCGCATCGCTGTCTCCGGAAGCGGCCAGCTAAAATTGTTCCGATGTGCTTTATACTCGCCTTGTTGATGAAACGCGACGGGATGAATAACCTTATGCTTGGCGTTATTTGCCGAGCCATCCTCGTTGCGCGCGATAATGAAGGAGCCATCAGCCGAAGCCTGATTGCCTACCAAAAGGGTAGTACAGGCGATGACTTTACCCATACCCAGCAGCGTAACGGCGAATGCAAGATACTTTTTCATAAAGGTTCCCACTGAATAACGCGTTATGGGATGAATTGACCCTGGATTGGAAACCGAGAAAGTGATCGAGCCAGCAATATTCTTTGCCGGCATCCTTTATTTTCTTTTTATTGAGGTTGTATTGATAACCACAGACCTGTGGCAGGGAAGGGAAACAGAACCTGTCCTGACCTTAGCTATCACCGCTATCAGGCAGACGAACCGAAAAGATATTATGTTCATCGGCATAGCGGTAAGATGCCGAGCCACCGTGTAATAGAGCAATCGCGTTAACCAACGATAGCCCCAGGCCGAAACCGGCAGTGTGGCGGGCATTATCTCCTCGCCAAAAACGCCGGAAAAGCTTATCCGCATCGGCGGGGTGGCTGCCCGGATTAGCGACCCGAATTTCTGCAACGTTATCATCATAAGCGCTTTCAATACGTATCACGGCGTTTTCATCAGAATAACGGATGGCATTCGTCAGCAGGTTTGAGAGCACTCTTTGTAATAATATTTCGTCAGCCCATACCGTTCCCTGACATTGATTTATAAAACAGATGCGCTTCTCCTCGGCAAGGGGGCTAAGATAATCCAGCATATTTTCGACTAGCGCATTGAGCGAAACAGGCTGTTTTTTTACCGCTATATTCTGGTGCTCCGCGCGTGCCAGAAAGAGAATATTTTCTGTCAGTCGCGACAGTCCCTCCAGCTCTTCAATATTATCGACAAGGGCTTGTTGATACTCTTCGGCGCTGCGTTCCTGACTCAGCATCACCTGGTTTTTCCCCAGTAAAATATTAACCGGCGTGCGCAGCTCATGCGCCAGATCGTCGGCAAATTGGTTCAGGCGTTCAAAATCGTCGGAAAGCTTCTGGCGCATGGTATTTAGCGCTTGTCCAAGCGGCCTGAGCTCAACGGGTAACGCCTGTTCCGCCAACGGCTGGCGAAGTGTGCCGCTGTCTGTCGCCGCGGTAAGTCGGCTGAGCGACGTAATGGCCCGCAGCCCGTTTCTGATGACTAATGGACTGAGCGCCGAACAGACGAGGATCGCGATAAGGCTCATCAGCAAACTGTTGCGGCGATATTGCGTCAGCATTTGCCGCCTTTCCGTCGCCAGCCTGGCAATAGTAAGGGTCAGCGGGTCATCGCCGCTTCTGGCGTTTACTCGTACCGCGGTCAGCTCCGTGCCTTGCACCGCCTGGCGAAATAAGGTTTCGCGGGTGATGTTTTTAGTCAGCGGAATCTCGTTAAAGCGTTGGTCGGGGATGCCGCTATGATTAATCGCAACATTGTGGCCTGTTGCTGAATGGATCAATAAGATGTCCTGCTTCGTATCCACCATCCGATTGAAATAGAGCGGCAGATTTTCCGGCCTGGCGCCATCCAGTAACAGTTGCTGCATTTGCGCCGCCCGATTTATTAGCGTCATATCATCCCGATACGTTAATTCTTTGCTCAGCGCGTTATAGAGCGTCCAGCTAATGCCGGTACAGGCGAGGATAAGTATGGCGATAAAAGAAATTGTCAGGCGCAGCGTCATTGATAACTTAACCATTCTGCGACGCTTCCGCCTGTAATCGATAACCCATCCCCCGGACGGTCATAATGAGCTTATTTTCAAATGGATCGTCTACTTTGGCGCGCAGCCGACGAATCGCGACATCAACGGTGTTGGTTTCACTATCAAAGTTAATTCCCCAAACTTCGCTGGCGATCGCGGTTCGGGGCACGATTTCTCCTGCCCGGGACGCCAGTAACCAGAGGAGCAGGAATTCTTTGCGGGTCAGGGAAATCGGTTTGCCATTTCGTAACACCGATTGCTTTGTGGCATCCATGTCCAGACCATTGATCGTCAGTCGGGTAAAGACCGGGACATGCTGTCTGAGTTGAGCTCTCACCCGGGCCAGCAGTTCGGCGAAGGAAAAAGGCTTAACAAGGTAATCATTAGCGCCCGCCTCAAGACCTTTGACGCGATCCTCAACCGAGTCGCGCGCCGTCAGGCAAATAACAGGGGGCTGATATGCAGTGCGCAACGCGCGTAAAACCTGCCATCCATCAAGCCCCGGCAGCATAATATCAAGAATAATCAATGAATAATGTTCCTGAAGGGCCAGGTGTAATCCGTCTCGTCCATCACAGGCATAATCAACCACATAGCCTGCCTCCGTGAGTCCCTGACGTACCCACTCAATGGTTTTCTGGTTATCTTCAATCAATAAAATCTTCATCAACGCAGTATGCCATAGGCTTGGTAGTGAATCCGTAAATCTCCAACAAGATGACATAATTGTCATGTCCGTGTAAGGTTAATCCTGGACGCGCCAGATATATTTTCCTGCATCAATACCGTAAAGGAGTGAAGCATGAAACGATATATACTGGCTACCGCGATAGCATCTCTTGTTGCAGCCCCGGCAATGGCGCTGGCCGCTGGCAACAATATTCTCAGCGTACATATTCTCGATCAGCAAACAGGCAAACCAGCGCCCGGCGTGGAGGTGGTACTGGAGCAGAAAAAGGATAACGGATGGACGCAATTAAACACCGGGCATACCGACCAGGATGGACGTATTAAAGCACTGTGGCCCGAAAAAGCTGCCGCGCCGGGGGATTATCGCGTTATTTTTAAAACCGGCCAGTATTTTGAAAGTAAAAAACTAGATACGTTTTTCCCGGAGATTCCCGTCGAGTTTCATATCAGCAAAACGAATGAGCACTATCATGTGCCGCTGTTATTAAGTCAGTATGGTTATTCAACCTATCGCGGGAGCTAATTTAGAGCCTATCCCATTAGGGCTATTTTACTTGCCATTTTGGACCTGGGCAGTGCTCGCCAAAACGCGTTAGCGTTTTGAACGCCGCTAGCGGCGGCCCGAAGGGCGAGCGTAGCGAGTCAAACCTCACGTACTACGTGTACGCTCCGGTTTTTGCGCGCTGTCCGTGTCCAAACTGGCTGCGCCAATAACGCCTGGTGGGATAGGCTCTCAGATTTTATTAATCGCCGCGATTTATGGCGAGCAAACATCGCGGCGGGAATAAAAATCTTCAGCGTATCGACTCTTCTCCCACAAGCGGTGGTTATCCCGCTTGTGGGCATGAGTGACGGTTAAACAGGCGCTTCCATCTCAAGTCTGACCGGATGAAAACGGCGTTTGAAATAAATCAGGCCATGCCCATCCTGGCTAAGAATAATATTTTTGATCGCCACCAGATACACCAGATGCGTGCCAATGGTTTGTACCTCGCTGATCTCGCCTTCAAGACCGGCCAGCGCGCCGTTAAGTACCGGCTGGCCCAGCGGCCCGTTTTGCCAACATGGCTGGTGAAAACGCTCTTCCATCGCCATCCCCGTCATACCGGCAAAGTGGCGCGCCATCAGCTCCTGCTCATGGTTAAGTACATTAATGCACAGCCTGCCGTTGCCCTGAAAGACGGGGTTCATGGCGCTATTGGCATTAATACATACCATCACGGAGGGCGGCGTATCGGTGACGGAACAGACCGCTGTTGCGGTGATACCGCAGCGTCCGGCGTGACCCGCCGTGGTTACGATGTTGACCGCTGCCGCCAGACTTGCCATCGCATCGCGAAAACGCAGACGTTGTTCATCTACTTGCATGAGAACCTCCTGCCGCGTTATTTCAGCAGCTTATCCAGTTGATTGATGTCGTCGTTATTGTGCAAATGCGAAACCGTCCAGCCATTCTGATCGTATTCGGAGAGGCAGCGATCGACCATTGCCATCATCTTATCCATATTGCCGGAGCTCTGGGCCTGACGCAGGCACTGCAGACGAATTTCATCCTGGCTGCCCGAGTAGTTAATCTCGTACAGCTCATGGCGACCGCCAAACTCGCTGCCGATGGCATCCCACATCAATTTAAGAATTTTGATACGTTCAACATGGTCCATTCCGTTAGAGCCGCGTACGTATTTCGCCAGGTACTGGTCGATTTGCGGATTATTCAGATCGCGGGCGCTGGAAGGCAGGTAAATCAGGCCGCTGGTAACGTTACGTTCAATAATATTTTTAATTTTCGCGTAGGCCATTGGGGCCATCACACGATAGGTTTGCAGCGCGGCGTGGTCCGGTAGCCAGGCGCCGTTTACCCACGGGGTTGCTTCGGAACACATAGAATCGCTCAATGCCCAGAACATATTGCGCCAGGCCACGACTTCGCCGAGATCGGCCTGCACGCCCCGGAACTCTACGGTACCCGTACATTCGAGCGATTTTTTCAGCAGCGCGGTAATGAAATCAAGTTTAACCGCCAGACGAACACAGGCTTGCAGTGGATACATACGGGCAAAGCCGCCTTCCATCGTCCAGCGACGGCAACGATCGAAATCACGGTAAATTAATACGTTTTCCCACGGGATCAGCACCTTGTCCATCACCAGAATGGCATCGTTTTCATCAAAGCGGCTGGAGAGTGGATAATCAAACGGCGAGCCCGTCGCGCCCGCGACCATTTCATACGAGGCGCGCGAAATAAGTTTTACGCCTTCGGCATCCATTGGCGCGACAAACATCAGAGCAAAATCCGGGTTTTCGCCCATCACCTGGGCTGAGCCGAAACCAATCATGTTGTAGTGAGTCAGGGCGGAGTTAGTGGCGACGACTTTCGCCCCGCTGACAATAATCCCGGCGTCCGTCTCTTTCTCCAGCTTGATATAGACGTCTTTCACTTCGTCGGCAGGTTTGTGGCGGTCAATGGGCGGGTTGACGATTGCATGGTTAAAGTACAGGCCGGTCTCCTGAATACGGGTGTACCAGTTGCGGGCGTTCTGCTCAAACTGGCCGTAGAAGGCTGGGTTAGCGCCCAGGGCGCAACCAAAGGCGGCTTTGTAATCCGGTGTGCGTCCCATCCAGCCGTAACTCAGGCGTGACCACTCGGCGATAGCATCACGCTGTTGGCGCAGATCGTCTGCGCTTTTCGCAACGCGGAAAAATTTATGCGTATAACCGCCGCTGCCGGTATCGGTATTCCAGCATAGGGTATCTTGCATCGACGGTTTATGTAATGCGTCATACAGTTGTGCGACAGAGGCTGCGGCATTGCGGAATGCCGGATGTGTCGTAACATCTTTAACGCGTTCGCCGTAAATATAAATTTCCCGCCCGTCCTGCAGGCTTTTTAAATACTCTTCGCCCGTTAACGGACGCTTGTTATCAGTACGAAAATCTTCAGGTTTCATTGCGGCCTCTTCCTCATTAATCGGAATGTTTTGTTAATAATATGTTTCTTATTTGTTGTTTAATTGAATAGGCAGAAGCGTAAACTGTGAAGAGACTTTCAGGACAACGGCGGGTACTTTTCAGATGAACGTCGAAGAAGAAGAGTAAAATGCGATCGCCGTCAACGTTGTAAGCGGGAGGGGATTCCCGTGTCGGCGGCGTGGGAAGGTAAGAATACTATGCTTCCGCTTCGCTATCAGGATGCTGGCGTCCAAGGGCAATAAGATCGTCCAGCAGCAGCATCAATTGCTGTGTTTTTTCGGGCGTGAAATCGGCCTCAATTTTTCGATAAGCCTCTTCTACCTGGCTTCGGGCACGGGCGTACAACGTTTGTCCCTGCTCCGTCAACATGACATATAACTTACGCTGATCGTTAACCGGCTTGAGTCGCAACACCAGTCCGTCTCGCTCCATGCGCGTCAATATTCCGGTCAGACTTGGACGCAAAATGCAGGTACGAAAGGCCAGCTCGTGAAAATCCATAGAGGGGCTATCGGCCAGGATTCGCACAATGCGCCATTGCTGGTCGGTCAGATTGTGGCTTTTAACGATGGGGCGGAAATAGGTCATTGCCGCTTCGCGCGCCTGAAGCAAGGCGATGGTTAATGAATCATGCATAAGCGTTTCTCTTTTGCAGAATTATTAATACCTGAATAATCGTGTTTACCGATGTGAGCTATGACATCTGTTTTATGTCCAAAGTTTAACAGAAACAAGGGGTTTTATTTAACTCTTTGATATGTATGCATTTAATAATAAATTTGTGAAAATATTGTTAATCACATCACAAATACTTTACTTCAGCTTGCTAAATGTACAGCGAAAGCATAAATCTAATCATTAATATATTAATGAAATCACAGCCCGTTGAATCGGCCTGAGGAGTTTATGTATGAAGGGTACTGTTTTCGCCGTTGCGTTAAACCATCGCAGTCAGCTTGATGCCTGGCAAGAGGCTTTCTCTCAGCCTCCCTATAATGCGCCGCCTAAAACCGCAGTGTGGTTCATCAAACCGCGTAATACGGTGATTCGTCACGGCGAACCCATTCCTTATCCGCAGGGAGAAAAGGTACTGAGCGGCGCGACAGTGGCGCTCATTGTGGGGAAAACCGCCAGCCGGATACGCCCTGAAGCGGCGGCGGACTATATCGCCGGGTATGCGCTGGCTAACGAGGTCAGCCTGCCGGAAGAGAGCTTTTATCGCCCGGCGATTAAAGCGAAATGTCGCGATGGCTTTTGCCCGCTGGGTGAAATGGCACCGCTGAGTGATGTGGATAACCTCACCATTATCACGGAAATCAACGGACGAGAAGCGGACCACTGGAATACTGCCGATTTACAGCGTAGCGCCGCACAACTACTTAGCGCGTTAAGTGAGTTCGCTACGCTTAACCCTGGCGATGCGATCTTACTCGGTACGCCGCAGAATCGCGTTGCGCTGCGTCCCGGCGATCGGGTGCGTATTCTGGCGAAAGGTTTACCCGCGCTGGAAAATCCGGTTGTCGCAGAAGATGAATTCGCCCGCCACCAGACGTTTACGTGGCCGCTGTCAGCGACGGGTACGTTATTTGCGCTGGGGTTGAACTACGCCGATCACGCCAGCGAGCTGGCATTTACGCCGCCGAAAGAGCCGCTGGTATTTATCAAAGCGCCAAACACCTTTACCGAACATCACCAAACGTCGGTGCGCCCGAACAACGTCGAATATATGCACTACGAAGCCGAGCTGGTCGTGGTGATTGGCAAAACGGCGCGTAAGGTGAGCGAAGCCGAAGCCATGGAGTATGTGGCCGGTTACACCGTCTGTAACGACTACGCGATCCGCGACTATCTGGAAAACTACTACCGTCCGAATCTGCGGGTAAAAAGCCGCGACGGCCTGACGCCGATAGGCCCGTGGATTGTGGATAAAGAGGCGGTTTCTGATCCGCACAACTTGACGTTACGCACCTTTGTTAACGGTGAGCTGCGCCAGGAAGGGACGACCGCCGATCTGATCTTCAGCATCCCGTTCCTGATTTCTTATCTGAGCGAATTTATGACGTTGCAACCGGGCGACATGATTGCCACCGGTACGCCGAAAGGGCTTTCCGATGTGGTGCCGGGGGATGAAGTTGTCGTGGAAGTAGAAGGCGTGGGCCGCCTGGTTAACCGAATCGTCAGTGAGGAGAGCGCAAAATGAAGAAAATAAATCATTGGATTAACGGCAAAAATGTTGCAGGTAACGACTACTTCCAGACCACTAACCCGGCGACCGGTGACGTGCTGGCGGAAGTGGCCTCCGGCGGTGAAGCAGAGGTGAACCAGGCTGTCGCGGCGGCAAAAGAGGCGTTCCCGAAATGGGCCAACCTGCCGATGAAAGAGCGCGCGCGCCTGATGCGTCGTCTGGGTGACCTGATTGACCAGAACGTACCGGAAATCGCGGCGATGGAAACCGCCGACACCGGTCTGCCTATTCACCAGACTAAAAACGTGCTGATCCCGCGCGCCTCGCATAACTTCGAATTCTTCGCCGAAGTGTGCCAGCAGATGAACGGCAAGACCTACCCAGTTGACGATAAAATGCTCAATTATACGCTGGTGCAGCCCGTCGGCGTCTGCGCGCTGGTGTCGCCGTGGAACGTGCCGTTTATGACCGCGACCTGGAAAGTCGCGCCGTGCCTGGCGCTGGGTAACACCGCGGTGCTCAAAATGTCCGAGCTGTCGCCGCTGACTGCTGACAGGCTGGGCGAGCTGGCGCTGGAGGCAGGAATTCCGGCAGGGGTGCTGAACGTGGTGCAGGGCTATGGCGCGACGGCGGGCGATGCGCTGGTACGCCACCATGACGTGCGTGCGGTGTCGTTTACCGGCGGTACTGCCACCGGTCGCAATATCATGAAAAATGCCGGCCTGAAAAAATACTCGATGGAGCTGGGCGGTAAATCGCCGGTGCTGATTTTTGAAGATGCCGACATTGAGCGCGCGCTGGACGCCGCGCTGTTCACCATCTTCTCAATCAACGGCGAACGCTGCACCGCCGGGTCGCGCATCTTTATCCAGCAGAGCATTTACCCTGAGTTCGTGAAGCGCTTTGCCGAACGCGCGAATCGCCTGCGTGTCGGCGATCCGACCGACCCGAACACTCAGGTCGGCGCGCTGATTAGCCAACAGCACTGGGAAAAAGTCTCCGGTTATATCCGCCTCGGCATTGAAGAGGGCGCAACGCTGCTGGCGGGCGGTGCGGAAAAACCCACTGACCTGCCTGCGCATCTGAAAGGCGGTAACTTCCTGCGCCCAACCGTGCTGGCCGATGTCGATAACCGTATGCGCGTCGCGCAGGAAGAGATCTTTGGGCCGGTCGCCTGCCTGCTGCCATTCAAAGACGAAGCGGAAGGGTTACGCCTGGCGAACGACGTGGAATACGGTTTGGCCTCTTATATCTGGACCCAGGACGTGAGCAAAGTGTTGCGCCTGGCGCGTGGGATTGAAGCCGGCATGGTCTTCGTCAACACCCAGAACGTCCGCGACCTGCGCCAGCCGTTCGGCGGCGTGAAAGCCTCCGGTACCGGGCGCGAAGGCGGCGAATATAGCTTCGAAGTGTTTGCGGAAATGAAAAACGTCTGCATCTCAATGGGCGACCATCCTATCCCAAAATGGGGAGTTTGATATGGGCAAGTTAGCGTTAGCAGCAAAAATTACCCACGTGCCGTCGATGTATCTTTCTGAACTGCCAGGAAAAAATCACGGTTGTCGTCAGGCAGCCATTGATGGGCATATTGAAATTGGCAAGCGTTGCCGCGAAATGGGCGTTGACACCATTATCGTATTCGACACCCACTGGCTGGTGAATAGCGCTTACCACATTAATTGTGCCGACCATTTCCAGGGCGTCTATACCAGCAACGAATTGCCGCACTTTATTCGCGACATGACCTATGACTATGACGGTAATCCGGAGCTCGGCCATCTGATCGCCGACGAGGCGGTCAAACTGGGCGTGCGCGCTAAAGCGCACAACATCCCGAGCCTGAAGCTGGAGTATGGCACGCTGGTGCCGATGCGCTACATGAACAGCGACAAGCACTTCAAAGTGGTCTCCATCTCGGCGTTCTGTACTGTTCATGACTTTGCCGACAGTCGCAGACTGGGCGAAGCCATTCTCAAGGCGATTGAGAAATATGACGGTACCGTAGCGGTATTCGCCAGTGGTTCTCTGTCGCACCGTTTTATTGACGACCAACGGGCGGAAGAGGGGATGAACAGCTACACCCGCGAGTTCGATCATCAAATGGACGAGCGCGTGGTCAAGCTGTGGCGCGAAGGCAAATTCAAGGAGTTTTGCACCATGTTGCCGGAGTACGCCGACTACTGCTACGGCGAAGGCAACATGCACGACACGGTCATGCTGCTGGGAATGCTGGGTTGGGACAAATACGACGGCAAGGTGGAGTTCATCACCGACCTGTTCGCCAGCTCCGGTACCGGCCAGGTAAACGCTGTTTTCCCGCTGCCTGCGTAAGGGGTGTTTATGCCGCACTTTATTGCTGAATGTACTGAAAATATTCGCGAGCAGGCTGATTTACCAAGCCTGTTCAGCAAAGTAAACGAGGCGCTGGCCGCCAGCGGGATTTTCCCCATCGGTGGTATCCGCAGTCGCGCCCACTGGCTGGGTACCTGGCAGATGGCTGACGGTAAGCATGATTACGCGTTTGTGCATATGACGCTGAAAATCGGCGCCGGGCGCAGCCTGGAGAGCCGTCAGGAAGTCGGCGAAATGCTGTTTGGGCTGATTAAAGCCCACTTCGCCGACCTGATGGAGAACCGCTATCTGGCGCTGTCGTTTGAGATTGCCGAGTTACATCCGACGCTCAATTACAAACAAAACAACGTACACGCGTTATTTAAATAGCACACTCTTTCGCCCGGTGGCGCTGCGCTTACCGGGCCTACAAAAAAAACGATGCACGAAGCAATACCGAACCGTAGGCCGGGTAAGACGCACCCGCGTCGCCACTCGGCGCAGCAGCACCGAATGACGTAACAGGAAGCAACTATGCTCGATAAACAGACCCATACCCTGATCGCCCAGCGACTTAATCAGGCTGAAAAACAGCGTGAACAGATTCGCGCAGTGTCGCTGGATTATCCCAACATCACTATTGAAGATGCCTATGCCGTACAGCGTGAATGGGTCAATATCAAGATCGCCGAAGGGCGCACGCTCAAAGGCCACAAAATCGGCCTGACCTCAAAAGCGATGCAGGCCAGCTCGCAAATCAGCGAACCGGATTACGGCGCGCTGCTTGACGATATGTTCTTCCATGACGGCGGCGATATCCCCACCGACCGTTTTATCGTCCCGCGTATTGAAGTGGAGCTGGCGTTTGTGCTGGCGAAACCGCTGCGCGGCCCTCACTGCACGCTGTTCGACGTCTACAACGCCACGGATTATGTGATTCCGGCGCTGGAACTGATTGACGCCCGCAGCCACAACATCGACCCGGAAACCCAGCGTCCGCGCAAAGTGTTCGACACCATTTCCGACAACGCCGCCAACGCCGGGGTGATCCTCGGTGGTCGCCCCATCAAACCAGACGAGCTGGATCTGCGCTGGATCTCCGCGCTGCTCTATCGCAACGGCGTGATCGAAGAAACCGGCGTCGCCGCAGGCGTGCTGAATCATCCGGCCAACGGCGTGGCGTGGCTGGCGAACAAGCTTGCCCCCTACGATGTCCAGCTTGAAGCCGGGCAGATCATCCTCGGCGGCTCGTTCACCCGCCCGGTGCCGGCGCGCAAGGGCGACACCTTCCATGTCGATTACGGCAACATGGGCGCGATCAGTTGCCGGTTTGTGTAAGGAAAAAACGATGAAAAATGCTTTCAAAGACGCGTTAAAAGCGGGGCGCCCGCAAATCGGTTTGTGGCTGGGGCTTGCCAACAGTTACAGCGCTGAACTGTTAGCGGGCGCCGGCTTCGACTGGCTACTGATTGACGGTGAACACGCGCCAAACAACGTGCAGACGGTGTTGACCCAGTTGCAGGCGATTGCGCCTTATCCCAGCCAGCCGGTGGTGCGTCCGTCATGGAACGATCCGGTACAGATTAAGCAACTGCTCGACGTCGGCGCGCAAACGCTGCTGATACCGATGGTGCAGAATGCTGATGAAGCGCGAAACGCCGTGGCGGCTACGCGTTATCCGCCTGCTGGTATTCGCGGCGTGGGCAGCGCGCTGGCGCGGGCATCGCGCTGGAATCGCATTCCGGACTATCTCCACCAGGCCAACGACGCCATGTGCGTACTGGTGCAGATTGAAACGCGTGAGGCGATGAGCAATCTGGCGTCAATTCTCGACGTGGATGGCATTGGCGGCGTGTTTATCGGCCCGGCGGACCTCAGCGCCGATATGGGCTTTGCCGGCAATCCGCAGCACCCGGAAGTGCAGGCGGCGATTGAGAACGCCATCGTGCAGATACGCGCGGCGGGGAAAGCGCCGGGGATTCTGATGGCCAATGAAGCACTGGCGAAACGTTATCTGGAACTGGGGGCGCTATTTGTCGCCGTCGGCGTTGACACCACGCTGCTGGCGCGCGGAGCGGAGGCGCTGGCGGCGCGCTTTGGCGCAGAAAAAAAGCTGTCCGGTGCGTCCGGCGTCTATTAAGCCTGGCCCGGTAAGCGCAGCGCTACCGGGCAACCGTAGTACCCTACAAAATTCCCATCAGAGGAAAAAAAATGAGCGACACATCATCTGCACTTCCGGAAAGCCCCGAGTCTGTCGGTTCGCACAACGCGCTCAGCACGGGTCAACAAACCGTCATAAATAAACTGTTCCGCCGACTGATCGTATTTTTATTCGTGTTGTTTATCTTCTCGTTTTTAGACCGTATCAACATCGGTTTTGCCGGGTTGACGATGGGGCAGGATCTGGGGTTAAGCGCCACCATGTTTGGCCTTGCCACGACGCTGTTTTACGCCACCTACGTCATTTTCGGCATTCCCAGCAACGTGATGTTGAGCATCGTCGGCGCCCGCCGCTGGATTGCGACCATTATGGTGCTATGGGGCATTGCATCTACCGCCACGATGTTCGCGGTGGGACCGAAAAGCCTGTATGTGCTGCGAATGCTGGTGGGCATTACCGAAGCGGGCTTTTTGCCAGGAATATTGCTCTATTTAACCTACTGGTTCCCGGCATTTTTCCGCGCCCGCGCCAACGCATTATTTATGATTGCCATGCCGGCCACTACCGCGTTGGGGTCGATTGTCTCCGGCTATATTTTATCGCTGGACGGCATATTCAATCTGCATGGATGGCAGTGGTTATTCCTGTTGGAAGGATTTCCGTCAGTTTTGTTAGGCATTATGGTCTGGTTTTACCTGGATGATACCCCGGCAAAAGCCAAATGGCTGACGGCAGAGGATAAAAAATGTTTGCAGGAGATGATGGATAATGACCGCCTGACGCTGGTTCAGCCGGAGGGGGCCATCAGCCATAACGCCATGCAGCAGCGTAGTCTGTGGCGCGAAGTATTCACGCCAATTGTACTGATGTATACGCTGGCCTATTTTTGCCTTACCAATACGCTTAGCGCCATTAGTATCTGGACGCCGCAAATCCTGAAAAGTTTTAATGAAGGCAGTAGCAATATCACCATCGGCCTGCTGGCGGCGATCCCGCAGATTTGTACTATTCTGGGCATGATTTACTGGAGCCGCCATTCGGACAAACATCAGGAGCGTAAACATCACACGGCGTTGCCGTTCCTGTTTGCCGCCGCGGGCTGGCTGCTGGCGTCGGCGACCGACCATAACCTGATCCAGCTCCTGGGGATCGTGATGGCATCCACGGGTTCCTTTAGCGCGATGGCGATCTTCTGGACCACGCCGGATCAGTCGATCAGTTTACGCGCCAGGGCGATAGGCATTGCGGTCATCAATGCCACCGGCAATATTGGCTCCGCGCTTAGCCCGTTTATGATTGGCTGGCTAAAAGATATCACCGGTAGCTTCAATAGCGGACTCTGGTTTGTCGCTTCTCTGTTAGTCATCGGCGCCGCCATTATCTGGCTCATTCCCATGAAAGCATCGCGTCCGCGCGCCACCCCTTGAGGAGAAACTATGTGCCAACGTGCGATCGCCAATATTGATATCAGCAAAGAGTATGACGAAAGCATGGGCAGTAACGATGTGCATTATCAGTCGTTTGCTCGTATGGCGGATTTCTTTGGTCGTGATATGCAGGCGCATCGCCACGACCAGTTTTTTCAAATGCACTTTCTTGATACCGGGCAGATTGAGCTACAGCTCGACGATCATCGCTATTCGGTGCAGGCGCCGCTATTTGTGCTTACGCCGCCCTCGGTGCCGCATGCTTTTATTACCGAATCGGATAGCGATGGCCATGTTCTGACGGTACGCGAAGAGCTGGTTTGGCCGCTGCTGGAAGTGCTTTATCCCGGCACCAGAGAGGCCTTCGGCCTGCCGGGAATCTGTCTGTCGCTGGCGGATAAACCCAACGAGCTGGCGGCGCTCAAACATTACTGGCAGCTAATTGAGCGGGAGTCCACGGAACAACTGGCTGGCTGCGAACATACCCTGGTGCTACTGGCGCAGGCGGTATTTACCTTGCTGTTGCGTAATGCGAAGCTGGACGATCACGCCGCAACCGGGATGCGCGGTGAACTGAAACTTTTTCAGCGCTTTACCCTGTTAATTGACAACCACTTCCATCAGCACTGGACGGTGCCCGATTATGCCTGCGAGCTGCATATTACCGAATCTCGTTTGACCGATATTTGCCGACGTTTTGCTAATCGCCCGCCTAAACGCCTGATTTTTGATCGGCAATTACGCGAGGCGAAACGACTGCTGCTTTTTTCCGACAATGCTGTCAACGAGATCGCCTGGCAATTAGGTTTTAAAGATCCGGCTTATTTCGCCCGTTTCTTTAATCGCCTTGCTGGCTGTTCTCCTTCGCAGTTTCGCCAACGTGAAGTTCCCTCTTTTCTCAACTAAGAAGAGTAAAAACATGATGAAAAAAAGCGTCGCTATGCTGGCGGTTTGTATGCTGGCGCAAAGCCAACTTGCCATTGCTGCCGGTACTCCTGCGCCTCAAGAGATCAACATTGTTTTACTGGGCACCAAAGGCGGGCCTTCTTTGCTCAATACAGCCAGACTACCGCAAGCGACGGCGCTCACTATCGGCGATAAAATATGGCTGATAGATGCCGGCTACGGCGCCAGTCTGCAACTGGTGAAAAACGGCATTCCACTGCGCAACATCAATACTATTTTGCTCACCCATCTGCACAGCGACCACATACTGGATTATCCTTCCTTGCTGATGAATGCCTGGGCAAGTGGTCTGAAAGACCATACCATACAGGTGTATGGCCCGCCGGGAACCCAGGCGATGACGAAGGCTAGCTGGAAGGTCTTTGACAGGGATATCACGCTACGCATGGAGGAAGAGGGGAAACCCGATCCGCGCAACCTGGTTAAGGCGACCGATATTGGCCAGGGCGTCATCTATAAAGATGAACTGGTCACAATAAGCGCGCTAAAAGTGCCTCATTCCCCTTTCCCGGACGGTGAAGCGTTTGCTTACCGTTTTGATACCCAGGGTAAGCGAATCGTCTTCTCTGGCGATACGTCCTGGTTTCCGCCGCTTGCAACGTTTGCCCAAGGGGCGGATATCCTGGTACATGAGGCGGTACATGTCCCTTCGGTAGCAAAACTGGCTAATAGTATTGGCAACGGAAAAACGCTGGCTGAAGCGATTGCGTCGCATCACACCACGATTGAAGATGTCGGTAAGATTGCTCGCGAGGCCCACGTGAAAAAACTGGTGTTAAGTCATCTGGTGCCTGCGACGGTTGCGGATGACGTCTGGCAACAGGAAGCCATGAAAAATTACCCGGGCCCTGTCATTGTCGGTCATGACAATATGACGATAAGCGTACCGTAAGTATCAGGGCAGGGGTAAACCCACGGGCTGACATGATGTCAGCCCGTTATGCTTTTGGCGATCAGCATGACGCGCAGAGCTTTTGTCTAAAACATTATTTTTTCTAAACACTACTTGCTGATTTTTATGCACAATAAAGGTAAGATGATTGCTCTGGTGAAATATTACTAAATAAGAATGTCACGGATGGAATTTATACAGTGTTAAAAGCAATGCGTTTCTTTGTCTGCCGGCCATCAGTAATATCCTCTGTACCGGCTCCTCGTTGCCAAAGTGAAGGTTAGATTAAACGAATCAAAAAATATCCGAACTGTACAATTTTTATATCAAACATATTTAACTGCAAAATACTGCAAACGTGCGCGAATACACTTAATCAGTAGTATGGCTAATGCATACTTTATTTCCTAAACTTTCTTATTATCTATTTGAATATTTCTGGTTAAACCAAATGGACAAACGGATACCAGACACTCGAAAGGATAACTGCAGGCTTCTGGTTTAGGATTGCAGTTACCAGGACAGTGGCTATTTTCTTTAAGCGATTTCCATAGAACAGGATTAAACCTGGTAACGTTGTAAACAGTAACGGGATAAAGTTTATCGTTTATTAAGACCCCCTTATTAAAGGGGATGATAATGCTACCTGGAGGCATGTAAACATCTGCCTGATACCATAAGGTCAATCTAAGATTTTTTAGGCTATGTATGCATGAGAACGACACTCCGGTAGAGGGACTTATAACTGTATCAACGACCTTCCATTCCATTACAGAAACCTTTTAAGTGAAATAGTCAATGGTGTAAATTACATTTTCCGTAAGCCTATTCAGGATAGATGAAAATCTGAGAAACATAACTCGTTGAAAACGATCGTTTTTTATTGACCACTCTATTTATATTGATTTTTTAATAAGTTATTTATTTTATGCTCTTATTTTGTTTACATTCTATTACATTTTTGTATTTTAGGCGTGGTGTAAATATTGGGCGGTAGTGGATGTTATAACGCTCAATTATTAAACTGTAAGTGACTGTTGTATTTCTTATTTATAAATACCGCAACCTGTAAGCGCAGCGGTACATTTTACCCGGCATTGACAGGGAGAAGGTACGTATCAACCAGAGAGTACAAAACAGTGAAAGAATATATTCTTCAGGCAATAAATGATCGCTAACGTGTAAAAATAACCGACGTATCTAAAAAATGTGAACGTGTGGCTGGTCTTTATTTAAACGATGATCTTCGCAATGGCGCATTAATGGCTGACATTGGCGGTTCGTTGATCGGGTTGTGCGCGGTGAAAGGCTATATTTCTTCCGTTGGGGGAAGTATGTCAGAGGCATTCTGGTATTATACCGGGTGCATGTAAATCCGGGGTGGGCAGAAAGCCCACCCTCAGTTTATTGCCTTTATCGTGGATTAGGGATGCGAGATAAAGCGAGAAAGGCGTTGCAGCAGTAACCGGTTTTCTTCGCGCAGCCGCGAATTCTCTTCCAGCAGCGTTAACGCGACCGCGATCCCTGGCCAGTCGAGCGCCAGCTCCTCGCGTAAGCGTAGCGCGCGTTGTACCACGCTCGCTGCGCGATCGTCGAATTGCCAGTCGGCGTTATCGTCTTCGTAAGGCTCAATTACGCCAAGTCCGACGATTTCGTTTAGCTCCTCTTCCGTCACGCCGGTGTGCAAACAAAATTCGGTGATGGTAAAGGTGACAGTGATGTTAGCCATTATGCTTTCCCCCATTGCTGGCGTGGGTCAAAGGACGACTGCGCGTCCGCCAGTTGTTGCCACAGGGCAGCTGTTTTCTCGTCAGGTTTCGGCGGCATAACGATTTTGATGATGGCATAGAGATCGCCAGTGTGCTTTTTACTGGCTAATCCTTTTCCTTTGATACGCAGCCGCTGACCTGCCTGGCTACCGGGGGGAATGGTCAGCAAAATACGCTCTTTAAGCGTTGGCACAGACACCTTAGCGCCGAGCGCCGCCTCCCATGGGGCAAGCGGAAGGACGACTTCCAGATCCTGATTGACAATATCAAAGAGCGGATGCGGGGCAATATGGATAACGAGCCATAAATCGCCATTAGGTCCGCCGTTTTCCCCCGGCGTGCCCTGGCCTTTCAGTCTGATTCGTTGCCCGTTGCTGACGCCAGCCGGGATTTTCACATTCAATGTTTTGGGAATTTCCCGCTCCACCAGGCCGAACGCGTTATAAACGGGGACGGAATAGCTAATCGTACGCTGGTGCTCTTCCAGCGTTTCTTCCAGGAATACCGCCACTTCAATTTCGATATCATGACCGCGTGCGGCGTGGCGGTGGTGCGAATGGCGACCGTGCTGACCAAAAATAGACGAGAAAATATCATCAAAATCTTCGGCGTTATACGGCTGGCCTTCGTGTTGCTGGAACTGGCGATTAAATTGTGGATCGTTACGGTGTTGCCATAACTGGTCATACTCGGCACGCCGTTGCTCATCACTCAGCACTTCCCATGCTTCAGCAACCTCTTTGAAACGGGCTTCGGCATCGGGTTCTTTGCTGACATCTGGATGGTACTTGCGGGCCAGTCGGCGATAGGCGGTCTTAATCGTCTTGAGATCGTCCGTCGGTTTCACGCCCATAATGGCGTAATAATCCTTAAGTTCCATAGCATCATCTCGCTAAATCAATACATACAGAAGGGACCCCAAAAAGGTTTCTCCACTAAGTGTAGGGTAAACCTGAAAAGTGCGTATGAAAACACCAGTTATATCATTAGTAAGAATAAATTACGTTGTTCGACTATCAGAAGGTTGCGCAGCGCGCCGACATAACTTTACAGGGGAAAGGTTGCCAAAACCGCGCCAGTGGCTAAGATAACTCGCGTTAAACAGTGAGGGCGCAATGGCGAAACAACAACGGATGGGCTGGTGGTTTCTTTGCCTTGCATGTGTCGTGGTAATGGTTTGTACCGCGCAACGCATGGCGGGCCTGCACGCCTTGCAGATGCAGTCGACGGCCTCTGCTGCGGTGGTCAGCGCTCCCTCCTCGACAGATGACGGCTCGCCGGTCACTCCCTGCGAATTAAGCGCCAAGTCGCTGCTGGCGGCGCCTCCGGTACTCTTTGAAGGCGCTATCCTTGCGCTTTGTCTACTGCTTTCCTTACTGGCGCCTGTCCGGATCATGCGCCTGCCGTTTTCGCCTCCACGGGCTATTTCGCCGCCCACATTACGGGTACATCTACGATTTTGTGTCTTCCGTGAATGACAGACCGGTTATTGCTAACGGTTAATTACTCATTCACGGAGAAAAAATATGATGATTTTGTTCAGGCAGATACTGTTCTGCCTGTTATGGCTTTGGCTGCCCGTCTCCTGGGCGGCGGAAAGCGGCTGGCTGCGTTCGCCCGATAACGACCATGCCAGCATACGGCTACGTGCCGATACGTCCGCTAACGGTGAGACCCGGCTGTTGCTGGATGTCAAACTGGAAAACGGCTGGAAAACCTACTGGCGCGCGCCGGGGGAAGGGGGCGTGGCGCCCTCTATCGCCTGGAAAGGCGACATGCCTGAGGTAAGCTGGTTCTGGCCAACCCCCTCGCGCTTTGATGTGGCGAATATCACCACCCAGGGATATCACGACGAGGTGACCTTTCCGATGATCGTGCGCGGTACGCCGCCGGCGACCTTGCGCGGTGTGTTGACGTTATCAACCTGCAGCAATGTTTGTCTGTTGACCGATTACCCCTTTTCCGTGACGCCCACTGTGCAGAATGCCGATTTTGCCCATGACTATGCGCGGGCGATGGGTAAAGTTCCGCTCCGCAGTGGACTAACGGACTCGCTTGACGTCGGCTATCGCCCGGGAGAACTGGTGGTCACTGCTACGCGAGCGGCGGGCTGGTCATCGCCCGGGCTCTATCTTGACACCATAGATGACGTCGATTTTGCGAAGCCTCGCCTGCGCGTAGAGGGCGACAGGTTACAGGCGACGGTGCCGGTGACGGACAGTTGGGGCGAAAAGGCGCCCGATTTGCGCAACAAATCGCTGACCCTCGTGTTAGCCGATGGCGCTATCGCCCAGGAGAGCACGCAAACCATTGGCGCTGCGCCAGCGCAAACGCCGGACAATGCGGCGCTACCTTTCTGGCAAGTTGTAATGATGGCGCTGATCGGCGGGCTGATTCTTAATTTAATGCCTTGCGTACTGCCGGTTCTGGGCATGAAACTTGGCTCTATTTTATTGGTAGAGGAAAAAAGCCGCTCTCACATCAGGCGACAATTTTTGGCTTCGGTCGCCGGTATCATTGCGTCATTTATGGCGCTGGCGGCGTTTATGACCCTCCTTCGCCTGTCAAACCATGCGCTGGCCTGGGGAGTTCAGTTCCAGAATGCATGGTTTATTGGTTTTATGGCGCTGGTGATGTTGTTGTTTAGCGCCAGCCTGTTCGGGCTTTTTGAGTTCAGGCTTCCCTCATCTATGACCACGAAACTGGCCACTTACGGCGGTAACGGTATGTCGGGACATTTCTGGCAGGGGGCATTCGCCACGCTGCTGGCGACGCCTTGTAGCGCGCCGTTTCTGGGCACGGCGGTCGCGGTGGCGCTCACGGCGTCGCTGCCGACGCTGTGGGGGCTGTTCCTTGCGCTTGGCCTGGGAATGAGCGCGCCGTGGCTACTGGTCGCGATACGACCAGGGCTTGCGCTACGTTTACCGCGCCCCGGGCGTTGGATGAATGTCCTGCGCAGGATCCTCGGTCTGATGATGCTGGGGTCGGCTATCTGGCTGGCGACGTTACTCCTGCCGCATTTCGGCTTCACTGCGTCAAAGAGCGCGCAAGACACGGTTCAGTGGCAACCGTTGAGTGAACAGGCAATCCAGTCGGCGCTGGCGCAGCATAAGCGGGTATTTGTCGATGTCACTGCGGACTGGTGTATTACCTGTAAAGTGAATAAATACAACGTCCTGCAAAAAGAGGATGTGCAGGCTGCCTTGCAACAGCCGGATGTTGTGGCGCTGCGGGGAGACTGGACGCTGCCGTCCGATGCCATTACAGATTTTCTGAAAACGCGCGGCCAGGTCGCCGTGCCGTTTAATCAGGTATATGGCCCCGGCTTGCCGGAAGGGGAGGCACTGCCCACTTTGCTGACCCGCGATGCGGTATTACAAACGTTGAAAAAAGCGAAAGGAATAACCCAATGAAATACATGATTGTTTTACTGCTGGCGCTGTTTTCGACGCTGAGCATCGCGCAAGAAACCGCTCCTTTTACGCCGGATCAGGAAAAGCAGATTGAAAATCTGATCCATGCGGCGTTGTTTAACGATCCTGCCAGCCCGCGGATAGGCGCTAAACACCCTAAGCTGACGCTGGTGAACTTTACGGATTACAACTGCCCGTACTGCAAACAGCTCGATCCGATGCTGGAAAAGATTGTGCAGAAATATCCTGACGTTGCGGTCATTATTAAACCGCTGCCATTCAAAGGAGAGAGCTCCGTACTGGCGGCGCGTATTGCGCTGACCACCTGGCGCGATCATCCGCAACAGTTCCTCGCGCTACATGAAAAACTCATGCAAAAGCGCGGTTACCATACGGATGACAGTATTAAACAGGCCCAGCAGAAAGCAGGGGCTACGCCAGTGACTCTGGATGAAAAAAGCATGGAAACGATACGCACTAATTTGCAGTTGGCAAGGCTGGTCGGCGTGCAAGGAACGCCAGCGACGATCATTGGCGACGAGCTGATTCCGGGCGCAGTGCCCTGGGATACGCTGGAAGCGGTGGTGAAAGAAAAACTGGCGGCTGCCAATGGCGGGTAAACTGCGGCGTTGGCTGCGTGAAGCCGCGGTTTTTCTGGCGCTCCTCATCGCGATAATGGTGGTCATGGACGTCTGGCGCGCGCCGCAGGCGCCTCCGGCGTTTGCCACGACACCATTACGTACGCTGACGGGAGAGTCGACAACTCTGGCGACATTGAGCGAAGAACGCCCCGTACTGCTCTATTTTTGGGCCAGCTGGTGCGGGGTATGCCGCTTTACTACGCCTGCGGTCGCTCGCCTGGCGGCGGAAGGGGAAAACGTCATGACCGTTGCGCTCCGCTCCGGCGATGACGCTGAGGCTGCCCGCTGGCTGGCGCGCAAGGGCGTTGACTTCCCGGTCGTCAATGATGCTAACGGCGCCTTATCCGCTGGCTGGGAAATCAGCGTGACGCCAACGCTGGTGGTGGTTTCACAAGGTCGGGTTGTGTTCACCACCAGCGGCTGGACCAGCTACTGGGGCATGAAGCTTCGGCTATGGTGGGCAAAAACGTTCTGAATATGCGCCGGGGTTTCCCGGCGCTAACGCGTTTACTGTAAGAAAAACCCCCGTTTTGCGAAATCGTTCCCGGAAAAATGATCCATTTCTGTCACACTCAGAACGATTTGATAACAACAAGAGGTCATAGGGATGAAAAAATCATTACTCGCTGTTGCTGTGGCAGGGGCTGTTTTGTTGTCATCCGCCGTACAGGCGCAGACAACGCCGGAGGGTTATCAATTACAACAGGTGCTGATGATGAGCCGCCATAATCTGCGGGCGCCGCTGGCGAATAATGGCAGCGTACTGGCGCAGTCGACGCCGAACGCCTGGCCGGCGTGGGACGTTCCCGGCGGGGAACTGACGACGAAAGGCGGCGTGCTGGAAGTCTATATGGGACACTACACACGTGAATGGCTGGTCGCGCAGGGGCTGATACCGTCGGGAGAATGTCCGGCGCCCGACACGGTATATGCCTATGCGAATAGTTTGCAGCGCACCGTCGCCACCGCGCAATTTTTCATTACCGGCGCTTTCCCCGGCTGTGATATTCCTGTTCATCATCAGGAAAAAATGGGCACTATGGACCCTACCTTCAATCCGGTAATTACCGATGATTCTGCCGCGTTCCGGCAACAAGCCGTACAGGCGATGGAAAAGGCGCGTAGTCAGCTACATCTTGATGAGAGTTATAAACTGCTTGAGCAGATAACGCATTATCAGGACTCGCCGTCCTGCAAAGAGAAGCATCAGTGTTCGCTAATCGATGCGAAAGATACCTTCAGCGCGAACTATCAGCAAGAGCCTGGCGTGCAGGGGCCGCTTAAAGTAGGGAACTCGCTGGTGGATGCGTTTACCCTGCAATATTACGAAGGGTTTCCGATGGATCAGGTCGCCTGGGGCAAGATTAACACCGATCGGCAGTGGAAGGTGCTGTCAAAACTGAAAAACGGCTACCAGGACAGCCTGTTTACCTCACCTACGGTGGCGCGCAATGTCGCTGCGCCGCTGGTGAAATATATCGATAAGGTGCTGGTTGCCGATCGCGTTAGCGCGCCGAAGGTTACCGTGCTGGTGGGGCATGATTCCAATATCGCGTCGCTGCTGACGGCGCTGGATTTTAAACCCTATCAGCTCCATGACCAGTATGAGAGAACGCCGATTGGCGGTCAGCTTGTCTTCCAACGCTGGCATGACGGCAACGCTAACCGGGATTTGATGAAAATCGAGTATGTCTACCAGAGCGCCCGGCAGTTACGCAATGCGGAAGCGTTAACGCTCAAATCGCCCGCGCAAAGGGTAACCCTGGAACTGAAAGGATGTCCGGTGGATGCGAACGGCTTCTGTCCGCTGGATAAGTTCGATAACGTCATGAACACTGCTGCAAAATAGCCATATGCCCCCGCGCAGGCGGGGGCGTTTGTGTTATACGTTTTTACGTTCGATGATTTGTTCGCCCCAGAAGAGCGAGTCTTTGTCCGTTTTCTCAAAGGCTTTGATCAGCACCTCATCGCTACCTTCTTCCCATATTTTTTCTGCCAGTTTCTCGTCATAGTGAGCGACTTCAAAAATGGCTTCGGCAATTTCCGGCGACGTATTACGCAGGCTTGCCCATTCGCCGACGCGGTGCGCTTTTGCTTCTTGAGTTGGCATTCGAATCCTCCTGTTGAAGATTAGCCGTTGAGTTTGACTGCCAGACCGGCGACGTATTCCCCCTGATAGCGAGCGATAGAGAGTTCCTCCTGGCTTGGTTGACGTGAACCGTCGCCTCCGGCGATAGTCGTTGCGCCGTAAGGCGTGCCGCCGCGAACCTGGGAGACGTCAAACAGTTCCTGTGCGGCATAGCCTATCGGGACAATCACCATCCCATGATGGGCAAGCGTAGTCCAGGTCGAGGTGATGGTCTGCTCCTGGCCGCCGCCCGTTCCGGTAGAACTGAACACGCTGCCGAGCTTGCCGTATAGCGCGCCGGATGCCCACAGTCCACCGGTTTGATCCAGGAAGGTACGCATCTGGCCTGACATATTGCCAAACCGGGTTGGCGTACCAAAAATAATGGCATCGTAATCCGCCAGCTCCTGTGGGGTGGCAACCGGTGCGTTTTGCGTTTTACCGCCAGCTTTTGCGAAGATTTCAGGCGGCATTGTTTCTGGCACACGCTTTATAATGACCTCTGCGCCGTCGACTTTCTTTGCCCCTTCCGCCACCGCGTGCGCCATGGTTTCAATGTGTCCGTACATGGAATAATAGAGCACCAGAATCTTTGCCATTTGTACTACTCCTCAGATTAATCAGGTGTGTAGCGATTCGCTACGTCTATTTAAAGATATGCCCTCCTGTGAAGAGTGCAAATTTCAGCGCCATTTCTTTGATTTATAACAATAATTAATTTGGCGACCTTTGTTGCAAAATGATACATTTTTAAGCGCTTTGATTTTTCCAAGTATAAGAATAACTTATTTATTTCTCATGGTTATTATTCTGCATATTCGGCTTCTGATGTTGCAGAATATTTCGGTAAGCGGCCTACCACGGCGTTTTTCACTATGCTTAATTTTACGCGGCGTTACTGATGATATCGTTCATACGCGGCGCGAGGAGATACTCCTCATTACCTATGCAATATGATGTCTAATCTATGACGGAGGTCAGTAATGGCAAACCATCGTGGCGGTTCCGGTAATTTTGCGGAAGACCGCGAAAGAGCATCAGAAGCAGGTCGTAAAGGTGGTCAGCACAGCGGGGGCAATTTTAAGAATGACCCGCAGCGTGCATCCGAAGCAGGCAAAAAAGGGGGCAAAAGCAGTAACCGTAATAGCTAGCCTGCGTCACAACAGCAAGACGCTGAGCGTTTCGCGCTAAAAAGCGTCATGCGCCACCGCCGCCGGATTTCCGGCGGTTTTTTTGTTTATAAGCCGGATTTGGTATGCTTGCGTCCTGACAAAAAGGAGAGGGCGCATGTCGCAACGCACAGAGAAAAAAATCGGGAAACGCTCGCAGGCCACCGGTGCAAAACGGCAGCTTATCTTAACTGCCGCGCTTGCTGTTTTTTCCCAGTATGGCATTCATGGCGCGCGTCTTGAGCAGGTCGCCGAGCGGGCAGGCGTCTCCAAAACCAATCTGCTTTATTATTATCCCTCGAAAGAGGCGCTGTATGTCGCGGTAATGCGACAGATTCTGGATGTCTGGTTGGCGCCGCTCAAGGCGTTTCGCGCAGAATTTTCCCCTCTGGAGGCCATCAAAGAGTATATCCGTCTCAAGCTGGAGGTTTCGCGTGATTATCCGCAGGCGTCGCGGCTCTTCTGCATGGAGATGCTGGCGGGCGCGCCGCTCTTAATGGAGGAACTGACCGGCGATCTAAAAGCGTTGATAGATGAAAAATCCGCGCTGATTGCCGGATGGGTGCACAGCGGGAAACTGGCGCCCATTTCCCCGCACCATTTGATCTTCATGATTTGGGCCGCCACGCAACATTACGCCGATTTTGCCCCTCAGGTTGAGGCGGTAACCGGCGCGACGCTTCGCGATGAAGCCTTTTTTAACCAAACGGTCGAAAGCGTTCAGCGCATTATTATTGAAGGGATTCGCGTGCGTTAACCGGCTGGCGGCAGTGGGCAGCTCAAATCACCCTCTTCACATTGCAGCAGCGAGGCTAAAAACGCTTCGCGTTCGTTCGTTTTATCGGTCAGGCACTGGCTGGCGATCATGGGTTGCACGCTGCCGCCCTCCGTACCTGAGCGAATCAGAGCGCAATCGGCGTCCCGCAGTGCAATCCATGCCACCTGCGCTTTTTGCAACAGCTCGCGCTGCGGCGGTTGCGCACGCTTAATCGCGCTTTGATAGGTTTCGTTCAGCTTTTTATCTGCCGCCTGGTATTGCGCGGCGGCGCAGCGATTCATTTCCAGCTGCGTACTGGCGCTGGCACACTCATCGGCCAACGCCTGACTGCTGAACAACAACGCCGCGCAGGTAAGGAAAATTCGTTTCATACGCTCCTCTGACGCGAGTAAAAAGGCTCCATTGACGGAGCCTTAATTAACCACAGTATTAGCCAATTGTCATCAGGCTGGCATTACCGCCAGCGGCGGCAGTGTTTACGCTCAGCGAACGTTCAATATAGAGCCGTTCCAGCAGTATATTGCTTTCGCCGCGGGCGAACCCCTGTACCGACACTATCGCGCCTTCGCGGGCGGCGACGGCTTCGCACACGGTTCGCAGCTTGTCGGAGTCGCCGTGGAAAATCACCGCGTCAAACGGCTGCGCCATCAGCGTTTCCGCTTTCGCAAACTGGACACGCGCCGCGACGGCGGCGGGGAGACGTTTCGCCAGATCGCGGTGGAAGGCGTCGTCTGACCATAGCGCCTGACTGCCGACGGCGAGAACGGCGGCAAGCTGCGTCAACGCGTCCTGTTCGTCATCAGCCAGGCATAATACCCGTTCACGCGGCAACAGCGTCCAGGTATTACGCTCGCCGGTCGGCCCCGGTAGCAGGCGCTGCGTGCCGGCCTGCGCCAGATCGGCGAATTGTCGGCAGAGCGTCTGTAGCGCCGGGCGATCCGCCGCCCATTGCGTCAGAGCGGTCAACGGCGCGAGTAGCGTGGTTTTAAGCTGCGCATCCACCGGGTAACGCGCATCCTGACGAGTCAGCGTCGTATTGAGCGCATTGGGCGGGCGGTGTGCCAGCAGGCGGTAGAGATAGAGCGGCCCTCCCGCTTTTGGCCCGGTACCGGACAGTCCTTCACCGCCAAACGGCTGGACGCCGACGACCGCGCCCACCATATTACGGTTAACGTACAGGTTGCCGACATGGGCGGAACCGGTGACTTGCGCAATGGTTTCATCAATACGGGTATGTACGCCCAGCGTTAGCCCGTAGCCGGAAGCGTTAATCTGTTCGATAAGCTCCGCCAGTTGGTTACGGTTATAACGCACGACGTGCAGCACGGGCCCGAAGACCTCTTTTTCCAGTTCTGCGAAGTTTTCCAGCTCAATAAGCGTGGGCATAACAAACGTACCGGTCTGCCATTCCTGCGCGTCATCGCTGTTTTCACGCGCGGCCTGGAAAACCGGGCGGCCTTTGGCGCGCATCGTCTGGATATGACGTTCAATGTTGGCTTTGGCCTCGCTATCGATCACCGGCCCGATATCGGTCGTCAGACGGCCTGGATTCCCCATCCGACACTCCGCCATCGCGCCGCGTAACATTTTCAGCGTATGTTCGGCGATATCCTCCTGCAAACACAGCACGCGGAGCGCGGAACAGCGTTGTCCGGCGCTGTCGAAAGCGGAAGCCAGCACATCCACGACCACCTGCTCGGTGAGCGCAGAAGAGTCGACAATCATAGCGTTCATACCGCCGGTTTCCGCAATCAACGGAATAGGGCGGCCCTGGGCGTCAAGACGCGTGGCGATGTTGCGCTGCAACAACGTCGCGACCTCCGTGGAGCCGGTAAACATCACGCCGCGTACACGCGCATCGGCGGTAAGCTGGGCGCCGACGGTTTCTCCCCGTCCCGGCAACAGTTGCACGACGCCCGGCGGTACGCCCGCTTCCAGCAAAATGGCAATGCCCTGGGCGGCAATCAGCGATGTCTGCTCTGCCGGTTTCGCCAGAACGCTGTTACCTGCCGCCAGCGCGGCGGCGATTTGGCCGGTGAAAATGGCCAGCGGGAAGTTCCACGGACTGATGCAGACCACCGGCCCTAACGGGCGATGCGTTTCGTTATCGAAATCGTCACGCACTTGGCCGGCATAATAATGGAGGAAGTCTACCGCTTCGCGCACTTCGGCAATGGCGTTGCTGAACGTTTTCCCCGCTTCGCGCACCAACAGGCCAATCAACTGCTGCATTTGGTCTTCCATCAATACCGCCGCCCGCTGCAAAATGGCGGCGCGTTCTTGCGGCGGCGTCGCAAACCAAACCGGCGCCTGATTGACCGCGTTTTGCAATGCCTGTTCAACCTCGCTTTCTGTCGCTTCGCGTCCCCAGCCGACAATATCTTTCGGTTCCGCCGGGTTGATAACCGGCGTCATCTCACCGTCGGCCACCGGTTGTTCCAGCACAGGTTTTGCCTGCCATTTCTGCATGGCGTTGCTTAACAGGGCAGAAGAAAGCGAGGCGAGGCGATGTTCATTCGCTAAATCAAGTCCGGCGGAGTTTATCCGACCTTCGCCGTACAGATCGCGCGGCAGCGGAATTTTCGGATGCGGTATGCCAGCCTGACCTTCCTGCTGCGCCAGTTTTTCCACGGCCTCGACCGGGTCCGCCACCAGTTCATCGAGCGGTAGGGTGGCATCGGCGATACGGTTGACAAAAGAGGTGTTGGCGCCGTTTTCCAGCAGGCGTCGTACCAGATAGGCCAGCAGGGTTTCGTGTGTTCCCACCGGCGCGTAAATACGGCAGGGACGGTTAAGTTTTCCGTCCGCCACTTTACCGGTGACCTGTTCATACAGCGGTTCTCCCATGCCGTGCAGGCACTGGAATTCGTACTGACCCGGATAGTAATTTTGCCCGGCCAGATGATAAATCGCCGCCAGTGTGTGGGCGTTATGGGTCGCGAACTGCGGGTAGATCAGATTAGGTACGGCGAGCAGTTTTTTCGCGCAGGCCAGATAAGAGACATCGGTATACACTTTGCGGGTATAAACCGGATAGCCCTCCAGCCCTTCCATTTGCGCGCGTTTGATCTCGCTATCCCAGTAGGCGCCTTTCACCAGACGAATCATCAGCCGACGGCGGCTACGGGAGGCCAGATCGACTAAATAATCAATGACCAGCGGGCAGCGTTTCTGGTAAGCCTGAATCACAAAGCCAATGCCGTTCCAGCCCGCCAGTTCGGGTTCGAAGCAGAGTTTTTCCAGCAGATCGAGCGAGATCTCCAGACGATCCGCCTCTTCGGCGTCGATATTGAGACCAATGTCGTACTGGCGCGCCAGCAGCGTCAGGGATTTCAGGCGTGGATAAAGCTCCTCCATTACCCGATCGTATTGCGCGCGACTATAGCGTGGATGCAGGGCGGACAGCTTAATCGAGATGCCTGGCCCTTCGTAAATACCGCGACCGTTAGACGCTTTGCCGATGGCATGAATCGCTTGCTGGTAAGAAACCATATAGGCCTGCGCATCGGCGGCGGTTAACGCGGCTTCGCCCAGCATATCGTAAGAATAGCGGAACCCTTTCTCTTCCAGTTTTCGGGCATTCGCCAGCGCCTGAGCAATGGTTTCGCCAGTCACGAACTGCTCGCCCATTAAACGCATCGCCATGTCGACGCCTTTGCGGATTAACGGTTCGCCGCTCTTGCCGATAATGCGGTTCAGCGAGCGCGATAGATTGGCTTCGTTATGCGTTGAGACCAGTCGGCCGGTAAAGAGCAGCCCCCAGGTGGCGGCGTTTACAAACAGCGACGGGCTACGGCCAATATGCGACTGCCAGTTGCCATTACTGATTTTGTCGCGAATTAACGCATCGCGCGTAGCTTTGTCGGGAATACGCAGCAGCGCTTCCGCCAGACACATCAGCGCAACGCCTTCTTGCGAAGAGAGGGAAAACTCCTGCAACAGGCCTTGCACCATACCCGCGCGACCGCTGGCGGATTTTTGATTGCGCAATTTCTCCGCCAGTTGATACGCAAGTTTATGCGCCTGCTCAGCGACAGGCGGCGACAGGCGCGCCTGTTCCATTAGCATTGACACCGCATCGGTTTCCGGGCGGCGCCAGGCGGCGGTGATGGCGGCGCGAGAGACGGATTGGGGAAGAATCTGTTCGGCAAACTCCAGAAAGGGCTGATGCGGCTCATCCTGCGGCGCGACCGGCTCCTCGCTTTCATTTGCCGCGCCGGCAAACAGCGCAGGTAGCTCCGGTAGCGTATCGCTATTTTCCAGCTTGTCCAGATAGCTAAAGATTGCCTGTTTTATTAACCAGTGCGGCGTGCGATCGATACGCGACGCGGCCATTTTGATCCGTTCGCGCGTGGCGTCGTCCAGCTTAACCCCCATCGTGGTGGTTCCCATACCCTCTACTCCTGTTATTTGCTCTATCTGCTAACCAATAGTTAGCGGAAAATATCCACCATGTTGCAACTTTGTGCAACCGCGTTAAATGTGACCTGCGTTGCAAGCTTAAAAATGAATAAATTGTTAAAAAAAGAAAGGGGGAGTCTGACGGGGAAAACCATCTGGATTTATTTTCTCTGCGGTAGTTAACACTTTTAAAAGGTGCAACCGCAAAAAATGTGAGAGAGTGCAACCTGGAGAAAAATAGTATCCCTCTGCAATCAAATTTGATGTAAATGGTGTGTTAAATCGATTGTGAATAACCACCGCTTCCGGCAGGATACGGTCGCCTTGGTAAACATAACACCCTTGCCACGTTCCGGCAGGGTACAAAACGGCACGCTACGGTAGTGCCAATAAATAAATTTGGAGAACCTTGATGGCTATTAGCACACCGATGTTGGTGACATTCTGTGTCTATATTTTTGGCATGATATTGATTGGGTTTATCGCCTGGCGCTCAACCAAAAACTTTGATGACTATATTCTTGGCGGTCGCAGCCTGGGGCCGTTTGTTACGGCTTTATCAGCCGGCGCGTCGGATATGAGCGGCTGGCTGTTAATGGGGCTGCCTGGCGCTATCTTTCTGTCGGGGATCTCTGAAAGCTGGATCGCCATTGGCCTGACGTTAGGCGCATGGATTAACTGGAAGCTGGTGGCCGGGCGCCTGCGCGTGCATACCGAATTTAACAATAACGCGCTCACGCTACCGGACTATTTTACCGGTCGGTTTGAAGATAAGAGCCGAGTCCTGCGTATTATTTCCGCGCTGGTCATTCTGCTGTTTTTCACTATCTATTGCGCATCAGGTATTGTCGCTGGGGCACGACTGTTCGAAAGCACCTTCGGTATGAGCTATGAAACCGCACTGTGGGCGGGGGCCGCGGCAACCATTATTTATACCTTTATCGGCGGGTTTCTTGCCGTTAGCTGGACGGATACCGTTCAGGCCAGCCTGATGATTTTTGCGTTAATCCTGACGCCGGTGATGGTTATTGTCGGCGTAGGCGGTTTTAGCGAGTCGCTGGAGGTGATCAAGCAAAAGAGCATCGAGAATGTCGACATGCTCAAGGGGCTGAATTTTGTCGCTATTATTTCTCTGATGGGCTGGGGACTGGGTTACTTCGGTCAGCCGCATATCCTGGCGCGCTTTATGGCGGCGGACTCCCATCACAGCATTGTTCATGCGCGTCGTATCAGTATGACCTGGATGATTCTGTGTCTGGCGGGCGCGGTGGCGGTGGGCTTCTTTGGCATTGCGTACTTTAACAATAACCCCGCGCTGGCCGGGGCGGTGAACCAAAACTCAGAACGCGTATTTATTGAACTGGCGCAGATCCTGTTTAACCCGTGGATTGCCGGTGTTCTGCTGTCTGCTATCCTGGCGGCGGTGATGTCGACGTTGAGCTGTCAGTTGCTGGTATGCTCCAGCGCGATTACGGAAGATTTATATAAGGCTTTTCTGCGTAAAAGCGCCAGCCAGCAAGAGCTGGTATGGGTAGGGCGAGTGATGGTGCTGGTGGTAGCGCTGATCGCCATTGCGCTGGCGGCGAATCCTGATAACCGTGTGCTGGGGCTGGTGAGCTACGCCTGGGCTGGATTCGGCGCGGCATTTGGACCTGTTGTCCTGTTTTCTGTGATGTGGTCGCGTATGACACGTAACGGCGCGCTGGCGGGAATGATTATTGGCGCGGTGACGGTTATCGTCTGGAAACAATATGGCTGGCTGGATCTGTATGAGATTATCCCTGGCTTCATTTTCGGCAGCCTGGGGATCGTAATCTTTAGCCTGCTTGGCAAAGCGCCGACAGCAACGATGCAGGAACGCTTTGCAAAAGCGGACGCGCATTATCATTCCGCGCCGCCGTCGAAGCTACAGGCGGAATAACCGACATGTCCGATAGCATTATTGCCATCGGATATATTTTACCAGGCGGCGTTATACGCCTGCCTGGTCCTCTGATAAGTCCCGGACCGATTGACTGAAGGTGTTCAGGTAAATGAGGACGCTCTCTCAAACTATTTTTAGCCCTTGAGCGCCGTTAACGCGGCCGTAATACGTCTCGAGTAATCACTAACTGACCATATATGAAATCGCCTGTTAATGGTACCAATAGCCTTGACGCAATAGAGTAATGACAAAAATTAAAACGAGTCAGCGTTACTGGCGTAAGTATGCCGCACAAAATTTTGCATAAATAATGCCGTTTTAGCGATGGGAGAGAGGACACGTTAATTACTCCGTTTTAATCTTTTATATGTTGAATATTCAATGGGTTATGGGTGTTTTCACCATTAATACCCATAGTAGCTAATGATTATCTTTTTTAGTCTCCTGCCAATGAAATAATTGTGTAATCTTTCTGTAAGAGACTGACAATGACGCAATAATGTTTGGTTAATGTTTGGTGAATATATTGTTGCATTATTGATGTTTTGTGTTGTACTTAGTAGTAATAGCGGTAGTTCCCCGGCAGTGATGGTCACTCACTATGGAGATCGCGAATGGTAATGTCCGCACCAGGACACATTGTTTACAGTAGTTACAACACCCTGTACGGACATTCTCTCTCCGGTGGTGGTCTTGTCACCTTAAAAGCTCTCATCATTTCTCTTACTGTCCATACCCATGACGTCATATGTGGTGCGCGTAGCCGTGTGTGGCGTCGTTTCAAAAAGCAAGCTAAGGCTTACAAGGAAGCCAACCCTCAGATGTGTGTGCGCATAATCGCGTTCAAGAGAACGCGGGTGATGTATACCTACAACTCAAGGTGCTATCCATGGGAAGACAAAAAGCAGTGATCAAAGCTCGTCGTGAAGCAAAGCGTGTGTTGAGACGAGATTCGCGTAGTCATAAGCAACGTGAAGAAGAATCGGTCACGTCACTGGTACAGATGGGCGGAGTAGAAGCCATTGGCATGGCGCGCGATAGTCGCGATACCTCTCCTGTTAAGGCGCGAAATGAAGCACAGGCGCATTATCTGAACGCTATTGACAGTAAACAGCTTATTTTTGCGACCGGCGAAGCCGGCTGCGGGAAAACATGGATCAGTGCGGCAAAGGCGGCAGAAGCATTGATTCATAAGGACGTTGAGAGGATCATTGTGACGCGTCCGGTATTGCAGGCTGATGAAGATCTTGGTTTTTTGCCCGGTGATATCGCTGAAAAATTCGCGCCTTATTTTCGGCCCGTCTACGATGTCCTGCTTAAACGGTTGGGCGCGTCCTTTATGCAATATTGTTTGCGCCCGGAAATCGGTAAGGTAGAAATTGCCCCGTTCGCCTATATGCGTGGGCGTACTTTTGAAAATGCGGTCGTGATCCTCGACGAGGCGCAAAATGTGACTGCGGCGCAAATGAAAATGTTTTTGACGCGACTAGGCGAAAATGTCACGGTCATTGTCAATGGCGATATTACGCAATGCGACCTGCCGCGCGGCGTGCGTTCCGGGTTGAGCGATGCGTTGGAACGCTTTGAAGAAGATGAAATGGTAGGGATTGTGCATTTCAACAAAGACGACTGCGTGCGCTCGGCGCTTTGTCAGCGAACGCTTCACGCATACAGCTAATATAGCATTGACTTTCAGAGCCCGGGAGACCGGGCTTTGTTGTCTATAAAGCGTCCAGCAGACTCATGGACAAAAAAGGAAAATGACGCCTGTACGTGAAGGGAATTATTTTGTCATGTCCAGGGCATTCATTGTCCGTAATTTGCTTTCTCGGGCCTGTTCCGGCGAGGACTGTACAAGAAGGGTATAGAGCAGGTCAAAGACGAAAAGCTGCGCGGCTTTCGTACCGATCGAGTCACCCTGCAACATTCCTTGCCGATTACCATTGATCAGGCAAAAATCGGCCTCTTCACATAATGGAGAACCCAGATTATGGGTAATGGCGACTGTGGTGGCGCCAGCCTGTCGGGCCAATCGGAGTGAATGCACTGTTTCTGGCGATGTGCCCGAGTGACTGACACCCATCGCGACATCGCCTGCTTTTAATAGCGTAGCCTGCATGTACATAAAATGGTTATTGCTTACCGCATCGCCCCGTAAACCAATACGCATTAGCTTGTGTTTCATATCCAGCGCCGTGATCCCCGATGAGCCCACACCAAAGATATAAACTGAGTGACAGTGACGTAGGGCGTCCACGACACCGAGAACCTGTTGCATATCAAGCAGATTTAGCGTTTCAGATAATACATTACTAATGGTGTTCTGCAATTTTAAACCAATGGCGTGGGCATCGTCGGATTCGCTAACTTCGGCATCCAGTAGAGGACTACTGTCATCAGACTCAGTAGTGGCAAGTTCAATGGCCAGGTCCATTTTAAAATCCTGAAAACCTTTATAGCCCAGGGTGCGACAAAAGCGAATAACCGTGGCTTCTCCGGCCTGTGTTTCGCGCGACAAATCGGCAATAGATGACTGTGTCACCTGTCTGGGGAAGGCTAAAATATATTGCGCAATACGCTGGGAGGCACGTGTCAGGCTTTTTTGCATAGCACCCAGAGTGTCAAGGATTTTTCCGGGTTTAAGACGTGGGGGTTGAGGCTCCATATAGTTCCTGCTCTTGAGGGCTGATTGCGGCACAAAGCCTGCAATATCGAACAGAGCAGAGCCTATCAAGTCTGCGGCATGAAAAAAAGCGCGATGTAAGTAAAGGAGGGGGAATATTTACATCGCGTTGCCAACTTATGACAGAACATCACTGGAGAGTAATCTGTTTGCTCTTACGGTGTTTATAGCGCGCCATCTGTCGGATGGTTTATATCTGGCCCGGTATTGTCGCCCCGGGCGTTGGCGTCACCGTGTGCTGTGTCGGTATAGCGTGGTATCATGAAATCATAATGTCACCTTTGGTTCAGGTTTTTCATCCAGCGTCAATGGCGGTGCCGGGGCAAATAACGGGGCGAAAATAACGCCGCTGATCACCACGCTTAGCGAGCCAATGACCCCATAAAAGAAGAAGTTAAGGTCAGTGGCATAGCGTGCGCCCAGCACGGTAATGACGCTGATAATAATTCCTAAAACCGCACTCCCGGCATTTGCTCGTTTAAAGAAAATGCCCAGCATGAACAGACCGGTCATTGGCCCTCCCATCAGACCTATCAGACTATTAAATGCATCCCAGATTTCTGATTCATCGGCCATGACCAGCCATACCGAGGCCGCGCTACTTATCAGGCCCGCGACCAGAATAACTAACTTAGCTATTTTCATACGGTTTTCTGGCGTTCTTTTTTTATGACTCAAACGCTGATAGATATCGGAATTAAAACAACTGGAAATGCTGTTTAAGCTGCTGGAGATGCTGGACTGCGCGGCAGCGAAAATAGCGGCGATTATCAACCCTGCAATGCCGACTGGCATTTCGGTGACCACGAATAAGGGTAAAATGCCGCCAGTGTTGAATCCCGCCGGTAATAATTGTGGATGTTGCTGATAGTAGACAAACAATGCCGAGCCGATAGCAAAAAAGAAAACAGGGATCACAGCAACCAGTTTGGCATTTGTAAGTAATGTTTTCTTCGTTTCCTCTATGGAGTCAGTCACGATATAGCGTTGGACCACATCCTGACTGGCAGTAAATTGCTGAATATTGGCAAACAGAAAACCAATCATCAATACAGGTACTGTGCTTTCCGTCCAGCTCCAGTGGAACTGCGTAGCCGGAAAGAATTTATCCGCCTGCTGCGTCACCGTAAAAATTTCACCAATGCCGCCCTGGACTTTGAGACATATCACTATAAAAATCAGTATCGCGCTGCCAGAAAGTAAGAGGCCTTGAATAACATCAGTCCATATTACTCCTTCAATTCCACCCATCCAGGTATAAATGATACACATCACGCTAATCAACAGTACCAAAATCACCGGGTCTATAGCGATGAAGGGGCGCAAGGCCAGCACGGTGAGGAAAGTGATAATGGCGATACGTCCGATATGAAACAACATAAATGACATGCTGGCGAATAGACGGCAGCGCACATCGAACCGTGCTTCGAGATATTCATAGGCTGATGTGACTTTCAATTTCCGAAAAAACGGAATATAGAAATAAAAAACCAGCGGTAAAATTGCGATAGCCAGATACTGACCAATGATAAACGTCCAGTCGGAAGTAAACGCTTTGGCAGGAATTGACATAAATGTAATTGAGCTTAACGTAGTAGCAAATACACTGACCCCAGCCGCCCAACCAGGAACCCGGCCACCACCGCGAAAATAATCGTCTGCTGTTTTTTGCCGTCTGGAAAAATAGACACCGACTAACATCATGGCCAGGAGGTAGCCAAATAATACAAGATAATTAACGATGCCGAAAGAATGTGTAATCATAGTTCTTTCCTGCTTATGGTTTTGAGTAGAGTTGCGGTCATCGTCTGTGTATTTTTATCTTCCCATCATTCAGACGATACGATATTCAGATCAAGTAATAGTTTTTGTTACTCTCAATGACGGTAATCATGAGATGTAAAAGGCAGAGCATTTATGCTCCACCAATGGTGATGCCCAGACGTATGTCCTGCCGGATACCTGAAATAGCAGATATCCGATATTGCGTTCAAACAGGCTTCAGGCCTGGGGATCGTATTTGCCGATAGCATTATTAACGTCGGATTATTCTCTGAGACATACATATCAATAGTAAGCGTGTTCATTTTTTTCCCTGTTCAGCGTTTTACTGCGTGACTGAACCACTGACAGATATGCTCGATACGGGTGATAGCGGAACCAACGGTAACTGCCCAGGCACCATGCTCAATAGCATTGGCCGCCAGTGCAGGCGTGTTATAGCGCCCCTCGGCAATCACACGACAACCTGCATGGCTCAGTTGTGTCACCATTGCCAAATCTGGCTCAACCGGCGTGATGGGGCCGGTATAGCCAGACAGTGTTGTACCAATGAATTCGATTCCTTTCTGATGGCAACTTATGCCTTCATTCACGGTTGAACAGTCTGCCATCGCCAGTAATCCATGCAGGCGAATACGTGTCAGTAAACTATCAATATCAACCGGGCGAGAGCGGAATGAGGCATCAAAAGCGATAATATCGGCACCTGCCTGCGCCAGGGCGTCAACATCCTGTAAATAGGGAGTGATACGGACTGGCGACCCTGTAAGGTCACGTTTAATTATCCCAATAATAGGAACAGAAAGATGGGGACGAACAGTCCGCAGATTCTCAATGCCTTCAATGCGCACAGCGACCGCACCCGCCGAAGCCGCTGCCTGTGCCATTGCAGCCACAATTTCAGGTTTATCCATAGGGCTGCCTGGTACCGGTTGGCATGAGACAATCAGCCCACCGTTTTCGTGTACACTTTGTTCCAGCTTGGCTAATAGTGACATCCAGTTCCGCCTTATATATTTTGAAGTTTTACTCCGTTTTATATTATGTTGTGGAGCGTTGCTGCATCAAGCAAAAAGATAGAAAAATGTGAACACAGTCATAAGGTATGTTTGTCATTCAATTACTGCGCCAGCGGATTTGAGGCTATAACCTGAAGCTACAAGACAAATACAATTCATTCTGACGGTAGCATGCTGTATTTTATTAACTGCTTCCGGCATAAAGATAAAATGCTCAGAAGGAGGTTATACGCCACGGGATAGCCAGTATGAAATGCATCACATAATTCTTGTTGTATTTATTCAGAATGCTATCACTAATGAGTTTGACCATAACAGGTCACCCATAATCACTTCTAACATCACCATGGTGTGCTTTTACCTCGCACATGGTAACCCCATGTAATTATTTTTAGGGCTTGGTCACATTTTGTCATTGTCATTGTTGAAATTACGCACCATAAGATCACTAATGATGAAGCTTTACTCCAATTGTATTTCTTCGCATGGGGATGCAGATGAAAAATTTTAAGAAAATGATGACGCTAATGGCGCTATGTTTATCAGTCGCTATCACCACATCAGGATATGCAACGACGCTTCCTGATATACCAGAACCACTGAAAAATGGTACTGGCGCTATTGATAATAATGGCGTGATTTATGTCGGCTTAGGTACCGCAGGGACATCCTGGTATAAAATTGATCTTAAAAAGCAACATAAAGACTGGGAGCGTATAAAGTCGTTTCCTGGTGGAGCTCGTGAGCAATCCGTGTCGGTATTTTTAAATGATGAGCTTTATGTTTTTGGTGGCGTAGGGAAAAAAAACAGTGAATCACCGTTGCAGGTTTATAGCGATGTGTACAAATACTCACCAGTGAAAAATACATGGCAAAAAGTTGACACTATATCTCCAGTTGGATTAACAGGGCATACGGGAGTAAAATTAAACGAAACGATGGTACTTATTACCGGAGGGGTTAATGAGCATATCTTTGATAAGTATTTTATTGATATAGCGGCTGCGGCTGCGGCTGCGGCTGCGGCTGCGGATGAAAGTGAAAAAAATAAAGTCATCTATAATTATTTTAATAAACCTGCCAAAGATTATTTTTTTAATAAAATCGTATTTATCTACAATGCTAAAGAGAACACATGGAAGAATGCCGGTGAGCTGCCAGACGCGGGGACGGCAGGATCGTCATCGGTAATGGAAAATAATTTCCTGATGCTGATTAATGGTGAGCTCAAACCGGGTTTACGTACCGATGTGATTTACCGCGCCATGTGGGATAACGACAAGCTAACATGGTTGAAGAACAGCCAGTTACCGCCATCGCCTGGAGAACAACAGCAAGAAGGGTTGGCCGGAGCATTTTCGGGCTATAGTCACGGTGTCCTGCTTGTCGGTGGTGGCGCGAATTTTCCGGGAGCAAAACAAAATTATACCAATGGAAAGTTTTATTCCCACGAAGGAATAAATAAAAAATGGCGAGATGAAGTCTATGGTTTGGTTAATGGCCATTGGCAATATATGGGTAAAATGAAACAACCTCTCGGCTATGGTGTATCAGTAAGTTATGGTGATGAAGTTTTCCTTATTGGTGGTGAAAATGCTAAAGGGAAACCTGTTTCGTCTGTAACCTCCTTTACCATGCGTGATGGTAATTTATTAATAAAATAATTTTTTAAATACAAAAATAAAGTTAATTGATGAGCGGAGTATTTTATGAAAATCAACAAATATCTTCTGGGTATGGTTTCGTTTATAGCATTTTCATCATATCTACAAGCGGCAACCCTTGATTATCGGCATGAATATGCTGATAGAACCAGAATTAATAAAGATCGTATTGCTATAATTGAAAAGCTTCCTAACGGCATTGGTTTTTATGTCGATGCCAGCGTTAAATCGGGAGGAGTAGATGGCGAGCAGGATAAGCATTTAAGCGATCTCGTCGCAAACGCTATAGAACTGGGCGTAAGTTATAATTATAAAGTTACGGACAATTTTGTTTTGCAGCCTGGATTTATATTTGAAAGCGGTCCAGATACTTCAATTTATAAGCCTTATTTAAGGGTGCAATATAATTTTGATTCTGGTGTTTATATGGCTGGTCGTTACCGTTATGACTATGCAAGGAAGACAGCTAACTATAGTGATGATGAGAAAACGAATAGATTTGATACTTATATAGGTTATGTTTTTGATGAGTTGAAATTAGAATATAACTTTACCTGGATGGATAGCGATCAAATTAAATTTGATAACAAAAAAACAAACTATGAACATAATGTGGCTTTAGCCTGGAAACTGAATAAGTCATTTACACCATACGTTGAGGTCGGAAATGTAGCGGTGAGAAATAATACCGATGAGAGACAGACCCGTTATCGCGTTGGATTACAATACCACTTTTGAGAAAGGTTAAAGAGTTACTGTACTAATCTTTGCTTAGTATTCATATCGATAATCTTATAGCCCGTAGCTACGTTACAGAACGTTAGACTTTGTCTTGAGTATTCACGTCCTTAACGTAGCTACGAACAAGGATGATAAACAATGAATATACGCCTTACATAGCTACGATCTCAGGCGGTTGTCGGAAAGTGCCGATTGATAGTGTCTTATTCGGCAATTGATATGACTTAAAAATTAATTCCGTAAGCATTTCAGACGGTAACAGCAAATAAGGGTTTTATTGTGATAGCAAAATTCTTCCCGTGGTATAGCGAGATAACACGTCCACAAAAAAATGCTTTATTTTCAGCATGGCTGGGTTACGTTTTTGATGGCTTCGACTTTATGCTGATTTTCTACATTATGTATCTGATCAAGGCTGACTTAGGATTGACAGATATGGAGGGCGCATTCCTTGCCACAGCGGCCTTTATTGGGCGACCATTTGGCGGGGCGCTATTTGGTCTGCTGGCAGACAAATTTGGCCGTAAGCCGTTAATGATGTGGTCGATAGTTGCCTATTCTGTAGGTACAGGGTTAAGTGGCCTGGCTTCCGGTGTAATTATGCTGACGCTTAGTCGCTTCATTGTCGGTATGGGGATGGCGGGGGAGTATGCTTGCGCTTCTACTTATGCCGTGGAAAGTTGGCCAAAGCATTTAAAATCTAAAGCGAGCGCATTTCTGGTTTCAGGTTTCGGTATTGGTAACATCATAGCAGCCTATTTTATGCCGTCATTTGCCGAAGCGTATGGTTGGCGTGCTGCTTTTTTTGTCGGTTTGCTACCCGTTCTTTTAGTAATCTACATCCGGGCCAGGGCTCCTGAATCTAAAGAGTGGGAAGAAGCTAAACTCAGTGGTCCCGGAAAGCATTCACAAAGTGCCTGGTCAGTTTTCTCTTTGTCAATGAAAGGGCTATTTAATCGAGCTCAATTTCCACTGACATTATGTGTATTTATTGTTCTGTTCTCTATTTTCGGCGCAAACTGGCCGATCTTTGGTCTACTGCCTACATATTTGGCGGGAGAGGGCTTTGATACGGGCGTGGTCTCTAATTTAATGACGGCGGCGGCATTCGGCACTGTATTGGGAAATATCGTTTGGGGTCTGTGCGCAGATAGAATTGGTTTGAAGAAAACGTTCAGCATTGGTCTTCTCATGTCCTTTTTATTCATTTTCCCGTTATTCAGAATTCCGCAAGATAATTATTTACTGCTGGGCGCATGTTTATTCGGTTTAATGGCGACTAACGTAGGTGTTGGCGGGTTGGTTCCCAAATTTCTCTACGACTACTTTCCTCTTGAGGTTCGTGGTTTGGGTACCGGGCTTATTTATAATCTTGCTGCGACATCAGGCACATTCAATTCAATGGCGGCGACCTGGCTTGGAATAACAATGGGGCTAGGCGCTGCGCTAACGTTCATTGTTGCTTTCTGGACCGCAACAATTCTACTCATTATTGGCCTATCCATTCCGGATAGACTAAAAGCACGTCGTGAAAGTTTTCAATCAACAAAAGAATTTTAATAGAGGATAAATGATGACGAAATACGGTGTTGTAGGTACAGGTTATTTTGGCGCTGAACTGGCGCGATTTATGTCTAAGGTTGAAGGGGCGAAAATCACTGCGATTTACGATCCGGTAAATGCGGCTCCGATAGCGAAAGAGTTGAACTGTGTCGCCACTGCAACGATGGAGGCGCTTTGTTCCCATCCTGATGTGGATTGCGTAATTATTGCTTCACCAAATTACTTACATAAAGCGCCAGTCATTGCGGCGGCTAAAGCGGGTAAACACGTGTTTTGTGAAAAACCTATCGCCTTAAATTACCAGGATTGTAAGGATATGGTTGATGCCTGCAAAGAAGCTGGTGTTACCTTTATGGCGGGTCACGTTATGAACTTTTTTCACGGGGTTCGCCACGCTAAAGCGCTCATCAAAGCTGGTGAAATTGGTGAAGTTACACAAGTTCACACTAAACGTAATGGTTTTGAAGACGTGCAGGATGAGATCTCATGGAAGAAGATTCGCGCAAAGTCAGGTGGGCATCTGTACCATCACATTCACGAGCTAGATTGTACACTGTTCATCATGGATGAAACCCCATCCCTGGTTTCAATGGCGGCGGGGAATGTTGCGCACAAAGGTGAAAAATTTGGTGATGAAGATGATGTTGTCCTAATCACCCTTGAGTTTGAAAGCGGTCGTTTCGCGACACTTCAGTGGGGATCATCGTTCCACTACCCTGAGCACTATGTATTAATTGAGGGCACGACAGGTGCAATTCTCATTGATATGCAAAACACGGCTGGTTATCTAATAAAAGCGGGCAAAAAAACACACTTTCTTGTGCATGAAAGCCAGGCGGAGGATGATGATCGTCGCAACGGTAACATATCCAGCGAGATGGATGGCGCAATCGCTTATGGTAAACCCGGTAAACGTACGCCGATGTGGCTCTCATCAATTATGAAACTGGAGATGCAGTACTTGCATGATGTGATAAACGGTCTGGAGCCAGGCGAGGAGTTTGCTAAATTGCTAACGGGAGAAGCGGCGACAAATGCCATTGCTACCGCTGATGCTGCGACGCTTTCCTCAAACGAGGGGCGCAAAGTAAAACTCACTGAAATTCTTGGCTAAAATGGGAAGCCGGATGGTGGTGTTATTACCCGGTGGCGCTGCGCTTATGTAGACCGGATAAGGCGCCCGTGAACTGTGCCGCCATCCGGCAATGGACGGGTCACATATAAGCAAAAAGCCCGTACTTCTGTACAGGCTCTCAACTTAAATATGGCGGTGAGGGGGGGATTCGAACCCCCGATACGTTGCCGTATACACACTTTCCAGGCGTGCTCCTTCAGCCACTCGGACACCTCACCAAATTGTCGCTCCAGCATTACTGGAACGGGCGCTAATGTAGGGAAATATCTTTTCTACGTCAATCAACTTTTTTAAAAAAAAGCGCGTTTATACAAACTTCCACCAATCTGTGGTTTTAATAAGCGAAAACTGCTTTTTTTGCCCGCGCCGGGAAATTTGCTATGCTGCACATCCCGTTGAAAACGCTGATAACAGGCGCAATCACATTCCGCACCATACTGCTCAGGAGATAACATGGAGATAATTTTTTATCACCCGACATTTAACGCCGCCTGGTGGGTAAATGCGCTGGAGAAGGCTCTCCCACATGCGCGCGTTCGTGAATGGAAGGTCGGTGATAACAACCCCGCAGACTATGCGCTTGTATGGCAGCCCCCGGTTGAAATGCTGGCCGGAAGACGCTTAAAAGCCGTCTTTGCGCTGGGCGCGGGGGTGGATGCAATTCTGAGTAAATTAAATGCGCATCCGGAAATGCTGGACGCCTCCATTCCTCTATTCCGTCTGGAAGATACCGGAATGGGCCTGCAAATGCAGGAGTATGCCGTCAGCCAGGTATTACACTGGTTCCGTCGTTTCGATGATTATCAGGCGCTGAAAAATCAGGCGCTATGGAAACCGTTGCCGGAATATACCCGCGAAGAATTTAGCGTCGGTATCATGGGCGCAGGGGTACTGGGCGCAAAAGTGGCAGAAAGTCTACAGGCGTGGGGGTTCCCGTTACGTTGCTGGAGTCGTAGCCGCAAATCCTGGCCTGGCGTGGAAAGTTATGTAGGGCGTGAAGAGCTGCGCGCTTTCCTGAACCAGACGCGGGTGCTGATTAATCTGCTGCCGAATACGGCCCAAACGGTAGGAATTATTAATAGCGAATTGTTGGATCAATTGCCGGATGGCGCTTACGTGCTGAACCTCGCGCGCGGCGTGCATGTTCAGGAGGCGGATCTGCTGGCTGCACTTGATAGCGGTAAGCTAAAAGGCGCGATGTTGGATGTCTTTAGCCAGGAACCGTTACCGCAGGAAAGTCCATTATGGCGCCATCCGCGAGTCGCCATGACGCCGCACATTGCGGCAGTCACCCGTCCGGCGGAAGCCATCGATTATATTAGCCGCACCATTACCCAGCTGGAGAAGGGAGAGCCGGTGACGGGGCAGGTGGATCGGGCGAGAGGATATTGATATCAACCCGGCGCGGGCCGGGTTTCGCTAAAAAACGCTGGCGATACCTGCTATCCTTGTCGGAAATGACTACAGGAGAGAGCAATGTATCCCGTTGACCTGCATATGCATACCGTCGCCAGCACTCATGCCTACAGTACTCTGAGCGATTATATCGCGGAAGCCAAACGCAAAGGCATTAAACTTTTTGCGATTACCGATCATGGTCCGGACATGGAAGATGCGCCGCATCACTGGCATTTTATTAACATGCGCATCTGGCCGCGTCTGGTTGACGGCGTGGGGATACTGCGTGGCATTGAGGCGAATATCAAGAATATTAACGGTGAAATTGATTGTTCCGGAAAGATGTTCGACTCGCTGGATCTGATTATCGCAGGCTTTCATGAGCCCGTTTTTGCGCCGCATGATAAAGAAACCAATACTCAGGCGATGATCGCGACCATCGCCAGCGGCAAGGTGCATATAATTAGTCACCCCGGAAATCCAAAGTATCCAGTGGAGGTTAAAGCCATCGCGCAGGCGGCGGCGAAACACCATGTAGCGCTGGAAATCAACAACTCTTCTTTTCTGCATTCGCGTAAAGGAAGCGAAGATAATTGCCGCGCGGTCGCTGCCGCCGTACGCGATGCGGGAGGCTGGGTAGCGTTAGGCTCTGATTCCCATACGGCCTTTACGCTTGGCGATTTCACCGAATGCCGGAAAATTCTGGATGCGGTGAATTTTCCGGAAGATCGAATCCTGAACGTCTCTCCGCAGCGCTTACTGGCCTTTCTCGAATCACGCGGTATGGCGCCTGTACCGGAATTTGCCGAACTTTAATCGTTATTTACGGGAAGATATCAATGAATGAGTTTTCAATCCTGTGCCGTGTGCTGGGATCGTTGTATTACCGCCAACCGCAAGATCCTTTACTGGTTCCGCTGTTTACGTTAATCCGTGAAGGTAAACTGGCGGCAAACTGGCCGCTGGAGCAGGATGACATGCTGGCGCGTTTACAGAAAAGCTGCGATATCACGCAGATTTCCACTGATTACAATGCGTTATTTGTTGGGGAAGAGTGCGCGGTAGCGCCATACCGCAGTGCGTGGGTCGAAGGCGCGGAAGAGTCTGAGGTGCGCGCTTTTTTAACGTCGCGAGGGATGCCGCTGGCCGATACGCCTGCCGATCACATTGGCACTTTATTGCTCGCGGCCTCCTGGCTGGAAGATCAGTCTGCCGAAGATGAAAGTGAAGCGCTGGAAATCTTATTTGCCGATTATCTTCTTCCCTGGTGCAATACTTTCCTCGGTAAAGTTGAAGCCCATGCCGTTACGCCATTCTGGCGCACTCTGGCGCCGCTAACGCGTGATGCGATAGGGGCCATGTGGGATGAACTTCAGGAAGAAGATGAAGAATAATGTGATGTAAATCACCATTAACTGCAACGAGTTTTACATCATTGCATAAAATGTGTGCGCGATCTCATTAATGTGCCGCTTTTCTGTTATGATGCGCGCCATGAACATACTTCTTTCTATTGCTATCACGACGGGCATCCTTTCTGGAATATGGGGATGGGTGGCCGTCTCCCTGGGGTTACTAAGCTGGGCCGGTTTTTTAGGCTGTACGGCTTATTTCGCCTGTCCGCAGGGCGGCTTTAAGGGATTGTTGATTTCCGCCTGTACGCTGTTAAGCGGTATGGTGTGGGCGCTGGTCATTATTCACGGTAGCGCGTTGGCGCCGCATCTGGAAATTGTCAGTTACGTGTTGACGGGGATCGTGGCATTCCTGATGTGTATCCAGGCAAAGCAGCTATTGCTTTCTTTTGTTCCGGGAACATTTATCGGCGCCTGCGCGACATTTGCAGGGCAGGGTGACTGGCGGTTGGTATTACCGTCGCTGGCGCTGGGGCTAATCTTTGGCTATGCCATGAAAAATAGTGGGCTATGGCTGGCATCACGCCGCGAGCAACATTCAGCGAATACGGCGGTCACAAAATAAAAAAGCGTGGGGTTCTTCCCCACGCTTTGTCGTATTCATCAGGATTCTGGCGGTACTGACAGCTCACGGTATTTCACCAGAATATCATTTTGCCTGTCCGCTTTATTCTGCAAATCCCACAGTCCGCGATCGATACCATCATTAATGAGGAAGATAACGCCGGTTTCAATGGCTGACATCAGACACAGCATCACCGGTTCGTTCGAGGTATAGCCGATTTCGCCTTCCAGCAAGCGCTGGTAATCAATAAAACGGAACACGCCTGCCTGTACTTCATAGGAAAGGATCGTTTTACTGGTGTTCACCGAAGAAAGGATCTCGCCTGTACTGACGTTAACCACGCGCAGGTTGACAGCAATCTGATCCAGCTGATACTGCGTATCGGCGCCAATACCGAAATATCTTGCGCCGACCCCGCCGGATTTGACGTTACTTTCATAACCAATAATAGAACCTTCCACCATAATATTTGCCGCCGTCAGCGACTGAAGCGGGATACGGTTATTCATCGCCACGGTGCCGTTTTCCTGGGCTGCGCGAATAATTTTCCGTTCATTCAAAAGATTCTGTAAGCCTTGTCGTTCCAGCGGGATAAACCAGCGCGAATCTTTCAGCGCGGTGACCAACATAGCGGTGGCGCTCTGTGGCACAGCCGTAGAAAAGTTACTTGCCGGGTAAGGTTTAAATTGGCCCGTTTCATCCTGAATGTTATATACCGAAACAAAGATCTTACCGGTGGGAGCAGGTAAGTGCGTCAAATCTTTGTAACTTTGTGCGCGGGGCATTAATGTCGGTTTCGCAGCTTGTTTCGGCGGGGCAGTTAAGCATCCGCTCAACAATAAAACGGCAACCAAAATAAGTAAGCGCGGCATGATTTATATCCTTTAGTTACTGTAGCTTAAAAATCGGTTGACTGAGTTTGTAAACCTGACACTTCGATGGTCGAGGTTCTTCCCGTTTTTCTGTCCGTGACGTTGAGCTGGAGCTGTCCGTCGCGATTAGCGATATCGATAATAAAATCGTTGGTCACCATACGTCCTGGTTTCCCGGTATTAATATTGGTCAACAAGCCGCCCAGAATTTGCGATTGAATAGCCTGCGTAAAGTTATCCAACGCTGAGGGGGTTTCGATGCCAAAATCATTATCATAAGCGGGGTCTTTATATGAATTTTGCGCCTGGGCGCTATTCAATAAAAAGGAGCCGTTATTGGGGTTTCCGCCAAAGTTAGGATTACGGAACTGGAACGTCATATTTCCAGCCCAGGTTAATGGCGAAAAAAGCATGAGCAGCACTACTGCATGTTTAACACGCATGACAGCCTCCGGATAAAAATCATGTTTTAAAATTCATCACGCGCTAAATCACTCGTACTTAATAGCGTTTGATCTATTTGTCGGCGATTTAATGCTTCTTCTGTTTGCGCTAATGCGAAGACGACGGTTTTCTCGAAGTCTCTTTTCATTGGAAATAAAAAGGTCTGGAAAATAACGTCCTGATTTACCGTTATGGTGATCCAGCTTCCCCAACGCGCACTGGGTCTTTCATTAATGGTCAGATTGCCGGTGTATTCGCTTTCCCATTTGTCGCTGAATGCACGATAGAATTCATGTCCTATCGAAGAGACGGTATGGTCGGTTAACAATCCGGGAACCTCGACTTCAACTTCATTGGCATGCAGGTTTCCGGTAGCGAACAGTAACTCTGCTGCTACAATCCAGGTCAGATAGCGTTTCATGGCCTTACCGCCTGAGATTATCGTTTGCCCATGAAACTGCCTGGGTGCGATTTTTGACAGCTATCTTTTTGAAAAGATTATAAAGATGTGTCTTAACCGTATTCTCGCTGATAAATAGCGACCTCGCGATTTCATTATTAGAGGCACCAATACGTAACTTATTGAGGATCTCTTTTTCGCGATGAGTGAGTAATGCGGACTCGGTGCTGTTGTAGCGGTAATTTCCTGAGTGCGTAATCAGGTAACTGGCTAATTTTTGTGAAAAATAGCATTCGCCACGCAGAATACCCTGTAATCCGCTGACCACGTGTTCCTGGTCTTCAGTGGCGTAAAACACGCCGTTAATATGAGGCCAGTTTTCAATTTCACGGTAGGGATAATCGTCAGGGGTATTTAACAATAATGTTTTTATATTATTGTTTTTGCGGCTTAAATTATCCTGCCAATAGTGGATAAGCTTCTTATCCGCTTCCATCATATCCATTAAAACAATGCAACCGGATGAGATATCTTCCAGAGAACGTTGAATATTATGCAGTTTTCCGGTTATGGCCAGCGATTGCTTTAAATGTTGCAATAATGCCGTAGCTTGCAGAGATGGCTTTGTGATCAACAATAGTGTGTGACCATGACTACTATGGACTTCATTAAACATGATGAAACTCCACTTTTTTTAATCGCACATCTGACAGCTGCCCTCATAAAATAAAGGCACCAGAAGTACTGACAGATGTTGCACTGCTGTGGGTTGAAATAGCCCATTATCCAGAAAGAGAAAAATATTTATGAAAATACTTTTAACTGTTTTCAATCTAGCCATTACAAATCTTAAAGCAAGTGTTAAACTTGTAACAATATGTAAAAATATATATTAAAATGTTGTTTTTGGGTTTTTTTGAAGTTTAGATTTGATAGTAAAGTTGTACATTTCGCTGTTATTGCATAGATTTAAAAAATCATACAAATTATAATAATTCCTTGATTTCTAATCATTTTAATTATTGTATGTCATGTTTTGATTTTATTTTTTCTTAAAATTTGAGACGTGGCATTAACCTGGACAGCACAAAGACAAAAAAAACGAAGTGTGTCACGTCTTGTGCGTATTGCCCGCCATGGGAAGCATAAGAACATCCCCATGGCGGCATAACACACACCAACACTTCATTTTTTAGGTGCGCGATACACTATCTTCTGTGGCCAAAAATCAATTATAAAAAATCACATGGCTATCGTTTTATTAGCACTTTGGTATGAGCTTAAATAACAAAATACCACGCGTGGGTGAGTTATTAAAAATGTTTCCACGGACATACTCTTCATCGTAACGACGCGTTAACAAAAAACGCATGTCGCTAACAAGGTAATAGATAATTTTCGCTATGTACGACCAGGTCCAGGGTGACAGCATGAAAAACAAATTGTTATTTATGATGTTGACAATACTGGGTGCGCCTGGGATTGCAACCGCGACAAATTATGATCTGGCTCGTTCAGAGTATAATTTTGCGGTAAATGAATTAAGCAAGTCTTCATTTAATCAGGCGGCCATTATTGGTCAAGTCGGCACGGATAATAGTGCCAGAGTACGCCAGGAAGGATCAAAACTATTGTCCGTTATTTCACAAGAAGGAGGAAATAATCGGGCGAAAGTCGACCAGGCAGGGAATTATAACTTTGCGTATATTGAGCAAACGGGCAATGCCAACGATGCCAGTATATCGCAAAGCGCTTACGGTAATAGTGCGGCTATTATACAGAAAGGTTCTGGAAATAAGGCCAATATTACCCAGTACGGTACGCAGAAAACAGCAGTTGTAGTGCAGAAACAGTCGCATATGGCTATTCGCGTCACCCAACGCTAATACCGTTACGACTTTTAAATCAATCCGATGGGGGTTTTACCATGAAACTTTTAAAAGTGGCAGCATTCGCAGCAATCGTAGTTTCTGGCAGTGCTCTGGCTGGCGTCGTTCCACAATGGGGCGGCGGCGGTAATCATAACGGCGGCGGCAATAGTTCCGGTCCGGACTCAACGTTGAGCATTTATCAGTACGGTTCCGCTAACGCTGCGCTTGCTCTGCAAAGCGATGCCCGTAAATCTGAAACGACCATTACCCAGAGCGGTTATGGTAACGGCGCCGATGTAGGCCAGGGTGCGGATAACAGTACTATTGAACTGACTCAGAATGGTTTCAGAAACAATGCCACCATCGACCAGTGGAACGCTAAAAACTCCGATATTACTGTCGGCCAATACGGCGGTAATAACGCCGCGCTGGTTAATCAGACCGCATCTGATTCCAGCGTAATGGTGCGTCAGGTTGGTTTTGGCAACAACGCCACGGCTAACCAGTATTAATTTAGCGTCTGCGCTAATAAAAAAACAGGGCATAAGCCCTGTTTTTTTTCGGGAGGAAATTATGCATACTTTATTGCTCCTTGCCGCACTTTCAAATCAGATTACGTTTACCACGACTCAGCAAGGCGATATTTACACGGTGATCCCTCAGGTCACATTAAACGAACCCTGCGTCTGTCAGGTGCAAATTCTCTCTGTGCGCGACGGCGTCGGGGGACAAAGCCATACACAGCAAAAACAAACGCTATCTTTACCTGCTAATCAACCGATTGAGTTGTCTCGTCTTAGTGTAAATATATCTTCAGAGGACTCGGTTAAAATTATTGTTACTGTTTCGGACGGACAATCACTGCATTTATCACAACAATGGCCGCCTTCTGCACAGTAGTTTTTGATGGTGGCGGAAATGGATTGGCTGACCTGGGTATTAAAGAGGCGATAAAAGCGTCTCATCGTCTCGGCATGTCGCTAAAAGGTAACGCCGAACCCTCGAGGATGACTAATCATTGAGGAGTTAACATGTCCGTAATCAAGAAAAATATCCCTGCCATAGGCCTGTGTATCTGCGCTTTTTTTATCCATTCTGCGGTAGGGCAACAAACGGTACAGGGCGGCGTTATCCATTTTCGCGGCGCGATTGTTGAGCCACTGTGCGATATTTCTACTCATGCCGAAAATATTGATTTAACCTGCCTACGCGAAGGTAAAAAGCAAATGCACCGGATTGACCTTCGGCAGACATCTGGATTACCGCAGGATATTCAGTCCATTGCGACGGTGCGGCTGCATTATCTCGATGCGCAAAAAAGCCTGGCGGTGATGAATATTGAGTACCGTTAACTGCGGTGTCATAGATATAAAAAGAGCGACTCTGTTGAAAGCCCTGCTGTACACTTTGCAGATAAGGTGAGACAAAGGGGGGGGTTATGACATCACGTCTTCAGGTCATACAGGGTGATATCACTCAACTTAGCGTCGATGCGATTGTGAATGCCGCTAACGCATCATTAATGGGCGGCGGTGGCGTAGACGGCGCGATTCATCGCGCGGCGGGGCCGGCATTGCTGGACGCCTGTAAACTCATCCGTCAGCAACAGGGCGAATGTCAGACGGGACATGCGGTTATCACGCCTGCTGGCAAGCTTTCGGCAAAGGCGGTTATTCACACAGTGGGGCCCGTCTGGCGAGGCGGCGAACACCAGGAAGCTGAGCTACTCGAAGAGGCATACCGGAATTGTTTGCTGCTTGCCGAGGCGAATCACTTCCGTTCCATCGCTTTTCCGGCAATCAGTACCGGCGTTTATGGCTATCCACGCGCCCAGGCCGCTGAGATCGCCGTCAGGACGGTTTCAGATTTTATTACCCGTTACGCTCTGCCTGAACAGGTATACTTTGTCTGTTATGATGAAGAAACTGCCCGGCTTTACGCAAGATTACTTACTCAGCAAGGCGACGACCCTGCCTGATAAAACACGCCTGGAGCGTGCCGTTGAACCGCTATGCGCGCGCCATCCCGGAGAGTGCGGCATTCTGGCGCTGGATAACAGTCTGGACGCTTTTGCCGCCCGCTATCGCCTGACCGAAATGGCGGCGCGGACGCTGGATGTGCAGTATTATATTTGGGAAGACGATATGTCCGGGCGGCTGCTCTTTTCGGTACTGCTGTCGGCGGCGAAGCGCGGCGTTCATGTTCGTCTGCTGCTGGATGATAACAATACGCCTGGTCTGGATGATACGTTGCGCTTGCTGGATAGCCATCCTAATATCGAAGTTCGTCTGTTTAATCCTTTCTCTTTTCGTACGCTACGCGCGCTGGGATATTTGACGGATTTTGCGCGGCTGAATCGGCGGATGCACAATAAAAGTTACACTGCCGACGGCGTAGTGACGCTGGTCGGTGGGCGCAACATCGGCGATGCCTATTTCGGCGCTGGCGAGGAGCCGTTATTTTCCGATCTGGACGTGATGGCCATTGGCCCGGTGGTCAATGATGTCGCCAATGATTTTGAACGTTACTGGCGCTGTAGTTCAGTGTCGACATTGCAGCAAGTATTATCCCTTTCTGAGCAGGAACTGACGCAGCGTATCGAACTTCCCGAATCCTGGTATAACGATGAGATCACCCGCCGTTATCTGCATAAGCTGGAAACCAGTCAGTTTATGGCGGATCTCGATCGCGGAACGTTGCCGCTGATTTGGGCAAAAACACGCTTGCTTAGCGATGACCCTTCTAAAGGCGAGGGGAAGGCGCAGCGCCATTCGCTTCTTCCGCAGCGATTATTTGACGTGATGGGGTCGCCGACGGAGCGTATCGACATTATTTCCGCTTACTTTGTCCCTACGCGCGCAGGCGTGGCGCAGTTGCTTAATCTGGTCAGGAAAGGCGTGAAGATCGCCATCTTAACTAACTCCCTGGCGGCCAACGATGTGGCGGTCGTTCACGCAGGGTACGCGCGCTGGCGAAAGAAGTTACTGCGCTATGGCGTGGAGCTCTACGAACTGAAACCGACCCGCGAACATGAAACCGCCGTACATGATCGCGGACTTACCGGGAACTCAGGTTCCAGCTTACATGCTAAAACGTTCAGTATTGATGGTAGTAAGGTGTTTATCGGGTCGCTTAATTTTGATCCCCGTTCAACGCTTTTAAATACCGAAATGGGCTTTGTCATTGAAAGTGAAACGCTGGCGACGCTTATCCATAAGCGTTTTACACAGAGCCAACGCGATGCGGCCTGGCAACTGCGGCTGGATCGCTGGGGACGAATTAACTGGATCGATCGTCAGCAAGAAGAGGAAAAGGTGTTAAAGAAAGAACCCGCTACACGTTTCTGGCAGCGAGTTCTGGTACGGTTGGCGGCAATTTTACCTGTTGAATGGCTGCTTTGAACCCACGCGCGGAAAACTACCCGATCGTGGCGCGACTTTCTCGTTTTACCGGTGGTTTACCTGAAAAGAGAAATTTCAGGAGCGGGATGCGTAAATGAATTTCATACAGAATTAACGCAATACCCATAACAAATATCAGCCCGCACAAGAACCCGATCAGGTTGGAGGAGATATGCGGCGTAATATACGCGCCAAAGAAAAGCGTTAAGGGATGATGCACCAGATAGATAAACAGCGAAGCATTCACGAAATAGGTGACACGCGCGGACTGGAAGTTTAACAAGCGATGCCCCAGTGAGAATACCACGTTCACCATCCACAGCCCCATTACCATCGTAATCACGGATTCGGTTTCGTACATCCAGGCGTCGCCGCTCCCATAACGTTGATTCAGCAGATACGCGATAAAAGCAACGGCAGCGCCTAAAGTGCATCCGCGTGAGGGCGTGGTGAAACGCGCTTTCAGATCGGGGTGAATGAAGGCCAACGCGCCGAGAATAAAAAACGGCACATAAAATAGCGTTTGCATCACAATAAAATTGAACATGCCGTCACTAAGGATTGCCGGATATACGATGAAAATAATGCGCCTGATAGCGGCGTAAGCGATCCCCAGCAGGAAAAAAATAAGCGAAAGCCTGACCAGTGAAATAGCGGCGGGACGAGGCTTGCTTGTTTCCTGCCTTTTTTGGAACCAGGTAAAAATCCCGATGCTGACTGTGGTTAATATCACCAGCACCAGTAAAAACCACAGATGTGAAATGAGTTCCCACGCTAACGTATTATATTTTTCATAGGCAGAGAGTGTAGGCCAGTTCTCTGTTTTCTCTTTGACATATTGCAACAGGATAAATTGCGGCAAGGTAAGCAAAGGGATTGCGGTAAGCATGGGAATACCCACACGTTCTACCCGTACTTTCCACCAGCGTTTTAACGGATAACGTAAAAACAACATGTACGAAAAATAACCAGAAATAACAAAAAATACCTGCATACGAAAAGCGTGGATAAAATCGTTAAACAGGGTTAGCCACCACGATGGCGTGGCGCTATTGACATGCCAACTGTGAGTGGAATAGATCAACGAGATATGAAAGGGAATCCCTAACAACATCAACCATGCGCGGATAGAGTCAAGAAAATATTCACGCGGCGCGGGTACAGAGCTCATATAAGGTCACGTATTCTCAGATTTTTCACCTTATCCATAAGGCGAATTATAGTTACATTCGGTAGCAACCCTACACCAACTCCGACAACCTGTCTCCAGGATAAGCACGCAAAGTGAAAACAGGCGCGGGAGGTGCTTAATCCATGAGCCAGCGCGCTGAACAAAGCCTGGATTCAGTTGTCGTAATGCCTGATTATCCATTAAAATGGATCGGATCGATATAAGCACACAAAGGGGGAAGTGCTTACTTATTATGAAACATAAACGACAAATGATGAAAATGCGTTGGTTGGGCGCAGCTATTATGTTAACGCTCTACGCATCATCGAGCTGGGCGTTCAGTATTGATGACGTGGCAAAACAAGCTCAATCTTTAGCCGGGAAAGGCTATGAGGCGCCTAAAAGCAACTTGCCCTCCGTTTTCCGCGACATGAAATATGCGGATTATCAGCAGATCCAGTTTAACAGCGATAAAGCCTACTGGAACAACTTAAAGACCCCTTTTAAGCTCGAATTTTACCATCAGGGGATGTACTTCGATACGCCGGTCAAGATTAACGAAGTGACGGCGACGACGGTCAAAAGAATCAAATACAGCCCGGATTACTTCAATTTTGGCAATGTTCAGCACGATAAAGACACGGTAAAAGATTTAGGCTTCGCCGGGTTCAAAGTTCTGTACCCCATCAACAGTAAAGATAAGAACGACGAAATCGTCAGTATGCTTGGCGCCAGCTATTTCCGCGTTATCGGCGCAGGCCAGGTATATGGCTTATCTGCGCGCGGCCTGGCGATTGATACCGCCTTACCATCTGGTGAAGAGTTTCCCCGCTTTCGCGAGTTCTGGATTGAGCGTCCAAAACCCACCGATAAGCGTTTGACCGTCTATGCATTACTGGATTCTCCGCGCGCGACCGGCGCTTACCGTTTTGTGATCATTCCTGGCCGCGATACCGTGGTGGACGTGCAGTCAAAAGTCTATCTGCGCGATAAAGTGGGCAAGCTGGGCGTTGCGCCATTAACCAGTATGTTCCTGTTTGGGCCAAACCAGCCGTCGCCGACGACCAACTATCGTCCGGAACTGCATGACTCGAACGGCTTATCCATTCATGCGGGTAATGGCGAGTGGATTTGGCGTCCGCTGAACAATCCAAAACACCTCGCTGTGAGCAGCTATGCAATGGAAAACCCTCAGGGATTCGGCCTGTTGCAGCGTGGTCGCGAGTTCTCGCGCTTTGAAGATTTAGACGATCGCTACGACCTGCGTCCAAGCGCCTGGATTACCCCGAAAGGCGACTGGGGCAAAGGTAAGGTTGAACTGGTTGAAATTCCGACCAATGATGAAACCAACGATAACATCGTCGCTTACTGGACTCCGGATCAACTGCCGGAACCGGGTAAAGAGATGAACTTCAAGTACACTCTGACCTTCAGCCGCGATGAAGATAAACTTCATGCGCCGGATAATGCCTGGGTGCTGCAAACACGCCGCTCAACGGGCGACGTTAAACAGTCGAATCTGATTCGCCAGCCCGACGGCACTATTGCCTTTGTGGTGGATTTCGTTGGCGCCGACATGAAAAAACTGCCGCCGGATACGCCTGTCGCTGCGCAAACCAGCATTGGCGATAACGGTGAAATCGTTGACAGTAATGTACGCTATAACCCAGTCACTAAAGGCTGGCGTTTAATGCTGCGCGTGAAAGTCAAAGACGCGAAGAAAACCACGGAAATGCGTGCCGCATTGGTGAATGCCGATCAGACGCTAAGTGAAACCTGGAGCTACCAGTTACCTGCCAATGAATAAAACAACTGAGTATATTGACGCACTGCTGCTTTCTGAACGTGAGAAAGCGGCATTGCCGAAAACTGACATCCGCGCCGTGCATCAGGCGCTGGATGCCGAGCATCGGACTTACTCGCGAGAAGACGATTCACCGCAGGGTTCCGTAAAAGCCCGCCTTGAACACGCCTGGCCGGATTCATTGGCGAAGGGGCAGTTAATTAAAGATGATGAAGGGCGCGATCAGTTGCAGGCTATGCCAAAAGCGACGCGCTCTTCGATGTTTCCCGATCCCTGGCGAACCAACCCGGTTGGCCGTTTCTGGGATCGTCTGCGTGGGCGGGATGTAACGCCGCGCTATGTTTCTCGTCTGACAAAAGAAGAGCAGGCGAGCGAGCAAAAATGGCGTACCGTCGGCACTATACGCCGCTATATTTTGTTAATTTTGACTCTGGCGCAAACCGTCGTCGCGACCTGGTATATGAAGACCATTCTGCCTTATCAGGGATGGGCGCTCATCAATCCTATGGATATGGTGGGGCAGGATATTTGGGTCTCTTTTATGCAGCTCCTGCCCTACATGCTGCAAACCGGTATCCTGATTTTGTTTGCCGTGCTGTTCTGCTGGGTGTCAGCCGGATTCTGGACGGCGCTGATGGGCTTCCTGCAACTGCTTATCGGGCGCGATAAGTACAGCATCTCCGCGTCTACGGTTGGCGATGAGCCCCTCAATCCGGAACACCGGACGGCGCTGATCATGCCTATCTGTAATGAAGACGTTAGCCGCGTTTTCGCCGGTCTGCGCGCGACCTGGGAGTCCGTTAAAGCCACAGGCAACGCCGCGCATTTTGACGTCTATATCCTTAGCGACAGTTATAACCCGGATATCTGCGTGGCGGAGCAAAAGGCGTGGATGGAGCTTATTGCGGAAGTGCAGGGCGAAGGCCAAATTTTTTACCGTCGCCGCCGCCGCCGTATGAAACGCAAAAGCGGCAATATTGACGATTTTTGCCGCCGCTGGGGCAATCAGTACAGCTATATGGTGGTGCTGGACGCGGACTCAGTGATGAGCGGCGAGTGTCTGAGCGGTCTGGTGCGCCTGATGGAAGCGAACCCAAACGCCGGGATTATCCAGTCTTCGCCGAAAGCGTCGGGAATGGATACTCTGTATGCCCGCTGCCAACAGTTCGCGACCCGTGTTTATGGGCCGCTGTTTACCGCCGGGCTGCACTTCTGGCAGTTGGGGGAGTCGCACTACTGGGGGCACAATGCCATTATCCGCGTGAAGCCGTTTATCGAGCACTGCGCTCTGGCGCCGCTGCCGGGAGAAGGTTCGTTCGCCGGATCGATTCTTTCCCACGACTTTGTGGAGGCGGCGCTAATGCGTCGGGCAGGGTGGGGCGTCTGGATTGCCTACGATCTCCCCGGTTCCTATGAAGAGCTGCCGCCAAACCTGCTGGATGAGCTTAAACGCGACCGCCGCTGGTGTCACGGCAACCTGATGAACTTTCGTCTGTTCCTGGTGAAAGGAATGCACCCGGTGCATCGCGCCGTGTTCCTGACCGGGGTAATGTCATATCTGTCCGCGCCGTTATGGTTTATGTTCCTCGCGCTTTCTACCGCGCTGCAGGTCGTTCATGCGTTAACAGAGCCGCAATATTTCCTTCAGCCGCGCCAGCTTTTTCCGGTCTGGCCGCAGTGGCGTCCGGAACTGGCAATCGCGCTGTTTGCGTCAACGATGGTGCTGCTGTTCCTGCCGAAGCTGCTCAGTATTATGCTGATCTGGTGTAAAGGCACCAAAGAGTATGGCGGTTTCTGGCGCGTTACGCTGTCGCTGTTGCTGGAAGTGCTGTTCTCCGTGTTGCTGGCGCCGGTACGTATGCTGTTTCATACCGTATTTGTGGTCAGCGCGTTTCTCGGCTGGGAAGTGGTCTGGAACTCACCGCAACGCGACGATGATTCTACGCCGTGGGGAGAAGCCTTTATGCGTCACGGCTCTCAACTGCTGCTGGGGCTGGTCTGGGCGGTGGGTATGGCGTGGCTGGATTTACGCTTTCTGTTCTGGCTGGCGCCGATTGTCTTTTCGCTGATTCTGTCGCCATTTGTTTCGGTGATCTCCAGTCGTTCAACGGTAGGATTACGCACCAAACGCTGGAAGCTGTTCCTGATCCCGGAAGAGTATTCGCCGCCTCAGGTGTTGGTCGATACCGATAAATATCTGGAGATGAATCGCCGCCGTATTCTGGACGATGGCTTTATGCATGCGGTATTTAACCCGTCGCTTAATGCGCTGGCGACCGCGATGGCCACCGCGCGTCACCGCGCCAGTAAGGTGCTGGAAATAGCCCGCGATCGTCATGTGGAGCAGGCGCTAAACGAAACGCCGGAGAAACTGAACCGCGATCGGCGTCTGGTTTTGCTCAGCGATCCGGTGACGATGGCGCGTTTACACTATCGGGTCTGGAATGCGCCAGAGAGATACTCTTCCTGGGTAAACCATTATCAGTCTCTCGTCCTGAATCCGCAGGCGTTGCAGGGACGAGCATCGTCAGCGGGATAAGGTCTTCAGGTCTGGAGTGAGGTGAAAAATACCGGCGTGATGCCGGTATTTTTATAGTGAAATGAGGTATCAGGTGCGTATATTCGCGGTGAGCATAATGGTAATTACCCTGAGCGGCTGCGGCAGTATTATCAGCAGAACGATCCCCGGACAAGGACACGGCAACCAGTATTACCCTGGCGTGCAGTGGGATATGCGTGATTCCGCATGGCGCTATATCACTATCCTCGATCTGCCCTTCTCACTGATCTTCGATACACTGCTACTGCCGCTCGATATTCACCACGGGCCTTATGAGTAATTAACGCTCATCCCATTCGTCTGCCGCAGTACGGCCTTCCTCGGTATCAAGCGGGGGTTCAAGCTGGAATTCCCCTTCATCCCATTCATGCAAAGTATTCTCTTCCTGCCATTCCTGGCGGATCTCTATCTCATCATAATCGCCGTCAAACACGCTCTGCGCGGCTTCACCACTCAGCATCGGCAGACATTCGCCATCTTCACCTTCATCGGCGAAAAATTCGACCTGCCACATGATGTCCCCATCCTGCAGTACATATTTCTGAACGTTGAACTGCTGCACATTCGCTTCGTCTTGTTCGAGGCCTGGATGGTCAGCCAGAAATTCTTCCCGGGCTGCATCGATAGCTTCTTCCAGCGTGGCATACATGGTCATCAGTGTCTCCCTTTGATTTGATGAGGTATTTAGGGAAAGAATAGCTGATTCTGTAATATTGCAAGTATGAAAGCGCAAAAATTATTCTATTGCCAGTCTGCGCCGTCGTAAGCTGTTCCATGAATAGATAGCATTGAACAACACCACGCCTGCCGTGACGCAGAATACGGCGCGGAAGCCATAGCTCGCGGAAATTGCGGCGCCCATGAGAGGGCCGGTGACGTTGCCGATATCGCGGAAAGATTGGTTGTAACTGAATATGCGCCCGGCTATCTGGTTGGTAGAGTTGTAAACCAGCAGAGTTTGAACGGCTGGCAGCAGCGCGCCATCCGCCGCGCCAAGCAGAAACCGCAATAGCGCGAGCTGCCACGGCGTTTGCACAAAAGACATTGGAATCAGCAGCAGTACGGAAATAATCAGCGCGACGATAAGAATCTTTTCCGGGCCAATTCTGTCGCCAAGCTTGCCGAGCCGGGGGGCGCTAAGTAATGCCGCCACGCCGGGAACGGACGCTATCATCCCGCTAATGAACGCAATATTACTGACATTTCCCGCCAGTTCGCGCACATAGAGCGTCAGGATGGGCGCAATAGACCCCGTCGCCACCTGAATAATCAGCGTGGTGACAAACAGGCTTAATACCAGGCGGGGATTTTTTAACGAGGCGACCACTTCCCGAACGTGAAGCATCTCTTTTTTGCTCACCGGCAGGAAATTCTCGCGAATGAAAAAGAAGGTGAGCAGAAAACAGATAAACAAAACGCTGGCGGTAATAAAAAAGACCGGACGAAGGCCGTAATGGTCGGCGAGCAGACCGCCCGCAAGTGGGCCAAGCAGAGCGCCGCTGACGCCGCCAGTAGAGAGCGTCCCTAACGCCCAGCCGCTTTTGTGGCGCGGCACCTGAGTGGCGATGAGCGCATTGGCGTTGGGAATAAATCCGCCCAGCAGGCCTAATAACGCGCGGAGGATCAGAAATTGCCAGATATTTTGCGCCATGCCCATTAACAGCATCACAATGGCCATGCCGAGAGCGGAACGCAACAGCATGATCTTACGCCCTTTACGATCCGCCAGACCGCCCCAAAAAGGGGACGCGATAGCTGAAAAGAGGAACGTAATACTAAAGACCAGCCCGGACCACATGTTGAGTGCGCTATGGCCTGTTACGCCGAGTTGCTCAACGTAGAGAGGGAGAAAAGGCATGACCAGGCTGAATGCCGCGCCGGTTAAAAAACAGCCCAGCCAGGTAACGGTTAGATTGCGTTTCCAGTTTATGGGGACATCAGAGGGTGACATAGCGTTCCACAGTATGATGCGCGGTTTGCGCTATCATCAATTTAATTATGAGCGTACTAATTATAATTATGCGCCGACCTTACCAGCCTCGCAATGTGGGGAGCTTTTAAAGCTAAAAGAGGGGAAAAATTGCAGCCTGACGGCTGCAATCCTGTCAATAGCGCGACGGTACGCCTTCAGGGCGAGTTTTAAAGCGGCGATGCAGCCACATATACTGCTCTGGCGCCATCATAATGCACTGCTCAACAATCTTATTCATCCATGCGGCAGTCGCTTCTGCGCTCTCCAGCGGAGGCGAATATTCCGCAGGAAGAATGATCAGTTCGTAGCCTTTCCCATCGGGTTTACGGCGAGGAACGAAGGGGATAATACAGGCTTTAGACATGCGCGCGAGCATCCAGGTACCGGAGGTCGTAGCGGCCTGGTCGACGGCGAATAATGGTACAAAAACGCTGGCGCGCGGGCCATAATCGTGATCCGGCGCATACCAGATCAATTCGCCGCTTTTCAATGCCTTAACCATGCCTTTCAGATCTTTGCGATCCAACATCGATTTATTGGAGCGTAAGCGTCCCCAGGTCTGTAACCAGTCGAGCAACGGATTATCATTCGGGCGATAAACTCCGATCCCTGGGTTATGCATACCAAACATGCGGGCGCCAAACTCAAGGGTAAGGAAATGTATTCCTACCAGAATGAACCCCAGCCCCTGCGCTTTAACTTCACGGATATGCTCCAGACCGCTCGCTTCCATCCAGCGGTTCACTCGCCGATCGGGCCAGAACCAGGCCATGCCGGTTTCCATCACGCCCATACCGACGGATTCAAAGTTTTTGACCACCATGGTGTGGCGTTCCTGCGCGCTCATTTCCGGAAAGCATAATTCAAGGTTGCGATAGGCGATTTTCGCGCGGCGTTTCATTACGCGTCGCGCCAGGTGGCCCAATGCGCAACCCAACTTATAGATGACCGGGTAGGGGAGTTGCACGACCAACCAAAGCGCGCCTATACCCAACCAGGTTAACCAATAGCGCGGGTGCAGTAAGGCCACGGAGAACTTAGGCAACTTCGTCATTTCTATCCTGTCTTTCAACGAACAATTCCCCGTATTCTCGCATCTTTTTGCGTTGAGCAAAAATATGTAGCAGGAGAGTGGCGATTAAATCGACAATTGTTGTTAATTATTTAGTGTAAAGCAGGAAATGTAGCGCAAAATGTGTGGATGTAAATTGGCGAGACTTGCCTTATCATGCCTGCCCACTTTATTTTTTGCTGATTGCAGGATACGTACACCATGCCAGTGTTACACAACCGCATCTCTAATGACGAGCTGAAAGCCAAAATGCTGGCGGAAAGCGAGCCGCGTACGACAATTTCTTTTTATAAATATTTCACAATCGCCTCGCCGCAACAGACGCGGGACGCGTTGTATCAGGTGTTTACGGCGTTGGACGTTTTTGGTCGCGTTTACCTGGCACATGAAGGCATCAATGCGCAAATCAGCGTGCCGCAAAGCAAGCTCGAGACGTTTCGTCAACAGCTTTATACGTTCGATCCCGCGCTGGACGGGCTGCGTTTAAATATCGCGCTGGAGGATGACGGAAAGTCATTTTGGGTGCTGCGTATGAAAGTTCGCGACCGTATCGTCGCTGACGGTATTGACGATCCGAGTTTTGACGCCAGTAATGTCGGCGATTATCTGAAGGCGGCAGATGTGAATGCGATGCTGGACGATCCTGACGCGGTCTTTATTGATATGCGCAACCACTATGAGTATGAAGTCGGCCATTTCGAAAATGCTCTGGAAATCCCGGCGGATACGTTTCGTGAACAGTTGCCAAAAGCGGTTGAAATGCTGCGGGAACATGCAGATAAAAAGATAGTGATGTACTGTACCGGCGGTATTCGTTGTGAGAAAGCCAGCGCCTGGATGAAACACAACGGTTTCAATAAAGTCTGGCATATTGAGGGTGGCATCATTGAGTACGCCCGTCGCGCGCGCGAGCAGGGGCTTCCCGTTCGCTTTATCGGCAAAAACTTTGTATTTGATGAGCGAATGGGCGAACGAATCTCGGATGAGGTTATCGCGCATTGCCATCAGTGCGGCGCGCCCTGCGATAGCCATACCAACTGCAAAAATGACGGTTGCCATCTGCTGTTTATCCAGTGTCCGCAGTGCGCCAGTAAATTTAACGGCTGCTGTAGTGAACAATGCTGTGAAGAGTTGGCCTTGCCGGAGGAAGAACAGCGCCGACGTCGCGCGGGTCGTGAGAACGGCAACAAAATTTTTAATAAATCGCGTGGTCGGCTTAATAGCAAACTGAGCATTCCCGATCCGGCTGAGTAATATTTTTCCGGATAGCGGCGTAAAGGCCGCTATCCGGCATTTCGCCAGGCGTTACTTCTGCTGAACGCCTTCTACTGAGATGATAAGCTCAACCTCTTGTGAGGCCGGGCCGAGATCGGTAGTTATATTGAAATCCTTCAGCTTAATTTTTCCTTCGGCCTCAAAGCCCGCGCGCTTACCGCCCCACGGATCGTCGCCCTGGCCCATCAGCTTCGCTTCCAGCGTCACCGGTTTAGTCACGCCATTGAGCGTCAGATTGCCGGTAATATCCAGTTCATCGCCCTCTTTTTTCACGCTGGTAGAGGTGAAGGTTGCCTGAGGGAATTTCGCAACATTAAGAAATTCCGCGCTACGCAGGTGTTTGTCACGTTCGGCATGGTTAGTGTCGACGCTATTGGTGTTAATGGTCACGTTCACTTTGTCTGCCGACGGATTTTTTTCGTCAAAAGTGAACGTGCCGTCGAAATCTTTAAAGGTGCCGTATAGCCAGCTGTAGCCCAGATGCTGGATGCGGAAATTGACGAACGCATGTTGGCCTTCTTTATCAATTTTATACTCCGCCGCCACGGCGGAACCGGTCGTGAATAACAAGGATGCGAGGGTGAATCCCAGCAGGTTTTTTTTCATTTTTGAGCTCCATAGTCAGATGACGACATTCCTGTCATACGTTTCAGAGTGTCGTCTTTATCGATGAAATGGTGTTTTAGCGCCATAACCCCATGCGAGAGCGAGATAATGACCAGCGACCAGGCAAACCACAGATGCAGTGTTCCGGCGATGTCAGCCTGCGCGCCCGCGTCCGTAAGCGTGGCCGGAATCTCAAACCAGCCAAAGACGCTAATCGGTTTACCGTCGGCGGTGGAAATCAGGTAGCCGCTAATGATTATCGCAAAGAGCAGGAGATAAAGGAGGAGATGACCTGCGGCGGCGCCAATGCGCGTTAAACGGGAATAGCTGGTCAACGCAACGGGCGGCGGCGAATAAAGCCGCCAGATAATACGCACGATCAGCGCCATCATCAGTAACATGCCAATACTTTTATGTAATTCCGGCGCCTGGTGATACCAGCCGTCGTAATAACTGAGCGTGACCATCCATAAACCCAACGCAAACATGCCATAGACCACCAGGGCGGTCAGCCAGTGGAGCGCGGCGGAAACTACGCCATAACGTTGTGGAGTATTTTTAAATTGCATAAACACACCAATGAATATTTCACGAGAGAATGAAAATGGCGTGGAAAAGCGCCGAATGCAACTTATAAATAAGAATTTGAATGATATTTATTTTTATTTCAATAATTTTGATGTTGTTTGCGGTTCAGCTTCAGAAGTTTCGAGATATTTCCCCCTGATAACCGCACAACGGCAGGAGTTGGCATTATTGCCGTGCTTCAACATTATGAAATAAAAAGTGAGGAACTTTCAGGAAGTGTCAGTTAACGTCAATGAAAAGCAATCAGAAGAAAAGGAGATAAACAATATCCATCACCGCCAGCAGCGACCAAAGAATAACGTAAAGCATGAAATGTTCGCGAATATTATTCATCAGAAAATGAAAGAGACGACGCATAGCTTACCTTAATAAACAGCCCCTTTACGGGGCCGACAAATTATTGGCTAAAATGGGACAGCCGGAACGGCGTCAGATCAAAGGAGGGCGTTTTTCCCAACGCAAAATCTGCAGCGATTTCTCCTAACACCGGGGCGAATTTAAAACCATGTCCGCTGAGTCCAGTGATGACAAGCGTATTCTCATGGCCAGGCAGCGTATCGATAATAAAATCCTCGTCCGGCGAATTATCATAGGTACATGCCGCCCCATGTAAACAACCGCCGATACCCGGCAGTACGTTACGCAGGAAAGGAAATGCTTCCGCGCCATCGCTGGCAACGGCGGCAAAGGGCTTGCGCTCTTCCTGAGCCTGTATTCGCTGTCCGCCATTGTGTTTGCCGATTTTTAACTCGTCGTTCTCCGCCGGGAAGCCGTAATATTGATCGCCGTTGGGCATTTCGCCGGTAAAGGCCGGAAAGCGGTTTTTAGTGCTGTAACGTCCATCCGCCTTAAACCAGGCAAAAACTTTACGTACGGGCTGAACGGGCAGCTCCGGTACCAGCGCTTTGACCCAGGTGCCCGCGCTAATCAGCGCCTTGCTGGCGTGGTAGCTGCCTTCACTCGTCTCTATCGTCACACCGTTATCATCATGGTGAATATGGCTTACCGGGCTGTTGAATAGCTGTGCGCAGCCTGCTTCTCGGGCCAGACGAAGCCATGTGGTAATGGCTAATTCGCTGCGCAGGAAACCGGAGTCAGCTTCAAACAGCCCGATATAATTATCGGGCACGCGAATTTCCGGCCAGCGCGTCATGAGGGCCGTCGCGTCCAGGCGCTCGACGTTCAATTGCCACTGTTGCGCGCTTCGTGCGACGTTGGCTAAGAAAGCGGAATCGGCCGGGCCGAGGTTGACGACGCCGGAGCGGACAAAAATAGGCTTTTCATTGTGTGTGGAGAGTTCATCCCAAAGCGTCTGGGCGCGAAGCACCAGCGGGACATATTTTTCGCCTTCACCATAAGCGTGGCGGATAAGACGGGTATCGCCGTGGTGGCTGCCCTGTTGATGAGGCGGTATATGCGCATCGGTCATCAGGACCTTTAGCCCGGCGCGGGTGGCGTAATAACCAGCGGCGGCGCCAACCGAACCGCTGCCGATAATAATAAGGTCGTATTTCATCAGCTTCTCTCTGCTATCGCGATGATTTCAGGGTAAATAACTGCGCTGAGATATACAAGCCAGAAATAAGTGAGGCACCTTACGGTGCCTGAGAGAGGGGGAGCGCGTCACGCTAATGGCGACGATACTCGTTTTCCTGGTAATCACCTGATTCTATTTTGGCGATGCCGGCTTCTAATATTGAAATAAATTGCCTGGCTACATCTGTCGTTAACCAGAGCGTTTGACCAACTTCAGTCCCTTCCGGTTCCGGACGATTTGGGGTCTGGTAGTGTAAACGCAGCATCAGCGCATCATAGCTATCGACGGTGCTGATGTCCCATCCTACAAGCGGATGGGTCTGAATGACTTCATTATTCTTTTCCATCATGCCCCCCTGGTACGTGTTATAAGACAACGGTTCTCGAGGTTCAATGCGTGTTTTTCTTCTGAAGCAACTTCAGTATACCAATTAATAAGGCTATTCACTGCGTTTTTAAAGAGACCGGAGGATAAATTTCTCTTTTTAAGAATTATATGAACAATAAAGCGGCAGTTCATTCATATTTTTTTAGGATGTTGTGCAATTATTTTGACGGTCAGGCGAAATATTCATCAGTTGCGCAAATAAAAAAGCCGGGGCGACCCGGCAAACATACATCACTGCATATCATTTTTTATTCATTGATGAACCAGTCATCAGCGCTCTCCCAGGTCTCCTGGAGAATCTCGCTAATGCGTTCTTTGTCCTCTTTTGATGCGCCAATGACGGACAAGTTGTTGGCGGTAGCGTAACGCACGGTGACGTTACCCAAGTTCTCAGGAAAATGATGGCTAATACGACGGGAGAGTTCGCCCGCCAGCGCATCAATCGCACCGGCAGGCAGAGGTGACGTTTTGGCTATAGTGACTTCAATACGCATAATGGCCCCCTGTTGAATATACTGGATATATATACAGTTAAATCTAATATATAGCAACAGGTAAGCGCATTTTTTATTTTTTTACTGACCAGCGTACTGTTTCACCCGCTAAAAAAGGCACCAGCGAATCATCAGCCAGCGCGATATTTTCCGGTACCTGTTGTTCATCGCGAACCAGTTCCACCCACCCCGCATTCACCGGCAGGCCATAGAATTGCGGGCCATTCAGTGAACAGAACGCTTCAAAGTGCGCCAGCGCGTTCATTTCCTCAAACACGGCGGCATAACTGCCAAGGGCGGAGGGGGCGTTGAAACAACCAGCGCAGCCGCAACTAGTCTCTTTACGATGACGTGAATGCGGCGCTGAATCCGTCCCCAGGAAGGCGCGCGTAAAACCACTGGCAACCAGTTCGCGTAACGCCTGCTGGTGAATATTGCGTTTCAGAATCGGCAGACAGTACAGGTGAGGACGAATGCCGCCGACCAGCATATCATTACGGTTAAACATTAAATGTTGAGGCGTAATGGTAGCCGCCAGGTAGTCGTTGCCGTCACGTACATACTGCGCGGCATCTTTGGTCGTGATGTGCTCAAAGACCACTTTAAGCGCGGTCAGACGCTGGCGTAGCGGTTCCATTACGGTGTCGATAAAACGCGCTTCGCGATCGAAGATATCAACCTCCGCATGGGTCACCTCACCGTGGACCAGCAATGGCATTCCGAGTTTTTCCATCCGCTCCAGTACCGGCATGATAGCGTCGACTGACGTTACGCCATGACTGGAGTTAGTGGTGGCATTGGCCGGGTAAAGCTTAGCCGCAGTAAATACGCCTTCATGGAAACCACGCTCCAGTTCATCGGCATCGAGCGAATCCGTTAAATAGCAGGTCATTAACGGCGTGAAATCATGCCCGGCGGGCACCGCATCGAGAATACGCTGGCGGTAGGCGATCGCTGCATCAACGGTCGTGATGGGGGACGCCAGGTTCGGCATCACGATAGCGCGACCATAAATTTCGCTGGTATAGGGTACGACCGTTTTTAACATGTCGCCATCGCGAAGGTGAACGTGCCAGTCGTCCGGGCGGCGGATCTTTAAAACCTGGGATGGTGCAGTCATTAATAAGCTCCGGCTGAGGAATAGTCTTTTTGCCGGAAACAAAGGATAAGCGGAAACGTTTTCGTTTGCACGTAAAAAAAGGGCGCGAGCGCGCCCTCCGAAATCAATTGGTGAAAGGAATAACGATTTCACCAGGTTTAACTTCAATGCCTTTCGCGAGTTTCTTCGCTAACGCTTCGCCTTTACTACTGTCCTCACGCAACACGTAAGCTGGCCGCTGGTTAAAGTAGCTACGTAAAGACTGATTTAAATAGGGCAGGAGCGTTTGTAGCACCGATTGCATTTTCTCCGGCGTCACGGTGGCGTCTACTACTTCCATCTCCTGAAGATAGATGGCGCCTTTTTCTTTATCAAAGACCGGCAGGGCTTTTAGCTTGAGTTTCATCGTCGCTTTTTGACTGCCAAACAGGGAATTCATATCCAGCCTGGCATCGCCAGTAAGGGTGACTTTATTAGGCTCTTCCCGACCAATCTGGCTGGCAAGGTTAGTCAATACGATATGCGCGTCGGCAATGCCGGGCAGACCAATATCTTTTGAGAAATTATTCCGTTTTTCAAGCGCTTGATTGATTTCTTGTTCGCTAATGGTGTATTGCGTAAGTTGATTACAACCCACTAACAGGCCGCTAACTACCAGCGCAGCGGCAAAAAAAAACTTTTTCATGGCGTTCCTTAGCATGTTGCCTGTGCCCTAATCTTGACACAAAGCAGCATGTCGCGCCAGCGGACATGGCGTCACTAGAAAAAGCTGAAAAAGGCGGCAAGAAAGGGTTGCCGCCTGGCGGGCGTTAGATAGCCATTGAGGAGAGTAAATTAATTTGCGTCTGCTTCGCCATATTATCGCGATAGTCCGCGACTTTTGTCGGCCAGTGGATACCGGCGACCAGCGTCAGATTACGCAGAAGCGGAAACAGATGAATATCATCTTCCGATAATTCGCCGTTAACGGCGTTAGGCTGTACGATGAGTTTATCCAGCAAACGTAAATCATCGCCGATCTTTTTAATCAGTCCGGCAGAGTGCGCAAGATGGTTGTCAAAACTGCCAGATGAGGCTTCTTTTTTGCGGATAAAATACTGGCGCGCCGCAGGGGTAGAAAATTCATCGAAAGCGGATTTTGCAAATCGCGGCAGCAGTAGCTGATTAACGTAACCGTTAACTTTGCGCAACCACTCTTCAATGGCTGGATTGCGTTTCCCGGTTAACAGTGGTTTGCCGTCGAGGTTGTCGACATAATGTACAATATCCATACTTTCAGGAAGGTAGCGACTATCATCTTTTTGCAGGATGGGCACCATCTTTTGACCAATCATCCGGGTGGGTGTCGCCTCGTCGTCATTTTGTAACACGTTAAGTTCAACGGGGATGTTCTTCAGGCCGAAAATCATGCGGGCTTTAACGCAGAAAGGGCAATGATCGTAAATATAAAGCTTCACGTTTCTCCTCCATTTGACTGTCGGTATCTGACCAGTATGGAGGAGATAGCGACAGGTATCAAATCAGGCGCCGGGTTCCAGCATCCGGCGCGGCGTGCGTTTATGACTAAATTGCCAGCCTAAAGCCAAAAAGGTGATGAAACCGATAATACCGAGCATCATCCACGGTAGTTCAGGCTGCGCAAGCGCTTTACCCATATCAAACAACCAGCCGCCGCCGATATAACCAATCGCGCCGCCAATGGCTAATCCCAGACGGCTAAAGCCCATATAGCTTCCCCGCGCCCTCGCGTCCGCGAGCGACGCGCTGAGCGTTTCGCGCGCCGGTTCGGCGATAACCGAGCCGATGTAGAAAGCGCAAATAAGCGTAAAAAGCTGCTGTAAATTGCCCACCATCCCGATGGGGAGCATGCTCAGCGACATGACGAGCAAACCGGCCATCAGCCGATGCTCCAGCCGAAAACGCTTTTCGCTCCAGCGGGCAATCGGGTAGAGCAACGTCAGCGAGAGACACGCCTCAATAGCGTACATCCATTTCACGGCAGCAGGCGAACCGGCGATATCGTTTACCATAATCGGCAGCATTAACATGACCTGTACCGCCAGCATATAGTAGCCCGCCAGCGTCAGCACGTAGGTGACAAACCTTTTATCGCTCATGACGCGGCGCATTCCTTCACGCACCGGCGTTCTGACCGTTGATAGCTTCCAGGCCGGAAGCAGCCATGCGTTGAAAAGGGCGCATAATATGAACAAAATAGCGCCTGTCGCGCAGACCAGGCGAAAATCGTATTGTAGCAACCAGCTTCCCAGCAGCGCGCCAATCACCGCGCCCGCGCTGTCCTGCATCATCAACAGAGAGAAGAAGCGGCCCCGTTGCTCCGGACGAATTAATTTGACCACCAGCGCTGAACGCGGCGGGTCAAAAAGCGTACCGCCGAGACCGGAAAGAAAGCAGGAAAACCACAAGAGCCAGGGCTCATGCGCGATACCCATGGTGGCAAAGCCTGCGGCGCGCATCAGCATACCGGTGACAATCATCGGTTTCGCGCCAAAGCGATCGGCGATGGCGCCGCCAAAAATGCCCAGACCTTGTTGAATAAACTGGCGCAGGCCGAGCGCGATCCCTACCATTACGGCAGCCCACCCCATTTGATCGACAAAGCGAATAGAGATGAGCGGGAAGACGACGAAAAAACCCAGCACCACTAACATGTTATCGATGAGAAGAAAATATTTACCCAGGTTCCTCGCCTGCGAGACGCGCGACATTTCCCCTCCCGGGAAATAAAAGATGAGCGTCTTCTATTCTGCGGCGGCGTTTCGTTTTTTCCTACCGTTAGCGGGACAATATTTTTTTATCAAAAGTCCTTTTTAATCGAGAGTTTTCATCAAAATGTGGCAGCAATTCAAAAAATGACGATTTGCGCTTTTCACAGAGCCTGGTTGCGCAGGTATAGTAATGTTACTGGCGTGCTGAAGACGTTACAGGAAGGAGTAGGTATAGAATGTTTGGCTATCGTAGTAACGTGCCAAAAGTGCGCTTAACCACCGATCGTCTGGTGGTACGTTTAGTGCATGAGCGTGATGCCTGGCGTCTGGCCGATTATTACGCGGAAAATCGTCATTTTTTAAAACCCTGGGAACCGGTCCGTGATGAAAGTCATTGTTATCCTTCAGGATGGCAGGCGCGTCTGGGAATGATCGGTGAATTTCACAAACAGGGCTCCGCCTTCTATTTCGCGCTACTTGATCCGGAAGAAAAAGAAATTATCGGCGTGGCGAATTTTTCCAATGTGGTGCGCGGTTCTTTTCATGCCTGTTATCTGGGCTATTCCATTGCGCAAAAGTGGCAGGGGCAAGGGCTGATGTTTGAAGCCTTAACCGCTGCGATTCGCTATATGCAGCGCACTCAGCATATCCACCGTATCATGGCGAACTATATGCCGCACAACAAACGTAGCGGCGCGTTGCTGGCGCGGCTTGGCTTTGAAAAAGAAGGCTATGCGAAAGATTATCTGTTGATTGATGGACAATGGCGCGACCATGTCCTGACGGCGTTAACCACGCCGTTATGGACGCCGGGGCGTTGAGCGGCTTACGGAATGAGAGGCAAAGGGAGAAAACGATGAAATATGAATTAACCGCCACTGAAGCGCGAGTGATTGGTTGTCTGCTGGAAAAGCAGGTGACAACGCCGGAACAGTATCCGCTTTCCGTCAACGGGGTGGTGACAGCCTGTAATCAGAAAACCAACCGTGAACCGGTGATGAACCTGACGGAACAAGAGGTGCAGGAACAGCTCGATAACCTGGTGAAACGCCACTTTTTGCGTACGGTCAGCGGGTTTGGCAACCGCGTCACCAAATATGAACAGCGCTTCTGTAATTCCGAATTTGGCGATCTGAAACTTAGCGCGGCGGAAGTGGCGCTCGTCACTACGCTGCTGCTGCGCGGCGCGCAAACGCCCGGCGAGTTGCGTAGCCGGGCGTCGCGGATGCATGAATTCAGCGATATGACGGAAGTTGAATCCACGCTGGAACGGCTTGCCAGTCGTGAGGACGGCCCGTATGTCGTCCGTCTGGCGCGTGAACCGGGTAAGCGCGAAAGCCGTTATATGCACCTTTTTTGCGGCGACGTCGATGAACTGTCTCTCCAGACGTCTGCGCCGGAAAGTGCGTCGGGCGATCTTCAGTCGCGCGTCGAAGCGCTGGAAAGCGAAGTGGCGGAGTTAAAGCAGCGGCTGGATTCTTTGTTAGCTCACCTGGGGGAGTAATGTGAGAACATTACGGATTGGCATTGTCGGATTAGGCGGTATTGCGCAGAAGGCCTGGCTGCCGGTATTAACCAACACCGCCGGATGGACGTTACAGGGCGCCTGGTCTCCTTCGCGGGATAAAGCCTTACGTATCTGCGAAAGCTGGCGCATACCGTATGTGGATTCGCTGGCGAATTTAGCGTCCGGCTGCGATGCGGTCTTCGTCCACTCCAGTACCGCAAGCCATTATGCCGTGGTCAGCGAACTTCTCAATGCCGGCGTCCATGTTTGCGTGGATAAACCGCTGGCGGAAAATCTACGTGATGCCGAACGGCTGGTGGCGCTGGCGGCGCAAAAAAAATTGACGCTGATGGTTGGCTTTAATCGCCGTTTCGCGCCGCTGTACCGCGAACTGAAGACGCGCCTCGGCACTGCGGCGTCACTACGTATGGATAAACATCGTACCGATAGCGTCGGGCCGCACGACTTACGTTTTACTTTGCTCGATGACTATCTGCATGTCGTGGATACCGCTCTGTGGCTGGCGGGCGGCGAGGCGCGCCTTGCCAGCGGCACGTTGCTCACCAGCGAGTCCGGCGAAATGTGCTATGCGGAACATCATTTTTCCGCCGACAAACTACAAATTACCACCAGTATGCACCGGCGCGCCGGAAGTCAGCGTGAATCGGTCCAGGCCGTCACCGACGGCGGGCTATATGACGTGACGGATATGCGTGAATGGCGCGAAGAGCGCGGGCAGGGTATTCTCATCAAACCCATTCCTAGTTGGCAAACGACGCTTGAACAGCGTGGTTTTGTCGGATGCGCGCGGCATTTCATTGACTGCGTACAAAATCAGACGGTTCCGGAAACGGCGGGGGAGCAGGCGATTTTGGCCCAGCGCGTCGTGGAGGCGCTGTGGCGGGACGCCATCAGCGAATAACCCTCTGTAACATCTGGCGGTAGTAATTCATCGTAATCCAGGTACTATACCCTCAATAATTCGAGTTGCAGAAAAGCTAACGCACATGCAGCTCGAAGTATGGCGGGTATATATGCCCACTCTACACAATACCTCTTTTCACAGTGAATAATGGCAAACCGTGGGGAGTCTGTAAGGCCTGATAAGACGTTTTAACGTCGCCGTCAGGCGCGGTGATACAGCCGGATACGGCAGAAGTTGCGTTATCCGGTCGATGGATCAGCCATGCAGGAGTTTTACGCCAGGGTCTGGAATACAAAAGAAATGAATTTATTGAAATCGCTGGCTGCCGTCAGCTCGATGACTATGTTTTCACGCGTGTTGGGCTTTGCCCGTGATGCGATTGTCGCCAGAATTTTTGGCGCAGGGATGGCGACCGACGCCTTTTTTGTGGCGTTTAAACTCCCTAATTTACTACGCCGGATCTTTGCCGAAGGCGCTTTTTCTCAGGCCTTTGTGCCTATCCTGGCGGAATATAAGAGCAAGCAGGGTGAAGAAGCGACGCGGATCTTTGTCGCTTACGTTTCCGGCCTGTTGACGCTGGCATTGGCCGTCGTGACGGTGGCCGGTATGCTGGCCGCCCCGTGGGTGATTATGGTAACCGCGCCGGGTTTTGCCGATACTGCGGATAAATTCGCGCTGACGACGCAACTGCTGCGGATTACGTTTCCCTATATTCTGCTGATCTCGCTGGCTTCACTGGTTGGCGCCATTCTCAACACCTGGAATCGCTTCTCTATTCCCGCTTTTGCGCCGACATTTCTTAATATCAGCATGATCGGTTTTGCATTATTCGCCGCGCCATACTTTAATCCGCCGGTGCTGGCGTTAGCCTGGGCAGTCACCGTCGGCGGCGTGCTGCAACTGGTGTATCAACTTCCGTATTTGAAAAAGATCGGTATGCTGGTGCTGCCGCGCATTAACTTTCGCGACACCGGGGCGATGCGGGTGGTCAAACAGATGGGGCCGGCGATTTTGGGCGTTTCCGTCAGTCAGATCTCCCTTATCATCAATACCATTTTCGCCTCGTTTCTGGCCTCCGGCTCGGTCTCATGGATGTACTATGCCGATCGGTTGATGGAGTTCCCGTCCGGCGTGCTGGGCGTGGCGTTGGGGACCATCCTGTTGCCGTCATTGTCGAAAAGCTTTGCCAGCGGCAATCATGATGAGTACTGCCGCCTGATGGACTGGGGGCTGCGTTTGTGCTTTTTACTGGCGTTGCCGAGCGCGGTAGCGTTAGGCATTCTGGCGAAGCCGCTGACGGTCTCGCTGTTTCAGTACGGTAAATTCACCGCCTTTGATGCGGCGATGACGCAGCGGGCGTTAATCGCCTATTCGGTGGGGCTGATTGGCTTGATCGTCGTAAAAGTGTTGGCCCCGGGCTTCTATTCTCGCCAGGATATTAAAACGCCGGTGAAAATCGCCATAGTGACGTTAATCATGACTCAGTTAATGAACCTGGCGTTTATTGGACCGCTGAAACACGCCGGGCTGTCGCTCTCTATTGGTCTGGCGGCATGTCTCAATGCGTCGCTGCTGTACTGGCAACTGCGCAAACAGAATATCTTTACGCCACAACCGGGTTGGATGTGGTTCCTGATGCGTCTGATCATTTCCGTACTGGTGATGGCCGCCGTATTGTTCGGCGTGTTGCATATTATGCCGGAGTGGTCGCAAGGGGCGATGTTATGGCGTTTGCTGCGTTTGATGGCGGTAGTGATCGCGGGTATCGCGGCCTATTTCGCCGCGCTTGCCGTGCTGGGCTTTAAAGTGAAAGAGTTTGTTCGCCGGACGGCGTAAATTCAGTGCCTGATAGCGCTGTGCTATCAGGCCTACAAGGCATTCAGGCCGGAAAGGCGCAACGTCGCCATCCGGCAATGATTAGATAGAAATTTTTTTACCGCCGCGGTGAGAGACGGAAGTCTGACCGTCAGCCCCGTACAAGGTCGGCTCCTGGTGAGGTTTCAGCACCTCCAGCGCCTGTTGATTACGCTCGATTTGCCCTTCCAGCAGCCAGCCGTTGTGCTGGTTGAGGTCGCGAAGATGCTGCGTTTTTTCGGTAATCGCCTGCCAGCGCTCTGCAATGTCATCGTTTGCGCTACGCTGCGCATTCTGCTCCAGACGGCGCTGTTGTTCCAGATAATCCAGCGTCGCCAGCAACGAGCTTTTTTCTTCTGTAATACGCTGTAGCTGGCTGCCGTTAATCTGGCCTACGGAAAGCTGTTGTTGCTCGGCGTCCATCACCGTCTTCAGGTCATTCAGGACGGTGGTCATCTGGTCAAGTATTTCTGACAAACGAGTCATACGCTTATTTACTCTGTAAGTAGCTCTGCGCCTCGCGAATGAGCGAGTCTGCTATTTTTCCCGTATCCATTTTTAACTCACCGTTACGGATAGCCGTTTTTAATGCTTCGACGCGTTCCATATTAATGTCGCTGACGCCTGGCTGCATGAGCTTCGCTTGCGCGTCGCTTAACGTTACGCTGGCGCTCGTCGCGGCGGACGTTTTTTCCTGACGCGTTTTTTGTACCGGCGTGTCGCTGGTTTCGCGCGTCTGGACAGTGCTAACGGGTTTCAAAGGTGAGGTACGGTCAATGCTCATTTATTTATCCTCATCGAGGGTTACGTTGTAGCGGCCAGCTACCATCATGGTTGAATATCTCATCGGCAGCCGCGACAAAATCTTTACACAATTATAGGTTAATAAGAATATTCCCATCAGAATCGACGGTTCCACTCACGATTTGACCCGATGTCATGCGTACGCGCGCATTTTGCGCGACGGCGGCATTATTCATCGCCTGACCTTCCGCATTGACGCTAAACCCCTCGCCATTGGCGATGACCTGTACTCGTTGACCCGCTTTGACGCGCCAGGCCTGACGTATCATCGTAAGCTGTACCGGCTGCCCGGGAGCGAGATCGCGCAAACTGACGGCATCCTGAATCTGACGGATATCCAGTACCGTCCGCGGCGGTAACTGATCCAGCCTGCCACGTTTTAGCGTGACGTTGGCCGGCGTCAATTTTCCGCCGCGCGCGACGGGCGCGGCAACGGCGACATAATTGCCGGTCGCTTGCACATTCACCTGCAAATAACGTTTTTCATTGGCGCAGCGCGCCACCACATTGACGTTGCCCCACAGCTTCGCGCTGCCCGTCATGCTGAAGGCTGGCTGTTCGCAGCTCGGTAGCAGATTGGGCGATGAACGGAGCGTGACAACCACCTCGTCGCTGAAGCCAGCCAGACGCTGGGAAAACCACGTGGTCAGCTGGGCGTTGATGTCCTGCGCCATTGTCAGGGGGCTGAACAGCAAAGCCGCCACGGCGAATCCTCGTTTTAACGTTTGCATGGTACTTCCCCCTGGTTGATGTCATGACAGGATTCTACCCGTGTGAAGCAGGCATCAACGCAATAAATAGCGACGCATTTTGCGTTTATTCCGGCGATAACGCGCGCGTGAAGGCATTTAAGCTGTCGGCTGAATTTTGCCATTTGCGGAGGAGATATGCTCGACAGGCTCGATGCCGCCTTACGATTTCAGCAGGAAGCGCTAAATCTGCGCGCGCAACGTCAGGAAATATTAGCGGCGAATATCGCCAATGCCGATACGCCGGGGTATCAGGCGCGCGATATTGATTTTGCCAGTGAGTTAAAAAAAGTGATGGTGCGTGGACGGGAAGAAACCGGCGGCGTCGCGTTAACGTTGACTTCCTCTCACCATATTCCCGCCCAGGCGGTCTCTTCTCCCGCAGTGGATCTGCTTTACCGCGTACCCGATCAGCCTTCTTTGGATGGTAACACCGTAGATATGGACAGGGAACGTACGCAGTTTGCGGATAACAGTCTCAAATATCAGATGGGGCTTACCGTTCTGGGTAGCCAACTCAAAGGCATGATGAATGTGCTACAGGGAGGAAACTAATTCGTGGCGCTGTTAAACATTTTTGATATTGCCGGATCGGCGCTTGCCGCGCAGTCCAAGCGGTTGAACGTTGCGGCCAGTAACCTGGCGAATGCGGATAGCGTCACCGGCCCGGACGGACAGCCTTATCGCGCCAAACAGGTGGTTTTTCAGGTGGACGCCGCGCCGGGTCAAGCCACTGGCGGGGTAAAGGTCGCCAGCGTGATTGAAAGTCAGGCACCGGAAAAGCTGGTTTATGAGCCAGGCAATCCGCTGGCGGACGCTAATGGTTACGTCAAAATGCCCAACGTCGATGTGGTCGGCGAAATGGTCAACACGATGTCAGCCTCGCGCAGCTATCAGGCAAATATCGAAGTCCTGAATACCGTAAAAAGCATGATGCTTAAAACGCTGACATTAGGCCAGTAAAGGAGGCGCGTATGTCTATTGCCGTAAATATGAATGACCCGACCAACACGGGCGTCAAAACGACGACCGGCAGCGGGTCGATGACCGGAAGCAACGCTGCCGATCTGCAAAGCAGTTTCCTGACCTTACTGGTCGCGCAATTGAAGAACCAGGACCCGACTAACCCATTACAAAATAATGAGTTAACGACACAGTTGGCGCAAATCAGTACCGTGAGCGGCATTGAAAAACTGAATACGACGCTGGGGGCTATTTCCGGGCAAATCGATAATAGTCAGTCCCTACAGGCGACCACGCTGATTGGACATGGCGTTATGGTGCCTGGCACCACAATTCTGGCGGGTAAAGGCGCGGAAGAAGGGGCCGTGACGTCCACGACGCCGTTTGGCGTGGAATTGCAACAGCCTGCGGACAAAGTGACGGCAACCATTACCGATAAAGATGGCCGGGTGGTACGGACGCTGGAGATCGGTGAGTTGCGAGCCGGGGTACACACCTTTACCTGGGATGGTAAGCAAACGGACGGAACAACGGTACCGAATGGTTCTTACAACATTGCGATTACCGCCAGCAATGGCGGGACGCAACTGGTGGCGCAGCCGCTGCAATTCGCTCTGGTACAGGGCGTGACGAAGGGCAGTAACGGCAACCTGTTGGATCTGGGTACCTACGGCACCACCACACTCGACGAAGTTCGGCAAATAATCTAAGCCCTTACACTTATCAGGAGTCAGTCATGTCTTTTTCTCAAGCGGTTAGCGGCCTGAACGCTGCGGCCACCAACCTTGATGTTATCGGTAATAACATCGCCAACTCCGCCACCTATGGCTTTAAGTCCGGTACGGCATCATTTGCCGATATGTTCGCCGGTTCCAAAGTGGGGCTGGGCGTAAAAGTGGCGGGGATTACCCAGGATTTTACCGACGGTACGACAACGAACACCGGGCGCGGGCTGGATGTCGCGATTAGCCAGAACGGTTTTTTCCGCCTGGTAGACAGCAACGGTTCCGTGTTCTATAGCCGCAACGGCCAGTTCAAACTGGACGAGAACCGTAACCTGGTCAATATGCAGGGGATGCAGTTGACCGGCTATCCGGCCACCGGTACGCCGCCGACCATTCAGCAGGGGGCGAATCCTGCGCCGATCACCATTCCGAACACGCTGATGGCGGCGAAATCGACCACCACCGCGTCAATGCAGATCAACCTGAACTCAACGGACCCTGTACCGTCTAAAACGCCCTTTAGCGTGAGTGATGCGGATTCGTATAACAAAAAAGGCACCGTCACCGTTTATGACAGCCAGGGTAATGCCCATGACATGAACGTCTATTTTGTGAAAACCAAAGATAATGAATGGGCCGTGTACACCCATGACAGCAGCGATCCTGCAGCCACAGCGCCGGCGGCACCATCAACCACTCTGGTATTTAACGCAAACGGGACACTGCAATCCGGCGGTACGGTGAACATCACCACCGGTACGATTAATGGCGCGACAGCGGCCACCTTCTCCCTCAGCTTCCTTAACTCCATGCAGCAGAACACCGGGGCTAACAACATCGTCGCCACCAATCAGAACGGCTATAAGCCGGGCGACCTGGTGAGCTACCAGATTAACAACGACGGCACCGTGGTTGGCAACTACTCCAACGAGCAGGAGCAGGTGCTGGGGCAGATTGTGCTGGCTAACTTCGCCAATAACGAAGGTCTGGCATCCCAGGGCGATAACGTCTGGGCGGCGACGCAGGCCTCCGGGGTTGCGCTGCTGGGGACTGCCGGTTCCGGCAACTTCGGTAAGCTGACGAACGGCGCGCTGGAAGCCTCTAACGTGGATTTGAGTAAAGAGCTGGTGAATATGATCGTCGCGCAGCGTAACTACCAGTCGAATGCGCAGACCATCAAAACTCAGGACCAGATCCTCAATACGCTGGTTAACCTGCGCTAAGCGCCTGACGGGATAGCTTAATGGATCACGCAATTTATACCGCTATGGGGGCGGCCAGCCAGACGCTTAACCAGCAGGCGGTAACGGCCAGCAACCTGGCTAATGCCTCAACGCCGGGCTTTCGCGCGCAGCTTAACGCGTTACGCGCGGTGCCTGTTGATGGCCTCTCTTTAGCAACGCGCACGCTGGTTACGGCGTCGACGCCGGGGGCGGATATGACCCCGGGTCAGTTGGACTACACCTCCCGTCCGCTGGATGTTGCGTTACAGCAGGGCGGCTGGCTGGTAGTGCAAGCGGCGGATGGCGCTGAAGGATATACCCGTAACGGGAATATCCAGGTGGGTCCGACCGGGCAGTTAACCATTCAGGGACATCCGGTTATCGGCGAAGGCGGCCCGATTACCGTTCCTGAAGGGTCGGAAATCACCATTGCGGCAGACGGCACGATCTCCGCGCTCAATCCCGGCGACCCGCCAAACACGGTGGCGCCCGTTGGGCGGCTGAAGCTGGTCAAAGCGGAAGGCAATGAAGTGCAGCGGAGCGATGACGGTTTATTCCGCCTTACCGCCGAGGCACAGGCTGAACGCGGGGCGGTACTGGCCGCCGACCCGTCAATTCGCATTATGTCGGGCGTGCTGGAGGGCAGTAACGTCAAGCCGGTTGAAGCCATGACCGACATGATCGCCAACGCACGTCGTTTTGAAATGCAGATGAAGGTTATCACCAGCGTAGATGAGAACGAAGGGCGAGCTAACCAACTGCTGTCGATGAGTTAATACAGGACATTTTATGATCAGTTCATTATGGATCGCCAAAACCGGTCTGGACGCGCAGCAAACCAATATGGATGTGATTGCCAATAACCTGGCAAACGTCAGCACCAATGGTTTTAAGCGTCAGCGCGCGGTATTTGAAGATCTGTTGTATCAGACCATCCGCCAGCCGGGTGCGCAGTCGTCCGAGCAGACGACGCTGCCTTCCGGGCTGCAAATCGGTACCGGCGTGCGTCCGGTCGCCACGGAGCGCCTGCACAGTCAGGGGAACCTGTCGCAGACCAACAACAGTAAAGATGTGGCGATTAAAGGGCAGGGCTTTTTCCAGGTCATGCTGCCGGACGGTACGTCTGCCTATACCCGCGACGGCTCTTTCCAGGTGGATCAGAATGGTCAACTGGTGACGGCGGGCGGTTTTCAGGTGCAGCCGGCAATCACCATTCCGGCCAACGCGTTAAGCATCACGATTGGCCGCGACGGCGTGGTCAGCGTGACCCAGCAGGGGCAGGCCGCGCCGGTTCAGGTCGGGCAGCTTAACCTGACCACCTTTATGAACGACACCGGGCTGGAAAGCATCGGCGAGAACCTCTATATCGAAACGCAATCGTCCGGCGCGCCGAACGAAAGCACGCCGGGGCTCAACGGCGCGGGGTTGTTGTATCAAGGGTATGTCGAAACGTCGAACGTTAACGTGGCGGAAGAGCTGGTGAACATGATTCAGGTTCAACGCGCCTATGAAATTAACAGTAAAGCAGTATCGACGACCGATCAGATGCTGCAGAAACTGACGCAACTCTAAGGGGCCGCCGGTGGGGGATACGCCACCGGCTCCCTGATTTTGAAGATGAAGGTAATGCAAAAATACGCGCTTCACGCTTACCCAGTTATGGCCCTGATGGTCGCGACGCTGACAGGATGCGCCTGGATACCCGCTAAACCGCTCGTGCAGGGGGCGACCACGGCGCAGCCGATACCTGGCCCGGTACCGGTGGCGAATGGCTCCATATTTCAGTCTGCGCAGCCGATTAATTATGGCTATCAGCCGCTTTTTGAAGATCGTCGACCGCGTAATATCGGCGATACGCTCACGATTGTGTTACAGGAAAACGTCAGCGCCAGTAAAAGCTCGTCGGCAAATGCCAGTCGCGACGGCAAAACCAGTTTTGGTTTTGATACGGTACCGCGTTATCTGCAGGGATTATTCGGTAATTCCCGCGCGGATATGGAGGCCTCCGGCGGCAACTCTTTTAACGGCAAAGGCGGCGCGAATGCCAGCAATACCTTTAGCGGCACGCTGACCGTGACCGTCGATCAGGTTCTGGCCAATGGCAATTTACACGTCGTGGGGGAAAAACAGATCGCGATTAATCAGGGAACGGAATTCATCCGCTTCTCCGGCGTGGTAAATCCACGCACCATCAGCGGCAGCAACTCTGTTCCCTCGACACAGGTGGCGGATGCGCGGATTGAATATGTCGGGAACGGCTATATTAACGAAGCGCAAAATATGGGCTGGCTGCAACGTTTCTTCCTTAATTTGTCGCCGATGTAAGCGAGGTGTATGTGTTTAAAGCTCTTGCAGGAATCGTTCTGGCACTGGTCGCCACTCTGGCGCACGCCGAGCGTATCCGGGATCTGACCAGTGTCCAGGGAGTACGGGAAAACTCGCTGATCGGCTACGGGCTGGTGGTCGGGCTGGACGGTACGGGCGACCAGACGACCCAGACGCCATTTACCACCCAGACGCTGAATAACATGCTGTCACAACTGGGGATTACGGTCCCCACCGGCACCAATATGCAGTTGAAAAACGTGGCGGCGGTGATGGTGACGGCGTCGTATCCGCCTTTTGCGCGACAGGGACAAACGATCGATGTCGTCGTTTCCTCAATGGGGAACGCTAAAAGTCTGCGTGGCGGGACGTTATTAATGACGCCGTTAAAAGGGGTGGACAGCCAGGTGTATGCTCTGGCGCAGGGCAATATTCTGGTCGGCGGCGCGGGCGCTTCCGCAGGCGGCAGTAGCGTGCAGGTTAACCAGCTTAATGGCGGGCGCATCACTAATGGCGCGATTATCGAACGCGAGTTGCCGACTCAGTTCGGCGCTGGCAACACCATTAATCTGCAATTGAACGACGAAGATTTTACGATGGCGCAGCAAATTACCGACGCCATCAACCGCGCCCGCGGTTACGGCAGCGCCACTGCGCTTGATGCGCGAACGGTACAGGTACGCGTGCCCAGCGGCAACAGCTCGCAGGTGCGTTTTCTGGCGGACATTCAAAATATGGAAGTCAACGTGACGCCGCAGGATGCAAAAGTCGTGATCAACTCGCGTACCGGTTCGGTGGTCATGAATCGGGAAGTCACGCTGGATAGCTGCGCTGTGGCGCAGGGCAATTTGTCAGTGACAGTCAATCGCCAGCTCAACGTCAACCAGCCGAATACGCCATTTGGCGGCGGGCAGACCGTGGTGACGCCACAGACTCAGATAGATTTGCGTCAGAGCGGCGGATCGCTACAGAGCGTGCGTTCCAGCGCCAATCTGAACAGCGTAGTGCGTGCGCTGAATGCGCTTGGCGCGACGCCGATGGACCTGATGTCGATTTTGCAGTCCATGCAGAGCGCGGGCTGTCTACGCGCCAAACTGGAAATCATCTGATGATCGGAGACGGTAAATTGCTGGCCAGCGCGGCCTGGGATGCGCAATCTCTGAACGAACTGAAAGCGAAAGCGGGCCAGGACCCGGCGGCGAATATCCGTCCTGTGGCCCGTCAGGTGGAAGGGATGTTTGTGCAGATGATGCTGAAAAGTATGCGCGAGGCTTTACCCAAAGATGGTTTATTCAGCAGCGATCAGACGCGTCTGTATACCAGCATGTATGACCAGCAGATCGCCCAGCAGATGACCGCCGGTAAGGGATTGGGGCTGGCGGATATGATGGTTAAACAGATGACGGGCGGGCAGACGATGCCTGCGGATGACGCGCCGCAAGTACCGCTTAAATTCTCCCTGGAGACGGTAAACAGCTATCAAAATCAGGCGCTGACCCAACTGGTGCGCAAAGCCATACCGAAAACGCCGGACAGCAGCGATGCGCCGCTCTCCGGCGACAGTAAAGACTTTCTGGCCCGGCTTTCGCTCCCGGCGAGACTGGCCAGCGAACAAAGCGGGGTGCCGCATCATCTGATTCTGGCGCAGGCGGCGCTGGAGTCCGGCTGGGGGCAGCGGCAAATCCTGCGGGAGAATGGCGAACCCAGCTATAACGTATTTGGCGTGAAAGCGACCGCCAGTTGGAAAGGGCCGGTGACGGAAATCACCACCACTGAATACGAAAATGGCGAAGCGAAAAAAGTGAAAGCGAAATTCCGCGTCTATAGCTCGTATCTGGAGGCATTATCGGATTATGTCGCGCTGTTAACGCGTAACCCACGCTACGCTGCCGTGACCACTGCCGCCACGGCAGAGCAGGGCGCAGTGGCTCTGCAAAACGCCGGATACGCCACTGACCCGAATTACGCGCGTAAATTGACCAGCATGATTCAGCAGTTGAAAGCGATGAGTGAAAAGGTCAGCAAAACCTACAGCGCGAATCTCGACAATCTCTTTTAAATTGCTCAAGTCCACGTAGTCGCTGCCGATAACAACGAGTATTGAAGGATTAAAAGGAACCATCATGTCCAGCTTGATTAATCACGCCATGAGCGGACTTAACGCCGCGCAGGCCGCGTTAAATACGGTCAGTAATAACATCAACAATTATAACGTTGCGGGTTATACCCGGCAGACAACTATTCTGGCGCAGGCAAACAGTACGTTAGGGGCTGGCGGCTGGATAGGTAATGGCGTTTACGTTTCAGGCGTACAGCGCGAATATGATGCGTTTATCACTAATCAGCTACGCGGCGCGCAAAACCAGAGCAGCGGCTTGACCACGCGCTATGAACAGATGTCGAAAATCGACAACCTGCTGGCCGATAAATCCAGCTCACTGTCTGGTTCGTTGCAGAGTTTTTTTACCAGCCTGCAAACGTTAGTCAGTAATGCGGAAGATCCTGCGGCGCGTCAGGCGCTGATTGGTAAAGCGGAAGGGCTGGTAAACCAGTTCAAAACCACCGATCAGTATCTGCGCGATCAGGATAAACAGGTCAATATCGCGATTGGCTCCAGCGTGGCGCAAATCAACAATTACGCGAAGCAGATAGCTAACCTGAACGATCAAATCTCCCGTATGACGGGCGTAGGCGCGGGCGCATCGCCGAACGACCTGCTCGATCAGCGTGATCAGTTGGTCAGCGAGCTTAACAAGATCGTTGGCGTCGAGGTGAGTGTACAGGACGGCGGCACCTATAACCTGACGATGGCCAATGGCTATACGCTGGTGCAGGGGTCGACGGCGCGTCAGTTGGCGGCGGTTCCCTCCAGCGCCGACCCGACGCGAACGACTGTCGCTTATGTCGATGAGGCCGCCGGTAACATCGAAATTCCGGAAAAGTTGCTGAACACCGGTTCGCTCGGCGGGCTACTGACGTTCCGTTCTCGGGATCTGGATCAGACTCGTAATACGCTGGGCCAGTTGGCGTTGGCGTTTGCCGATGCGTTTAACGCGCAGCATACCAAAGGTTATGACGCCGACGGCAATAAAGGGAAAGACTTCTTTAGCATTGGCTCGCCGGTGGTATATAGCAACAGTAATAATGCCGATAAAACGGTATCGCTAACCGCTAAGGTGGTCGATAGCACGAAGGTTCAGGCGACGGATTATAAGATTGTTTTTGACGGTACAGACTGGCAGGTTACTCGCACTGCGGATAACACCACCTTCACGGCGACAAAAGATGCTGACGGAAAACTGGAGATTGACGGTCTGAAAGTGACGGTAGGAACCGGCGCACAGAAAAACGACAGTTTTCTTCTCAAGCCGGTCAGCAATGCTATCGTCGACATGAACGTTAAAGTGACGAATGAAGCCGAGATTGCGATGGCGTCTGAGTCAAAACTCGATCCTGACGTGGATACCGGCGACAGCGATAACCGCAATGGTCAGGCATTGCTGGACTTACAAAATAGCAACGTAGTGGGCGGCAACAAAACCTTTAACGATGCTTACGCCACGTTGGTCAGCGATGTGGGTAACAAAACGTCAACGCTGAAAACCAGCAGCACCACGCAAGCGAATGTGGTTAAACAGCTTTATAAACAGCAACAGTCGGTTTCCGGCGTTAACCTCGACGAAGAGTACGGCAATTTGCAGCGTTATCAGCAGTATTATCTGGCGAATGCGCAAGTATTGCAGACCGCGAATGCGCTGTTTGATGCGTTACTGAATATTCGCTAAAGGAGAAGGATGACATGCGTATCAGTACCCAGATGATGTACGAACAAAATATGAGCGGCATCACTAATTCTCAGGCCGAATGGATGAAGCTGGGCGAGCAGATGTCTACCGGTAAGCGCGTTACCAACCCATCTGACGATCCGATCGCCGCATCGCAGGCGGTAGTACTCTCTCAGGCGCAGGCGCAGAATAGCCAGTACGCCCTGGCGCGTACGTTTGCCACCCAAAAAGTGTCGCTGGAAGAAAGCGTACTCAGTCAGGTGACGACGGCGATTCAAACCGCGCAGGAAAAAATCGTCTATGCCGGAAACGGCACGTTAAGCGACGATGACCGCGCGTCGCTGGCGACGGATTTACAGGGGATCCGCGATCAGCTGATGAACCTGGCAAACAGCACTGACGGCAATGGTCGCTATATCTTTGCCGGGTATAAAACGGAAGCGGCGCCATTCGACCAGGCGACAGGTGGTTATCATGGCGGCGAGAAAAGTGTTACCCAGCAGGTGGATTCCGCACGCACGATGGTAATTGGCCATACGGGAGCGCAAATTTTTAATAGCATCACCAGCAATGCGGTGCCGGAACCGGATGGCTCGGACTCCGAAAAGAATCTGTTTGTCATGCTCGATACGGCAATTGCCGCACTCAAGACCCCGGTGGAAGGCAATGACGTGGAAAAAGAAAAGGCCGCTGCCGCCATTGATAAAACCAATCGCGGCTTAAAAAATTCGCTCAATAACGTCCTGACCGTTCGTGCGGAACTGGGAACGCAACTGAGCGAACTCAGTACGCTGGATTCACTGGGAAGCGACCGTGCGCTGGGACAGAAGTTGCAGATGAGCAACCTGGTAGATGTGGACTGGAACTCGGTCATTTCCTCCTACGTCATGCAACAGGCGGCATTACAGGCGTCCTATAAAACGTTTACCGACATGCAGGGAATGTCGCTTTTCCAGTTGAACCGGTAACGCCTCTTTTTGAAACATATCACGAAACTGGATATGTTTTGTCTGCCCGCGCCATCCACCCCGGCGCGGGCATTTTTTTAGTCGTCATTGAGTTAGTGGTCATATTGTCGCGCCCGTAGCGACGCCATCCGTACGTATTATCCCGCCCAATCTCATAAACGCCTGGAGTGACTAAAAGACGCCATGGAGTGAGGCATCGCCCTGTAAGGGGCATAAAAAAGCCGACCTGGCGGTCGGCTTTGTATCGGTATTTACATCATTCTACCGGCTGTGGGCGTGTCGCCGGGGCGCTGGCATGACGTGTAGCGCTGTGTCCGCCTGCCGCGCCTTTACCTTCAAAGTGGAAGGAAGGGCGCTGCCAGTCGCTATGGTGCGGGGTTTCCGGCACATATTCCGGCGCTGGCGCACGCGTCATCGGCGCGCTGGCGTGGTTATGATCGTCAACGCAGACAACGTCCTGAGGCTTTTCCACCACCTGGGCCGGTGCGATAACGGTTTCTTCTGCCGTGTGCTCCACAACAGCCGCTTCCGCTTTTGTCTCTTCTTCTGGCTCGACAACGACAACATCAGCCACGTTTTCAGCCACCGTAATGGACGCGTCGGCGGTTTCTGCTACCGGTTCGGCGTCAGCAATAACCTCTTGCGCCACCGGCGTATCGCTTTCGGCAATCAGTTGCGGCTGTTCATCAACCGGCGCGGCAATCACTTCCGGATGCGTTGTCTCGACCTCGACGACTTCCGGCGCCTGTGGTTCGGCGACGGTCTGCGGCTCAACGGCAACGTTTTCTACCGCCTGTATCGACGCTTGTGGTTCGAGCGCTACGGTCGCAGCGATAACCTGCTGTTCAGCGACAACCGGTTGTGGCAGCGCCAGATCTGCTTCACGCTGCTCTTCAACAACCTGCGTTTCCTGAGGACGGACAATCGGGTAGCGGATCCAGACTTTACCGGACGCCATTTCCGGCGACGCGCAGGCGACGGTTAGCGGCATCGGCGATTGTGTCGGGTAGCGCTCGTCACGATAGCGACGACGACGCTGACCGCTTACGCGCAGGTGGCGCGGAGAACGGCGGGAGCGACGCGGCATACCGGTATTATCGCGAGGTTCTACGCTATCATCCTGCTCCGGCGCGATATCGGCGACGACAGGTAAATCAACTTTCGCCAGCTCGGTACGCGGCGCTGGAACGGGCTGTTCAACGTTTTCAACCGGGCGTGGTTCGTCGACGACGACCGGCGTGTCAACCGTTTCAACCACTGCGCTGTTGGTAAAGCGGACTTTCTGATTAAGCTGACGCTGCTTGCGGCGCGGCTGAACCTGCTGAACGCGTTCTTCCTGCTCGGTCTCCTGGACAGGTTGTTCTTCGCGGTTAAGCGCTTTTACTTCCTGCTGCGCCTGGCGTTTGTCATCATTGCGGCGGCGGCTGCGTTCGCGACGCGGCGTCTGTTGCTGCTCATCGCCGGTTTTCACTTTTTCCGCCGTTTCCTGCTGGCGGGTATCGCGCGCTTCCGCATTTTGCTGCTGCGCCTGGCGACGGTTACGACGATTATCGTCGCGGCTCTCGCCGCCGTCACGTCCGGCACGGTTATCACGGGTGTCGCGGCGTTCGTTACGATCGCGACGGTTGTTCTGCCGTGGCTTGCGACGATCCTGCTGACGCTCCGCTTTTTCTTCCGCTTTCGGCGCGGCTGTTTCGACGGCTTTCGTTTCTTCACCACTGAACAGTTGTTTCAGCGCGTTAAGGAAGCGGCTAAACAGACCCGGCTGGGCAGGCTGCGCGGCGGCAACATTATCCTTTTTCGCCGTGGCGACGCTAACCGCCGGTTCGACAGGCGTCGGCGCCGGAGGCACATCTGGCATAGCGAATGTCGCCAGCGCAGGCTGTTCCGGGCGTTTACGCTCGGCGTACTCTTCTTCAGAAGGCAGCGCCATCGCTTCTTCGTGCAGCTTCGGCAGCATGTAGCTCAGGGTCGGCGTTTCTTCCCCTTTGCGTACGCGCAGCACGGAATAGTGCGGCGTTTCCATCTGATCGTTCGGGACGATGACACAGCGGACGCCATCCTGACGCGTCTCAATAGCGTTAACTGCCGTCCGTTTTTCGTTAAGCAGATAAGAGGCGATCGGCACCGGAACAATGGCATGGACTTCCTGCGTATTCTCTTTCAGCGCTTCTTCTTCAATCAGGCGCAGAATGGACAGCGACAGAGATTCGTTATCGCGCACGGTGCCGGTACCGCTACAGCGCGGACACACGTGATGGCTGGATTCGCCCAGCGACGGGCTCAGGCGCTGACGCGACATTTCGAGCAGGCCGAAGCGGGAAATATGGCTAATCTGAATACGCGCCCGGTCCTGACGCACCGCTTCACGCAGGCGGTTTTCTACCGCGCGCTGGTGACGTACCGGCGTCATATCGATAAAGTCGATAACGATCAGTCCGCCCAGGTCGCGCAGACGCAACTGGCGGGCAATCTCATCGGCCGCTTCCAGGTTGGTATTGAACGCGGTTTCTTCGATATCGCCGCCGCGAGTCGCGCGGGCGGAGTTGATATCGATGGCGGTTAACGCTTCGGTACTGTCAATGACGATGGAGCCGCCGGAGGGCAGGCGCACTTCACGCTGGAACGCTGACTCGATCTGCGATTCGATCTGGTAATGGCTGAACAACGGGATTTCACCGGTGTATAGCTTAATTTTGCTGCTAAAATCCGGGCGGCCCAACGCGGCGATATGCTGACGCGCCATTTCCATCACTTTTGGATTGTCGATCAGGATTTCACCGATATCCTGACGCAGATAGTCGCGAAACGCGCGTACGATGACGTTGCTTTCCTGATGGATCAGGAACGGCGCGGGACGGCTTTCAGCGGCTTTCTGAATGGCTTCCCAGTGTTTCAGGCGGAAGCTTAAATCCCACTGCAACGCTTCGGCGGATTTACCCACGCCCGCGGTACGTACGATAAGCCCCATCCCTTCAGGAAGTTCCAGGCTGGCCAACGCTTCTTTTAACTCGGTACGATCGTCGCCTTCAATGCGACGGGAGATACCGCCCGCGCGCGGGTTATTCGGCATCAGTACCAGGTAGCTGCCCGCCAGACTGATAAAGGTGGTTAACGCCGCGCCTTTGTTGCCGCGCTCTTCTTTATCGATTTGAACAATGACTTCCTGGCCTTCGCGTAACACGTCTTTAATGTTCGGGCGACCATGAGCGCTGTAGTTAGCGGGGAAATATTCGCGGGCAATTTCTTTTAACGGGAGGAAACCGTGGCGTTCTGCGCCGTAATCAACAAAAGCCGCTTCCAGGCTCGGTTCAATACGGGTAATTTTGCCTTTATAGATGTTCGCTTTTTTCTGCTCGTGTCCGGGGCTTTCTATATCCAGATCGTACAGACGCTGCCCATCTACAAGGGCGACGCGCAACTCTTCCTGCTGAGTCGCGTTGATTAACATTCTTTTCATCGTAACTTACTCATTATTCTTACGTTGACGACTAAGCTGCGGGCATGGTGACGCCTTACCGGGCATGAACCGATGGCCTCGTGACTATTTCGCGTCGCCAACCTCACGGTTATCGTCAGCTCAAAGAGGCGCAGAGTGTCGGTTGCCTGTATTTCATACGGAAACACAGCGCAATTATCAGGGAAGCAGCCTGGGCATTACTCTCCAGAGAAGATCCTATCTACCGGTAAGGACTGCAACCCGCAGCCCGCTAACTGTCTGAAAAATCAATACGTCTTACGCCATTGCTGCGTTGATGATCGGTCAGACAAAATGGGTTATTCCGCTAAACTTTTTGTTTTAACAAGTTTCGGTGCGGAAACCGCATCATTATTCCACTGCTAACCTTGTTATAGCAAGATGACTTTTACCATTTATCACCCGCTTACTCACAGTTTTTTCACCAGCGTGAGCCAATCGCTTTAATAACCAGCAAAACCGCAGTGAAAAATGTTCATCCACTGGCGTAGACGTCTCTATAAGCATAGAAAAATGTGTGGCGCGAATCTCACAGGCTATTTAGAATCGCCCCCCATGAAAACAGAAACGCCATCCGTAAAAATTGTTGCTATCGCCGCTGACGAAGCGGGGCAACGCATTGATAACTTTTTGCGCACCCAACTGAAAGGGGTACCAAAAAGTATGATTTATCGCATCTTGCGTAAAGGCGAGGTGCGGGTGAACAAAAAACGCATTAAACCGGAATACAAACTGGAAGCGGGCGATGAAGTCCGCATTCCGCCGGTTCGCGTTGCTGAACGCGAAGAAGAGGCCGTGTCGCCGCATTTGCAAAAAGTGGCGGCGTTGGCGGACGTCATTTTGTATGAAGACGACCATATTCTGGTGCTGAATAAGCCTTCCGGCACCGCCGTACACGGCGGGAGCGGGTTAAGTTTTGGCGTCATCGAAGGGCTGCGGGCGTTGCGTCCGGAAGCGCGATTCCTGGAACTGGTGCATCGTCTTGACCGCGATACCTCCGGCGTGCTGTTGGTGGCGAAAAAACGCTCCGCGCTGCGTTCGCTGCATGAGCAACTGCGCGAAAAGGGAATGCAGAAAGATTATCTGGCGCTGGTGCGCGGCCAGTGGCAATCGCACGTTAAAACCGTACAGGCGCCATTATTAAAGAACATTCTGCAAAGCGGCGAACGTATTGTTCGCGTGAGCCAGGACGGCAAACCGTCAGAAACGCGCTTCAAGGTGGAAGAGCGCTATGCCTTCGCCACGCTGGTGCGCTGTAGCCCGGTAACGGGCCGTACGCATCAGATTCGCGTACATACCCAATATGCCGGTCACCCTATTGCGTTCGACGATCGCTACGGCGACCGTGAGTTTGATCAACAGCTTACCGAAGCGGGAACCGGTCTTAAACGTCTCTTTTTACACGCCGCGGCGCTGAAGTTCACGCATCCGGGAACGGGCGAAGTCATGCGCATTGAAGCGCCGATGGATAACGCCCTGAAGCGCTGTCTGCAGGTGCTGCGTAACGCAAAATAGTTCCTCTCTCGGGCAGGTTATCTGCCCGAATCTCACTTTTCTCATAATATTTTTGTTTTGCTGTATCCGACGCATTTTTACCGTTGTGTACTGTTTATTCTTGCGATCCGGATTTCGGCGTGTTTAAGGACGAACAGATGGCCAATACTAGCTGGATGCGCTCATTTACTCAGCGTTGGGGAAAATACGTTATCGTGCCGCTCGTGATCGCGATGCTGACCGGTTGCGAAGGAAAGGGCGATAGTTCACGACGGGCTTTCGTTGAGTATTTGAATACGCAAGTCATTACGTCTCCCGTGGTGGGCGTCTGTGAGTTGACGCCAGCCCAACGTCGGGCTTTTGGTCATTACGCCGATGACTACGATGTACTATTAGCTGCCTACGGGCAAACCTTTGCTGTGGTGTATGAGACCGGCCAGGAGGATAAGATCACCGGTGTTATCCAGTCTGAGCGTGATAATCTGGTTTTCCTGAACGAGCTACGTGTGGCTCGTGACGTAAACAATCGATTTATCCTTCGGTTGAAAAATGTGAGTAGTGAAAACAGAAAAAAATATTCTGCTTTAAAGCTCCCCTCTGATGTGAAGCCTGTCTTTGACGCTGCGTGGAATAAAACCGTAACACCGCTGGATGAGACGATGACTCGCTATTATTTTCTGCGCGGAAAGCGGCTCGACCAACTGGTCGCAATGGGCGAGTTTCTGCAAAAACAGGGAAATAAAGTCCGCTTTGAAACGAATGGAAAAGCGGTTTTTGCCGACCTGGCAGCAAAAGAACACTTTCAGGATCAACAATTTAATTTTTTCATTACGCAGAATGATATAAACCATCTTACTCAGCAGATGGTTGAATTTATACATAGTCAACAAGATGCGGCTGATGCTGGCGGCGTTAATTAAAGGAATGTGTCGTGAGGTGAAGCAATGTTAGGGGGGCGTAAACTCATCGCGAGATGGAATTTAACGAGTCGCAAAGGGAAGGTTTCAGGACAGTAAACGTCCTGAGAGTTGTTCGCGAGAATAAGTTCGTAAGCCGCTTTTGACGCCGTAGAGCGCGTCAGGCGAGTATTGAGAACATGTGTTTTTACAAAACTGAACTGAGATGGGGAATTCATTAACGCGCGCGTACACCGCTGTTGAAACCCTATGGGATAAAACGCACCGTACATCGGTTCGTAATGCCAATGCTTTTTTTCTGATCGGTGAATGGATTGACCAGGAAACGGGCCCGCACGAAGAGAGTGAAGATCGGCAGGCGCTAAATTGTTCACAACAAGCGCTTTCCAGTTGGTTAGAACTGGAAGCGGTCGAAACTGCTCCCCAATAAACGGGAGATAACTACCAACACGTGCAGAAACGGCTTTTAGCGGTATTTGAAAAGCCTACAGAGTAGGCCGTTTATTGCTGTAGCGGGTTGAAGCCCTCCCGTCGCAGCATCTGGCACAGGGCAATAAGCGGCAAGCCGATCAGCGTGTTCGGATCGCGGCCCTCTAAGCGCTCAAATAATGCAATGCCTAAACCTTCGCTTTTAAAACTTCCCGCGCAGTGCAGCGGATGCTCTTTACGGACATAGTCGTCTATTTCCGCTTCGCTTAAATGGCGAAAATGAACGTCAAAAGGCTCCACTTCGGTTTGTAAGTGCCCGGAGGCGGAGTTATACAGTGCCAGTCCGGTATAAAACGTCACAATATTTCCGCTGGCTTTGGCTAATTGCTGACGCGCTTTTTCTTCCGTCAGCGGTTTGCCGGTGATTTCGCCGTCCAGAACACAAATTTGGTCGGAGCCAATAATCAAATGATTCGGGAAACGCGCGGCGAGCGATTGCGCCTTCGCCTGCGCCAGCCGCAGCACCAACTGACGCGGCGCTTCGCCCGGCATGGGGGTTTCATCAACATCCGGCGCGGCGCATTCGAAAGGAATCGTCAGCTTTTCCAGCAGCGCGCGACGCCAGGGAGAGGTAGACGCAAGGATGAGACGGGGCATATTTTTTCCCTCAGATATAGCGTAATGATGAGAGCCATCTTAAACTATGCTCTTCGGTCTTCAAGCCTGTCATACTGACTCGTCTTGAGCGAAAATAAGTCTGTAACCCGCAATGTGTGCGAATTATTGGCAAAAGGCAACCGCAGGCTGCCTTTTTCTTTGACTATATGACGTTACGAAGTTAATATGCGCGCCCTATGCAAAAGGTAAAATTACCCCTGACTCTTGATCCGGTTCGTACCGCTCAAAAACGCCTTGATTACCAGGGTATCTATACCCCCGATCAGGTTGAGCGCGTTGCCGAATCTGTAGTCAGTGTGGACAGTGATGTGGAATGCTCCATGTCGTTCGCTATCGATAACCAGCGTCTCGCCGTTTTAACCGGCGATGCGGTCGTTACGGTGTCGCTCGAATGCCAGCGTTGCGGGAAACCGTTTACCCATCAGGTTCACACAACGTATTGTTTTAGCCCTGTCCGTTCCGACGAGCAGGCTGAAGCACTGCCGGAAGCGTATGAGCCGATTGAGGTAAACGAATTCGGCGAAATCGATCTGCTGGCGACGGTTGAAGATGAAATCATCCTCGCCTTGCCGGTAGTTCCGGTGCATGATTCTGAACACTGTGAAGTGTCCGAGGCGGACATGGTCTTTGGCGAACTGCCTGATGAAGCGCAAAAGCCAAACCCATTTGCCGTATTAGCCAGCTTAAAGCGTAAGTAATAGGTCTTCCCCGCGGACGCAGGGATAAACCGTAATTGAGGAGTAAGGTCCATGGCCGTACAACAGAATAAACCAACCCGTTCCAAACGTGGCATGCGTCGTTCCCATGACGCTCTGACCGCAGTCACCAGCCTGTCTGTAGACAAAACTTCTGGTGAAAAACACCTGCGTCACCACATCACTGCCGACGGTTACTACCGCGGCCGTAAGGTCATCGCTAAGTAATCGCGCGATACTCGATGCCTTTTGCATCACAGGCGTGCCTGTGGTGTAAAAGCCGAAGAGTACAAGCGTGATAAAGCTTAGTGAGGATTTCTCCGCGTAAGCGGAGAACACCGAACCAGGCAGCGACGATACCTTGACACGTCTAACCCTGGCGTTAGATGTCATGGGGGGCGATTTTGGTCCTTCCGTGACGGTGCCTGCAGCATTGCAGGCACTGAACGCTAATTCGCAGCTCACTCTTCTTTTAGTCGGGAATCCCGATATTATCACGCCATTACTTGCCAAAGCTGACTTTGAACAACGTTCGCGTCTGCAGATTATCCCTGCACAGTCAGTTGTTGCCAGTGATGCCCGGCCTTCGCAGGCGATCCGCGCCAGTCGCGGGACATCCATGCGTGTGGCCCTGGAGCTTGTGAAAGAAGGCCGAGCCGAAGCTTGCGTTAGCGCCGGTAATACCGGGGCGCTGATGGGGCTGGCGAAATTATTGCTCAAGCCTCTTGAGGGGATTGAGCGTCCGGCGTTGGTGACGGTATTACCGCACCAGCAAAAGGGCAAAACGGTAGTGCTTGATTTGGGGGCCAACGTCGACTGCGACAGTACCATGCTGGTGCAGTTTGCCGTGATGGGCGCCGTTTTGGCGGAAGAGGTCGTCGGGATCAAAAATCCCCGCGTGGCGCTACTCAATATCGGGGAAGAAGAAACCAAAGGCCTCGACAGTATTCGCGAAGCCTCTTTAATGTTAAAAACAGTCCCAACCATCAATTACATCGGCTACCTTGAGGCGAATGAGTTACTGACGGGAAAAACCGATGTACTGGTGTGTGACGGCTTTACAGGCAATGTCACACTTAAAACGATGGAGGGGGTTGTCAGAATGTTCCTTTCACTGCTGAAATCACAGGGCGAGGGGAAAAAACGGTCGTGGTGGCTGCTGTTATTAAAACGTTGGTTACAAAAAAGCCTGACGAGGCGATTCAGTCACCTCAACCCCGACCAGTATAATGGCGCCTGTCTGTTAGGATTGCGCGGCACGGTGATAAAAAGTCATGGTGCGGCCAATCAGCGAGCATTTGCAGTCGCGATTGAACAGGCAGTGCAGGCGGTGCAGCGACAAGTTCCTCAGCGAATTGCCGCTCGCCTGGAATCTGTATACCCAGCCGGATTTGAACCGCTGGACGATGGCAAAGGCGTAAACCTGCGGGCGCACAGATAATATCGTTGTCTCCCCGGCGCCGCCAGCGTGCCAGACGTTTACAGGTAACGGTATATAACCGAAAAGTGACTGAGCGTACATGTATACGAAGATTATTGGTACTGGCAGCTATCTGCCCGAACAAGTGCGGACTAACGCCGATCTGGAAAAAATGGTTGAGACCTCTGACGAGTGGATTGTCACTCGTACAGGTATTCGTGAACGCCATATCGCCGCGCCGAATGAAACTGTCGCGACGATGGGCTTTACCGCTGCGAATCGCGCGATTGAGATGGCGGGGATCGATAAAGACCAAATTGGCTTGATTGTGGTGGCTACCACATCAGCAACGCATGCATTTCCAAGCGCGGCATGTCAGATTCAAAGTATGCTCGGTATTAAAGGTTGCCCGGCGTTTGATGTCGCGGCAGCGTGCGCAGGTTTCACCTACGCGTTAAGCATCGCCGACCAGTACGTTAAATCCGGCGCGGTTAAACACGCGCTGGTGGTCGGTTCCGATGTATTAGCCCGCACTTGCGATCCTGGCGATCGCGGTACGATCATTATTTTCGGCGATGGCGCAGGCGCGGCCGTACTGAGCGCTTCTGAAGAACCGGGTATTATCTCCACTCATCTTCATGCCGATGGCCGTTACGGTGAATTACTGACCCTGCCGAATGCCGATCGCGTAAATCCGGATAACCCGATTTACCTGACAATGGCGGGCAATGAAGTCTTTAAAGTGGCGGTCACTGAACTGGCGCATATTGTCGATGAGACGCTGGCGGCTAATAACCTGGATCGCTCAGAACTCGATTGGCTGGTGCCGCATCAGGCTAACCTGCGTATCATTAGCGCGACAGCGAAAAAACTCGGCATGTCGATGGACAATGTCGTCGTCACGCTGGACAGGCACGGCAATACCTCCGCGGCTTCTGTGCCGTGCGCGCTGGATGAAGCCGTGCGTGACGGGCGAATTAAAGCCGGTCAGCTGGTATTGCTTGAAGCCTTCGGGGGTGGATTCACCTGGGGCTCCGCGCTGATTCGTTTCTAGTATAAGGATTTAAACATGACGCAATTTGCATTTGTGTTCCCCGGTCAGGGTTCTCAGAGCGTTGGGATGTTGGCCGAGATGGCGGCAAATTACCCTATCGTAGAAGAAACGTTTGCTGAAGCTTCTGCGGCTCTGGGATATGATCTGTGGGCGCTCACCCAGCAAGGTCCAGCGGAAGAACTGAATAAAACCTGGCAGACGCAGCCGGCGTTATTAACCGCTTCCGTCGCGCTTTGGCGCGTTTGGCAGCAGCAGGGCGGTAAAATGCCTGCGTTAATGGCAGGTCACAGCCTGGGCGAATATTCCGCGCTGGTTTGCGCTGGCGTCATCAACTTTGCTGATGCCGTTCGTCTGGTGGAAATGCGCGGTAAATTCATGCAGGAAGCGGTTCCGGAAGGCACTGGCGGCATGTCTGCGATCATCGGGCTGGATGATGCCTCTATTGCTAAAGCCTGTGAAGAATCTGCCGAAGGGCAGGTTGTTTCGCCGGTTAACTTTAACTCGCCGGGACAGGTGGTTATCGCCGGGCATAAAGAGGCGGTAGAACGTGCGGGCGCAGCCTGTAAAGCCGCTGGCGCGAAACGCGCGCTGCCGCTGCCGGTGAGCGTACCGTCGCACTGCGCGCTGATGAAACCAGCGGCAGATAAGCTGGCGGTTGAATTAGCCAAAATTACCTTTAGCGCGCCAACGGTGCCGGTAGTGAACAACGTTGACGTGAAATGTGAAACCGATGCCGCCGCTATCCGCGATGCGCTGGTTCGCCAGTTGTACAATCCGGTACAGTGGACGAAGAGCGTGGAATTTATCGCGGCGCAGGGCGTTGAACATCTTTATGAAGTGGGTCCAGGTAAAGTCCTCACTGGTCTGACGAAACGTATTGTCGACACCCTGACAGCGTCGGCGCTGAACGAGCCGGCGGCGCTGTCTGCGGCACTTACGCAATAAAAGAGGAAAACCATGAGCTTTGAAGGAAAGATTGCGCTGGTGACTGGTGCAAGCCGTGGCATAGGCCGCGCAATTGCAGAGACTCTCGTTGCCCGCGGCGCGAAAGTTATCGGGACTGCGACCAGTGAAAATGGTGCGAAGAACATTAGCGACTATTTAGGTGCTAACGGGAAAGGTTTGATGTTGAATGTGACCGATCCTGCATCTATTGAATCTGTTCTGGAAAATATTCGCGCAGAATTTGGTGAAGTGGATATCCTGGTTAATAATGCCGGTATCACTCGTGATAATCTGTTGATGCGAATGAAAGATGATGAGTGGAACGATATTATCGAAACCAATTTATCATCCGTTTTCCGCCTGTCAAAAGCGGTAATGCGCGCTATGATGAAAAAGCGTTGTGGTCGCATTATCACTATTGGTTCTGTGGTTGGTACCATGGGAAATGCAGGTCAGGCAAACTACGCTGCGGCGAAAGCGGGCCTGATCGGTTTCAGTAAATCACTGGCGCGTGAAGTTGCGTCCCGTGGTATTACTGTCAATGTTGTGGCTCCGGGTTTTATTGAAACGGACATGACGCGTGCGCTGTCTGACGATCAGCGTGCGGGTATCCTGGCGCAGGTGCCTGCGGGTCGCCTCGGCGGCGCTCAGGAAATCGCCAGTGCGGTTGCATTTTTAGCCTCTGACGAAGCGAGTTACATCACTGGTGAGACTCTGCACGTCAACGGCGGAATGTACATGGTTTAATCACGATTGAAAAATATTTGCGTTATTAGGGCGAAAGGCCGCAAAATAACGTAAAATCGTGGTAAGACCTGCCGGGATTTAGTTGCAAATTTTTCAACATTTTATACACTACGAAAACCATCGCGAAAGCGAGTTTTGATAGGAAATTTAAGAGTATGAGCACTATCGAAGAACGCGTTAAGAAAATTATCGGCGAACAGCTGGGCGTTAAGCAGGAAGAAGTAACCAACAATGCTTCTTTCGTTGAAGACCTGGGCGCAGATTCTCTTGACACCGTTGAGCTGGTAATGGCTCTGGAAGAAGAGTTTGATACTGAGATTCCGGACGAAGAAGCTGAGAAAATCACCACCGTTCAGGCTGCCATTGATTACATCAACGGCCACCAGGCGTAAGTGAACATCTCCAGGCGGTCGTTCGACCGCCTGAGTTTTATCTTTTTGTCCCACTAGAATCATTTTCCCTCCCTGGAGGACAACCGTGTCTAAGCGTCGTGTAGTTGTGACCGGACTGGGCATGTTGTCTCCTGTCGGCAATACCGTAGAGTCTACCTGGAAAGCTCTCCTTGCCGGTCAGAGTGGCATCAGCCTGATCGACCATTTCGATACTAGCGCCTATGCAACGAAATTTGCTGGCTTAGTAAAGGATTTTAACTGTGATGACATTATCTCGCGCAAAGAACAGCGCAAGATGGATGCCTTCATTCAATATGGAATTGTCGCTGGCGTACAGGCCATGCAGGATTCTGGCCTTGAAGTGACGGAAGAGAACGCAAGCCGTATTGGCGCCGCTATCGGCTCCGGTATCGGTGGTCTCGGTCTGATCGAAGAAAACCACAGTTCGCTGGTAAAAGGCGGACCGCGTAAGATTAGCCCGTTCTTTGTCCCGTCGACGATTGTTAACATGGTAGCAGGCCATCTGACTATCATGTATGGCCTGCGTGGGCCAAGCATCTCTATTGCGACTGCCTGTACTTCAGGCGTGCATAACATCGGCCATGCCGCGCGTATCATCGCCTATGGCGATGCGGACGCGATGGTGGCTGGTGGCGCAGAAAAAGCCAGTACGCCGCTGGGCGTAGGTGGTTTTGGCGCAGCGCGCGCGCTGTCGACCCGCAACGATAACCCACAGGCGGCGAGCCGTCCGTGGGATAAAGAACGCGATGGTTTTGTACTGGGCGACGGTGCCGGTATGTTGGTGCTTGAAGAGTACGAACATGCGAAAGCGCGTGGTGCGAAAATCTATGCTGAAATCGTCGGCTTTGGTATGAGCAGCGATGCTTACCATATGACGTCGCCGCCGGAAAATGGCGCAGGCGCTGCGCTGGCGATGGTTAACGCGTTGCGTGATGCCGCGATTGAGCCTGCTCAGATTGGCTACGTCAACGCGCACGGCACGTCGACGCCTGCCGGCGACAAAGCTGAGACGCAGGCGGTTAAGTCAGTCTTTGGCGATGCCGCAAGCCGAGTGATGGTGAGCTCGACCAAATCGATGACCGGCCATCTGTTGGGCGCCGCAGGCGCAGTAGAGTCTATTTTCTCTATTCTGGCGCTACGCGATCAGGCCATTCCGCCAACCATTAATCTGGATAACCCGGATGAAGGTTGCGATCTGGACTTCGTGCCGCATGAAGCGCGCCAGGTCAGCGATCTGGAGTACGCTCTGTGTAACTCCTTTGGCTTTGGCGGAACTAACGGTTCCTTGATTTTTAAAAAGATCTAAGTTAAGCCAGAGACAGACATTAATAAAAAGGTCCGCTTGTCGGGCCTTTTTTATCAGGCATATCACCTCTTGTTCTGCGTTATTCATCCTGCCACACTAGCAGGCGACGGATAAGGAGCCACTATGTTTTTAATTAATGGCCATGCGCAGGATCAACTTGCTGTAAGCGACCGGGCGACGCAGTTCGGCGATGGCAGTTTTACGACCGCACGTATTGTTGATGGCAACATTTGCCATCTGGAAGCGCATCTTCAGCGCTTGCAGGTTGCCTGTGAAAAATTACGGATCGCTTTTAGCCATTGGGCGACCCTTCGGCAAGAGATGACAATGTTGGCCACAGGGCATGATTCAGGCGTGTTGAAAGTGATCATTAGCCGTGGTAGCGGTGGCCGGGGATACAGCGCCATGAATTGTCAGGCAGCTACCCGAATCCTCTCCGTTTCTGCTTATCCCGCTTATTATTCTCAGTGGCGTAAGCAAGGCATCACTCTTACCCTTAGTCCCATACCGCTTGGGCGCAATCCTTATCTTGCCGGATTAAAACATCTGAACCGCCTCGAACAGGTGTTGATTCGCTCTCATCTTGAGCAGACGGACGCCGATGAGGCGCTGGTTCTTGACAGCGAGGGATGGGTTACGGAATGCTGTGCGGCTAATTTGTTCTGGCGTACAGGCGACATTGTTTTTACGCCGCGTCTGGATCAGGCCGGGGTGAACGGCATTATGCGACAATTTTGTTTACGCCAACTGGCGCAATCTCCTTTCCAGGTTCTTGAAGTACAGGCGAGAGAGGAGGCAGTCAGGCAGGCGGATGAGATTATCATCTGCAACGCGCTAATGCCGATTATTCCCATACGCGCCTATCACGGGACGTCGTATTCTTCGCGAACACTGTTTCAATTTTTAGCCCCATTTTGTGAGCATCCGAATTAGTTATGAAAAAATTGTCAGGCGTTTTCCTTCTGCTGTTGGTTGTGCTGGGTATTGCCACGGGCGTGGGGATGTGGAAAGTTCGCCATCTGGCGAACAGCACGTTACTTATTAAAAACGAGACTATCTTTACGCTCAAGGCGGGAACGGGTCGGCTGGCGCTTGGTGACCAGCTTTATGATGAAAAAATCATTAATCGTCCCCGGGTATTTCAGTGGCTGCTGCGTGTGGAGCCTGAGTTATCGCACTTTAAAGCGGGAACTTACCGTTTTACGCCGGGGATGACCGTACGGGAGATGCTTGAGTTGCTGGAGAGCGGCAAAGAAGCGCAATTCCCGTTGCGGTTTGTGGAAGGGATGCGCCTTAGCGATTACCTGAAACAGTTACGAGAGGCGCCGTATATTCGCCATACATTGCCGGATGATGGCTACGCCACTGTCGCTCAGGCATTAAAGCTTGCGCACCCGGAATGGGTAGAAGGGTGGTTCTGGCCTGATACCTGGATGTATACCGCCAACACCAGCGATGTCGCTATTCTCAAGCGAGCGCATCAAAAGATGGTGAAAGCTGTCGATACTGTCTGGAAAGGCCGGGCCGAGGGGCTGCCTTATAAAGATCAGAACCAACTGGTGACAATGGCCTCGATTATTGAAAAAGAGACGGCTGTCGCCAGCGAACGCGATCAGGTGGCCTCAGTCTTTATTAATCGCCTGAGAATCGGTATGCGCCTTCAGACCGATCCCACCGTGATTTACGGGATGGGGACGAGTTATAATGGTAAATTGTCGCGTGCGGATCTGGAAAAGCCGACGGCTTATAACACGTATACCATAACCGGGCTGCCGCCAGGACCGATTGCATCGCCCAGCGAAGCGTCATTGCAGGCGGCGGCGCATCCGGCGAAAACGCCGTATCTCTATTTTGTGGCCGACGGTAAAGGTGGTCACACATTTAACACCAATCTTGCCAGCCATAATCGGTCAGTGCAGGAGTACCTGAAAGTGCTTAAGGAAAAAAATGGGCAGTAATTATATCGTCATCGAGGGCCTGGAAGGCGCCGGAAAAACCACTGCGCGCGACGTGGTGGTGGAGACCCTTGAGCAACTGGGTATTCGTAACATGATTTTTACCCGTGAGCCGGGCGGTACGCAGCTTGCCGAAAAACTAAGAAGTCTGGTGCTGGATATCCGATCGGTAGGCGACGAAGTGATTACCGATAAAGCGGAAGTGCTGATGTTTTATGCCGCTCGCGTACAGCTCGTCGAAACGGTAATCAAACCCGCGCTGGCGCAAGGCGTATGGGTGATCGGCGATCGCCACGATCTCTCGACCCAGGCGTATCAGGGGGGAGGGCGCGGCATTGATCAAACCATGCTGGCGACACTACGCGATGCCGTGCTGGGCGATTTTCGTCCTGACCTGACGCTGTATCTGGATGTCACGCCGGAAGTCGGGCTAAAACGCGCCAGAGCGCGCGGCGATTTGGATCGCATTGAGCAGGAATCTTTTGATTTCTTTAACCGGACTCGCGCGCGCTATCTGGAACTGGCGGCGCAAGACTCGCGTATCCGCACCATTGACGCGACCCAGCCGCTGGATGCCGTCATGCGCGACATTCGCGCCACGGTGACGAAGTGGGTGCAGGAGCAAGCGGCATGAAATGGTATCCATGGTTACGGCCCGCCTATGAAAAACTGGTAGAAAGTTACCAGGCGGGACGTGGGCACCATGCGCTACTGATTCAGGCCTTACCTGGCATGGGCGACGAGGCGCTGTGCTATGCGCTGAGCCGTTATTTGTTATGCCAGCAGCCTGAGGGCCACAAAAGCTGTGGGCATTGCCGTGGCTGTCAGCTTATGCAGGCTGGCACGCATCCGGACTATTACACGCTGACGCCGGATAAAGGCAAAAGCAGCCTTGGTGTAGATGCGGTACGCGAGGTCAGCGAGAAATTGTACGAGCACTCCCGTCTGGGCGGTGCGAAGGTGGTGTGGATTGCGGAGGCGGCGCTATTAACCGACGCCGCTGCCAATGCGTTACTCAAAACGCTGGAAGAGCCGCCGGAGCAAACCTGGTTTTTCCTTGCCAGCCCGGAACCTGCTCGTCTGTTGGCGACATTACGTAGCCGCTGTCGGCTGCATCATCTGGCGCCGCCGTCCGAATCGTATGCGATGTCATGGCTGTCGCGAGAAGTGACGGCGTCACAAGAAGCATTGCTCACGGCGCTACGCCTGAACGCGGGGTCGCCCGGCGCCGCGCTGGCGCTGTTGCAGTCTGAACGTTGGGCGCAGCGTGAGGCGCTGTGTCAGGCGTTGATGGACAGTTTACATACGGGCGACTGGTATGCGGTATTAACGGCGCTCAATCATGAGCAAGCCCCGGCGCGCCTGCACTGGCTGGCGACGCTGCTGGTAGACGCGCTGAAACGTCAGCACGGCGCGTCGTACCTGACAAACGTTGATGCGGACGCGGTTGTTGCCGCGCTGGCGGGGCCGCTATCCCCGGCGCGTATTCAGGCAATCCTGAACGATGTTTGCCATTGTCGTGATCAATTACTTCATGTGACCGGATTAAATCGCGAACTGGTATTAACCGATCTCATTCTCCGCATCGAGCATTACCTGCAACCAGGCACCTTGTTGCCTGTTCCTCATCTTTGAGAGAGACATTATGTTTTTAGTCGACTCACACTGCCATCTTGATGGTCTGGATTATCAATCTTTGCATAAGGACGTGGACGATGTGCTGGCGAAAGCCGCCGCGCGCGATGTGAAGTTCTGTTTAGCGGTGGCGACGACGCTGCCGGGGTATCGCCATATGCGCGAGCTGGTGGGCAAGCGCGATAATGTGGTCTTTTCCTGCGGCGTGCATCCGTTAAATCAGGATGAAGTATATGACGTAGAAGAACTGCGCCTCCTTGCTGCAGAAGACGATGTGGTGGCGATGGGCGAGACCGGGCTTGATTACTTTTACACGCCTGAGACCAAAATCCGCCAGCAGGCGTCTTTTATTCATCATATCCAGATTGGCCGCGAATTGCATAAACCGGTGATTGTCCATACTCGCGACGCGCGTGCCGATACGCTGGCTATCCTGCGCGAAGAAAAAGTGACGGATTGCGGCGGCGTACTACACTGTTTTACAGAAGACAGAGAAACGGCCGGCAAATTGCTGGATCTGGGGTTTTATATCTCTTTTTCCGGCATCGTAACGTTCCGTAACGCTGAACAGTTGCGTGATGCGGCGCGCTATGTGCCGCTGGATCGGTTATTAGTCGAGACCGATTCTCCTTATCTGGCGCCGGTGCCGCATCGCGGTAAAGAGAACCAGCCTGCGATGGTACGCGACGTCGCAGAATATATGGCGGTATTGAAAGGGGTTGCCGTTGAAGAACTGGCGCAGATCACCACCGATAACTTTGCTCGCCTGTTCCATATTGACGCGTCTCGCCTGTCATCAATCCGTTAAACGAGTTTTTTTAAAGCTCGTAATTAATAAGCAAAGCGCGTAAAGTTCACCGCCACAAAAGGGGCGGTGAACGAGCTTATGGAAACATTCGGAAACTCATTTTGGCAGAATGTGATACTTTTTAGGCTATCTGGCGCTGAAACGTGATAGCCGTCAAACAAAATCAGACGTATTTATTTTACTCTGTGTAATAAATAAAAGGGCACTTAGATGTCCTGTCCACGGCGGGGTTCTCCCCCCTCGCCAATGCGTGAGAACGTAGAAAAGCACAAATACTCAGGAGCACTCTCAATTATGTTTAAGAATGCATTTGCTAACCTGCAAAAGGTCGGTAAATCGCTGATGCTGCCGGTATCCGTACTCCCTATCGCAGGTATCCTGCTGGGTGTCGGTTCCGCTAACTTCAGCTGGCTGCCAGCCGTTGTATCGCACGTTATGGCAGAAGCGGGCGGATCTGTTTTTGCCAATATGCCGCTGATTTTCGCTATCGGCGTGGCGTTGGGCTTCACCAACAACGACGGCGTTTCGGCTCTGGCGGCGGTAGTAGCGTATGGCATCATGGTGAAAACCATGGCTGTGGTTGCGCCGCTGGTTCTGCATTTACCTGCTGAAGAGATCGCCGCTAAACACCTTGCTGATACGGGTGTTCTCGGGGGGATTATCTCCGGTGCGATCGCAGCGTATATGTTTAACCGCTTCTACCGTATCAAACTGCCTGAGTATCTGGGCTTCTTTGCGGGCAAACGCTTCGTGCCGATCATTTCGGGTCTGGCCGCTATTTTTACCGGTGTGGTGCTGTCTTTCGTATGGCCGCCAATCGGTACGGCTATCCAGGCGTTCTCGCAGTGGGCGGCTTATCAGAATCCGGTTGTCGCGTTTGGTATTTACGGTTTTATCGAGCGTTGCCTGGTGCCGTTTGGTCTGCATCATATCTGGAACGTTCCTTTCCAGATGCAGATCGGCGAATACACCAACGCAGCGGGTCAGGTATTCCACGGCGACATTCCGCGCTATATGGCGGGCGACCCGACGGCGGGTATGTTGTCTGGCGGCTTCCTGTTCAAAATGTACGGTCTGCCGGCTGCGGCCATTGCTATCTGGCACTCTGCTAAACCGGAAAACCGCGCAAAAGTGGGCGGTATCATGATTTCCGCCGCGCTGACCTCGTTTTTGACGGGTATTACCGAGCCTATCGAGTTCTCCTTCATGTTCGTGGCGCCGATCCTGTACATTATTCACGCGATTCTGGCAGGTCTGGCATTCCCGATCTGTATCCTGCTGGGGATGCGTGACGGTACGTCATTCTCCCACGGTCTGATTGACTTTATCGTGCTGTCCGGTAACAGCAGCAAATTGTGGCTGTTCCCGATTGTTGGTGCCGGTTATGCGATTGTGTACTACACCGTGTTCCGCGTGTTGATCAAAGCGCTGGATCTGAAAACGCCGGGTCGTGAAGACACTACTGATGACGCAAAAGCGGGCGCGACCAGCGAAATGGCGCCGGCTTTGGTTGCGGCGTTTGGCGGTAAAGAGAACATCACTAACCTGGATGCCTGTATCACGCGTCTGCGCGTGAGCGTAGCCGATGTAGCGAAAGTGGATCAGGCTGGCCTGAAGAAACTGGGCGCGGCAGGCGTTGTCGTCGCGGGCTCCGGCGTTCAGGCTATTTTCGGTACGAAATCCGATAACCTGAAAACGGAAATGGATGAGTACATCCGTAACAGCTAAGCAGTAATGATGTTGGGGAGAATTAAGGCAGCCATTCGGCTGCCTTTTTTTAATGGCGCTTTACATGCCGCTCTCCGACAGTCTGTCAGAACTGATAATTGGCGGTGAGGCTGACGTTACGCGGCGCGCCGTAAACAATGGAACCATCAATATTGGTGTCGTAGGTTTTATCGAACAGGTTGTTGATGTTTCCCTGTACGGAGAAATTTTTCGTCACCTGATAACGGGTAAACAGATCGACCAGCGCATAGCTGCCCTGTTCGGCGCGGAAAGTGCCGTACGGCGTCGTGGTATCTTTGTAAACCCGATTCTGCCAGTTCACGCCGCCGCCGACCGTCAGCTCCGGTATCGCTGGCAGACGATAGCGGGTGAATAACTTCACGCTGGTGCGCGGAAGATTAGGGTTCACGGCGTTACCTTCATTGTCCTCGGCAACATACCGGGTAGCCCCGAAAGTCATCTGCCAGTTATCGGTAATTGCGCCGTTTACTTCAAATTCGACGCCTTTGCTCACCGTTCCGTCAGTAGACTTCCAGGCAAACTCCCCATTACTGCCAGGGATGGGAATAGTGGTTGCCTGAGCGACGTTATCCTGCTCAATGCGGAACACGGACAACGTGGTGGTGAGGCGACTGTTCATCCAGTCGGACTTCAGGCCCGCTTCATAGTTATTACCGGTAATCGGAGCCAGATATTGACCCGCTTTGTCGCGTTTATTCTGCGGCTGAAAGATAGAGGTATAACTGGCATAAGCGGACCAGTTGTCGTTGATATCATAAATCAGCCCGGCATACGGCGTGGTATGGTTTTTCTCCATGCTGTAGGTCAGTGTATCAACACGCCAGTTGGTATAACGAGCGCCAAGAATCAGATGCAGCGGGTCGGCCAGCGAAATGCGCGTAGCGGCATACAGCGATTTCATATGCGTGGTATCGTCCTGCGCCAGATTTTGTGGCGCCCAGTGGGTTTGGGGGAAATTACCGTTAAAGGCGCTGAAGTTGCCAATGTCGTCCGGAAAGACGTTCGCCCAGGCGCTAAAATAGCGGTTATTCTGCTTACTATAACTGCCGCCAAACATCATATTGTGCTGGCGGCCAAACAGCTCATAAGCGCCATCGGCAAAGAGATCTATGGCATCTACTTTGCGCTTGCCGCTGTTCCAGCCCGTACCGCCGACCACGGGGTAGCTTGCGCCATAAGGACTCACCAGCGTACCTGTCTCTTTATCCACTAACGCATCGATATACATCATTTTACTGTCGAATTTGACCTCAGTATGGGTCGCATTCAGGGTCGCCTGCCAGCTTTCGGCAAAACGCTGCTTAAGCGTGACGAAGAATTTATTTATCTCTTTATTGTTATAAGCCCAGTCCGGGGCGGTACTACGCGCGCGGTCATAGCTATTTTTGCTGCCATCGGTGTTCCAGCGCGGCAGACCGCCCCAGGTCGGGCTGTTGACATCAATTTTTTGATATTCATAACCGGCTGAAAGGCTGGTGGTTGCACCCAGATCGGCATCGACAATTCCGGAAAAGAACGCTTTCTCACTGTTATAGCGGTCCAGCCAGGAATCATTATTCTGATAACCCGCCACGATGCGCCCACGGACATTGCCGTCTGCGGTGAGCGGACTTTGCAGATCCATGACGTAACGCTGCTTATTCCAGCTACCGTATTCTGTGGAGACGTTACCTTTGAACTCCCGACTGGTGGCGTGTTTACGGATCATATTAATTGAGGCCGAAGGATTGCCGGTTCCGGTCATCAGCCCATTCGCGCCGCGAACCACCTCCACGCGCTCATACAGCGCGGTATCCGTTAGCGCATCGCCCAGATTCCAGCGGGACTCAAAATACGTTGGAATACCGTTAACCATATAGTTGTCAATTTCAAACCCGCGCGAGTAATAGCTGATGCGATCGGAGTCAGCCTGGCTTCCGCTGATCCCTAGCGTATTGGTCATCACTTCGCCCAGGGTTTGCAACTGCTGGTCTTCCATACGCTGCTGGCTGACAATACTGACCGACTGCGGGATATCGCGCTGAGTCATCGGCATTTTGGTGCCCGCTGCGGTCGTTTTCACGCTGTAATCCTGTTCTTCGCGGTTTACGGCGTCAGCGGTCGTCGCGCCTTCGACAATAACGGTATCCTCAGCCGCGAAGGCGGCAGGCATAAATGCCATCGCCATACCCATAGCTAACAGCGACGGTGCGGCGGAGGACGGAAGGTGTTTGTCCCGGCGGTATTGAATGAAAGACATCTGAAAATCCTTGCTTGTTATTGGGGTAAGTTCAGGACGTATGACGTTGAACCTTTTCATTCTTTGCTAGTTAATGTGTATAAAAATGCAAATGAGAAATATACGCATTTGTATTAAATGTGTAAAACGGTATAACCAGGGAAACTAGAAATATTTTTTAAGCGTACAAAGGCGTCATGGCAGGGGGATATGGCGGTAAGTCCAGCATGTAGTCATTTTTCGCTTAATATATCGTGGGTTAAAGTTGAAAGAGCGTCGGTAACTCGCTCATACTCTATACTCGCAGTATGGCTCGGCGTAGCATGTGCGCTGCAAGGGCTATTATGAAAAAGGAAAACGTCGTGGCAGAAGAAACTATATTCAGCAAAATTATTCGTCGTGAAATCCCTTCGGATATCGTTTATCAGGATGAGCTGGTCACCGCCTTTCGTGATATTTCACCGCAGGCGCCGACGCATATCTTGATTATTCCCAATATTCTGATCCCAACCGTCAATGACGTGACGGCGGAACATGAACAGGCGTTAGGTCGGATGATCACCGTGGCGGCGAAAATCGCCGAACAGGAAGGCATTGCCGAAGATGGGTATCGTTTAATCATGAATACCAACCGTCATGGGGGCCAGGAGGTTTATCATATCCATATGCACCTACTGGGCGGGCGGCCGCTAGGCCCGATGCTGGCGCATAAAGGCTTGTAAGTATGATCAAAGGATGCATCGCGGTTTCTCTGGGCTTGCTGCTGCTTACCGGCTGCCGGTCACACCCTGAAATTCCGGTAAGCGACGCGCAGTCGCTGGTGATGGAGTCCACGGTTCTGGCGGCGGGCGTGACCGCAGAGCCGCCTGAGCTGACGGCGTCTGATATCCAGCCATCAGCCTCTTCCCGCGTCTATAACGAAAGGCAAGAGCCCATAACCGTTCATTATCGGTTTTACTGGTATGACGCGCGGGGGCTGGAGATGCATCCGCTGGAGGCGCCGCGTAGCGTAACCATACCCGCGCGTTCGTCGGTAACGCTATTTGGCAGCGCCAATTATCTGGGGGCGCATAAGGTCAGGCTTTATCTTTATTTGTGAGGAGTGAATTTTGATGACAAAAATGCATCGCTACGCTGCCATTGCTGCGCTGGCGATATTTCTCTCCGGGTGTATGGCGCAACGTCAACCTGCGCCAGTTGAAGAGGTAAAACCAGCGCCAGAACAACCCGCGCAGCCGCCACAGCCTCCTGTTGTGCCGTCTGTGCCAACCATTCCACAGCAACCGGGGCCGATCGAACATGAAGATCAAACGGGCCAGCCAGCGCCTAAGGTGCGCCACTATGACTGGAACGGCGCGATGCAACCGCTGGTCAGCAAAATGTTGCAGGCTGATGGCGTGACGGCCGGAAGCGTATTGCTTGTCGACAGCGTGAATAACCGGACGAATGGGTCGTTAAATGCGAACGAGGCAACGGAAACGTTACGTAATGCGCTGGCGAACAACGGTAAATTTACGCTGGTCTCCGTACAGCAACTCTCGATGGCAAAACAGCAGTTAGGGTTGTCTCCGCAGGATAGTCTGGGAACGCGCAGTAAAGCTATTGGCATTGCGCGCAATGTCGGGGCGCAATATGTACTTTACTCCAGCGCATCCGGTAACGTTAACGCGCCTGCATTACAGATGCAGTTAATGCTGGTGCAAACTGGCGAGATAATCTGGTCAGGTAAAGGTGCGGTCCAACAACAATAATCCCTTAACGCGCGACGAGATCCTGTCGCGCTATTTTCCCCAGTATCGTCCCGCCGTCGCCGCATCGCAGGGGCTAAGCGGCGGGAGCTGTATTATTGCTCACGATACTCACCGTATCGTGCTGCGCCGTCATCACGACCCCGACGCTCCACCAGCCCATTTTTTACGTCATCACCGCGCCTTATCCCAATTGCCGGCCAGTCTGGCGCCGCGAGCGCTTTTTTATACGCCGGGCTGGATGGCGGTAGAATATCTGCATGGTGTGGTAAATTCCGCTCTGCCAGATGCCGACGAACTGGCGGCCTTACTGTATCATTTGCATCAACAGCCGCGTTTTGGCTGGCGTATCGCGCTATCGCCACTATTGGCGCAGTACTGGTCGTGTTGCGATCCGGCAAGGCGTACGCCGTTTTGGTTGCGGCGGCTCAAACAGTTGCAAAAAAACGGTGAACCTCGCCCGGTGCGGCTCGCGCCTTTGCATATGGATGTCCATGGCGACAATATAGTATTAACGACCGCTGGGTTGAGACTGATTGACTGGGAGTATGCCGGCGACGGCGATATTGCGTTGGAGCTGGCGGCAGTATGGGTTGAGGATGAACGCCAGCACCGACAACTGGCAGACGCTTATGCCGCGCGCGCGCGAATCGACGCCCGGCAGCTATGGCGACAGATACGATTATGGCACCCTTGGGTCATTATGCTAAAAGCAGGGTGGTTCGAATACCGCTGGCGACAAACCGGCGAGCAACAATTTATCAGGCTGGCCGATGAAACCTGGCGCCAGCTACGTATGAAAGGATAAGGAGAGCAGTGTGGGCCCAGTAATGTTGAATGTCGAAGGATGTGAGCTGGATGCGGAGGAGCGCGAGATACTGGCGCATCCGCTGGTTGGCGGGCTTATTCTGTTCACGCGTAATTACCATGACCCGGAACAGTTGCGCGAATTAGTGCGCCAGATTCGGGCGGCATCGCGTAACCATCTGGTGGTGGCCGTCGATCAGGAAGGCGGGCGCGTACAGCGTTTCCGTGAAGGGTTTACCCGCCTGCCCGCGGCGCAATCTTTTTTTGCGCTGCATGGGCTGGAAGAGGGGGGACGACTGGCGCAGGAGGCAGGGTGGCTGATGGCCAGCGAAATGATCGCGATGGATATTGATATCAGTTTTGCGCCAGTGCTGGACGTCGGGCATATCAGCGCGGCAATTGGCGAGCGTTCTTATCATGCCGATCCCGCAAAAGCGTTGGCAATGGCAACGCGCTTTATTGACGGCATGCATGACGCCGGGATGAAAACGACCGGTAAGCATTTCCCCGGCCACGGCGCGGTCACGGCGGACTCCCACAAAGAGACGCCGTGCGATCCACGTCCTGAAACGGACATCCGTGGCAAAGATATGTCGGTGTTCCGCACGCTGATTAGCGAGAATAAACTGGATGCGATTATGCCTGCCCACGTGATCTACCGCGCTATCGATCCACGCCCGGCAAGCGGTTCGCCGTACTGGCTGAAAACGGTGCTGCGTCAGGAGTTAGGCTTTGACGGCGTCATTTTCTCCGACGATCTGTCGATGGAGGGCGCGGCGATTATGGGCAGCTATGCTGAGCGCGCTCAGGCGTCGCTGGATGCGGGTTGCGATATGATTCTGGTCTGCAATAATCGTAAAGGCGCAGTCAGCGTGCTGGATAATCTGTCGCCGATCAAAGCAGAGCGTGTTACACGTTTGTATCATAAAGGTTCATTTTCACGCTGGGAGCTCATGGACTCAGCACGCTGGAAAACAGCCAGCGCCCAGCTCAACCAGTTACATGAACGCTGGCAGGAAGAAAAAGCAGGTCATTAACTCGAGTTTTCGTGAGGGTGCCAGATGATTATTTATTTACACGGTTTTGATTCAAATAGTCCGGGCAACCATGAAAAAGTGTTGCAATTACAGTTTATCGACCCGGATGTTCGGCTGGTAAGCTACAGTACGCAGCATCCTAAGCACGATATGCAGCATCTGCTGAAAGAAGTGGACAAAATGTTGCAGTTGAATGTGGACGAGCGCCCTTTAATCTGTGGCGTGGGGCTGGGCGGTTACTGGGCGGAGCGGATTGGCTTTTTGTGCGATATCCGTCAGGTGGTTTTTAACCCGAACCTGTTCCCCTATGAAAACATGGAGGGGAAAATCGATCGCCCGGAAGAATATGCGGACATCGCTACAAAGTGCGTGACCAACTTTCGCGAAAAAAATCGCGATCGTTGTCTGGTGATCCTCTCGCGTCATGACGAAGCGCTGGACAGCCAACGCTCAGCGCAAGCGCTTCACCCGTATTATGAAATTGTGTGGGATGAGGAACAGACTCACAAATTCAAAAATATTTCGCCGCATTTGCAACGTATCAAAGCGTTTAAAACGCTGGGATAACGCCATCCGGCAATATGGCGTTATCAGTGACCGGATAACCAGCCTTGCGGCTGGTTTTTTTATGCTCAATTCTCGCAAGCTGTCTATCTTTTCAGCATGAAAACTTGATGCACATCAATTTTGGTATGACCAATGCACCGTTCATGCTATTCTCATATCAGAAGCTTATTCTCATTAACGTAACTTGTTGTTAATTAAAGGCTATACTAATAACTTTTAATTAACAATTGGTTAATAAATTTAAGGGGGTCACGTTGACTACACCATTAAAAAAGATCGTGATTGTCGGCGGCGGCGCTGGCGGGCTGGAAATGGCGACGCAGTTAGGCCATAAACTGGGGCGCAAGAAAAAAGCGAAAATCACGCTGGTAGACAGAAATCACAGCCATCTGTGGAAACCATTGCTGCACGAAGTGGCGACTGGCTCTCTGGACGAAGGCGTGGATGCGCTGAGCTATCTGGCTCATGCGCGTAATCATGGTTTCCAGTTCCAGCTGGGGTCGGTGATGGATATCGATCGCGAAGCGAAGACCATCACCATTGCCGAGTTGCGTGATGAAAAGGGCGAACTGCTGGTGCCGGAGCGCAAAATCGCGTATGACACGCTGGTGATGGCGCTGGGCAGCACCTCTAATGATTTCAACACGCCGGGCGTGAAAGAGCACTGTATCTTCCTCGATAACCCGCATCAGGCGCGCCGTTTTCACCAGGAGATGCTGAACCTGTTCCTCAAGTATTCGGCTAATCTGGGCGCGAACGGTAAGGTCAATATCGCCATCGTTGGCGGCGGTGCGACGGGGGTTGAGCTGTCGGCTGAACTGCATAATGCGGTAAAACAGCTGCATAGCTATGGTTATAAGGGGCTGACCAACGACGCGCTGAACGTGACGTTGGTTGAGGCTGGCGAGCGTATTCTGCCTGCGTTGCCGCCGCGTATCTCCAGCGCCGCGCATAATGAACTGACCAAACTGGGCGTTCGCGTGCTGACGCAAACTATGGTCACCAGCGCCGACGAAGGCGGTCTGCATACGAAAGAAGGTGAATATATTCAGGCCGATCTGATGGTGTGGGCGGCGGGTATCAAAGCGCCAGATTTTATGAAAGAAATTGGTGGTCTGGAAACGAACCGCATTAACCAACTGGTGGTGGAACCGACGCTGCAAACCACGCGCGATCCTGATATTTATGCGATTGGCGACTGCGCTTCCTGCGCACGTCCGGAAGGAGGTTTTGTGCCGCCTCGCGCTCAGGCGGCGCATCAGATGGCTACCTGCGCGATGAATAACATTCTGGCGCAGATGAATGGCAAACCGCTGAAAGCTTACCAGTATAAAGATCATGGTTCGCTGGTCTCTCTGTCCAACTTCTCTACCGTGGGTAGTCTGATGGGGAACCTGACCCGCGGTTCAATGATGATTGAAGGACGTATCGCCCGCTTCGTGTATATCTCGCTATACCGTATGCACCAGATAGCGCTGCATGGATACTTTAAAACCGGCCTGATGATGCTGGTGGGCAGTATTAACCGCGTCATTCGTCCGCGCCTGAAACTGCATTAATTTCTCTGCGCCTCACCGGCTGCTCGCCGGTGAGCGCTTCTCCATCACTTGCTTCGGAGTTGTCCGAATCCTTCAGCTTTACCGCCTCATCCCGCATTTTTCATCCTCATTCCGATTGGCTTTGTTCGCATACTGGTTGCAAAATTGTTACCAATAGCAACGAAGGAGGAACTCCCGTGAATAAATCAATGTTGGCGGGTATAGGGATTGGCGTAGCGGCTGCGCTGGGTGTGGCGGCAGTGGCCAGTCTCAACGTATTTGATCGTGGTCCGCAATATGCGCAGGTGATATCGGCTAAACCGATTAAAGAGACGGTAAAAACGCCGCGTCAGGAGTGCCGTAATGTCACGGTCACGCATCGCAGACCGGTTCAGGACGAAAACCGTATTGCCGGCTCGGTGCTTGGCGCAGTAGCAGGCGGCGTGATTGGACATCAATTTGGCGGCGGTCGTGGTAAAGATGTGGCGACGGTCGTCGGGGCGCTGGGCGGCGGTTATGCTGGCAATCAAATCCAGGGGTCAATGCAGGAAAGTGATACTTACACTACCACGCAGCAACGCTGTAAGACGGTGTATGACAAATCTGAAAAGATGCTTGGCTACGACGTGACCTACAAAATTGGCGATCAGCAGGGCAAAATCCGCATGGATAAAGACCCCGGAACGCAAATTCCCCTCGACGGCAATGGCCAACTGGTTCTGAATAACAAAGCATAAAAAAGCTGTACTCTGCAAGTTAGCCCCTCATTCGCTCAGGCTGAGGGGCTTTTTTTATCCGAAGCCGCGTCGTTCAGGACTTGAGTAGTTCAGGCCAGATGCGCAGAGTCGTACGCGTAATTTGCATCAGTTGTTCGAAGGTGGCTCCTTCACGGGCGCTGATCGACATTCCCTGTAAAATACAGTTTATATATTCCGCGAGCGCCTGCGGGTTACAGTGCGCCGGAATTTCACCGCGCTCCTGACGTTGGCGCAGAAACTGGATGAGCGTCTGTTCCTGCATGGCGTGGCGTGATTTTACCGTGCGGGCGATATCGCGCGAGGAGGCGGCGAGGGTGGCGGACGTATTAATCATAAAGCAGCCAGCCGGCGTGTCTGTACTGGTAAAGCAGGCGGCAATTTCTGTGAAGTAATCTTCCAGCGCCGATTCCACGCTTTTCTCTTCACAAAAGAGCTGGGCTTCGTGCTTTGAGGCAAAGCGAGTGATGTAGCGATCCAGGACAGCGCGAAATAATCCTTCTTTGTTAGTGAATTCCGCATAGAGAGTAGGCGCTTTCGCCCCGGTAGCCTCTACGAGATCGGCAAGCGAAGTTGCTTCATAGCCGTGCTGCCAGAAGAGAGTCATGGCCTTATCAAGCGCGGCTTCCCTGTCGAACACTTTTGGTCGGCCACGGCTTTTCTTCGCGCAACTCGTGGTATCCGTTGTCATGATGCCGTTGTACCTGTTTAAAGAGCGGTCTCTCTATTATAAAAACAAACCACTTCTGGCTCCAGAGTATTCATTAGAAAAATAAATCAATTCTATTCACATGAAAAATAACACCTTTATAAATTATATAACGATCATTATAAAAAGAGGTTGACGTGTGATGTAGATCACATCTATGATTAACTTATCGATCGTTAAGTTAATGCTTGCGACACCCATTCATCTGCTAAAGGTCATCACTATGAAAAACGTAAAAACCCTCATCGCTGCTGCGGTACTGAGTTCGCTCTCATTCGCCAGCTTCGCCGCCGTTGAAGTTCAGGCAACGCCAGAAGGTCAACAGAAGTTCGGCACCATTTCCGCGAATGGCGGCACGAATCTGGGCTCGCTGGAAGATCAGCTGGCGCAAAAAGCGGAGGAAATGGGGGCGAAGTCTTTCCGTATTACCTCTGTTACCGGCCCGAATACCCTTCACGGTACGGCGGTAATCTATAAGTAAGCATTAACCCTCATTAATGCCGCTGCGATTGCCACAATAAAAAAAGAAAGCCTCGCGATGCATCGCGAGGCTTTTTTGTCGGTCAGCTATTCACGCTTACAGCGACTGCGGTTTCGCCTCTGATTGACGGGTTACATCCACCGGCATTCCGGAACGCACTTCCATAACATGTTCCATCACCGCAGCATCGGTCTGCGGCGAGTCCTTAAAGGCCTGCATCGGGCCATTCAGCACAATCGGCAGCACCTGTGGATCGTCGCCTATATTTTTAGACAGCGGCTGATGAACTTCCACCAGTCGCACGCCGCCTGGCTCCACCGAGGCTTTAATCGGCGTATTGATAATATTCACTTTGGTTCCCGGCGTGACCTGACGGAACAATGTCTCTATATCACCGTCGCGCAGACGGATACAGCCGGAACTGACGCGCATACCAATGCCAAAATCGGCATTCGTGCCATGTAACAGATAGACGCCGCCGTAGGCCGCTAAACGAATCGCGTGATGCCCCATTGGGTTATCGGGACCGGCAGGCACCACGGCGGGGAGATCGATGCCTTGCGCTTTATAACGGGCGCGAATATTGGCGGTCGGCGTCCAGGTTGGATTGGCGCGTTTATCCGAAATGGTCGTCACCATCGTTGGCGTCAGGGTATCGCCGCCCAGTTGGCCAATCCCGATAGGGTAGACCGTGACCGTATTTTTCCCCGGTTGATAATAGTAAAGCCGTAATTCCGCGAGGTTAATGACGATCCCTTCACGTGGCGCGTCCGGTAGCAACGTTTGCAGCGGAATCGTCAGCACGCTGCCTGCGCGTGGCACGTAAGGATCAATGCCGGGGTTGGCCTGTAACAGGGCTAAAAAGCCCACGTTATATTTTTTGGCGATCGCCTCCAGCGAGCCGCCGTCGTCTTCAACGACATGGAATTTATTTTCTCCCACCAGTCGACTGCCGGGGGGCGGAAGAGGCCACGTATTCGCCTGCGCGGGAAGGGCAAGCATGATGGTCGCGGTAAGCGCAAGCAACGCCCACCAGCGAGAGAGTCGCGTATTGTTGAACATTATAATAAACCCATGATTATTATGTGGTTATTTTTATAAAAGAGGAAATAAGAATTATGGCGGTTGGCTGTGTCTGGAACTGCAGGGAAGTGCAAAGAATTTGTAAAGATTAGGCCGGACGCAGAGTAATGACGCCCGGCCTGACGCTTATGCAATAGCGTTTTCTTCCAGTTGCTGCATAAACTGGCGTACCCAGTCTATACGCGTTTTACGTTCGCTTAAATCCTGAATAAACTTGAGGCGCGTCGGACCATCCAGACGGAAATGCTGCGGTTGTTTTTGCAGCAACCCGATAAGCCAGGCGGGGTCAACGTGGTTTTTCTCGGCGAACTCAATCGTTCCGCCTTTCTCGTTACCCTCCAGTTTTCGGATGCCGAGCTTTTGCGCCTGTTGGCGCAGGCGGGCGATATCCAGCAGATTACGCGCCGGATCGGGCAGCAGGCCGAAGCGGTCGATCAATTCCACTTTGATCTCTTCCAGCTCGTTTTCGTTCTTCGCGCTGGCAATGCGTTTATAGAATGACAGCCGGGTATTAACATCCGGAATAAAATCATCCGGCAGTAACGACGGCATTCGCAGCTCGACTTCCGTTTGCTGACTGGTGAGATCTTCCAGCGAGGGTTCGCGGCCTGCTTTCAGCGCATCGACGGCGTTTTCCAGCAATTCCATGTAGAGTGAGAAGCCGATGGTTTCCATTGAGCCGCTTTGCTCTTCGCCAAGCAGTTCGCCCGCGCCGCGGATCTCCAGATCGTGAGTCGCCAGCGCAAACCCGGCGCCTAAATCCTCCAGCGACGCAATCGCCTCCAGCCGTTTTTGCGCATCGGTGGTCATGGCCTTAGGATGTGGCGTCAACAGCCAGGCGTAGGCCTGGTGGTGCGAGCGCCCAACGCGGCCACGCAGCTGGTGCAACTGCGCGAGGCCGAAATGATCCGCGCGTTCAATGATGATCGTGTTAGCGGTGGGAATGTCGATCCCCGTTTCGATAATGGTAGTACACACCAGCACGTTAAAACGTTGATGGTGGAAATCGTTCATGACCCGTTCCAGCTCACGTTCGCGCATCTGCCCGTGGCCTATAGCGATTCGCGCTTCCGGCACCAGTTCCGCCAGCCGCTCTGCGGCTTTCTGAATATTTTCGACGTCATTGTACAAATAGTAAACCTGACCGCCGCGCAGGATTTCACGCAGAATCGCTTCCCTTACTACCAGGCTATCATACTCGCGAACAAAGGTTTTTACCGCCAGACGACGGGCAGGGGGAGTGGCGATAATGGAGAGATCGCGCATACCGCTCATCGCCATATTCAGCGTCCGCGGGATCGGCGTCGCCGTGAGCGTCAGAATATCGACATCGGCGCGCATCGCCTTAATTCGCTCTTTGTGGCGCACGCCGAAACGGTGCTCTTCATCGACAATCAGCAGGCCGAGGTCGTGCAGCTTCACATCGCTTTGTAGCAGTTTATGCGTACCGATCAGAATATCGATCTTACCCTCGGCGGCTTCCGCCAGGATTTGCGTCTGCTCTTTGGCGCTGCGAAAGCGGGACAGCATCTCAATGCGTACCGGCCAGTTGGCGAAACGGTCGCGGAAGTTGTCATAGTGTTGCTGCGCCAGCAGCGTGGTCGGCACCAGTACCGCTACCTGTTTATGGTTTTCCACCGCCAGGAACGCGGCGCGCATCGCCACTTCGGTTTTGCCGAAGCCGACGTCGCCGCACACCAGCCTGTCCATCGCCAGCGGTTGGCACATATCGCTCAATACGGCGTTAATCGCCTGTGCCTGATCGGGCGTCGTTTCAAACGGGAAGCTGTCGCAGAATAACTGATACTGCTCACGATCATGCTTAAAGGCAAACCCCTCTTTTGCCGCCCGTTGCGCATAAATATCCAACAGTTCCGCTGCGACATCGCGCACTTTTTCCGCCGCTTTCTGCCGGGCGCGCGACCAGGCGTCGCCGCCCAGTTTATGCAGCGGCGCACTTTCTTCCGCGCCGCCGGCATAGCGGCTAATCAGATGCAATGAGGAGACCGGCACATACAGTTTGGCGTCATTGGCGTAGGTGAGCATCAGATACTCACCCTTGATGCCGCCAGCCTCCAGAGTGGTCATGCCGGCATAGCGTCCGACGCCGTGCTCCAGATGCACTACCGGCTGACCGACGTGGAGCTCCGCCAGGTTACGAATCAACGTATCCGGGTTGATCGTGCGGCGGGAATCCAGGCGGCGACGCGCCACCCGCTCACCCAAAAGATCGCTTTCACAAATCAGCGCCAGATTGCGTTGGGTGTCGATAAAGCCATGTTCTGCGGCGCCAATCATCAGATAGCGTCCCGCATCCTGCGCCTCGTCCAGGCGTAATATCCGCTTCGGCGCGATTTTTATGCGGGCCAGGAGCTCTCCCAGCGCTTCGCGGCGTCCTTCGCTTTCCACCGAAAAAATCACCGGACCGCTGAAAGATTCGAGGAACTTACGCAGCGCGTCCAGCGGCGCTTTCTGCTGTGCCTGGATAGCCAAATCCGGTAATTTCTGGAAACCAAGATTGGTATTGGCGGCTTTTCCCGGCAGATGGTCGGTTTTAAGCTGGAGGCGAGGCCAGCGTTTAAGCTCGGAAAAGAGCTCATCTACCCGTAGCCAGAGGGCTTCCGGCGGCAAAAGCGGGCGCATAGGATCGACGCCGCGATTTTCAAAACGCGCCAGCGTATCGGCCTGAAAGCGTTCGGCGCTGGTTTCCAGCGAGCCAGTATTCACCACCAGAGTATTGGCGGGGAAATAGCTAAATAATGGCGGTAACGGTTCGCTGAAAAAGAGCGGCTGCCAGTATTCGATCCCGGCGGGCAGGGTGCCTTTGCTGACCTGCTGATAGATGTGCTCGGCGTCGCGTTTTACCTCAAAGGTATCGCGCCATTGGCTACGGAAAAGCTCAATAGCGGCTTTGTCGGTAGGAAATTCGTGCGCGGGCAACAAATTGATGGCCTCGACCTCCTCCAGCGTACGCTGGGTATCCGCGTCAAACAGACGCAGGCTGTCGATTTCATCATCAAAAAAGTCGAGGCGATAAGGCTGTTCGCTGCCCATCGGAAAGAGATCCAACAGCGCGCCGCGCGTCGCGTATTCGCCATGTTCCATCACCTGATCGACATGCCGATAACCGGCGCTGTCAAGCTGCGCGCGCAGAGCGTCGCGGGACAGCCGCTGGCCTTTTTTCATCACCAGCGCATGACCATGCAGATAGCTATGCGGACAAACGCGCTGCATCAGGGTGTTTACCGGTACAATCAAGACGCCGCGCTGCATCGACGGCAACTGGTAGAGCGTGGACAGACGCGAAGAGATAATTTCCTGATGCGGGGAGAAGCTGTCATACGGTAGCGTTTCCCAGTCCGCCAGGTTCATGACCATCTGATCGGTAAACTGGCGGATTTCATCATGCAATCGCAGAGCATTTTGCATGTCAGGCGCTATGAGTACCACCGGACCGGCATGGCGTTCGGCTATCTCCGCCACCAGCGTAGCGCAGGCGGCACCGGTAAGTTCGCCCAACTGGCGCTGATCGCCCGCTTTTGTCGGCAGCGTGTAACGTTGTTTTTCAGGCATAACAGTTGTCAGTATCTCTTTTTGTTTTACGCCGCACTCTACGCGTCACCCTTCAGGCTGCTTCATGGTTGGCTGTGCGCCAGGACAGCATGAAGGACTCAGGTATTCAGGGGCATATGACTGATAAGCAATGTTCTTTATTATCCGCGATCGTTGTTTATTAGCAAATTGAATCCGCCGGATAACACGTCGAACAGGTAAAGTATGAACATGTAAGTGACTTGATTTGTCGGCCTTTTTCAGAATAGCGCTGACGAACTCTTACGGTTCAGACATTTACGCATTCCGCTTTCGCTTATATACTCGGGACTTTGCTAACAGCAACCAGACGGATTACATGTATCAACCTGTCGCTCTATTCATCGGCCTGCGTTACATGCGCGGGCGTGCAGCAGATCGCTTCGGTCGCTTCGTTTCCTGGCTTTCCACTATCGGCATTACCCTGGGGGTGATGGCGCTGGTCACGGTATTGTCGGTGATGAACGGTTTTGAGCGCGAACTGCAAAATAACATTCTTGGTTTGATGCCTCAGGCCATCCTCTCTGCTGAACATGGCTCTCTTAACCCGAATCAGATGCCGGAAAAAGCGGTGAATCTGCAAGGCGTTAACCGTATTGCGCCGCTGACGACGGGCGATGTCGTACTGCAAAGCGCGCGTAGCGTTGCGGTTGGCGTGATGTTGGGTATCGATCCGGCGCAAAAAGATCCATTAACGCCGTATCTGGTCAATGTGAAGCAAAGCGAATTACAGCCGGGTAAGTATAATGTCATCCTCGGCGAGCAGCTCGCCGGACAGTTAGGGGTCAACCGCGGGGATCAGATTCGGCTAATGGTGCCATCTGCCAGCCAGTTTACGCCAATGGGACGCCTGCCCAGCCAGCGTCTGTTTACGGTGATTGGCACATTTGCCGCCAATAGCGAGGTCGATGGCTATGAAATGCTGGTCAATATTCAGGACGCGTCGCGTTTAATGCGCTATCCGGCAGGCAATATTACCGGCTGGCGTCTGTGGCTGGATGAACCGCTGCAAGTCGATACCCTCAGCCAACAGACGCTGCCGCAAGGCACGAAGTGGCAGGACTGGCGCGAACGCAAAGGCGAGTTGTTCCAGGCTGTGCGCATGGAAAAGAACATGATGGGATTGTTGCTGAGTCTCATCGTGGCAGTCGCGGCTTTTAACATAATTACTTCGTTGGGCCTGATGGTTATGGAGAAGCAGGGTGAAGTGGCGATTTTACAAACTCAAGGGCTGACGCCGCGACAAATTATGATGGTCTTTATGGTGCAGGGCGCCAGCGCCGGGATTATCGGCGCGCTGTTGGGCGCCGCGCTGGGCGCATTGCTTGCCAGCCAACTGAATAACCTGATGCCGATCATCGGCGCGTTTCTGGATGGCGCTGCGTTGCCCGTGGCGATAGAGCCGTTACAGGTGATCGTTATCGCGCTGGTGGCAATGGCCATCGCGCTGCTTTCTACGCTTTATCCTTCCTGGCGCGCTGCCGCCACTCAACCCGCTGAGGCTTTACGTTATGAATAAGATCCTGTTGCAATGCGACAACCTGTGCAAACGCTATCAGGAAGGCACCGTACAAACCGACGTGTTGCACGATGTCAGCTTCAGTATCGGCGAAGGCGAAATGATGGCGATCGTCGGCAGTTCCGGTTCGGGTAAAAGTACGTTGCTGCATCTGTTAGGCGGGCTGGATACGCCCACCTCCGGCGATGTGATTTTTAGCGGCCAGCCGATGAGCAAACTCTCTTCTGCGGCAAAAGCGGAATTACGTAACCAGAAACTGGGGTTTATCTATCAGTTTCATCATCTCCTGCCGGATTTTACGGCGCTGGAAAACGTGGCGATGCCATTATTGATTGGCAAAAAGAAACCGGCGGAGATTGACGCTCGGGCGCGAGAAATGCTGCACGCCGTAGGGCTGGAGCATCGCGCAACCCATCGACCTTCGGAACTTTCCGGCGGTGAGCGCCAGCGTGTCGCGATAGCGCGCGCGTTGGTGAATAACCCGCGTCTGGTACTGGCGGATGAGCCGACCGGTAATCTGGATGCGCGTAATGCCGACAGTATTTTTGAGCTTCTGGGCGAGTTAAATCGTCTGCAGGGAACCGCGTTTCTGGTGGTGACTCACGATTTGCAACTGGCGAAACGTATGAGCCGCCAGCTTGAGATGCGCGATGGCCGCCTGACGGCGGAACTGAGCCTGATGGGGGCTGAGTAATGGCGTCGCCTTTATCATTGTTAATTGGCTTGCGCTTCAGCCGTGGGCGGCGGCGCGGCGGTATGGTTTCGCTCATTTCCGTCATTTCTACCATCGGTATCGCGCTGGGCGTGGCGGTATTGATTGTCGGTTTAAGCGCGATGAACGGTTTCGAACGCGAGTTGAATAACCGTATTCTGGCGGTGGTTCCGCACGGGGAGATTGAAGCGGTCAATCAGCCGTGGACCAACTGGCGTGAAGCGCTGGCAAAAGTGCAGAAGGTGCCGGGCATTGCCGCCGCCGCGCCGTATATCAATTTTACCGGCCTGGTAGAGAGCGGGGCGAATTTGCGCGCCATTCAGGTTAAAGGCGTCGACCCTAAGCAAGAGCAGCAGCTTAGCGCGTTACCGTCATTTGTGCAAAATCACGCCTGGGATCATTTCAAAGCGGGCGAACAGCAGATCATTATCGGCAAAGGCGTCGCCGATGCGCTGAACGTGAAACAGGGCGACTGGGTGTCCATCATGATCCCCAATGCGAATGCCGACCATAAGCTGCTCCAGCCCAAACGCGTGCGTTTGCATGTCATCGGGATTCTGCAACTGAGCGGCCAGCTCGATCACAGCTTCGCCATGATCCCGCTTGAGGATGCGCAGCAGTATCTGGATATGGGGTCCAGCGTTTCCGGTATCGCGCTTAAAGTCCACGACGTGTTTAATGCGAACAAACTGGTGCGTGACGCGGGTGAAGTGACTAACAGCTATGTCTACATTAAGAGCTGGATCGGCACCTACGGCTATATGTATCGCGATATCCAGATGATTCGCGCCATTATGTATCTGGCGATGATTCTGGTGATCGGCGTGGCCTGTTTTAATATCGTTTCCACCTTAGTGATGGCGGTAAAAGACAAAAGCGGCGACATTGCGGTATTAAGAACGCTGGGGGCGAAAGATGGTTTGATTCGTGCCATTTTCGTCTGGTACGGGCTACTGGCGGGCTTGCTGGGCAGCTTGATTGGCGTGGCGATCGGCGTTGTCGTTTCGCTTCAGCTTACCGCCATTATTAATGGGATTGAAAAGGAGATCGGGCATCAGTTTTTGTCCGGCGATATCTATTTTATCGACTTCCTGCCATCCGAATTACATTGGCTGGACGTTGTTTACGTACTGGTCACGGCGTTGTTGTTAAGCTTACTGGCGAGCTGGTATCCGGCGCGGCGGGCGAGCAACATTGACCCTGCGCGAGTATTGAGCGGGCAGTAATCGCGGAATATAAAAACAAGGAGCGGTGATGTATTACGGGTTTGACATTGGCGGAACAAAGATTGCGTTAGGCGTATTTGACTCAACGCGGCGGCTGCAGTGGGAAAAACGGGTTCCCACGCCCCATACTAGCTATAGCGCCTTTTTAGACGCCGTATGCGAACTGGTCGAGGAAGCCGACCAGCGATTTGGCGTAAAAGGGTCGGTAGGGATTGGCATACCCGGTATGCCGGAAACCGAAGACGGCACGCTGTACGCCGCGAATGTCCCGGCAGCCAGCGGTAAGCCGTTGCGCGCCGATCTCAGCGCCCGACTGGATCGCGATGTGCGTCTGGACAATGACGCTAACTGTTTTGCCTTGTCCGAAGCCTGGGATGATGAATTCACGCAATATCCTTTGGTTATGGGGCTTATCCTCGGCACCGGCGTCGGCGGTGGCCTGGTGCTAAACGGGAAGCCGATTACCGGTCAGAGCTATATCACCGGCGAGTTTGGTCATATGCGTTTGCCGGTTGACGCGCTAACGTTGATGGGGTTTGATTTTCCTCTCCGCCGTTGTGGATGCGGTCAGATGGGCTGCATTGAGAATTATCTGTCCGGGCGCGGGTTTGCGTGGCTATATCAGCATTATTATGATCAATCGCTGCAGGCGCCGGAGATTATCGCGTTGTGGGAGCAGGGCGATGAGCAGGCGCACGCGCATGTTGAGCGCTATCTGGATTTACTGGCGGTTTGTCTGGGGAATATACTGACGATTGTCGATCCCGATTTATTGGTGATCGGCGGCGGACTATCGAACTTTACGGCAATAACAACGCAACTGGCGGAAAGACTGCCGCGCCATCTCCTCCCTGTTGCCCGCGCGCCGCGCATTGAGCGTGCGCGGCATGGGGATGCAGGTGGGATGCGCGGTGCTGCTTTTTTACATCTTACCGACTAATCAAAAAAAGAGGTTGTTATGCAGTCGCGTCGGTTTCATCGATTAAGCCGCTTTCGTAAAAATAAACGTCTGTTGCGTGAACGTCTGCGCCAGCGGATCTTTTTCAGAGACAGAGTGGTGCCGGAAATGATGGAAAACCCAAGAGTATTAGTCCTTACAGGTGCAGGAATTTCTGCAGAGTCTGGTATTTGTACGTTTCGCGCGGCGGATGGCCTTTGGGAAGAGCATCGGGTTGAAGACGTGGCAACGCCGGAAGGATTCGCCCGTAATCCGGGGCTGGTGCAGACATTTTATAATGCCCGCCGTCAGCAGCTTCAACAGCCGGAAATACAACCCAATGCGGCGCATCTGGCGTTAGCGAAGCTTGAAGAAGCGCTTGGCGATCGCTTTTTGCTGGTGACGCAAAACATCGACAATTTGCATGAACGCGCGGGCAACCGCAACATCATTCATATGCATGGCGAGCTGTTGAAGGTGCGCTGTTCGCAAAGCGGCCAGATTCTGGAATGGAACGGCGATGTGATGCCGGAAGATAAATGTCACTGCTGCCAGTTCCCGGCGCCGCTACGTCCGCACGTGGTGTGGTTTGGCGAGATGCCGCTTGGCATGGATGAAATTTATATGGCGCTGTCGATGGCGGATATTTTTATCGCCATTGGCACATCCGGTCATGTCTATCCGGCTGCGGGGTTTGTGCATGAAGCAAAACTGCACGGCGCACATACGGTGGAACTGAATCTTGAGCCAAGCCAGGTCGGCAGCGAGTTTGAAGAGAAGCACTACGGCCCGGCAAGCCAGGTTGTGCCGGAATTTGTTGATAAATTCCTGAAAGGGCTGTAGTGCTGTTTGCCCGGTAACGCCTTATCCGGCCTACATTTCACGTTACGTTCATCTGTAGGCCCGACAGGCGCTTTGGCTGAATTAGCGTCCTGCTTTTAGCTTCTGATAATACTCTTCATAAATGGCGCTGGCGTCGCCGACATCGTTTTGCCACTCGCCTTTGCTGATGGTTTGCGCATCCGGATAGAGCGACTTATCATTGGCGACCTCCGGGCTTAACAGCTTACGCGCCGCCAGGTTGGGGGTAGGGTAGCCGATGGTTTCTGCCACCTCTTTCGCGACGTCAGGACGCAGCAGGAAGTTGATTAGCTTCAGCGCGCCCTCTTTATTTTTCGCGTTTGCCGGAATAGCCAGGCTATCCATCCAGAAAATACCGCCTTCTTTCGGCCAGATGACCTCCAGCGGCGTGCCAGCCTGACGAGCAACGAAGGCCGAACCGTTCCACACCATCCCCAGATTGACTTCCCCTTCCATATACGGATTCGCCGGATTATCGGAGTTGAAGGCCGCTACGTTCGGCATCAGTTTTTTCAACTCTTCATATGCCGCTTCGATCTCTTTCGGATCGGTAGTGTTACCGGAATAACCTAGCTTGCGCAGCGCCATCTGGAAGACTTCTCGCGCATCGTCGGTTAAAAGCAGGCTGTTTTTATATTCCGGTTTCCACAAATCAGCCCAGCTGGTAATGGTTTTTGGATCGATAGCATCGCTGTTCACGCCAATCGCCGTTGCGCCCCAGATATACGGAACAGAATAATCGTTGTTGGGGTCAAACGGTTTGTTGAGCATTTCCGGATCGAGGTTGTGGAAATTGGTTAATTTCGACTTATCGATCTTCTGGATCATGCCTTCTTTGCGCATTTTGTCGACATAGTATGTAGAAGGAACAACCAGGTCATACGCGCCATCTTTATAGGTTTTGAGTTTGGCATACATGGTTTCGTTCGACTCGTAGGTCGAATAAATCACCTTAATGCCTGTCTCTTTAGTGAACTGTTCCAGCAGGCCCGGCGGTACATACTCAGTCCAGTTATAGAAATAGAGCGTGTCGTTGTCGGAGGCATGAGCGGCACTCATACCCAGCGCCAGGGCGCCCGCCGCGAGCAGGTGGCGTGACCATTTTTTCATTTAACGTCCCCTGAATTACGGGCCTTATCGGCCCTTGGTTTTATCACGAGCAATAAGCTGGCTGGCAATGACCATTACCAGAGACAGCACCAATAAAACGGTCGCCAGCGCGTTCACTTCTGGTGAAACGCCGACTTTTACCATGGAATAAATCTTTAAGGGTAAAATTTCATAGCCCGGCCCGGTGACAAACGACGAGACCACTACATCGTCCATCGACAACGTAAAGCTCAGCAACCAGCCCGCCGCCACCGCCGGCATCGCCAGCGGCAGAATGATTTTGCGTAAAATCGTTACCTCACTGGCCCCCAGGTCTTTTGCGGCTTCCAGCATTCTGACATCAAAGCCTTTCAGGCGCGAATAGACCGTGACGACCACAAACGGCAGGCTAAAGGTGATGTGTGAGAACAGCAACGACCAAAAGCCCAGTTGAATGCCGAGTAACATAAACAGCACCAGCAGGGAGATCGCCATCACGATATCCGGCGACATCATTACTACAAACAGCATCCCGCTGACGAATGGTTTCCCGCGAAAGCGGTAGCGATAAAGCGCCACCGCGGTTAACGAGCCAATCAACGTGGCGAAGGTCGCTGAGAAAATCGCCATCGTCAGTGAATGTTGAGCGGCCTGCAACAGACTGTCGTTATTGACCAGTAGTTCGTACCATTTAGTGGTAAAGCCCTGCCAGTTAATGCCGAACCGCGAACTGTTGAAGGAGTTCACGATCAGAATAATGATGGGAATATACAGATACGCATAGATGGCAGTCATGAAACCGCCACGGAGCAGCCGACCGATCATTCAAGTTCCACCTTCTTATTCAGAGGATGGGGTGCTTTTAGAGTATTGAAAATGATCAATTTTTTCTCTTCTCCAAAATCTCTCCAAAACGTCTCGCGGTTATCAGCAGCCAGGAAGAAGCAAGCTGCCGCTTGAAGCCGCGAATTTTACAACAAATTGCCAGACGAGCGGGAAAAAAAGGCCATTTAAATGACTATTCTCATCCGATCCGGTCATATGCGGCATTATTGCGCCTGGCAAGAGGTTACTCAGTAGGCAAACAGGAAGTACGTGAGTAAACCCTGAACGTGACGTCTGAGAAAGCGTCGTCTGATTTTATAAAAAACAACATAAACAGCCGCTTTGTTGTTCTGAGCGAACGTGTAGCGTGGTTAACTGTTCTTCCGCCATTTTTTGTATAGCCTGGGGGTCTATTCTAAAAATGGCGTGAAAAACCTGATCAGAGATGGCTTCGACTATCTCAGCTAACATACTTTGGCTGGTGCTGGGATCCGTTACGAGGAACGCCTGAAACGTCTTATCCGCTAGTAAAACCTCTTTTACCATTTTTTCAATAGGTATGTGGGTATGCGGTGGTGGTATTTCAAGCTGTTTTAATCCACACATCACCATTGTTTCTAAAAATGCGTTTTGCTGAGTACTTTCGGATATATTCGCATGGTGTAAAATGCGCGTTGTCTTTTCAATCCCGGACTGAATTTTCGCTGCCAGGTAGGTTGCCTTTTCTTGCGCTTTCCACCCATCTAAATGTCCTTTTCTCAATTCAGTATATAAATACCCCTCTATGTTGTCTAATGGAACCGATAATATCGGCGCGCCAGCAGGATTGAGACATAATGTCGAAGGGAGGGGGTAGTCTACGATTTCGCTATATCTTCTCTTAATCATGGCCGTCATTTGTGGATGCGATTTTAAAATATCCGGGCGATCTTTCATTAAAAAATAAAGATTCCCCATGACTTCACAGCTAAAGGTATCGGTATTTTGAGTGATACGTAACAATTCGTTCTCTTCGTTTTGATCCATGATGCGAAGAATAATGGTGGCATCATTTTCATGAGGATTATGAACCTGAAATCTATCTCTTTGCGATGCGCAGGCTAACTCTTTCAACTCAAAAAAAATCTCTGTAAGCCGCTCTCGTGTGGGGGCGCGTTCGGCAAACAACATCTCATGTAGACAACGGTCCGCTTTTGCTTTGCCAGTAGAAAAAAAGAAGTCTTTAATTTTTTCCCATAAAACTTTCCACCATGCTTCTTTCGTATTCCTTGGGGAGTTGGTAAGGATTTCACTTTTTAAAAAACCATTCCCTATAGTAATCGGCATATTAATCTCACTTAAACTGGAGTAAAAATGACTACATAATTGATTAAATCGACCCTTTTTATCTCAACTGCGGGCGCATCGGATGTAATATAATTTTTAAAAGAGACTGGCAATCAGTATAAAACCTGAGAGCTTCGCGTATAAACGCATTACTGTCTGTGATAGCGTCGCTACAGGTAAAAATAAAAGAAGGACTACCGCGGATGATGTTGTAGATTTGCAATACTGGCGGCAACTTCTTTCATGCGTTTTTTATGCCGAAGGCATGAAGTTTACCCTTGAATAAACTTCATGCCTGGATGCGTGTGGATTTGTTAGCGTTGCGCAATTAATCGCTTATATCACTCACCTTCTTATTCAATAAGCGGGAAGCCCGCCAGTAAATCAACAGCATGAGTCCCATCACAATGGTCAGCGTAATGCTGGTAGCCGCGCCAAACGGCCAATCGCGAATATTCAGGAACTGTACCTTAATGACGTTACCAATCAGCAGGTTTTTCGCGCCACCCATTAAATCGGAGACGTAGAACAGGCCCATTGCCGGTAGCATCACGAGCAGGCAACCGGCGACAATGCCCGGCATGGTTAATGGAATAATGATGCGGATGAACGTTTGCATTTTACTGGCGCCGAGATCGCGTGCGGCCTCCAGTAGTGGTTTGTCGAGCTTCTCAATGCTGGAGTAGAGCGGCATGACCATAAATGGCAGCAAAATGTAAACCAGGCCGATAATAACGGCGCTCGGGGTGAACATGATGCGAATCGGTGTATCAATCACGCCCAGCCACAGCAGGAATTCATTGAGATAACCTTTAGTGCTCAGGAATATTTTCAGCCCATAGATGCGGATCAGTGAGTTGGTCCAGAAAGGAACAATCAGCAAAAACAGCAATAACGGACGTATCTTTTCCGGTAACTTCGCCAGAAACCAGGCAAAAGGATAGCCCAGCACCAGGCAGGAGAGGGTGGCGATCAGCGCCATATTCAGAGAGTGCAGGAGCACTTCAAAATAGAGCGGATCGAGCAGGCGCGCGTAGTTATCCAGCGTAAAGACCATCTTGACGAAACTGGCGTCGTCACGGGTCAGAAAGCTGGTGCCAATGATCATCAGGTTGGGCAGAAAAACAAATAACACAAGCCAACCGACGATAGTGACAATCACTACATTCTGGAATTTACTTGTGTTCTTCATCAGCCAGTACGACCTCCCAGCTTTCTACCCAACTAATGGCCATTTTTTGGTCAAGTGAATGGTCGAAGTCAGGATCGTCTTCGTTGAAGAATTCGCTGACCATCACCATTTTGCCATTTTCCAGTTCAACCACCGACTCCAGCGTCATACCTTTATAATTGCGCTCGCGCACGTAGCCGATAAGCCCTTCGATGTGGTTATCATCGTTGATCTCTTCGACGCGTAGATCTTCCGGTCGCAGCAGGACGTTCAGTTTTTGGCCCGGTTCGACAGCGAAATTGACGTATATATTGCACTCCCGACCTTCTACGCTGGCGCGGACGCGCTGTTCATCAAGCCGTTCAATGACGGTTGCGTCAAAGCGGTTAATTTCGCCGATAAAACCGGCGACAAACAGGTTTTTGGGCTCTTCATAGATTTCACGCGGCGTGCCGTCTTGCTCAATCACGCCATTACGCATTACCACGATACGATCGGACATGGTGAGCGCTTCTTCCTGATCGTGAGTGACAAAAACAAACGTGATACCGAGTTTACGCTGTAATGCTTTAAGCTCGTTCTGCATTTGCTTGCGCAATTTATAGTCCAGCGCGGAGAGCGATTCATCCAGTAATAACAGGCGAGGTTTATTCACCACCGCGCGAGCGATAGCCACACGCTGCTGCTGTCCGCCGGATAGCTGGTGCGGTTTACGTTGTGCAAACTCTTCAAGCTGCACCATACGCAGCGCATCGGTCACGCGAGGCGCTATCTCGGCGGCTGGCGTTTTTTGCATTCGTAAGCCAAACGCGACATTTTCAAACACCGTCATATGCGGAAATAAAGCGTAGCTTTGAAATACGGTATTTACATAACGATTTTCGGCGGGAACGTGGGTGATATCCTGGTTATCCAACATGATATGCCCGGCATCAACGGTTTCCAGGCCGGCAATCAGGCGAAGAACGGTTGTTTTACCGCAGCCGGAAGGGCCAAGCAGCGTGAGGAATTCGCCATTGTTAATGGTCAAATCCAGCTGTGAAATGACCTCTTTGCCATCGAAACTTTTGCTAATTCCAGACAAAAGCACCAGCGGTGAAAGCGAACGCGGTTGATTATTCAATTTCTTACTCTGTCCCATGTAAACGCAACGGATGGCTGACCGCTGCGGGGTTTGTGGTTAACCACCTTAATCACTCTTAATGAGGGCGGTCATTCTACGGCAAACCACTGTGATCGCCAATCCTTGTTGCGAATTACTGACTTAGCTTTATAGTCAGAAAGCGTGTCAAAGTGAAATATTCTTGTTTGCAGGGATAAAAGTGACCTGACGCAATATTTGTCTTTTCTTGCTTATTAATAATGTTGTCACGAAAAGTGAGGGTGACTGCATGGATAAACTACTTGAGCGTTTTTTACACTACGTATCGCTGGATACCCAATCAAAGTCGGGTGTTCGGCAGGTTCCCAGCACTGAGGGGCAGTGGAAGTTACTACGTTTGCTCAAACAGCAGCTCGAAGAGATGGGGCTGGTTAACATTACATTAAGTGAAAAAGGGACGTTGATGGCGACGCTCCCGGCCAATGTTGAGGGGGATATTCCCGCCATTGGTTTTATCTCCCATGTGGATACCTCTCCGGATTTCAGCGGTAAAAACGTTAACCCGCAGATTGTCGAGAATTATCGCGGCGGCGATATAGCATTAGGGATTGGCGATGAGGTGTTGTCACCCGTGATGTTCCCGGTACTGCATCAATTACTGGGACAGACGCTGATTACTACCGATGGTAAGACATTGCTGGGCGCGGACGATAAAGCCGGCGTTGCGGAGATCATGACCGCGCTGGCGGTGCTGAAAGGTAATCCTATTCCCCACGGTGAAATTAAAGTGGCGTTTACGCCTGACGAAGAGGTAGGGAAAGGCGCGAAGCACTTCGATGTTGAGGCCTTTGGCGCGCAGTGGGCCTATACGGTCGACGGCGGCGGCGTGGGCGAACTGGAGTTTGAAAACTTCAATGCCGCCTCGGTGAATATCAAAATCGTCGGCAATAACGTGCATCCTGGTACGGCGAAAGGCGTGATGGTCAATGCGCTGTCGTTGGCGGCGAGGATTCACGCGGAAGTGCCGGCGGATGAAGCGCCTGAAACCACCGAAGGTTACGAAGGGTTTTATCATCTGGCCAGCATGAAAGGCACCGTTGACCGGGCCGAAATGCACTACATCATTCGCGATTTCGACCGTAAGCAGTTTGAAGCGCGTAAACGCAAAATGATGGAGATTGCCAAAAAAGTCGGTAAGGGGCTGCATCCGGACTGCTATATCGAACTGGTGATTGAAGACAGTTATTACAATATGCGCGAAAAAGTAGTTGAACATCCGCATATTCTCGATATCGCCCAGCAGGCCATGCGCGACTGTCATATTACGCCGGAGATGAAACCGATTCGCGGCGGTACAGACGGGGCGCAACTGTCGTTTATGGGCCTGCCATGTCCTAATCTCTTTACCGGCGGATATAACTATCATGGTAAACATGAGTTTGTGACGCTGGAGGGGATGGAAAAAGCGGTACAGGTGATTGTGCGTATCGCGGAGCTGACGGCTAAGCGCGGGCAGTAGCGAATGTTACGCATTGTGGTGAAGCGTTTTATTATTTATGGCGGGATATTTTCCGCCATCAATTTTTCTGCCTGGAGCGCCGAATATACGCCTTCCTGGTCCCAGCGCCAGCAACAATCTGCAGCATGTTTTATGACTGGCGATGAAACCTGCATGACGTTTATTGATGATGCGGTGAGGCTGGCCTCGCAGCAATATGGCAAACGCTCAATACAGCTTGTTCGTAGCCTGCTATTACAAAGCGATATTTATCAATGGCTGGGTAAACCGGAGTTAACGCCGCAAATGCTGCTGCGAGCGCGGGCAATCATGAAAACATTTCCGGCGGGCACTTATCCGGGCGATCGGGCCGATATGTTTGAACACCTGGCGGCCTTTTATGTTTACGGTGACGATCGCCATATAGAGTATTCACCGACAGAGCAGTGGCGATACGAGATCAAGGTTGATTACCGTCAGCGGATAGCCTGGCAAGAGCAGGCATTAACGTGGCGTCTTAAAGACAAAAAGGCATCGACGGAGGCATTGGTTTATACCTTAAACAGGATGCGCGACGCTTATTCTGATGCGCTGGAAGAGCGGGATGTCGAATGTGATAGTGCGCGTAAAGCCTATTATTTGGCGAAGGTAGACGCAACGGAGCGGCAGTGGCTGAGCGTTATTTTACGAGATAAAACCTGGGATAATCGTGAGCACGTCGCCTCTTTTTTGCAGCAGAAAGCGGATATTGCTTATAATGCAGGGCATATTAGCGAGGCGATTAATGCGCTAAGTCAGGCGCTAAAAATTGAGCAAACGCTTTATGGCGCCGAATTCGGCGAAATGACGGTTGACAGCAATAATCTTGCTGGCTTTTATGCACAGGGCCATCATTATAAGGAAGCGAAAGATCTCTACCTTAAACTTATCGCGTATTACCAGAGCCGTTTAACGCCAATGGCGACGGTAATATCACGATTACGCTTTTATTTGCCCGAAAACATCGACCTGGACAGTACCTCCCTCTATCTCCCATTGCTGGCAGAATATAAACGTCGGCAGTCTGACGTATCAATGGTGTTGTATGGTATTTCGCTGCTTTATCAGAGTAATCAAGAACTTGAACAAGCAAAAGACTTTGCGGAACGCGCCTTTACGCTTGATGCCGTAGCTTATCCAGCAAAGATGCAGTATGAACGATTACAGCAACTGGCTAATATTGCCGAAGGTCTTGGAGATAACGCGCAGGCGCGGCGCTATCGGCAAATGTCATTTCGCCATCGAATGGCCCACTCGCTTTATCCGGGCGATCCGCAATATAACGATGTCGCCAACCCTGGCGGCGATCGTTGTGGATAGTTTGCGTCAGCCCGGCGGTCGCCGGGCATTGCGATGTTCTTATCCTTCGAAGAACCAGTACCCGCTATTCACCAGCGCCGCCAGCATCGCGAGGAAAGAAGGGTCTTCCAGCGCATCGCCGAAGTTTTCAGCGGTCAGTGCAATATGACTGGCGAGCGCCTCCAGAGCGGGGCGATGCGGAGAGTCTATTTTTTCGCCATTCGCATAGACCTCATCGCCGATACGCAATACGCGAAGCCCGCCGAGACGTACTAATACCTCGCCTTGCTTTAAGGCATCGTAAATTTCATCAGGCTGATACGGCGGCTCCGGCGGCGCAATATCCAGTTCGTGGCGTGACTGAGAGAGAAACTCGCCAAGCCACTGTTGGAAATGCGCGGGTTGATTGATCAAATCGAGCATCATATTACGCAGTTTATCCATCTCCTGCGGCAGGATATCCGCCGGATGCTTGCGGGACGGCATATCCGGATCGCTGTAGTATGTATTGCCCAACTCCCGTTGCAGGACGTAATCGGCAAAACCGCTGATCAGCTCACGGCTATTGGGCGCGCGAAAACCGACCGAATAGTTCATGGCGTTTTCCAGCGCATAGCCTTCATGCGGGAATCCTGGCGGAATATACAGAATGTCGCCCGGCTCCAGCTCTTCATCAATAATGGCCTCGAACGGATCGACTTGTAACAGGTCGGGATGCGGGCAGTGCTGACGCATTTGCAGCTTTTCGCCCACGCGCCAGCGACGGCGACCGGTTCCCTGAATAATAAACACATCATACTGATCCAGATGCGGGCCAACGCCGCCGCCGGGAACGGAAAAGGAGATCATCAGATCGTCGATACGCCAGTCCGGCAGAGCGCGGAACGGGCGCATCAGCGCGGCGGTGGGTTCGTGCCAGTGGTTTACCGCCTGTACCAGCAGCGACCAGTTGCTCTCACCCAGATGATCGTAGCTTTCGAAAGGGCCATGGCTGACCTGCCATTTGCCATCCTGATGGCTAACGAGTCGGCTGTCGATTTCGCTTTCCATCGCCAGCCCCGCCAGCTCATCCGGCGAGAGCGGATCGATAAAGTTGCTAAACCCACGTTTTAAGACCACCGGGCGTTTTTGCCAGTGGTGTTCAAGAAAGTCGGGCCAGTTAAGAGTTAATTGGTATTCCATGTTAAGTATCCGCAGGCTGGTATCTGACACCGATTATAACGGATGCTTAACGAGATGCGTGGAAGAACGCACAGAAATGTTTATTCCTCTTTCTGTGTGGGGTGCTGTCGGCCAAAAACGACCTCCATACGGGCACCGCCGAGCAGACTGTCGCTGGCAATGATCTGCCCGGCGTATTGTTCCGTAATCTCGCGCGCGACAGCCAGCCCCACGCCTTGTCCTGGTCGTAGGGTATCGGCGCGCTGACCGCGATCAAACACCAGGGATCGTTTACTGTGGGGAATGCCTGGGCCATCATCTTCGACGAAAATATGCAAATGATCGTCGGTCTGGCGAGTCGAAATCTCGACAAACTCCAGGCAATATTTACAAGCGTTGTCCAGTACGTTGCCCATTACTTCGACAAAGTCGTTTTGCTCGCCGACAAAACTGATCTCTGGTGAAATATCCATACTGATATTCACCCCTTTACGCTGATAAACTTTATTTAGCGCGGAGATCAGGTTATCTAACAACGGCGCGACGGGATGCAGTTCGCGGCTTAACAATACGCCGCTACCGCGCATACTGGCGCGATGCAGATAATAGCCGATCTGCTGGGAAATCCGGCTGATCTGTTCCAGCATCACCGGTTCAGCTTTGCTGACGCTCATCTTTTCGTTGCGTAAAGAGCGTAACGTACTCTGCAAAACCGCGAGCGGCGTTTTTAAACTGTGCGTCAGGTCGGTCAGGGTCGTGCGGTATTTGTTATAACGTTCACGCTCGCTTTTGAGCAGTTGATTAAGGTTGCGCACAAGGCTGGTCAGCTCACGCGTCGTCTCCGGATTGAGCATTTCGCGGTGATGATCTTCAAGCTCGCGGACTTCCCGCGCCAGCGCCTCGATAGGGCGTAAGCTCCACCAGGCGGCGATCCACAGTAAAGGAATGACTAACAGTAAATTGGCGGCCAGCACGTATACGAACCAGCTCCACACCATATAGGAGCGTTTTAGTTCTATCGGAATGGTATCGACCACCACGATGGTTAACTGCGGCATCCGCGCCGTGGCAGGATAAATATTTACCGCTACCGAGTGGGTCATCTCCGCATCATCGTCATCTTCACGTACTTCTTTGAGTTTTTCCTGCGCGGAATGGTCCTCGCTCAACAGCGTGCTGGTGGCGTCTACGTTGGTTTCAATTTCATGGAAGCCGTTCGTTTTTAACCATTCCGGTTGAATGCTTTTAATCAGCCAGGGGATATTGCGCTGCGTCCATAATAATTTGCCCGTTTCATCGTAAATCAGCGTCATGGTCGGACTTTGCATGTCCAGATTTTCAGGCAGCTCAACGCTGATTTTATTATTTTCCCATTTGGCGAGGGTATAAAACAGGTTGCTTTCGCCGCGCAGCAAACGAAAGGTGGTTTTATCAAAACTTACGCTATAGCCGACCAGCGCCACTATGCCATATGCCAAAGAAAGCACCAGCACGACGCCGGCTGTCGCCAGCAAAAAACGAACCCGCAGCGACAGCGGCAGAAAATGGCGAGCAAATTTATTCATTAGCGCAATTCAAAAAGATATCCTTGTCCGCGTACGGTGGTAATGACATCGTGCGGATACTGGGCCTGTATTTTTTTCCGCAGACGCCCCATGAGAACATCAATGGTATGACTTTCCCGCAGTTCCGCATCCGGATACAGCTGAAGCATCAGCGAATCTTTGCTGACCACTTTACCGTTGTTACGGATAAGCGTTTCCATAATGGTGTATTCGAACGCCGTGAGTTTGATGACCTCTTCATTGACGGATAATTCCCGGCGTGAGAGATCCACCTGGAACGGCGGGATGTTGATCACCTGGGAGGCCAGACCGCTATTACGGCGCATTAACGCCTGCATACGCGCCATTACCTCTTCGATGTGGAATGGCTTCGTCACGTAGTCATCGGCCCCGGAGCTGAGAACCTCGACTTTATCCTGCCAGCCTTCGCGCGCGGTTAACACCAGAACCGGCAGTGAAACATCACTGCTGCGCCAGCGGCGTATTAAGGAAAGGCCGTCTTCATCCGGCAGACCTAAATCGACAATAGCGATATCCGGAAGGTGTTCATTAAGGTAGTAATCAGCTTCCCTGGCATCTTCTGCGGCATCGACCTGGTGACCTGAATCCTGGAGCTGAACCTTCAGGTGGTGGCGTAATAATGCATTATCCTCTACAACCAGTACGCGCATCATCTCTTCTCCCTTGTGTTAACAATAAGAACAGTCTAGCGTTGATTATGGTGCTTTGGGGATAAACAGTTAATAAACCAGACAAATAGTCACCCTCTTTCTGAAGAAAAGAGGGTGAGGCAGGCATTATTTAAGTTCGTCGACCAGAGTCACAGCGCGACCGATATAATTTGCCGGCGTCATGGCTTTAAGGCGCGTTTTTTCTGCTTCCGGCAGGGCCAGACTATCAATAAACTGTTTCATTCCTTCGGCATCAACACGCTTGCCACGGGTCAACTCTTTCAGTTTTTCATATGGTTTTTCAATACCATAGCGGCGCATGACGGTCTGGATCGGTTCGGCTAATACTTCCCAGTTGTGATCCAGTTCGTCAAGCAGATGATCGCGGTTTACTTCCAGCTTGCTGACGCCCTTCAGGGTGGACTGATAAGCGATAAGCGCATAGCCGATGCCGACACCCAGGTTACGCAGGACGGTTGAGTCGGTCAGATCGCGCTGCCAGCGGGAAACCGGCAGTTTGTTTGCCAGATGGTGCAACACTGCGTTAGACAGACCGAGGTTGCCTTCTGAGTTTTCAAAGTCAATGGGGTTAACTTTATGCGGCATGGTAGAAGAACCGATCTCCCCGGCGATGGTTTTCTGTTTGAAATGGTTCAACGCAATATAGCCCCAGACATCGCGATCGAAATCGATCAGGATGGTGTTAAAGCGCGCGATACAGTCAAACAGTTCCGCAATATAATCATGCGGTTCAATCTGGGTGGTGTAAGGATTCCACTGGATGCCCAGCGAGGTGACGAACTCTTCGCTGAACTGATGCCAGTCAACTTCCGGATAGGCGGCGATATGCGCGTTATAGTTGCCTACGGCGCCGTTAATTTTACCGAGGATCTCCACCTGGTTGAGCTGGCGGAACTGACGCTCCATCCGATACGCCACGTTCGCCATCTCTTTACCCAGAGTGGAAGGCGTTGCCGGCTGGCCGTGGGTGCGGGAGAGCAGAGGAATGTCGCGATACTGCGTGGCGAGATCTTTAACCGCGTTAATCACCTGACGCCAGTAAGGCAGGATCACTTCATCGCGCGCGGTTTTGAGCATTAACGCGTGCGACAGGTTGTTAATGTCCTCAGAAGTGCAGGCAAAGTGGATAAATTCGGAAACGTCATGTAGCGCCGGGATCGCGGCGACTTTTTCTTTCAGGAAATACTCAACTGCCTTCACATCATGGTTAGTCGTACGCTCAATGGTTTTAATGCGCGCGGCATCTTCTTCATTGAAGTTTGCCACAAGCGTATCCAGGTAACCGTTTGCGTCGGCAGCAAAAGCAGGAACTTCCTTGATCGCTGCGTGCGCGGCTAATTTCTGCAGCCAACGTACTTCGACTTGTACACGAAATTTCAGCAAACCGTATTCGCTAAAAATTCCGCGCAGCGCGCTGACTTTATCGCCGTAGCGTCCATCGACAGGGGAAACGGCGGTCAGTGAGGATAATTCCATAGATCATAACTCCGGGGTTAAATGAGCAAGAATTTGTTTTGCCTGAGTCGTCAGGCGATGACGAGAAAACATAAGCTGTAGGCGACCACCGCCTACCTGATGCCAGAGCACGGCTGCACGGATGCCTGCCAGTAGCGAGGCGCGGACTTTGGCCTGCACCTGCGGACTTTGCAGAACGGCCGGGGAGCCCGTCACCTGAATGCGCGGGCCCAATGGGCTAATCACATCCACGTAGATGCCCGCCATGGCGCTCATTAACGTGTCTGACTGTAAATCAAAATGATCAAGCTGGCGCTGCAGGCCGTTAATGCGATCGCCTAACGTATTCAATGCGCCTTTGGCGGATGACAGCTTGCGCTCCAGCACCATCAGGCTAAGCGTATAACGCGTCAGTTCGGCGTTAAGTCCTTGTCGGCTGCTGGCATTCAGCACGCCGAGCAGTGTTTCCAGACCAAGACGCAGGTTAGCTTCGCTGCCGCCGAACACGCCCAGAGTAGAGCTGGGATTCATATCAATGACACTGTTGAGTGAAACGTGCAACGCATCGGCATCACAGTGTCCCTGGTGCGCCAGTTGTTGCACCAGGCGTGCCGACTGGCAAATGCCAGACAGCGCGAGGGTGATGTCATAATAATTCTTTGCCACAATCACTGCTTCCTTGTATCAAATAAAATACACTTCATCTTTTAAGCCGCTTTGAGGCGACTTGAATGGTGTTGTGTATTGAATAATCAGACCGTCAGCGGCAGTCGCTGCTCGATAATGCCGCCGCCCAGGCAGACTTCGCCGCTGTAAAAGACAGCGGACTGGCCCGGCGTAACGGCGGCAACCGGCTCGTCAAAAATGACCTCGATACGATCGTCATCCAGCGCGTTAATCGTGCACGGAATATCGGTCTGGCGGTAGCGGGTTTTTACCGTACAGCGCAGGGTGCCGGTGAACGGTTCGCGATCGACCCAATGTAGCTGCTGGGCGATGAGGCCTACCGACATCAGGCGTGGGTGCTCATGCCCCTGGGCGACAATTAACACATTGTTTTCAACGTCTTTATCCACCACATACCAGGGGTCTTCGCTACCGTCTTTGGTGCCGCCGATTCCCAGCCCTTTACGCTGACCGAGCGTATGATACATCAGACCCTGATGCTCGCCGATTTCATCGCCGTCAACGGTAATGATTTTCCCCGGCTGCGCAGGCAGATAGCGCCCTAAAAAGTCGCGGAATTTGCGCTCGCCGATAAAGCAGATACCGGTAGAATCTTTTTTCTTGGCGGTTACCAGCCCCAGATCTTCGGCGATTTTACGCACCTGCGGTTTTTCCAGCTCGCCAACCGGGAACAGACTTTGCGCAATCTGCTCATGGCCAAGCGTATAGAGGAAGTAGCTCTGATCTTTGTTACCGTCGAGTCCGCGCAACAACCGGCTTTTGCCGTTTACATCCGCGCGGCGAACGTAGTGACCGGTGGCGATATAGTCGGCGCCTAAATCTTCTGCGGCAAATTCAAGGAAGGCTTTAAATTTGATCTCTTTATTGCACAGAATATCCGGGTTCGGCGTACGGCCCGCTTTGTACTCTTCAAGGAACAGTTCAAAGACGTTATCCCAATATTCTGCGGCAAAATTGACGGTATGCAGTTCAATGCCAAGTTTGTCGCACACGGCCTGCGCGTCAGCCAGATCGGCTGCCGCGGTACAGTATTCCTCACCATCGTCCTCTTCCCAGTTCTTCATGAACAGGCCTTCTACCTGATAACCCTGTTGTTGCAACAGCCAGGCGGAAACGGAGGAATCGACACCGCCGGACATGCCGACGATCACTTTTTTTGGGCTTTCTGACATTGGAATACTCGCGACATTGAACTTCAAGGCGGCGTATTCTACCACGCAGCCCTTTACTTGACACCCTCTGTAAACGGCCAGTTAAATTCGCCCACTATAGATAAGGGGTAACATTGTCCCGTTTGATAACTGCGAATGCTTTCAGCCACCAGCGGAGAACGTAAATTAGGCGCGTTCAGAATCTCGTCGGCGCTCACCCAATGGCAGCAATCGATGTCATTGTCATGGGGGTTGGTCGCGCAAATATGATCAAGCTTGATAGCGAATAAAAAGCGCAGGAACGGGGTTTTATCCGGCGCAATCCACTGATGCATACGGATAAAATACTGTGGTTGTGCCGTGATGCCAGTCTCTTCCCACAGTTCTCGCGCGGCGGCCTGCGCCAGCGTTTCATCTGCCTCCAGGTGTCCGGCAGGTTGATTCCATAACGATTTACCGTTGATGGTCTCTTCCACCACCAGAAATTTATCTTCGGCATGTACGATGCAGGCAACGGTCACGTGCGGCTTGAACATAGGCATCCTTATTAAAGCGGTTTATCAATGTGGTCATAGATCGCGTCAAGCTGTTTCAGACGCTCGTTATAAGCTTTTGTCAGGCAGGTGACATCGGCCTTGCACTGCTGACGCTGTTTAAGCCAGCTCTGCTGGGCGTCCTGCAGCGCGCCGCGACTGCCCATCGCGAACAACCCTTTCAGAAACTGATATTTGGTGTGCATTTCCACGTCTTTATCATTCAGCGTCAGGTGCGCGCAGATAGCTTTTTCATCCGCAGCCTGCGCTTTCTGGCAGTCGAAGCTGGCCGCATTAACGGATAACGGTGTTAATAAAGCAAAAGCTATGAGAAGCCGTTTCATCTGTTTTTCTCCTGTGCGATCTCGCGCCACTGTCCATTATCGAGGCCGTTGAGCGTGTAGTCGCCCATGCTGTAACGAATTAATCGTAGAGTGGGATGACCGACATGCGCTGTCATGCGTCTTACCTGGCGGTTGCGGCCTTCATATAAGGTGATTTTTAGCCAACTGGTGGGAATATTCTTCCGTTCGCGAATCGGCGGGGTGCGCGGCCACAGCCAGTCAGGCTCCGCGACAATCTCAATACCGGCGGGCAGGGTAGGGCCATCGTTGAGCGTGACGCCAGTACGAAGCGCCTGCAGCGCTGCATTATCCGGGATACCTTCTACCTGAACATAGTAAATCTTGCCGGTGCGTTTGCCCGGTTGCGTGAGGCGCGCCTGCAGCGCGCCGTCATTAGTCAGCACCAAAAGCCCTTCGCTGTCGCGGTCCAGGCGGCCTGCGGCATAAACGCCTTGCACAGGAATAAAATCTTTTAACGTGCGGCGACCTGCTTCATCCGTGAACTGCGGCAACACATCGTAAGGTTTATTGAACAAAACCACGCGTTTTGGCTGGTTTTCTTTCCGTGATTTAGATGCTTGTCGTGAGCTGAATCGCTTAACGTAGTGATTTCTAAAAGAAGTTTTTTGCATGGTGTTTTCAGAACTTATTAATTGCCGCATTATAGCGCAATAATGAGTGTCTTTCATGGCGGCAAACAATAGGGTAGTATTGACATGCTCATTACAAAACATTAACAAAAAATTGCTCTAACGCAGTCGTGCAGCAGGACGCCATTGCACATGCAGCGCGATGACAGACGAGCAAACCAGAAGCGCTCGAAGGAGAGGTGAATGGAAAGCAAAGTAGTTGTTCCGGTGGAAGGTAAGAAGATCACCCTGCAAAACGGCAAACTCAACGTTCCTGAGAATCCGATTATCCCGTTTATTGAAGGCGATGGTATCGGTGTTGATGTCACTCCAGCCATGCTTAAAGTGGTCGATGCCGCCGTCGAGAAAGCCTATAAAGGCGAGCGTAAAATTTCCTGGATGGAAATTTACACCGGAGAAAAATCCACACAGGTTTACGGCCAGGATGTCTGGCTTCCCGCTGAAACCCTTGATTTAATTCGTGATTACCGCGTAGCGATTAAAGGTCCGTTGACCACGCCGGTTGGCGGCGGTATCCGCTCTCTGAACGTTGCCCTGCGTCAGGAGCTTGACCTGTACGTTTGTCTGCGTCCCGTTCGCTACTATCAGGGCACGCCAAGTCCGGTGAAACATCCGGAGCTGACCGATATGGTCATCTTCCGTGAAAACTCTGAAGACATCTACGCCGGAATTGAATGGAAAGCTGACTCTGCAGACGCTGAGAAAGTGATCAAGTTTCTGCGCGAAGAGATGGGCGTGAAGAAAATTCGCTTCCCGGAGCACTGCGGTATCGGTATCAAACCGTGTTCTGAAGAAGGCACTAAACGTCTGGTTCGCGCGGCGATTGAATACGCTATTACCAACGATCGCGATTCCGTTACGCTGGTACATAAAGGCAATATCATGAAGTTCACCGAAGGCGCGTTTAAAGACTGGGGCTACCAGTTGGCGCGCGACGAGTTCGGCGGTGAGCTTATTGACGGCGGTCCGTGGCTGAAAATTAAGAACCCGAACACGGGTAAAGAGATCGTGGTTAAAGACGTTATCGCCGATGCGTTCCTGCAACAGATCCTGTTGCGTCCGGCGGAATACGACGTTATCGCCTGTATGAACCTGAACGGTGACTATATTTCCGATGCCCTGGCGGCTCAGGTTGGCGGTATCGGTATTGCACCGGGTGCGAATATCGGCGACGAATGCGCGTTGTTTGAAGCGACTCACGGGACTGCGCCGAAATATGCGGGCCAGGATAAAGTCAACCCAGGCTCCATTATTCTGTCTGCGGAGATGATGCTGCGCCACATGCAGTGGTTCGAAGCCGCAGACCTGATTGTTAAAGGTATGGAAGGCGCGATTGCCGCGAAGACCGTGACCTATGACTTTGAACGCCTGATGGAAGGCGCTAAGCTGCTGAAATGTAGTGAGTTTGGTGACGCGATTATCGCAAATATGTAATAACGATAATTGTTAAAAACTAAAACGGGGACTTAACGTCCCTGTTTTTATTATTAGTATTCGAACGGTTATCAAAACTTTATCAAAAAAATTTATCAAAACTCCCTCAATTCAGACCGCAATAGTAGTTCATCCTTTACCCCGATCGTCATGATAACCTGAGACCCCCCTGAAAGCTGATAGTTACCGATTTTGATTGTAGTGGTTTTCTTTATAATGTGTGGTTTGGCTATTTTTTGAAAGTGCCTTACCAGATTTATTGTTATTATCAGGATAATTTTTTAATAAAAAGTGATGGTTTATTGACTACAATAGTGGGTAGGTTAAGTATTTTATAAAATTATTAGCATGCTTTATTTGCTTTTCTACAAGGCTGCTAAGAAGTGTTGAAATATCAGCCTGATAAAGAATACGTCAGCGAAAGTGAATGCTATATTAGTCATAAAAATTCAGGAGACATATGCTCAAACCTATCTGCCATAGTGGAAGTATAAAGGTTCCGGAATATCTGGAAACAGATAAGGAAAAAAATGCCGGACGTACTCCACTGTCTTCAGACATTCAGCAAGTTAGAAATGTTGTTGAAGATGTTCCGCCATTTCCAGAAAGCAGAACGGCGAGAGGTTCTGTAAGCGCAGCGTACAGGCTTTCTTTTGACGAAGTGTTTTGCGGTCTCAGCAATGAAGAGCGTAAAAAGGTGTATGGTCGCCTTTTTGGAAAACAAGTACTTGCGCATATTCATTCCAGGTGTCAGCGCGACGCTGACATAATAAGAGAAAAAGCGCTCAGGCGGATAAGTCGTGAGTGTGGTACCGAAATAGATTGCACTCTCTTGCTAAATAAGATGGTGGATATTTTACAAAATGCCCGGCTGACAATAAATTTTAATGCGGCAAAAATTGACTTTGTCTCTCTCTTAAAAAATAAAGAATATCTGAACTCTTATGCATTAGGTTGCAGACCAGGAGATTTACCTGCTTATAATGTCGGACGTGATTCAGTTGAAACTAAAGCATTTGAACTGGAGAGGCTTGCAGATTCACCTTATGCCCCATATGGTCAGACAGGCGGTTTTTCCGTAGCATATACTCCCAACAGTAGAACTTTTAGCCCTACAAGCAGACCAATTTATGCTGCACTGGACTTTCTGAACGGTGAAAATGGAGGTGCCAGCGCCTATGGGAAATCATTTTTTGAATTAAATGATAATGTAAAAACAAATTGTACATTATCACCTTTTGATATCTACGGCCACAGATTTGGCCTGGATACGAGTAAATTATCTACATTTTGGCATATGGAGAACCTGATTGCATCCTGTCAAAATGATTTTTTTGGTTATAATTGCTTTAAGAGTTTGGTTAAAATGGCTAAGGGCGAAAAATTTTTAGCTCATTCTAATTATGGTACAGGCTATGAAGGGAATTATATAGAGGCTCATATCCATGGTGATGTGTGCTTATTTAGAGATATAAAACACGTTTATTTGTCTTTGCAAGAAAACTCTTACTCGGAAAGTCAACTATATGATTATGCAAAACAAATAAACCAGGCGCTTAATAGAGACTGCATAATATTATATTGACAAGCTTATTATCAGTCTCTTTAAAAGAGCTTTAAATGATCATGAGCGCATACTTCTTGAGGTAGGCAGTAACTGCTTTTATATTTATTATCTCAGGACCGTTCTGGCAGATACTTGGGTGGCGCTCCAGTATGGCCTGGCAAAATAGAGGAATATGGACCAGCAGAAGCGCCTGCTGGCTGCTTTTCACTTAAAATGCTGGACTTCACCGGCGCTACAGATACAGATGAAGCTACTTTCACAGTCATCAGGTGTCCTGCATTACCACAGGAGTGATTTACTGGCTATCGATATTCCTGCTCATATCAATGACAGTATTTCGCTCTTTCCCGTACATTGCTCTCCCGACCAGCTCACGGTCCAGTACATGACAGTCCTTTTCCACTTCGCTACGCCTAATTTTTTGTTTTTTAGTTGCTCTGTTTTATTGCGCTGAATTTGTACCTCAAAACAATAATCTTAAATACTTATTTGAATGTTTTTTTTATGATTTTTTCACGAAATGAGTAAAAAACAAAATGAAGAATGATATAAATAATTAATGCAATAAAAAATGATATCACACCAATTGATGGTCCTGTTTTGTATACGAATAACATGCATAAAAATATAGCAAATAGATCAAGGGAAATATCCGCGATGAAATCAGTAATTATTTTGAAAAAATTCTTCATATTACCTCTTTAAAATATCTATTTTATTCATCATCTTTAGGTCGGGCAGTGCTCGAAATTCTCACGTACAACGTATACGCTCCGGTTTCTGCGCGCTGCCCGGCTTCACACTGGCTCCAACAAGTACGCCCGCTGGAATAGATTCCTGGCGTCACATAACTTCACCTGGTTATCCACAAAAGACTCAATAAATAAACATCTTGAGTACGAAAAATTACAGTGTCAGAGAATGAAATAGCGATTCGCTGTCTTCAAGCAGTGCCTTAGTACCTGGCACGCGCTCTTTCGCGCTATAATTTTTATCAATGTTTGTATCGCCTGCTATTTTTTAAATATCTGCTGTCTTTCGTTCATCTTTTCAGCTGCTTTTTTACGCTGACTTTCAATGTCTTTTCTCGATTGTTCAACAAGTTGCTGTGCTTTTTCGGCTTCTTTTTTTGGGTCGAAAGGTTCTTTGATCTCATATCCGGCAATAGAACCATCCTTATTTAAGGTCATTACCGCACGTGCTGTATTTTTAGCAGTGATGGTAATGTCATAGACGAATTCGCCATTATGAGCTATCTCTGCTCGTACAACGATATCGCTATCTTCCGTAACGGAAATGATGCCACTGGCGTTAGCGCGTTTAATTGTTTCCTGAATACGCTCTGGTATAATGCTGAAATTGATCGAGTCGAATTTGAATAAAGCCTCTTTTAGTGCTTCTTGTTTTTGCTCCTCTGTTATAGTGCCAAAGATGGTTAAGTTGACAGGCGAAGGTCCCCCCCAGTAGCCGTTGTTAAATTTAAACATCTCTACTTTAGCAGGGGTGTTAACGCTTTGTCGAATGAATGAATACCCGCCCTTGAAGAAACGGACTTCAATAATCGCAAGATTGGCTCCACCTTTTGCGTTGATATTGGCAATAGCTTTTTGCATTTCGGCTTTGTCGTAAAAGAACATTGATTGCTGGTGCTCTTTTTGCTGGATTTTTTGCATGTATTTCTCTTGATTTTTTTCAGCTTCCGCCATGGCATCTTTATCGTTATCACAGGCGCTAATTAGAGTTGCCGCGATGAAGGTAATCGGAAGTAAGAGATTTTTATATGTAACATGTATTTTATTCATGTGAAGTATTTCCCTTTTTTATATAAAATAGATAGTCTTGACTGGTCGAGACTATCCTGGAAACATAGTAATAATGCGTGTGCATATCTGCAGTAAGTTTTAGTTATGCTGGTTTTATTTCGGATTTTTACCTGTTACTTTTTGTTCGTAAATAGGTATTTTACGTATTGATGATAAGTTTAGAACCTATCCCAGTAGGCGTAATCGTTAAAGCCAGTTTGGCGAATAAAAGAGTCTAATGGGATAGGCTCTTAATAAACAACAAAACCAAACGTACTTTCAGATTTCAGGCTGGAATGCGCACAGCTGATTGTTGATAAGGGCTACTCATACCGACAGGCCAGTGAAGCGATGAATGTCGGTTCCACATACCGGTCTGAGGTATCAACAACAACATGTTCTGAGTGGTAGCGTTTGCGTTATATCGTCACAGACAGCGCCTCAGGGCGCTGTTTTCGATCGGACATGTCGCTTTCGCAGGAGGGGACGTTATTCGGCGACCAGCCACATATCAGCCTCTTCAAACATCTCTTCCAGCATACGGTGCAGCCGTTCTTTCTCGGTTTTTGTACAGTCACTGTTTAATGCGTTCGCCTGCATTGGCTTAACTTTCACTTGCGCATCGGGAAAAAGTTGATGTACGCGTTTTGTGAGTTCATTGAGGATGATTTCGCGTGCGCCTGGCAAACCTTCAACATTTCGCTTGTCATAAACGAGTTCGACGTACATCGCCATTTCCTTTTTACTGGTTGGATGACCAGTATTTAAGCTGGGTATATAACTGGTGTCAAGGTTTAGCCGCCGTTTTGTCATCCTGACGTTGCGGACGTAAAGTAAATTGATCGCACGTGGAAGTAAAGGTCGCTAACCTGTTGTCGTGTCAAGAGGTTAGCGGCACTCTCTTCACAGCGGTGTCCTGCTACCTGATGGTAAATTCCAGGGCGCGACTAAAATCGCAATCGGCCAACACAACAGGGTCGCCTTTTCTGACAATAATGCTATTTGTGCCCAGGCATTTTCGGCTCTGTTTCCCCTTAATTTTGTTATCATCAGTGAGCCAGCGCTGGTTATCATTACCCGTGCATGAATAAAGAATGATTGGTGTGCCTTCTTTTGTACCTTGTCCTGCGGCATCCAGACATTTCTCACCCTGCGTGATTCTGTCTCGGTGAAATGAGAAAAGCTGAGATTGCACATGCTTACACTCCCGCAGCGTCAAACGATTCTGTTGATCTGGGCCTGTATCAAGGCACAGACCATCAGTTGTCCGAATTTGTTCCGCGTCATTTATGTAATAACCACCGGAATTAATCTGGTTTTGTGTAATGACCGGGAACGACAAATTAATACTATAAGGTGTGGGTAAGCCGTTCGTCGTACATCCACATAAAATAGAGGAGAGGCAGAGAACCAGTGTGGTTTTTCCTGAAAGCAAAGTCATTCAATTATTACCCTAAAAATAAATAGCGTTACAACTATATTGGCGATTTATACCCACTGAATATGACGTAGCATTGAGCGGCAATAGAGATAATTCCGATAGAATCACATAAATACTTCGGTTAAATGCGCGCAGCCAGCCACTCCTGTGACGATGAGTATATAGCGTTAAATACTTTTGCAATATTAGATATTATCACAGTGAAAAACGGCTGTACATTTCTTCACGTTAAACAAAGTGAGAAGGGGGGCACCCGATATATGATAAAAGAGGTCACAGGAGTCATTAGCAAAATAAATCCTTTAGATTTTCGCCACTGAAAACATTCTGCAGCCTTTCAGGCAAAGCCTCATAGCAGACTGCGGAGGTATACGTACTCGCTAAATTTTTCTGAAAAAATGCCGAGTAACGAATTATGAAAGATAAACGTTGGCGGCGGTAGGTCCGCGGAGGCCATTAATACGACAAAACTCAACGCGTATACCGGGGATAAGCGCTTCTGTTTCGTGTTGGCGACATGCTGAGATGTGGACCTGAACATCTTTGCGTCCATCGGAGGGGGTGATGAGACCTTTACCGCTCTTACAATCAAAGGTTTTGACAATTCCTGTCATTTTACGAGACAAACAAATTCCTTAATGGGGATAACGAGGCGCACTATACACGTCAGGAAAAATAATGCCAGCTATATTTGATGACAATCAAGATTTCCGGGTGGCTAAAAGTAGTCGTTCGGCATCATTGTAGATAAATAACATTATGTTCTGGAGAGAGTATTCCCTTTCCTGGCGTCATTGACTGGGGCGGACATCATGGGTTTTGTCGTCGGGCAGGACGGTGAACTAATCTGCCTGGCTTGCTTTTTATCAGTATTTGTAGGTGGTTGCGGGGTTTTACTACCAAAATCGTAGATAAAAATATCCCATGATGCCTGTTGTAAACCAGAACAATGGCCTGAACTGGCCAAAACATGGAATGAAAAAATAAGTAATGACCAAAGCATAAAAGCATGATGTTTCATAGCACCTCCTGTTATATATAATGACTTGTGAAGTTCATCTCCTGAATTATGGAACGTCATTGACATTTTTTATTCAACGAAGAGTTAACCACTCTTAATAATAATGGGTTTTATAGCGAAATAGACTTTTTTATCGCGTATTCAATATTTGCGTTAGTTATTATTTTTTTGGAATGTAAATTCTCTCTAAACACAGGTGATATTTATGTTGGAATTGTGGTGTTGATTCTATTCTTATAATATAACAAGAAATGTTGTAACTGATAGATATATTAAAAGATTAAATCGGAGCGGGAATAAAGCGTGCTAAGCATCATCGTGAATATGATTACAGCGCCTGCGATGGCATATAACCGTATTGCGGCTGGAGCGTCACGTGAGGACTGTGAAGCACAATGCGATATGTTCTGATTATATGGCGAGTTTGCTTAATGACATGTTTTTAGCCGAACGGTGTCAAGTTTCTTAATGTGGTTGTGAGATTTTCTCTTTAAATATCAAAATGTTGCATGGGTGATTTGTTGTTCTATAGTGGCTAAACACTTTATGGTTTCTGTTAAATATATATGCGTGAGAAAAATTAGCATTCAAATCTATAAAAGTTAGATGACATTGTAGAACCGGTTACCTAAATGAGCGATAGAGTGCTTCGGTAGTAAAAATATCTTTCAGGAAGTAAACACATCAGGAGCGATAGCGGTGAATTATTCGTGGTTTTGTCGATTCGGCATAGTGGCGATAACTGAATGCCGGATCGGTACTGCAGGTGTTTAAACACACCGTAAATAATAAGTAGTATTAAGGAGTTGTTATGAAAAATATTATTTTATCCACTTTAGTTATTACTACAAGCGTTTTGGTTGTAAATGTTGTACAGGCCGATACTAACGCCTTTTCCGTGGGGTATGCACAAAGTAAAGTTCAGGATTTCAAAAATATCCGAGGGGTAAATGTGAAATACCGTTATGAGGATGACTCTCCGGTAAGTTTTATTTCCTCGCTAAGTTACTTATATGGAGACAGACAGGCTTCCGGGTCTGTTGAGCCTGAAGGTATTCATTACCATGACAAGTTTGAGGTGAAGTACGGTTCTTTAATGGTTGGGCCAGCCTATCGATTGTCTGACAATTTTTCGTTATACGCGCTGGCGGGTGTCGGCACGGTAAAGGCGACATTTAAAGAACATTCCACTCAGGATGGCGATTCTTTTTCTAACAAAATTTCCTCAAGGAAAACGGGATTTGCCTGGGGCGCGGGTGTACAGATGAATCCGCTGGAGAATATCGTCGTCGATGTTGGGTATGAAGGAAGCAACATCTCCTCTACAAAAATAAACGGCTTCAACGTCGGGGTTGGATACCGTTTCTGAAAAGCATAAGCTATGCGGAAGGTTCGCCTTCCGCACCGCCAGTCACAAAACAGGGCTTCTTTACCAGTAACACGTACCTGCCTGTCTTTTCTCTCTTCGTCATAGTGACGCTGTACATAACATCTCACCAGCATAAGCACAGATAAGGGGTTGTGGTAAGCAATCAAGGTTGCTCAGGTAGGTGATAAGCAGGAAGGAAAATCTGGTGTAAATAACGCCAGATCTCACAAGATTCACTCTGAAAAATTTTCCTGGAATTAATCACAATGTCATCAAGATTTTGTGACCGCCTTCGCATATTGTACCTGCCGTTGAACGACTACTGAAAAGTAGCAAGGTATGTATTTTATCCAGGAGAGCGCCTTTTTTGCGCCTGGCAGAAGTCCCCAGCCGCCACTAGCTCAGCTGGATAGAGCATCAACCTCCTAAGTTGATGGTGCGAGGTTCGAGGCCTCGGTGGCGGTCCAATGTGGTTATCGTATAATGTTATTACCTCAGTGTCAGGCTGATGATGTGGGTTCGACTCCCACTGACCACTTCAGTTTTGAATAAGTATTGTCTTGCAATCCTGTTACAGAATAATTTCATTTATTACGTGACAAGATAGTCATTTATAAAAAATGCACAAAAATGTTATTGTCTTTTATTACTTGTGAGTTGTAGATTTTTCTTATGCGGTGAATCCCCCTTTGCGGCGGGGCGTCCAGTCAAATAGTTAATGTTCCTCGCGAACCATATTGACTGTGGTATGGTTCACCGGGAGGCACCCGGCACCGCAATTTTTTATAAAATAAAATTCACACCCTATGGTTCAGAGCGGTGTCTTTTTACATCAGGTGGGCAAGCATAATGCAGGTTAACTTGAAAGATACGATCAATAGCAGAAACCAGTGATTTCGTTTATGGCCTGGGGATTTAACCGCGCCAGAGCGTATGCAAGACCCTGGCGCGGTTGGCCGGTGATCGTTCAATAGTGCGAATATGAATGGTTACCAGCCGCTGCGAATTCTACCTGGGTCACTTAATAAAGCAAAACATTTAAACGCTCAACAACGACAATTCAGACAGTTCGAACTTTTCTTTAAAAATAGGATTAACCATGCTTAAAAGTGGTTACTAATTAGCCATTATACTACGGTAGTGATTCACATATTCTTTAACGTTACGTTACAGGAAGGTTGAAGTGGAAATGCCTGATGAGTCTTCAGGCATTTCTTAAGGTTAGTTAGCTAAGGAACAGTTACTGAGAACAGGTTTATCATCACCTTCCACCAGTTCAGCCGTTTTGCCTTTGGTATAAAGTTTATAAGTATAATTTTTGTCTATGGCTTCGTAATTTGCTCCGGAGGCCATTTTCATTAACCGCATCGGGATCATCTCGTTTACCTGACTGATAATCGCATAGGCGTTTCCAGCCTCGGTGTTGACGTAAATCACCTCCATAACCTGGTTATCATTACAGGTGTATATAGATTTAGAAATCTCCTGCGAAGCTGCTATAGAGGTGGTACTGGCGCTAAGCGCAGCGAGAAAGAGGGTAAATGGGATCAATTTACGTTTCATCATTAGTATCCTTTGTGCATAAAATTGTCGTTAATTCCCTGAAGAACGGGAGATAAAGCGGCATCAATACGATGAATGCTGTAGTATTCCTGTTTACTGACGAAAAGTGCGCCAGAAAAGCGTATTATAATTTATCCATCACTGACATATGTGATGAGTAGACAAATCTTAAAATCATAAACTATAGGCTGCAAATCATTATGGTGCGATAGAAAATGATTGTCACCACTGCTCAATACTATGGCATAAAAACCGAAGAAAACGGTACTGTTCACTGTCTCGTTTCATACGGTATCTGTCAGTGAAACTATTTCTTCAAATGATGGTCTTTTTATTATCGATCAGATAATGGCATCAACAGGGGTTATTCAGGAGTATATGTGAAAAAGTGGCTTATAGGAGGGATATTGATCGCAAGTTTTCTGACCGGTTGTCTGATGTGGCACAACATTGATAAATGGTTTAATAAAGATATCGAATTTTTCTACGTCGGAGACGATAGCTAAAATTCCAGTCAGTTGGCAACGGGTGTCATATCTTCAGGTATGGCGCCCGGAGCCGCCGGGCGCAAATTGTAGGTGTATAAAAGTCATTTCATTAAAATTTTAGCGACAACATGGACAGTCACTACCGCGTGCTAACGGCCCTCTGAAGTCACAAGATGAATAAGCCAGTTTTTTGTTTCAGCGGTGACTGAAACATATTTTGTTCCTGGTGGTCTTACCGCCAGTTGCTGAAAAAGACAACGATAATGTAACTGTTGCAGAGACTGACGAATACGACGACCGTGAATTTTATTTTTGGCGACCATATTTCCTCCCAAAAGGCCGCCCGAAGGCGGCGCTGGGTTTGATAATGGAGAAGGGCGTTGGTCACTGCCATAACCAACCTGTATACATTAATGCAATTGATAATCATTATCAATTGGGCTGATGGAGAAAAATTGTAAAGATGAAGGGACAGCGGAAATGGCAATGAACGGGATGAGACTTTCGTTAACCACTTAAATTCGTGACTAAAAAAAGGCTTTTATAGACTTGAAAATGTTTTTCCCGTCCCTATGTAGTCAGTGGACAAGCAATGCTTGCCTTGATGTTGAACTTTTGAATAGTGATTCAGGAGGTTAATGATGGCACTCAGAACCTTGTCAGCACTTCCCGTGTTTGCTGATTCTCTTTTCTCTGACCGTTTCAACCGTATTGATAGACTTTTCAGTCAATTAACAGGAGATACGCCAGTCGCTGCGACGCCAGCTTACGATCTGCAAAAGCGCGATGCGAATAACTATCTGCTTACCGTGAGCGTTCCTGGCTGGAAAGAGGAAGAGCTTGAAATTGAAACGGTTGGCGGCAACCTGAATATTACGGGTAAACACACTGAAGAGACGGTAGAGGATCAGACGCACTGGATTTATCGTGGTATTCGTAAGGCGGATTTCCAGTTGAGTTTTTCTTTGCCTGAACATGCTAAGGTGAATAATGCGAAACTGGAACAGGGCCTCTTGTTGGTCGAGATTTACCAGGAGATCCCTGAAAGCGAGAAACCGAAAAAAATTGCCATAGAAAGCAAACCAAAGGCGATTGAACATAAATCATAAAAGCATTAATGGAGGCCCGTTTAGACGGGCCTTCATTGTCTGTAGCGAAAAGTATCCCGTCATGCTTGTAGGCACAGATCGCTAAATATTATAGCCCTGACCTCTATATTATCCCGTGCCACTGATCTCGTCGCCATTGGACGGCGGTAAGTTGGAATTATCCGCGAGGTCAGTCCAATTTTTGTCCACTCTCGACATTCTGCCTGTTATGGGCGCGATACCTGAACATAAATTCGTATAGCGGTTGATCGTTTTCACCGCGTTGATGCTATTTCTGCTAACACTACTTTCATACGTAAAAAAGCTGATGCTTTTTACCTTATTTAATAGAGGCAGGTATGAAATTAACGCTCGTCAATCGACAGGTCATTTTACCGGAAAGCGGAACCGAGTCCTTCCAGTGTCATGCCTCTACGCTTGTTCGCCTACCGTGCGGTACGCTCGTGGCCGCATGGTTCGCGGGGTTGTGCGAAGGAAGCGAAGATACAGCCATCTGGCTATCTCGCTATGAACATAATATCTGGACAACACCGCAGCGAGTGGTGGCACGCGAGGGGGAAGCGCACTGGAATCCGGTGTTATTTTACCCGTCGGATAAATTGTGGTTATTTTATAAAGTAGGCAGCGGCGTACACGTGTGGAAAACCTGGTTTATCACCTCCAGCGATCGAGGATTTACCTGGAGTACGCCAGCTCCGTTGGTCAACGGTGATATTTTGCCGCGCGGTCCCGTGAAAAATAAACTCCTGCTGGCATCAAATGGCGCCTGGATTGCGCCAGGGTCGATTGAAAGTCCTGAACGGTGGAGGGCATTTGTGGATCGATCCTCTGACGAAGGAAAACACTGGAATATCTCTTTTGTTCCGCTGGAGCCTGATAACGCTATTTCCGGGACAAACGTAGCGTTGTGGGATGGTGTAAAAAAGGGGGTGTTGTGGGAATGTTGTCTGGAAAACCTCCTGCGCTGGGATGGCGTTATTCAGCCTACGCTGTGGGAGTCTTCTCCGGGGCATATCCATATGTTGTTACGAAGCACACGCGGGGCAATTTTTCGCAGTGATTCAATCGACTATGGCGCTACCTGGTCTGTTGCCCGCGCGACATCTTTACCGAATAATAATAGTGGTATCGATCTGGTTAGTATGCAGGACGGTACGCTGATTCTTGCGTTAAATCCGGTCAACGGCAACTGGGGAAAGCGCTATCCGCTTTCACTGATTGCTTCCCAGGATAATGGCGAATCATGGCTACCGCTACTGGACCTGGAAAGTGACCACGGTGAGTATTCTTATCCCGCTATTATTAGCGAGGGCGGCGTCGTACATATCACCTACACGTGGAACCGGAAAAATATCGTATATTGTCGATTACAAACGGTATAAGGCGCTATCAGTCGAAACCGATAGCGCTGGAATAATAATGCCTTGCCCGGCGTGCTCTCTCACGCCGGGATGGCCGAAATAGTCATGATTTACCGGGTAACATCCTTGAAAATGTATCATCTTTTTGTATGTAATGGTGAAACAACGCCGCTGCTGCATGCATGGCAATCAGGAAATAGCCGATATTGGCCAGCATTTCATGAATACGCTTTATATCCGATTTTAGGGTGCTATCTGGCGTCAAAAATACCGGTACAGTAAAACCAAAAAAGCTCCAGCTTTTCCCGCCTGACGCCATCATCGCGACGCCCAGCAGCGGTAAGGCGAGAAAAGTGAGATAAAGCGCGATATGCATTAATTTAGCGGCTACGTGCTGCCAGTGAGGAGGGGGAGGCGTAATGACCGGATCCGGGTATTTGTGTTTAAGATATAACCGTAAAAACATCAGCGCCCAGACCAGAACGCCCATGTCATAGTGCATGTCTTTCATAAACAGGTAAACGCTGGAGCCTTTTGGCGCCCACCCCCGTAACTCAATAGCCGCATATGCGATGCCTGTCAGGAGCAGTGTTAACCAGTGAAGCGTTATTTGCAGTCTTGAGAAATGTGCCATTATTATTATCCTTTATTAACAACTGCTTGTAGGGTATGCGTAAAATCTTAACAGAACCTTAAAGCGGGGGCTGAGTCGCAAGGAACAGACAGAGATAGCGGCACGTAAAATGGGATAAAAAGCCGGCGGCATCGCCGGCTTACTGTTGTTATTGTCCTCTTACGACAACACAGGTTTTACCATAAAACGGATATGAACCTGTAGTTTCATAATCAACACTCGACACTAAAGAAATATCGCCCGCTTTTTTCGCTGAATCAATAGATGCGTCGCCGGTATTTACAATACCCAATACCGTTTGCGCACACGCTTTACCGGTTTTGGTTGCCGGGAGACTCGTGGCAGTAATTGGCCCTTTAACATCCGTATATAAGCCAATCCCTGTCGGTGATGGTCCTGTAGCACACCCCGTTAAAAGAGAACCAATAAAGATAATTGAAAAAATGTGTTTTTTATTTGTCATGGGATTAGTCCATTATAAATTAATAGAAAACTTACCGTCCGAAAATGTCCGGACAGTCATTTAAAAAGTGGTGTATATTAAATATGCGATATTACTCTTTGCACCCTCCTGTTGATGTCGTACCTGACGGACAAATATCCGTTGAAGCCGGATATATTCCCCATGCCGTGTTTTTATAACTTGTGCATCCTGTCAGCAATGAGAACAGTACGGCTAAAAAAATCATCACGAGCCCTGGCGGCGTTAACATTTTTCGGTTGGACTCCATAGCATGTCATTTCATCGGGTTGCCATATGACTGGCGTTCTGCTGGTAAGTTTCATTAACGCCCGGTTCGTTTAATATTGGTTTAGGTTTAAAGCCAGGAGGCGCTAATTACGATACCTTCTTACGTTTCAGTACTGACTAATAATGTTGAGAAAATGAACAGCGTCGGGTGGGAAGACGCAATACAGAATAGAAAGGAAATAAGAGAATAAGATGGCGCTAATTAACCCGGTATTCCTGGCGTCATTTCCCTTGCGTTTTATCCCCGTCAAAAGCGGCCTTTAGCTCACGTTGGCGCTCCCGACGTTTGTGCGTATGATGTTTTTAAAAGATCGTCATACTTTCTGTTCTGCGTCAATTTTTTCATTACAAATGCTCGCCATAATGCCGTCCTCAGGAGGTCTCCCGACGTTTATGCTGCGCCGGGAGAAACAAAAACAACGCATAATCTGGGACAAATTGATGATTAAAGGCAAACTGGCGCTCGTGACGTGCGCGCTGACTCTGGTATTCACTTCGTCGCTTTTCGCCGCGTCGGACACGGCAGACGGTCGTACCCTGAAGCTGGCCATTGGCCCTGAGCCAACGGAAGGCTTTGATCCTATGCTGGGCTGGAGCCACGGCAGCTACTTATTGCTTCATGCGCCGTTGCTTAAGCAAAACGCCGACATGAGTTGGGGTAATTTACTGACGGAAAAAGTGGATACCAGCCCCGACGGTAAAATCTGGACGCTAACCTTAAAGCCCGGGCTGAAATTCTCCGATGGCTCGCCATTAACTGCCGAAGATGTCGTTTTTACATACAATAAAGCGGCGAAGAGCGGCGGTAAAATTGACATGGGCAATTTTAGCCATGCGCGAGCGCTGGACGCACGCCGAATTGAGATGACGCTGAGCCATCCGCAGAGCACCTTTGTGAATGTACTCGGGTCGTTAGGGATTGTTCCGGCCAGCCGTTATGATGAAAAAACGTTCGCCCGCGAACCGATAGGCGCCGGTCCGTACCGACTGGTCAGCTTTCAGCCGGGTCAGCAACTGATCGTTGAAGCTAATCCCTGGTATGCGGGTAAAAAGAATGACTTTAACCGGCTGGTTTTTGTCTTTCTGGATGAAGATAATGCTTATGCCGCCGCGCGCAGCGGACAGTTGGGACTGGTGCGCATTGCCCCTTCTATGGCGGTGGCCCCGCAGCAGGATAATCTTAAACTCTGGGTACGCGATAGCGTTGAAAACCGGGGCATTGTCTTCCCGATGGTGCCAGCCGGTAAAAAGGATGCTAACGATTATCCTGTCGGCAACGATGTGACCGCTGATGTCGCTATCAGACGCGCAATTAACTATGCCATTAATCGTAAGCAACTGGCGGAACAGGTGATGGAAGGCCATGCGATACCCGCCTATAGCGCGGTGCAGGGATTACCGTGGCAAAATCCTTCAGTGATATTCAGCGATGGCGATATTGCAAAAGCGCGCACCATCCTGGAAGAGGCTGGCTGGAAAATAAACAGTGCGGGCGTGCGTGAAAAAGCAGGTAAAGAAGCGCGTCTGACCTTATGGTATGCCAGTGGCGACAGCACCCGACGGGATCTGGCCGAGGCGGTGCGCGCCATGTTGCAGCCTTTAGGCATTGTCGTCTCGTTGCAATCGGGAAGCTGGGAAACTGTAGAGCGCCATATGCACGCTAACCCTACGCTGTTTGGCTGGGGAAGTCTGGACCCGATGGAACTCTTCCATCACTACAGTAGGAAAGCCGCTGGTGTGGAATATTATAACCCGGGCTATTACAGCAACCCTGCGGTAGAAGCACATCTGAAACAGGCTATAGATGCGCCTGACTGGCAAAAGGCGATTCCTTTCTGGCAGCAGGTTGAGTGGGATGGGAAGCAGGGCGCGGGCGTCCAGGGCGATGCGGCATGGGCATGGCTGCTTAATATTCAGCATACCTATCTGGCCAACCCCTGTATTGATCTGGGAAAAGGCGCGCCAGAAATCCACGGTAGCTGGTCGGTGTTAAACAATCTTGATGACTGGACCTGGACCTGTCGGTGATGAAATTGTTCTTCAGTCATTTTTTGCGGCTGATTATTCTGTTGGTGCTGGTGGCTGCTGGCACCTTCATTTTGCTTAGCTTTTCGCCCGTTGATCCTATCCGTGCTTATATTGGCAACGATCTGCTCCATGTTCCGCCAGAACAATATGCGCGGATTGCGGCGCGCTGGGGGCTTGACCAGCCGCTGTGGGAGCGTTTCGGTCACTGGTTTTGGCGTCTGCTCCAGGGCGACATGGGGTATTCCATGCTGTTCAACATGCCTGTCGCCAGCGTGATCCGGGAACGTTTTGCGACGTCATTCGCGCTGCTGGCAGGCGCCTGGCTATTGTCTGGTGTGCTGGGCGTAACATTGGGTTTTCTGGCCGGACGTTTTCTCCACCGTTGGCCGGATAAGATGATTTGCCGTATCAGCTACTTATTGTCATCGTTGCCCACTTTCTGGATAGCAATGCTGTTGCTGGCGCTGTTTGCCGTCCGCTGGCCGGTATTACCTGTTTGTTGCGCCTGGGACCCCGGAAATAATGCAGGAACAGCTCTTTTATCGGAACGTTTACGCCATCTTGTGTTGCCGGTATGTGCGTTAAGTCTGTTGGGCATGGGGCAAATTGCGCTGCATACGCGAGAAAAAATAGCCAGCGTAATGAAGAGCGAATTTATTCGTTTTGCGCGTGCTCAGGGGGATAAAGGATGGTCGCTGTTATGTCACCAGGTGTTACGTCATGCGATTACCCCAGCGCTCTGCTTACAGTTTGCTTCTCTGGGCGAACTGATGGGGGGGGCGTTACTGGCAGAAAAAGTCTTTGCGTATCCGGGGCTGGGACAGGCCACTATCGATGCCGGCCTGCGTGGCGATGTTCCGCTGCTCATGGGGATCGTTTTATTCTGTACGCTATTAGTGTTTGCCGGAAATACGATTTCAGCCTGGCTTGTGGTGGTGCTTAATCGATCGCTGGAGCGTCCCGATGCTCTATAATCCTGCCCCGACGTTGTTTCGTCTGATCCTCTCCGTTACCTGTCTGCTGTTTATTGCCGGATACGGTTATGCCACGTTGAGCCAGCCGCCAGAGGTTAATCTACTTGCCCGGCATCTGTCGCCTGATATCCAGCACTGGTTTGGCACCGATAATCTGGGGCGTGATGTATGGCTTCGTTGCTTTCAGGGGGCCTTCACCAGTTTACAAATTGGCGTTGGCGCCGCGCTGTGCAGCGGCGTTATCGCGCTAGTGATGGCGGCAGCGGCGCGCATTCATCCCCGGCTGGACCTCCTGATGCGGCTGATAACCGATGCTATGCTCGCCATGCCGCATTTACTTTTGCTGATCCTTATCTGTTTTACGCTCGGCGGCGGTAAAAGCGGCGTCATTGCGGCCGTGGCGTTAACGCACTGGCCCCGTCTGGCGCTGATTCTGCGCGCCGACGCGGAGCGGGTAGCGCAGAGTGACTACCTGACATTGACCTATCGTCTGGGGCATGGACACCTTTATTGCTGGCGATATCACTATTTTCCGGCGCTATTGCCGCAATGGTTGACGGGAACGTTATTGATGTTTCCTCATGCGGTATTGCACAGCGCGGCGTTAAGTTTTCTGGGGTTTGGGCTGGCGCCGCATGAGCCTTCGCTGGGGCTGTTGCTGGCGGATGCGTTACGGTTTATTAGCCATGGTAACTGGTGGCTGGTGCTGTTTCCCGGCCTAATGTTATTCACGCTGGTGATGCTCTTCGATCAGTTTGCGCGCGCCATTCAGCGGCTGTGGCTAAGGAGTGACGTATGCTAAGTTTACAACAGGTTACGCTGGAAAGCGCGCGTTATCGCTGGTATGGCACGAGACGCTGGTCGCCGTTATTACAGAATGTCTCTTTTGATATCGCACCCGGCGAAATGGTGGCATTGGTTGGCGGCAGCGGGGAGGGAAAAAGTCTGCTGCTGCAATGCCTGCTCGATCTGCTGCCGGAAAACTTACGCTTTCGGGGGGAGATTACGCTTGATGGCAACCGGCTGGACAGACATACCATCAGGCAGCTTAGGGGCAATACGTTTAGCTACGTGCCGCAGGGGGTACAGGCGCTTAATCCCATGCTGAATATCAGAAAACATTTGAACAGAGCATGTCATCTGACCGGACGCGCCTGGGATGAGACGCAGATGGTACAGCTATTACAGCAAAGCGATCTTGAACCGACAGTCCTGGAACGCTTTCCCCGCCAGCTCTCTGGCGGGATGGCTAAACGAATTCTGGCGTGCCACGCCTCGCTCAGCCAGGCTCGTTATATCCTCGCGGATGAGATCACCGCCTGGCTTGATACCGCACTGGCAAACCAGTTGCTTGAGCACTTGCGAGGTCTCTGCGAGCGGGGATGCGGCGTGCTGTGGGTGACTCATGACCTGCTGCTGGCGGCGCGGTATGCCGATCGCATTGTGGCGCTGCATCAGGGTTATATCACGGACAATATTCGCTGCGAGCAGTTACAGCCGGAAGAGATGAGTGAGCCGTTAAAACGGCAATGGCAAGCATTGCCTGAACTAAACCCGTTATTTATGCCGACCGGAGAGGGAATAGAATGCTGAGCTGCCGCGACCTCGTTATTCATCAGGGCGGGAAAGTCTTATGGCAGAACCTGACGTTTACGATTTCTGCCGGTGAACGGGTAGGAATTCATGCGCCAAGCGGAACGGGGAAAACAACGTTGGGGCGCGTCCTGGCCGGATGGCAAAAGCCGACGGCGGGCGACGTTCTGCTGGACGGCAGCCCGTTACCCCTGCATCAGTATTGTCCGGTACAGCTTGTTCCCCAGCATCCTGAACTGACGTTTAATCCCTGGCGAAGCGCCGGAGACGCTGTGCGTGATGCCTGGCAGCCTGATCCGGAAACGATGAGGCGTTTGCATGTGCAGCCCGAGTGGCTGACGCGTCGGCCAATGCAGCTCTCAGGCGGGGAGTTGGCGCGTATTGCGATACTGCGCGCGCTTGACCCACGAACGCGTTTTCTGATTGCCGACGAAATGACGGCGCAACTCGATCCGTCTATTCAAAAAGCGATATGGGGATACGTGCTTGAGGTGTGCCGCAGCCGTTCATTAGGGATGTTGGTGATTAGTCATCAGTCTGCGCTACTTGATCAAGTCTGTACCCGCCATTTACAGGTGGAATAGCCGCAAGTCGTTTCTCCGCATTGCCGTGTCGCCGTTAACGCACCGGGAACCCATGGGTTCCCGGTATTGTCGGCAGAGATTTTACTGCATGACGCGTTTATCTGCGTTTTTTGCATCAGCGGTATTACTGTAGTCCCTGGTCTCTTCAACCTGTACAGGGGCTCTGACGACCAGACTTGGCAGCGCCAGTTCGATATCATTCTCAATGAGTTTTTCAATAATACGGATATTTATCTCTTGCTGAATATCCATGTATTTATTGTAATCCGCGGTATTGACGATATGTACCACCTCATAGGTCAGCCGATCCTGACCAAAGGCCAGTAGATGGGCGCGGTCGAATTGTGTTTCGCCGACATCGGTAATAATCTTTTTCACCATATCGCCGATGAGGCGTAACTTTTCCGGCGGTGTCGCAGTGGCGACGCCAAAAGTAAACACGATACGACGCGTTTGCATCCGCTTATAGTTGTGTATGGTTTGCTGCAACAACTGCGCGTTCGCACAAACGATCTGTTCGCCGCTGAGGCTACGGATGCGAGTGGTTTTCAAACCGATATGTTCAATCGTACCGGCTACATCATTAAAGACGACGAAATCGCCGATCTCGAAGGGCTTATCGAAACCAATCGACAGCGAAGCGAAGACATCGCTCAGAACGGTTTGTACCGCCAGGGCAATAGCAATACCGCCCACGCCGAGGCTTGCTACCAGTGCGGTAATATCCACGCCGACGTTCGCCAGGATGGAGAGCAGCATCATAGACCAGACGAGCACGCGCAAAATCATACCAAGAATGACTAACGTCACCGGGTTTTTATTGGAGCCTGGGGCATACAGTAAATGACGCATCCATGACTGTACGCCCTGATCAAGCCAAATCGCCATTTGAATCGCAACCACTAAAAACCAGGCGTGAGAGAGGGTAGAGAATAACCGGTCGGGCAGGGCGACAAAGCGCAGGCTAAAGAGAAATGCGGCAAAAAAGATGAGCATCTTACTGGTCTTTTTCAGCATCTCGAAAACAATAGGCCGCAGCCGCCCATGAGCATCATCCTTTTTATCCGGGCGTTGTAGCGCTTTATAGACCACATTAAGTAGCCAGTTGATGAGCCAGTAAGTAATGAGGGTGACGAAAAAAACGACCGCCAGATTGATCCAGAACGTCGTTGACATCAGCATCGCAACGATATTTAGTCGTGCTAAATACTCCATTTTACCTCCGATGAAAAGCAGATGAACATTACAGTATAGACGTCACATCACGGAGGCCGATTTCCGGCTTTACGATTGCTGTTTTATTCAGCACTTTTGTTCAAAAAGTATGAAAAAGAGGGGTAGCCGTTTGGCTATCCCGGCGTTTCTGTGCAGACTTATCTACTCCTCTTAATAAAATAAGGAGTCATTTATGCAACAAGAACATCGTGAGTGTATTGAGCAGTGTTATGAATGCGCGGCGGCGTGTGATATCTGTGCCTCTTCTTGTCTGCGTGAAGATAACGTCGAAATGATGAAGCACTGCATCCAGTTAGATATGCAATGTGCGGCCATTTGTCGCCTGGCGGCGCAATTTATGGCGTTGGAAAGCGAGTACTCACAAAAATTATGCCGCCTGTGCGCGGATATCTGCAAAGCCTGCGCCGAAGAGTGTGCAAGGCACGATCACGATCATTGCCAGAATTGCGCGCGGGCATGCAGCCAATGCGCGGACGCCTGCCTTAAAATGGCCGCGTAATTTTTCTTCCGCCATTAGCTCAACCGGATAGAGCATAGAGCTTCTACCTCTAAGGTTCGGGGTTCAATTCCTCGATGGCGGACCAGTTGATATCAAAAAAGGCCACCTGCGCGGTGGCCGCTGAGTTTCTGTTGAAATAAATGCAATGTTATAATATAACAATCATCTTTCTAAGAAAGATGAGGGGAACGTTTTGGTGATTCATTTAAAAATACTGACAATGCTTCTGGGAATACTGTTGGTGAATAGTCCTGCCTTCGCGCATGGTCATCATGCTCATGGCGCGCCGATGACGGAGGTTGAGCAAAAAGCGGCAGCGGGCGTATTTGATGACGCTAATGTACGCGATCGCGCGCTCACCGACTGGGATGGTATGTGGCAATCCGTCTATCCTTATCTGGTCAGCGGCGAGCTGGACCCTGTCTTCAGACAAAAGGCGAAGAAAGACCCGGAGAAAACGTTTGAGGATATTAAAGCGTATTATCGCAAAGGATACGCGACGAATGTTGAGACTATCGGCATTGAAAATGGCGTTATAGAATTCCATCGCGACAATAACGTTGCATCCTGTAAATACAATTATGCCGGCTATAAAATTCTGACTTACGCATCGGGTAAAAAAGGGGTGCGCTATCTGTTCGAATGTAAAGATGCGAATAGCAAAGCGCCTAAATATGTTCAGTTTAGCGATCATATCATTGCCCCGCGCAAATCGGCGCATTTCCATATCTTTATGGGAAATACCTCGCAGCAGGCATTGTTGCAAGAGATGGAAAACTGGCCTACCTATTATCCTTATCAGTTAAAGGCGAATGAGGTCGTTGACGAAATGCTACATCATTAAGTTTGATTGCAATGTTAAAAGCTCGCTATGAATAGCGGGCTTTTTTTCTGCCGTTATGCCATATTTCTGGCAATCAATATAAAAAATACCTGCGCCCCCGGAGCAACGATGACGCTGTCCATACCGCCCTCGATTCAATGCCAAACGGAAGCGGCGTGTCGCCTGATTACTCGTGTCACAGGCGATACGTTGCGTGCTATTCATTTATATGGTTCCGCTGTCGCGGGCGGTCTGAAGCCAAACAGCGACATTGATCTGCTGGTGACAATATGCCAGCCGCTGACGGAGGCCCAACGCGCAACGCTGATGCAGGAATTGCTGGCGCTTTCATCGCCGCCGGGGGCGTCAGCAGAAAAACGCGCTCTGGAGGTCACTGTCGTGCTTTATTCGCAGCTGGTTCCCTGGTGTTTTCCACCTTCCCGGGAAATGCAATTTGGCGAGTGGCTAAGAGAGGACATTTATAAGGGGATTTATGAACCAGCGCAACAGGACTGGGACATTGTGTTATTGATAACCCAGATTCTGGAAACCAGTATACCGCTAAAGGGAGAACGCGCGGAACGGCTGTTCACGCCAGCCCCTGCGGCGCAGTTGCTGAAGGCCTTGCGTTATCCCCTCGACCTTTGGCAATCCACGGCAGATGTGCAGGGAGATGAGTATCATATCGTTTTAACCCTGGCGCGTATCTGGTACACCCTTTCTACCGGGAGATTTACCTCTAAGGATGCGGCGGCTGACTGGCTGTTACCTCAGTTGCCAGAAGAGTATGCTGCTACGTTGCGTGCGGCGCAGCGTGAATATTTAGGTCTGGAGCAACAGGACTGGCATATTTTGCTGCCTGCGGTCGTACGCTTTGTGGATTTTGCGAAAGCGCACATCCCCACGCAGTTCACATAAGATGCCCCAGGACGTCTGTCAGGTTGCGCAAACGGCGTTCCTCAACTACTACTTAATAGGTTCTCATCGCTGAAGTAAGCAGATGATCTTATGCGGGCCATCGAATGGATATTCCCACATGGCTCTCGTTTTGTTGAGGTGGATATGACTGGTTCCGCATCATCTGTTTTAAAGACAGATACAAGACTATTGAGCGAAAACCTGTTTCTTAATTATGGTCTGGAGTCCTTATTTAAGGACGTCGCAATAATAGCTGGCAACGTAAATTATATTATTTTTGATATCGACGATTACTACACCGTACAGCAGTATATTACTTCCACATTTAAAACGGTACTCATTGGAATTGTTACCCATAATGAATATAACTTTATTGATGAACATCATGCTATATATCGAATAAAGGTCGATGCCTCTATTGCTGAGTGGCGCGAATTACTGATTTTGGCCGCTGCTGGTCAATTTTTTCCCAGGTCAGAGAAAGTCAGATTAACGGCGAATGAAAGAAATGTTTTGGCGATGCTTGTTAAAGGAATGGATATCCGACAAATAAGCTGTGAGCTGAATGTACATTTAAAAACTATTTACTCAGTACGCTACCATGTTCTGACTAAATTAGGTTGTAGAACAGTTCTGGATTATCAAATACTGTCCGTTTCTAAAGCCTTTACGCACTGGCTTACAATAAATAATGTTGATAATGTAATTTCCCGTGTAAATAGTAAGGTCATTGCTTAATAATGATTTGCTTCTGATGGCGTTTAGGTTCACTATGCTTTCTTACATCATCATGAGGCCAGACAGGCATGGCTACTTTTAGTATTAGCGCAATGGCGGCGCAGTGTGGTGTCACAACAGCAAATATCAGGTCCTGGGAACGCTATGGCCTGCTTCAACCTACCAAAGATGAAGCTGGCAATCGTTTTTATTGCATAGAAGATGCTATCAGAATACAGCATATTATCGACGCGTTAAGCAAAGGCTTTTCATTAAAAGAGATTAAACCTGCCCTCTATGGTGAAGAAACGCATTGCCGCTCGGGATGGTTATTCTACCAGGAAGAGATTTTAGCGCAGTGTAGAAAATTCGAACCCGCCAAATTGCGAAAATTACTCTGGCGTTATGGTCGGGAAATTCCGCCGTGTATCGTAATTGAGTCAATACTGCGTCCTTTACGGCTGTGGTTGTCCGCAGGCGATGATGATGCACGCCGATTTGAAAAGGCATTACTGGATACTGCGATTATTGAATACGCCACGTTCCAGCTAAGTAGCGTACGAAAGGCGCCAGCAGGCACAGTGCTTATTGCTGCGTTTTCGCTGAACGACCCCATTGAGCTATGGCTGGAAACGATTAAATATTGTAGTGAAGGTATGCGAGTTGAAGTCATCCCCTGGCAGGCGCCGATGCCCGATCTTTTATCAACGTCTTTCGAGCATATTGTTCTGTGGCATGATGAGACATTAACTCCCGCGCAGGAAAATCTTATTCAGGCTTTAAAAGAATCGGGTAAATTTAGTCTTCATGTGAAAAATGGCTCAGGCTTAACATTACTGCCAGCCGTATACCGGCAGCATGAGATGCCCGAAAGCATGCAGCATGTTGCACCGCAAATCCATGCAAACGGCTACGAAAAATCAGGCACCGCACGTTGAGGCATCTGCATTATTAACGAACAGGGGAGGAGTAACCCCTCCCTTGTTTATACCCTTCATACTTCAAGTTGCTTATGTGTTGGCTACGGATTACTCGGCCCATCCATAGGCCTCGCCCTGACGGGCCGTCGCAAGCGACGTTCAAATCTGCTCCCGGCAGATTTGTCGTTCACCCCAGTCACATAGTTATCTATGCTCCTGGGGACTCACTCCCTTGCCGCCTTTAAGCAACTCGAATTATTTTGGGTATATATTAGATGTCGTCAGGTGTCTGAAACAAAACGGCTTCTAAGGCATTACGGTAAATATCAAGCTGCACTACGTCTTTTTCTGTTTCCAGTTTTTCAATAAGTTTGGCGATGATATCCTTATTTGAGACATGCTGCTGCGATTGCAATAGTTCGTAAGTAATTTCCTGAATAGCTCGCTGTTCACATAACATATGTGCAGAAAAAGGATTGCCAGTACTATTTTGTTCGTTGACTAGTGTAATGGTAGTCATATTTCACCATATTCGATGTAAATTGAAGCCGATCTCCCTGAGCGGGGGAGAGAAATTAGTGACCTATTAAAGTTAGACCTATATCATAAAACTGTAATAAAAAATCATAAAAACGTGATATGCATCACATTTGGTGATTTGTTGTATATTTTATACACTTTAAATGAAGGTGAAGATTCCGCAGAATCAACGGCCTGTTCTTTCTATCACTCCAGTTTAAACGAATAAGCATTAATACCCATCTGTAATAATTTCTTAATGTTATCTTAATGAAGGTAAATTACTGTCAAGCCTCCGTAAAAGGAGGTTGATTAATGATTCGTCATATCGCCATTTTTCTTTGTTCTTTATTGATGTGCAGCACCACTTTTGCCGATTCGGTAACGTCGGTATCGCTTGGCGCGCTCTTAACCGCGCTCAATGAACGCATGTTATTAATGAAAGATGTGGCTGCTTATAAAATGAAGCACCATCTGCCGATAGAGGATTTCACGCGTGAAAAAAATGTTTTTGCCGAGGCTGAAGAAGAAGCGAAAAATAACGGTCTGGACCCGCATTCGATAATCCCTTTTATTCGTTCGCTAATGGATGCCAGTAAAGCGATACAGTACCGCTATTTAGCGCAGTGGCGAACCGGCCCAGGACCCTCCTTTCCGATACAAACCTTGTCGGTCACCCGGCAACGTATTCGACAACTTGATAATCAAATGTTGATCATCATCAGCCAGCGCTTGATGGTCGGCGCTTTCAGCCACGAGGATATTGTGTGGCTGAGAGCGAAGTTTAATGCGCCGAATCTGAATGAGAGCGATATCAGTGATGTGTTGGCAGCCCTATCTTTGGTACGACGCGCGCGTTAATTCCCCATGAGGAAACGTGGGCCAATACCTGGTGATTGCCTGCGGGGGGCGCGATACAAGAACGTTTTTGGGTGATGTGGATATAAGCGTGGCGGAATAGCGGCCTGGAGAGACGTGGTTTCGCTTCCCATCTTCCGGTGCATTCGTTAGCATACTGTTTCGCAGCTAAGCGTAAATGTTTTCAGGAAGAGGTTAATGTGTTCGCGGAGTATGGTGTTCTGAATTATTGGACGTACCTGGTTGGGGCGATTTTTATCGTTCTGGTACCGGGGCCGAATACGCTTTTTGTGCTTAAAAACAGCGTGGGACGCGGGGTTAAAGGAGGATATCTTGCCGCATGCGGCGTGTTTATCGGCGATGCGATATTAATGTTTCTGGCGTATGCGGGCGTGGCGACGCTGATCAAAACAACGCCGGTTCTGTTTAACATTGTTCGCTATCTCGGCGCGTTTTATCTGCTCTACCTTGGCGCAAAAATCCTTTACGCCACGCTGACCTCAAAAGGGCGTGCGGCGACGGAAACGGTAGTTCCTTTTGGCGCTATTTTTAAGCGTGCTTTAATTCTTAGCCTGACGAATCCTAAAGCCATACTTTTTTATGTTTCCTTTTTTGTGCAATTTATTGACGTTACTGCGCCGCATACTGGGGTGTCATTTTTTATTTTGGCCACCACCCTTGAAATCGTCAGTTTTTGCTATCTGAGCTTTTTAATTCTTTCTGGCGCTTTTGTAACCCACTATATTGGTACCAAAAAGAAACTGGCAAAAGTGGGCAATTCTTTGATTGGCCTTCTTTTCGTCGGATTTGCCGCCCGGCTGGCAACGCTCCAGTCTTAACCACCTGGACCCGTCGTCAACGGCGGGTCATTGCTCTCCTTTCGGTTTTATTGCGTGGAAAACAGCAAAATAGTAACCAATAAATGGTATTTAAAATGCTGTTTTTGGAGCGTAACCTTTTTACGACAGCGATGAGATTATCGCTGAGTAACCTGCGGGAAGAGGGAAGCAAATGCGGCAAATTCCACAAAATCATATCCATACACGTTCCACGCCCTTCTGGAACAAAGAGACGGCGCCTGCCGGAATTTTCGAACGCCACCTTGATAAGGGAACGCGACCCGGCGTTTATCCTCGTCTCTCGGTGATGCAGGGGGCGGTCAAATATCTCGGATACGCTGATGAACATTGCTCTGAGCCGGAAGAGATCATGGTGATCAATGCCGGCGAGTTTGGCGTGTTTCCTCCGGAAAAGTGGCACAATATTGAGGTCATGACGGATGATACCTATTTTAACATCGACTTTTTTGTCGCGCCGGAAGTACTGATGGAAGGGGCGACCTCACGAAAAGTCATTCATGCCGGGAGAGAATAATAATGGGAAAAGCTACTTATACCGTCACGGTCACGAATAATAGCAACGGCGTCTCTGTGGACTATGAAACGGAAGCACCGATGACGTTGCTGGTACCTGAAGTTGCAGCAGAAGTTGTGAAGGATTTGGTCAATACCGTGCGTTCCTACGATACCGAAAACGAACACGACGTTTGCGGTTGGTAAGGATCTTGTAGTATCTATTTGATATAAAGTGATTTTTTAAATCAGAAGCCGCATCGCGCGTCGCCAGCGTGATGCGGTTTTTGCGTATTGAAAAGCGCTGTTTATTTACATCAGACATGGGTTGAAAAGAAACATTAAGAAAACATTAAGAATATCGCATTGTTTGCTAATGAGAGCGTATTCATAAAACTTATGATTGGGTATTAAAAACCAGAAGAGTCTTATAATCATGAAACTCGATACCCGATTAACTTCGTCAGCACTTACTCTTGCGCTTGCCGCTGTGGTCATCCCGTTTACGGCGGACTGGCAATTGCCTTTGCTTAACGGCGTGGTGGTCCGATGGATTGAAAACGGACAAGCGTTATGGTTACTGTTTGGGGCGCTATTTACCGCCTGGTATATACGGCCACTTTCCCGTCCCGAAGGGGCAAAGCAGTTTTGGCTATGGGCTGTTGTCTGGTGGGTGGTGCTATTGGGTAGAAGCACCAGTTGGGGGCGTGACTATTTCCCTGACGAGCCGCGTATGCTGTTCAGAACGATTTCAGTGCTATTAATTGCTGCGTTAGTCTTGCCAGTCCTGTTTTCTGCCGGGCTCCGTAAGGAGATTGTTCGTCGCCTACGGGACGCTCCTCTGCCATTGTGGCTGTTTACCGTGACGGCATGTTCATATCTGATTTCCGACACTGTCGAGCATCATCGGTGGTTGTCGCCGATATTCCTGCATAACGCTCGTTACACAGATTTGATTGAAGAGCTTTATGAAGTGCCATTTATGATCGGTTTGTTTATGGTGACCGTGGTGTTTATGCAGCAGGACAAGCAGGATGAATGTACGGCGCTGGAGATGACCCCGTATCACGCAAAATAGCGCGGCTGAAAAAGACCATGAATTCGACATGGGATAGATAGCGGTTAGCAAAAAAAGCCCGCACTCGGTGAGGCGGGCAAATAATACTGGAAGCAATGTGAGCAATGTCGTACCGAACAGGTGGGTTATAAACTCAACCACTCGGTGTTGATAAAGATAATCGTTATCATTAATGATTGCAACCCTGATATTTATGCGCTTTTATCCACGGCGCTAAAAGGTGATGGATATCACAAACTTCACTTTCCTGACGATGTGCTATTCTTTTTAACGGCAAATAAACCGCTAACGTTAAGACATAAGTGAGGAAAAAATGGGCATTCTTTCATGGATTATTTTTGGACTTATTGCGGGTATTTTGGCTAAGTGGATCATGCCAGGTAAAGATGGCGGCGGATTCTTTATGACGATCATTCTGGGGATCGTTGGTGCGGTAGTCGGAGGATGGATCAGTACGTTCTTTGGCTTTGGCAAAGTGGATGGTTTCAACTTCGGCAGCTTTGCAGTCGCGGTGATCGGCGCGATTGTCGTGCTGTTAATCTACAGAAAAATCAAAAGCTAAACGCAGAACTTTCAGAGATAATAAAGGCTACGACAGGTAGCCTTTATTATTCAAAATGAATTTACCACCAGCCCAGTTCGGTACCCGCCACCGCAATTAGCGCGATGCCCATCAACACCATCGTTGTTTTCCTCATGGTTATGCTCCCGGCGCGGCGTAACCGCCAATAAAAAACCATGCCAAAAATAATATTGCCGTAATGAAAATGACGACAGGGAAGAGGATACCCACTCTCATGCTATTACCTTCACTGTTCAGGGGGCGCCAGAATAGCAGGGTTTTCTCAGCGACAAAAGGTCGGTTGCTTTGTGACAGGGCGTGGTTATTACTGACTTAACCCGGGATAAACACCCACTAAAGCGCTGACAGAAAGTATGGAAATAGCGTACCCGCCAGGTTATCCTGGACAAAATATCGCTTTAAGGAGTCGTTATGAAATTTACGTGGATTGCGTTGCCAGGCGTATTGCTGCTGAGCGCTTGTTCATCGTCGCAACCCAACGCCCCCAGGCCGCCGCGTATTGGGATGCCTAATCCGGCAGCCGTCTACTGTGAGCAACAGGGCGGTACGCTGATGCCGGTGCAGACCCCACAAGGCGTGCGTTCCGATTGCAAATTGCCCAATGGCGAAATCATTGATGAGTGGACATTATGGCGCAGAGAGCACCCTGATACGAAAAAGTGACAACCTGCGGTCCGACGGGATATGATTAAGAACAATCTGATAATGAGTTTCATGCGGCGCAAGAAAATATGTTTCAGTTAAAGCCGGGCGCGTTGGCAATAGTTATTGGCGCTAAAACACCCGCCGGACGGCGGAATATTGGTAAATCGGTTGAGCTATTTTGCCTGTGTCAACCCGGAGATGAATTCATTAACCCGGTAAATGGACACGTCACCTTACTGCCGAAAGAAGCGCCTCGGGCGCTGTGGCTGGTCACGGGCGATGTAGCCTCCGCCGATGGCCAGCACGGTTTTGCTTGGGTGCGGGCAGAACATTTGATGCCGTTGTCCCCGGACAGACAACCAGGCCAGGCGGCGGCACGACAATCACAGCTCTCGTAGCCACTCTGCCAGCACAATGGCATGGTTCTGGCGAGTATCTTTAGCGGCGTATAGCAACGTTAGCGGCTGGTGTCGGGCAATATCCGCCAGACGTTTGCCTTCTTGATGCTGTTGCGCAAGTTCTGCCCGGTATTGCTGCGTGAAGTGGTTAAAATCAATCAGTTCGCTATGAAAGGCTTTGCGCAATTCGGTTGAGGGCGTAATAGCCTTATTCCATTCATCATAGACCAGCGCTGCTTTTTTAATGCCTCGCGGCCATAGCCTGTCAACCAATACCCGATAACCATCGTCTTTTTCCGCCGGGAAATAGACGCGCTTACACTGGATTCGCATTTTTCCCTCCTGTGATGGTGTCGCTTACGCTACTTTTGTCGGATAGCGGTAATGATTTTAATGGATCAGGCCTGATAAACGAAGCGTCATCAGGCATTCAAGTGGGTATCAGGTTTATTTATGACGCTATCTCTCGATCGCGTCCGGCGTAGAGGCCGAAAATCGCCATGATGATAGCCAGAACCGTCACGCCTGATAGCGGCAGATACCAGCTACCGCTGGCATCATGAAGTTTTCCCATGACGGGCGGCCCACATGCCGCCAGTAAATACCCGACCGACTGCGCCATGCCGGAAAGCGCCGCTGCCTGATGCGCCGAACTGGCGCGCAGGCCAATAAACGTCAGGCCGAGGATCATCGTCGCGCCTGAACCGAAGCCGAACAGTAGCGTCCAGATGACCGCCTGGCCCGGCACAAACCAAAGCCCCGCCGCGCCCACTGCGCACAAGAGTGAGACCAGCGCGGCAATCCAGCGTTGATCGTTAAAGCGATGCAAAATAAGCGGAATGGCTAACCCAGGCGCCGCGGTCGCCAGTTGCAGCAGGCCATGTAGCGATCCTGCCTGTGCTTCGCTGTAACCGTGGTTGATGAGTATTGTTGGTAACCAGCCGATAATCACATAATAAATCAGTGAGTTAAGTCCCAGAAACAATGTAACTTGCCAGGCTAAAGGCGAACGCCAGATACCGCGTTCATGTAATGCCCGGGAGCTACTCAGGTTAGCTGTGCGAGTAGTGCGCCACTGCGGCAACCAGATAAGAAACGCCAACAGCGGAAACAGCATCAGCATTAACAGCGCGCCGCGCCAGCCAAAACCGTGCAACGCCAGCGGAACCACCAGCGCAGACCCCAACGCGGCGGCGGCGCCCATCGTCAATGAGTACGCGCCCGTCAGCCTGGCGACATGTTGTGAAAAATCGCGCTTAATCAATCCTGGTAGCAGCACATTACCCAGCGCTATCCCGCACCCAATAATGGCAGTTCCGGCAAACAACAATGCAGCGGAGGGCAGGGAGCGGAGAGCAATACCCGCGCAAATCAGCAGCATTGCGGCAAACAGACTGCGTTCCATCCCAAACCGGCGGGCAATACCGGCCGCCAGCGGCGAAACCAGTGCAAACGCCAGAAGCGGCAAGGTTGTTAGCAGGCCCGTCTGGGCGGTGGAAAGACCGTAATCCGAACGGATTGTCTCCAGCAACGGCGCAGCGCCGGTAAATGTTACGCGCAGCGTAGTGGCTATCATCAAAATACCGGCAATCAGTAAAGCGCCCTGTTTGCCGCGTGGAGAAAGGGTTGTCGTCATCGTTTTCTCATCTCGTCAGGCGAGGCGATACCTTAACAGTTTTTACTGTTTGGATGAATCAAGCTAAAATGACAATTTATCGCTAAAATCGGACAATATAATGATTGGCCTGAGACTGGACGGTTACGATCCCGACCTTCACCACGATGCCGCTGTGGCCTTTTGTATTCGCGCCAGGGATGATGAACTGTTTAGCCCTCGCCATCAGCATCGCAAGGGACAGTTGATTCTCGCTCTGCACGGCGCGATCACCTGCGAGGTGGAAAATGCGATGTGGATGGTGCCGCCCCAGTATGCCGTCTGGCTCCCTGGCTCGCTGCCGCACAGTAATCATGTGACCGCAGGGGCGGAGCTGTGCTTTTTATTTATTGAACCTGCGGCGGTCGTCATGCCGGAGCGTTGCTGCACGCTGAAAATTTCGCCGTTATGCCGGGAGTTGATTTTGTCGCTGGCGCGCAGAACCGATCCCGAAAGAGCGCAAATGCCAACGCAGCGCCTTATTCAAGTGTTGTTTGATGAACTGCCGCAGCAGCCGCAGGAACAATTGCAATTACCGGTATCAGGGCATCCGAAAATTCGCCAAATGGTTGAGACAATGGCGCAGGAGCCCGCGCGATGGAATACGTTAGGGCAGTGGGCCAGCGTATTCGCGATGAGCGAGCGTAACCTTGCCCGGCTGGTCGTCAAAGAGACGGGACTAAGCTTTCGTCGCTGGCGTCATCAGTTGCAATTAATCCTGGCGCTACAAGCGCTGATCGCGGGACGTAATGTACAACAGACGGCGCAAATGCTGGGTTATGATTCCACCACGGCATTCATTACCATGTTTAAAAAAGGCCTGGGGCAGACCCCAGGCCAGTATCTGACGGGCGAGTTACTGCTTCCCCACAATTAAAGAGACCAGCCCCGCCGCAATCAGTGGGCCGACCGGCACGCCGCGAAACAGCGCGACGCCAAGTACCGTACCGACCAGCAGCCCGGCGACGAGCTGCGGTTGGTTTCCCATCAGCGTAATGCCGCGACCGCCCAGCCAGGAGACGAAAACGCCGACAGCAATCGCGACCAGCGATTTCCAGTTCACAAAAGAGTGGATCAATGTGGAGGGCGGTAGGGTTCCGCTGGCGATGGGAGCCATTACGCCGATGGTCAGAATGATAATCCCGACGGTGAGTCCCTGTTTTTCAATCCAGGGAAAAAAGGTATTCAACGGGGTTACGCGGACAATAATCAGCACCAGAATTGAGACGGCGACAGTGGTGTTGTGGCTGATAAATCCCAGAGCTGCCAGTCCGAGCAGGATCAGCAGAGTGACATCAAACATTATGGTTTCCTTGCCAAAAAGTAAGCCTGACTACTTTACGCCCAAACGGCAAAGCGCACAGGCCTTTTTAACGATTGATGCGGATTTCAGGCAACTGCCTGAAAGACAATCTCTACGTGAAAAACGGCGTTGTCATTAAATTGCCATCAACGCCGCGTATTGCTAACAGGTGAACCGTCATTGTTGTCTTCCTGAGGATACAATTATGTACGATCCACCGTTTCTTGAAGCGCTGATGATTACGGCGTCGTTTTTCGCCATTTTTATCATTATCGTTGTGTCGGTATTGCTCCTTGAAGGGGGAGGGGACTAAGCCGTTGGCGATGACTGAAAGCGGCGGAAGACTGCCAGTTCTGGTCGGGCGATGCGCAGATAGTCCTGTGTATTCATAATGACTGATTTTTCCAGCAGGCCGGCATTAAAGGCAATTTCATCGAAACGCTCAAACAGGAGCGGATCGGCGACCAGTTTCAGATTGGGGTGAAAACTGAAAGGCGGGATCGCGCCAAAAACGCAGCCGGTCAGCATATCGACTTCCGCCGGGCTGGCAAGGGAAGCGCGTAAGCCGCCCAGATGTGAAGCAAGCTGAGAGAGGTCGGCTTGCTGATCGGCCGCCAGAATAGCAAGAACGTGCTGGTTGACGCCGTTGCCTTTGACTTTACAGACCAGCGCTTTTGCGCCCTGGCCCAGCGCAGTACCGCGTATTTCAGATACCGCTTCGCATTTCCCTACCGCTTCATGGTTCACCACACGATAGCGCGCGTTCTCCTGGGTTAATAAAGCCACTAAACGTTGGTGTGTAGCGACACCCTTCGCGACTTCAGTCATTTCGGCCATTTCTCACTCCTGGTGCAATATGAACATTTACTGCGAAGCACTATGATGAACGATGTTGTTTTTGTTGTTTGTTCAGATAGAGCTGCGCATCGGAAGCCTGGTAGGCATCATTAATCGTATCATTGGGCTGCATATTATAAATCCCGGCAGAAAAATGGACTGTCTTATCCGGTGCGATAATTTGCAGGTTACGAATAATACGCTCCGGCAGATGGATAGCCAAATCCGCCGCGTAATCAACAAGAATAATACAGAACTCATCGCCGCCGAGGCGAATGGCGTAATCGCTTTTACGAATCGATGTTTTAATCGCTTTCGCCAACAGGGTTATAATTCGGTCGCCTTCCTGGTGCCCCTGGGTATCGTTGATCAGTTTTAACCTATCGCAATCAATAGCGACAAATGTCACCGGCGTCCCGGTATTGACCAGGCGTTGCAGTCGCTGTTCCAGCACAGGTGTTAATATTTTACGGTTGTAAAGCCCGGTCATGGCATCGCTAATATTTTCGCGTGTGACGTTGCGATAAAGCCGAAAGTGCATCCGTACCATATTAAGCAGGAGCGCCGTTGCCAGTAAGTAAAAGGCCAGCGCTTTCCAGGACGAGACAAGGAAATAGGTTAAATCAAGGGACAACGAAACGCGCAGTCCACCAGGGATATCATGGCTATAATTCACATATTGAAACAGATTATTTTTGCTTTGATTAATAATAATTTCTTTTCCGGAGTCCATGTCCTTTAGTGTTACGTTAAGATAACGCCAAACCAGCGGACGGTCCTGGGTATAAAAAATATTTTTTAAATTATCCTGGTTAACATCCACCATCACGATGCCTTTTAACGATCCCGCCAGATAGACTGGCGTTAAAAAACTCATGACGTTTTCCTGGGTAATATCATCCATGTAAATACTTGAAATAACCGTACGGCCGGTAAAAAGTTTATCTATATCTTTTCTGTTAATACCCATTGTGCCTTTTTGTAAAAAAGTCCAACGATGCATGGCGAAGCGCCGTGAGTTGATTAAATCATAGAAATAGACATAATGTTTATTTAAATCAACGTAATAACGGAATTTAAGCTCCAGTGTGCCCAGCCCGTGACTGTGGTCGTCCTGCGAACGGTTGATGCTTACCGCCTGATCAAATGCAGGCAGTAAAAGGGCGTCATCAAGATTATCGGTACACTGTGTAGCGGCGGTTTGCAGGGTACCATGTAGCGCCGGATAATTATGCCGGGTCAGGTTGACACCGTGCGTACCGTTAATAGCCTCAAAGGCGTCGCAAAACGCGCGGCGTTTTTCTGCGGTGACGGGGTCTCCCGGCGCTTCAAAAGTTCGCATCAAATGTGCGGCGATGCTTTGATTCTGGTACTTATCGTACAAAAACGACGAATCGGCTCTCTCCATGATATAACGCATATAGGCATTCATTGCCCTGTCGCTGGCAATAAGTTCGTAAATCAGGAAGGACGATGTCAAAACGATGACGCTTGCCGAGATAAAGTGCCTGAGCGCTTTATGATGCAAATTCATGATGAACTACAGCCCTGAAAGTCGGATGCGTTAGTTTACCATAGCGATGAGAATTCCTCTAATAGACTGTTTAAAAATAAAACGTGTTAATGTTATGGAATAAAAATCATTCTCGATTTAATAAATTCAATAATATATGATGTTGATATTTTCAGTCGTGACTATTGTCGCAAAAAGTAAATTGTTAATTAACGGCATCGATTTAACACTAACGAAAATAAAATAGCCTTTATTATTACGCGAAAGGAGTGTGAAGTGGTAAGGATAATAATGTACTTCCGTTCGGAGGCACTATGAAACGATTTAAAGAAATGGCAACAATTTTTCTTTTTGCATTGCTGGCTGCGGGGTTCACGTCGTCTGCTATGGCAGCGTCGGGTAGTGATAGTCCGTGGGATTTTGATTTTTCGGGTCCATGGCTTTTTTGCAAACTACAACCCCCTGATTCTCTGCAATTACCGCCACCTCCTGGTGAGTATTGCTGGCATTAATAAATCCATACTATTCCAGTGATAAGTCGGCGCATGTAAGGTTAATCCAGTCAGGAGATATACAGGTTTACGGCTATTGTAATGGCAATATGTATAATCGCCTTGTTAGTGATAAATCAGCCCGTGACGCATTACGGGCTGATTTAGGTTTATGCACTTTGATTGGCGCTCTGTTTCTGAAACAATTCGCGGAATACCGGATAAATATCCTCCTGATCGCGAATATGCTGCATGGCGAAGTTATCGAACGTCGCCTGCAGATGTTCATACTCGCGCCATAAGGTCTGGTGGGCGCGGCGGGTAATCTCGATATAGCTGTAATAGCGCACTACCGGCAGCAGCTTTTTCGCCAGAATCTCATGGCACAGCGGTGAGTCGTCGGCCCAGTTATCACCGTCTGACGCTTGCGCCGCATAGATGTTCCACTGACCGGGGTCGTAGCGCTCTTTAACTACTTCGTCCATGAGTTTAAGCGCGCTGGAGACAATCGTCCCGCCGGTCTCTTGCGAATAAAAGAACTCATGTTCATCCACTTCCTTCGCCTGGGTATGGTGGCGGATATAAACCACTTCGACGTTCTTATACGTTCGGCTCAAAAACAGATAAAGCAGAATGTAAAAACGCTTGGCAATATCTTTGGTTGCCTGGTCCATCGAACCCGAGACGTCCATCAGACAGAACATCACCGCCTGGCTGGAGGGCTCAGGTCGTTTTTCATAATTTTTATAGCGTAAATCAAAAGTGTCGATAAACGGCACCCGCTCGATTTTAGCCCGTAGTTCGGCAATCTCCCGACGTAACCGCTCCTCTTCAAGCAGTTGCGCTGGTTCGCTTTTGCTGATGGTCTCCAGTTCCGTTTCCAGCGCGTGCAGTTCGCGGCGTTTTCCTGCCGTCATTGCTGTACGGCGCGCCAGAGAGTTTTGTAGCGAACGTACCACGCTGATATTGGCCGGCACGCCGTTTGAGGTGAAACCGGCGCGGTGAGTTTTATACTCGTTAAGCTGGCGATGCTGGTTTTTTTTCAGATTAGGCAGCGCTAAATCTTCAAAGAGCAGATCCAGATACTCATCTTTTGAAATCTGAAAAACAAACTCATCCTGGCCTTCGCCGTCCTGGCTGGCCTGACCTTGACCGCTACCGGAACCGCCGCCGCCACCGCCTTGCGGACGCTCAATGCGATCATTCTGGATAAAGTGATCGTTACCCGGATGGACGCGATGGCGCAGACCGCCGCGCCCCTGATGAAACATCGGTTCGCTAATATCATCGGTTGGAATAGAGACGGACTCTCCGCTGTCGACATCGGTCACAGAGCGTTTATTAATCGCTTCGGAAATCGACTGCTTAATTTGTGCTTTATAACGACGCAAAAAGCGCTGGCGATTCACCGTGCTTTTATTTTTGCCGTTAAGACGTCGGTCTATGAACCAGGTCATATGCCCCCCGTACTGCCAACTGAGCGCCTGTTCTGTCAGTGCCGGATAGCGCTAACGCTTAGCCAGTCTACAGAACATTACTTTGTAGGACCGGTAAGCGCAAGCGCCACCGGGCATTAACATCACGACGATTTACGCACGCGCAGGTACCACTCGCACAGCAAACGAACCTGTTTACGGGTATACCCTTTTTCCATCATCCGATCGACAAAGTCGTCATGCTTTTTCTGCTCGTCAGTCGACGTTTTGGCGTTAAAAGAAATGACCGGCAACAGCTCTTCAGTATTAGAGAACATTTTTTTCTCAATCACCGTGCGCAGCTTCTCGTAACTGGTCCAGTTTGGATTACGGCCGCTATTGTTGGCTCTGGCGCGCAGGACAAAGTTTACTATCTCATTACGGAAATCTTTCGGGTTACTGATACCCGCTGGTTTTTCAATTTTTTCCAGTTCGGCGTTCAGCGACTCGCGATCGAACAGTTGACCGGTATCCGGGTCGCGATACTCCTGATCCTGAATCCAGAAATCCGCATAAGTCACGTAACGATCAAAAATGTTCTGCCCGTACTCAGAATAAGATTCGAGATAGGCCGTCTGGATCTCCTTGCCGATAAATTCGGCGTATTTCGGGATCAGGTAGCCTTTCAGGAACTCCAGATAACGCTCAGCTTGCTCCTGCGGGAACTGCTCGCGCTCGATTTGTTGTTCCAGAACGTAGAACAGATGTACCGGGTTTGCCGCCACTTCCGCATGGTCGAAGTTGAATACGCGGGAGAGGATCTTAAAGGCGAATCGGGTGGAGAGACCGTTCATCCCTTCGTCCACACCCGCATAGTCGCGATACTCCTGGTACGATTTAGCTTTGGGGTCGGTATCTTTCAGGCTTTCACCGTCATAAACGCGCATTTTCGAGTAAATACTGGAATTTTCCGGCTCTTTCAGGCGGGAAAGAATCGAGAAGCGCGAAAGCGTTTCCAACGTGCCCGGCGCGCAGGGCGCATGAGCCAGCTCGCTATGATTAAGTAGTTTCTCGTAGATTTTGATCTCTTCGGAGATTCGCAGGCAATAAGGCACCTTCACAATATAGACACGGTCGAGGAACGCTTCGTTATTTTTATTGTTACGGAAAGTCACCCATTCAGATTCGTTTGAGTGGGCAAGTATGATGCCATTAAAGGGCAGGGCGGAAATACCTTCCGTACCATTGTAGTTACCTTCCTGAGTTGCGGTCAGCAAGGGGTGCAGCACCTTAATAGGCGCTTTAAACATCTCGACGAACTCCATGATCCCCTGGTTAGCGCGGCACAGCGCGCCAGAGTAACCATACGCATCCGGATCGTTCTGGGCGTGATGTTCGAGTTTACGAATATCCACCTTGCCGACCAGCGCCGAAATATCCTGGTTGTTTTCATCGCCGGGTTCCGTTTTGGCGATGGCAATCTGCTCCAGAATGGAGGGCCAGACTTTCACCACGCGGAATTTAGTAATATCGCCGCCAAACTCATGCAGGCGTTTGGCCGCCCACGGGGACATAATCGTACCGAGATAGCGGCGCGGAATACCGTACTCTTTTTCCAGAATCTGCGCGTCTTCCTGCGGATTAAACAGGCATAACGGATGATCGTTGACCGGACTACGCTCGCCGTTGGCGCTTAAAACATAAATTGGCACGCGCTGCATTAGCGATTTCAGCCGTTCAGCGAGCGATGATTTGCCACCCCCCACAGGTCCCAGCAAATAGAGAATTTGCTTCTTCTCTTCCAGCCCTTGCGCCGCATGTTTCAGATAAGAGACAATCTGTTCAATCGCGTCTTCCATGCCGTAAAACTCTTCAAACGCAGGATAGCGAGCAATAACCCGGTTGGAGAAGAGTCGGGAAAGTCGGGGTTCCTGGGCAGTGTCGACCATATTAGGCTCGCCGATAGCCATTAATAGCCGCTCTGCCGCGTTGGCATAAGCACTGCGATCTTGCCGACAAATGGTAAGAAAATCCTGCAGTGTGAACTCTTCGTCCTTGGCAGCTTCGTAACGCTGGCGATAGTGATCGAATATATTCATGATATGCCATCCTTTCGTTTTTTCGCACATGTTAAGAGCCGTTCATATGAATAGTAGAGGCTCCCGGAAGAGGTAGACTGAACGCCGTCTCTGCTAAGGAAAAAAAAGCAACTCTCATGCCATTTTATTGGTCAGAAGATTAACGTGTCCGGTGATACACCTTCTTAACATTAAGCGTAGATGGCATTTGCAAAACTTGCCTGTACGCGTCAGTGGATTTCGATGACATATCAATAACTCATCAGGTAGAAAAGGCTGGTGGATATCAGAAAAAGCGTTCCCGGTCATATAACGATCATCAGCCGATCATCTGAAAATAATCGGTGGTGGTGATATTAAACGGTTACATTGTGTAAAATAGTTGGGCTTACAGGTATTGGCGGTTACACTTTTGCCGCAGAACATTTGAATAAGGAATTATGGATTGTGACCAAACTTAAACTTCTGGCTCTTGGCGTGTTTATTGCAACATCCGCCAGCGTCGCGCACGCTGAAAGCAACCTGACGTTGGGCGCAGGCGTTGGTGTGGTTGAACACCCTTATAAAGATTACGATAGCGATGTTTATCCGATACCGGTCATCGCTTATGAAAGCGAAAACTTCTGGTTCCGTGGTCTGGGCGGCGGGTACTACTTGTGGAATGACAATGCCGATAAGTTGTCAATCATGGCATACTGGTCCCCGATGTACTTCAAACCGGGCGACAGCGATGACCATCAGTTGCGTCGTCTGGACAGGCGTAAAAGTACTATGATGGCGGGCGTTTCTTACGCGCATCACACCCAGTATGGATTCCTGCGTACCTCACTGGCAGGGGATACGTTGGATAACAGTAACGGTATTGTCTGGGATCTGGCCTGGCTGTATCGGTATACCAATGGCGGGCTGACCTTAACGCCTGGTATCGGGGTTGAATGGAATAGCGAGAACCAGAACGATTACTATTACGGCGTATCACGTAAAGAATCTTCGCGTAGCGGCCTGCGCGGCTATAACCCGAACGATAGCTGGAACCCGTATCTTGAACTTAGCGCTAACTATAATTTCGCCGGTAACTGGAGCGTATATGGTACTGCGCGCTACACCCGCCTGTCGGATGAAATTACCGACAGCCCGATGGTGGACAAATCCTGGACCGGTATCCTTTCTACTGGCGTGACCTATAGATTCTGATTGATTGAATTTGCCGGAAAAACCACGACAAAGCCTGCGTTATGCGGGCTTTGTGCTGTCTGAAACGCGAACATGACGGCTTGCATAAATGCGCTGTTGACCGGGTATGGCGCAGCCTTACGTGATTTATACTTTGTTACATCAATTTAAAAAACTAGCCTTTCATATGAAAAATCCAGGTGATTACAACTGCGCTAACAATTAGCGTAATAATTGTTGCAATGCTGGCTGATATCGCCCTGTCACGTCCCGCTTATGCTATACCCATTCTTCACAGCGAGTAAGACGAATGAGCATAGTATTCAATACCGTAGCCAAGCCCAGCGGCAGTCTGTGTAACTTATCCTGCAAGTACTGTTTCTATCTTGATAAACCCCGGGGCCAGCGCGTCATGTCTGACGATGTGCTGGAGACGTATATCCGTCGGGTAATTGATGATACGCCATCCTCAGAGGTCTCGTTTTGTTGGCAGGGGGGAGAGCCGACGCTATGCGGTCTTTCTTTTTATCAAAAAGTGGTGTGCTTGCAGCAACGCTATGCCAACGGCAAAACTATTTACAACAGTCTGCAAACCAATGGCGTATTAATCAATGAAGAGTGGGCGGCTTTCTTTGCGCAGCACCAGTTCCTGATTGGTATATCGATTGATGGGCCGCAAGTCGTTCATGATAATTACCGGAGAACGCCGTCAGGGCGGGCGTCTTTTTCCCGAGTCGTTAATGCTATCCGCCTTCTGCAGGCAAATGATGTCGAGTTCAATACGCTCACTGTCGTGAATGATGCATCATGCCGTCATGGCAACGCTATTTATCATTTTTTGACGCAGGAACTGGAAAGTAAACACCTGCAATTTATTCCCATTGTTGAGCCGCTCGCGCAAAAAGCGCAGCGTTCTTTGACGTTATCTGACAATGAAGATTCGCCTTCGCTGATGCCCTTTTCCGTCACGCCTGAAGGGTGGGGCGCCTTTATGTGCGATGTTTTTGATCAATGGATACGTCACGATGTCGGACGCATATTCGTACAGCTTTTTGACAACTTACTTGGCGTCTGGATGGGGGAGCCCGCCACGCTTTGTACGATGCAGTCGACCTGCGGGCAAAGTTTGCTGGTGGAGCAGAATGGCGACGTGTTTAGCTGTGACCATTTTGTTTTTCCCGCCTATAAACTGGGCAATCTGCAGCAACACTCTTTAGAAGAAATGGCGGCCTCTCCTTTTCAGCAGCAGTTTGGCGCGGCTAAAGCAAACCTTTCTTCACGCTGCCAGAACTGTACGTGGCGCTTTGCCTGTCACGGCGGTTGTCCGAAACATCGAATTTGTATGGACGGTGGCGAACGGCAAAATTATCTCTGTAAAGGATATCTGGAGTTCTTTCAACATGTGACGCCCTATATGAATGTGATGCGTCAATTATTACTGAATCAGCGGCCCGCCGCGCATATTACCCGCATCGTCGACATGATTGCAGATGACGTTCGTCAGTGACAAGAAAATCGCCCCCTTGCGCGGTATGATGCCGGACATTACCGTAGGGTCTAAGAGTCCTGTATTGTTTTACCGTCGAGTGACCTTGAAAAGGAATGAAATCAGTGAAAAACGTAACGTTTTGCGGGCAGGTGACGCTTCCTGCTATCGGACAGGGAACATGGTATATGGGCGAGCGCGCGGATCAACGTCAGCGCGAGGTTTCGGCGTTGCGCGCGGGGCTGGATTTGGGGTTACGCCTTATTGATACAGCGGAAATGTATGCCGACGGCGGGGCGGAAAAGGTCGTGGGCGAGGCGTTAGCAGGGCGACGCGATGAGGCATTTCTGGTGTCAAAAGTGTACCCGTGGAACGCTGGCGGTCAGAAGATAGTTGCCGCCTGTGAAGAAAGCCTGCGTCGTCTGAAAACAGATTATCTCGATCTCTATCTATTGCACTGGGCCGGAAGCTTTTCATTCGAAGAGACCGTTGAAGGTATGGAGCGGCTAATCGCGCAGGAGAAAATTCGCCGTTGGGGAGTCTCTAATCTTGATTATGACGATATGCAGGCGCTGTGGCGCATCCCTGGGGGACAGCAATGCGCGACAAATCAGGTGCTCTATCATCTGGCGTCACGCGGTATTGAGTATGATTTATTGCCGTGGTGTCAACAACAGCGAATGCCAGTGATGGCCTATAGCCCGCTGGCGCAGGCTGGCCGGTTACGTAGCGGTTTACTGAATCATCCGGTGGTGAATGAAATTGCGCAAGCGCATAACGCTACGGCGGCGCAAATCTTACTGACGTGGGTGATTGCGCATCCGGGCGTGATGGCGATCCCGAAAGCCGGAAGTACAGAACACGTGAAGCAAAATGCGGCGGCGCTTGAGATCGCCTTGTCAGCAAACGAACTTGCCTTACTGGACAACGCCTGGCCTGCGCCAAAAGGGAAAACCGCGTTGGATATGGTGTGACGCCGGATAAAATGTGTAAGCGCCGCCATCCGGCAGGTCATGCCTGATGGCGGCTGACGCCTTTCAGATCCTATAGTAACGCCGTTATCCATTCACTTTTAGCGTTTAGCGACGCAGATAGTCTGCGCCAGACGAGAGGGTTTTTCTTCTATGGCTTGTTGCGGCGCAGTAGCGTAAACCGTTTCAACGCAGACAAACGTTTTATAGCCGTCATCCGGCATGTCGCCCATGCTGACGGACAACGCCGGGCCAGGGTTCCAGCCTACGACGTTAAGGTGATGGTGGTGGACCACATCAATCGTGCGGTTTAATGTCGCATCGTGGATCACGCTACATGCTTCAGGATTGAGGTAAACGCGATCGGTACGGTCCGGAAAGGTTTGTATACCGCCGGCCAGGACACCTTCTTTAGCGTCGTTAACTTTATCAATAAACCGATCGCCGAGTCCGCTGACCTTAACGTTGGCGATGTCGCCAACGTTAAAATAGCTGTGGAGCGCGGATGTGGTTGCAAACTCGCCATGCGCTTCCAGTTCAATTTCACAGGTTTTGCCCACTTTAAAACGTGCCAGCAGCGTGAAATCGTGCGGCCAGTATTTCCGGGTGGCCTCACTGCTTTGCAGCTCAAATGTCAGCATTACGCCATTATCATCTTCATTATGCGCTTTTAGCGCCCACGGTAGATTACGCGCAAAGCCGTGTGACGGCAGACCCTGTTGGGCCGCAGGTCCAAACCAGGGCCAGCAGATCGGTACGCCGCCGCGTAGCGCCACGCCGGTTTTGAAAGGCGTATTATTACTGAGCCACAATACCTCTTCCTCGCCAACGGGTTTCCAGGAGAGAAGGTGCGCGCCCTGTAATGCAAAAGAGGCTTTAACCTGCGGATGGTCAACGACGATCAGATCCAGGTCATCAAGCTGACGACGGGAAAGGACAGGGGTAAGCTGTTCGATAACCGGGAGGGCAAAAATTTTATTAATCATTACGCAATCCTCTTAACCCTAAATAATTCGAGTTGCATGACAAGGCGCTTGTGCCTTGACCAGTGCTTGCGCTGGCCCGTAGAGACGAGGCCGCAGGCCGAGTAACGCGGCAAGTGAACGACAAATTCATCGGGAACGAACTTGAACAACCGTAGGTCATCTCCGGCCAGGGACATGGACATCCCTGATTCATCCCGATAAGTTCGACTTCCGTCAGTGATTCGGGTGAGAAAGCATAGCCAACACACCTGCAACTTGAAGTATGACGGGTATATCTTTAAGCAAAAAAAAGAGCGACCTGAGTCGCTCTTACCAATGACTGTGTCATCTCAACTTATTTGGAGATGTGAGCAATCAGGTCCAGTACTTTGTTGGAGTAACCGGTTTCGTTATCGTACCAGGAGACCAGTTTCACGAAGTTGTCGTTCAGCGCGATGCCTGCTTTAGCATCGAACACGGAAGTGCATACTTCGCCGTTGAAATCGGTAGATACAACGTCGTCTTCGGTGTAACCCAGAACGCCTTTCATTTCGCCTTCGGCAGCAGCTTTAACAGCAGCTTTGATCTGCTCGTAGGTAGCCGCTTTTTCCAGACGAACGGTCAGGTCAACAACGGATACGTTCGGAGTAGGAACACGGAACGCCATACCGGTCAGTTTGCCATTCAGTTCAGGCAGTACTTTACCTACCGCTTTAGCAGCGCCAGTAGAGGACGGGATGATGTTCTGAGATGCGCCGCGGCCGCCGCGCCAGTCTTTGTGAGACGGGCCGTCAACGGTTTTCTGGGTTGCGGTAGTCGCGTGAACAGTAGTCATCAGACCTTCGATGATGCCGAAGTTGTCGTTGATAACTTTAGCCAGCGGCGCCAGGCAGTTGGTGGTGCAGGAAGCGTTGGAAACGATGTCCTGGCCTTCGTATTTGTCAAAGTTAGCGCCTTTAACAAACATTGGGGTGTTGTCTTTAGACGGACCCGTCAGAACCACTTTTTTCGCGCCAGCGGTGATGTGTTTACGCGCGGTTTCGTCAGTCAGGAAGATACCGGTAGCTTCAGCCACTACGTCAACACCAACTTCGTCCCATTTCAGGTTAGCCGGATCGCGTTCAGCGGTAACACGGATTTTTTTACCGTTAACGATCAGATGACCGTCTTTCACTTCAACAGTACCGTCGAAACGGCCGTGAGTGGAGTCATATTTCAACATGTATGCCATGTACTCTGCGTCTAACAGGTCGTTGATTGCAACGATCTCGATGTCAGAACGTTTCTGAGCAGCACGGAAAACAATGCGACCGATACGGCCAAAACCGTTGATACCTACTTTGATAGTCATATATTCCACCAGCTATTTGTTAGTGAATAAAAGGTTGCCTGTAAAATTACAAAAACCTTACGCAGCGTCAAGCGGAATCGTGTCAATCATTGCGACAAATCAATCCTCTGCACAACCTTTGCGCGGCTGATTCGCCTCACTCTTCCTTTCGGCTTGAAACCACATGGGGGCGCCGCCTCGAATTTTAAAGGGCAACCGAGATAATAATGTGACATCAGTCACGATTCGTGAGCCGCCATTTCGCAATGATCAAGTTTAGGACAAAAGTTGGTACTGAGGTGTTAATGTTTTGTTAGAATCGGTCAGGCAATGTGAGCACGTTTAAAGTGAGATGTGAGCAAATGGCTAACCAACCTTCAGCAGAAGAACTCAAGAAAAAATTGTCCGAAATGCAATTCTATGTGACGCAGGATCGTGGCACAGAACCGCCATTTACCGGACGCCTGCTACATAATAAACGCGATGGGGGTTATCACTGCCTGGTCTGTGATACGCCGCTTTTTCACTCCCACACCAAATACGATTCAGGCTGCGGCTGGCCTAGCTTTTACCAGCCTGTCAGCGAAGAGGCGATTCGTTACATAGACGATTTTTCTCATGGAATGCAGCGTGTCGAAATTCGTTGCGGTAACTGCGATGCGCATCTCGGACACGTTTTCCCGGACGGGCCGCAGCCAACCGGTGAGCGCTATTGCGTTAACTCGGCCTCGCTGGCCTTTTCTGACGAGAAAAACGGCGATCAACTGAAAGGCTGAAAAAACGATTCAGCAAATTATTCCACAGGAGCGGACACATCATGAATCTTGATGAGATCATTAACAGCATGACGCCGGAAGTGTATCAACGTTTATCCACCGCCGTTGAGCTGGGTAAGTGGCCGGATGGCGTGGCGTTGACGCCGGAACAGAAAGAAAACAGCCTGCAACTGGTGATGCTATGGCAGGCGCGGCACAATACCGAAGCGCAACATATGACGATCGATACTCACGGTCAGATGGTGATGAAAAGCAAGCAGCAGCTCAAAGCGGATTTCGGTATTACGTCAAAGCCGATTGCGACATTGAAAATGCAGTAACGGCAGCCGGATAAGAGGTAGCCGCCATCCGGCGGTTTCATTGCCAATGCGTTGTGCTTACCGGGCCTGCTCATTGCTGCCAGGCACAGGCCCGCCATATTTTTACCCATTAACGCTTAATGTACAGCGAGTCCGCCAACTGTTTCGCTAACTGATTATTGTCATCGGCGGCCTATTCCCAGAACTTGCGCCAGCCAGCCCGCGCTTTTTAATCTGGTCCGCGTTGATCGCCACCGGGCGCGGATTTTCATAAGAGAGGGCAAACAGCGCCTTCCCCCGGCAGACTTCACTGACTGCGGCGGCAGCAGTAGGCCAGCGTTTGAGTCATACGGATTGGCATTGAAATACTGTGTGCCATAGGGCCATGTCGTAAGTCATCAGATTGATAAAATCGAGCTACGGGGCTATAGCTTTCACGTCCAGCCAGCTTTTCGGACTTTCCGCATTCGCGCCGACGACGAGGGTGACCCATTTTTGGGGCCCATTAGCTGACGAAGCGCTTTTAAATGCGACGTTAAACGAATATTCCCAGTCAAGATCGATCCCATCGAGACCATATTTGTCGACAATCTTCTGCGCCGGTTTAATAAACACCGCGCGGGCTTCTTTAACGATCCTCTTCGACATCTAAAACAGAAACACGCCACAGAATGGAGTGACGAAAAAATAACCGCAGCAGATTAGCGTCTTCATCCATGGAAACCTGCGCAGGCGTTCACGCCGTCTTTCGCGATACGGCTTCCATCTTTTTGGTTTTATCGCCGTTTGTTTCGTTGAGTTTGTGATCTTGGTTGGTAAATACAGATCATTATCTGTGTTTTAAAGATTTATCGTTGACCTTAAAGATTTTATGGTTAAGTATGATGAGCATTGATGCACACCAAACACAAAGGAAGATGCAATGAAAGCACTGGCGAGATTTGGCAAGGCCTTTGGCGGCTACAAAATGATTGATGTCCCGGAGCCGGTATGCGGTCCGGAAGACGTGATTATCGAAATCAAAGCGGCGGCGATCTGCGGCGCGGATATGAAGCACTATAACGTTGACAGCGGGTCCGACGAATTTAACTCCGTTCGCGGTCATGAATTCGCCGGACGTATCGCGCGGGTGGGCGAAAAAGTGAAAGACTGGAAAGTCGGCCAGCGCGTGGTTTCTGACAACAGCGGACACGTTTGCGGCGTTTGCCCTGCCTGTGAACAAGGCGATTTTCTGTGTTGTACAGAAAAAGTGAATCTGGGTCTGGATAACAACACCTGGGGCGGTGGATTTTCCAAATACTGCCTGGTTCCGGGAGAAATCCTGAAAATCCATCGCCATGCCCTGTGGGAGATCCCGGAAGGCGTGGATTACGAGGAAGCCGCAGTACTGGACCCTATCTGCAACGCCTATAAATCTATCGCCCAGCAATCCAAATTTTTACCCGGCCAGGACGTGGTAGTCATCGGCACCGGTCCGTTAGGTCTGTTTTCGGTCCAAATGGCCCGCATTATGGGGGCGGTAAATATCGTGGTGGTTGGCCTGGATGAGGATGTTCCTGTCCGTTTCCCTGTGGCCAAAGAACTCGGCGCGACGGCGTTTGTTAACGGCTCCACGGAAGATGTCGTCGCACGCTGCCAGGAGATTTGCGGCAAAGACAACCTCGGTCTGGTGATCGAATGCTCCGGTGCCAACATTGCGCTTAAACAGGCCATCGACATGCTGCGGCCAAATGGTGAAGTGGTTCGCGTCGGTATGGGGTTTAAGCCGCTCGATTTCTCCATTAACGACATTACTTCCTGGAACAAAAGCATCATTGGGCATATGGCCTATGACTCCACATCCTGGCGCAATGCGATTCGCCTGCTTGCCAGCGGCGCTATCAAAGTAAAACCGATGATCACCCATCGTATCGGTCTTTCTCAGTGGCGCGAAGGCTTTGACGCAATGGTCGATAAGACAGCCATTAAAGTGATCATGACCTACGACTTTGATGAATAACCCTTCTGCTAAAGGAACGTTATCGCATGGAACAGATAACAAAACCGCACTGCGGCGCCCGGCTGGATCGCCTGCCGGATTGCCGCTGGCATTCATCAATGTTTGCCGTCGTCGCCTTTGGTCTGCTTGTTTGCTGGAGTAATGCCGTCGGCGGATTAATTCTTGCCCAGCTCAAGGAGTTAGGCTGGACCGATAATTCCACGACAGCCACCTTCTCCGCCATTACCACGGCGGGGATGTTTCTCGGCGCGCTGGTGGGCGGCATTATCGGCGATAAAACCGGACGCAGGAACGCCTTTATTCTGTATGAAGCGATTCACATTGCCTCGATGGTCGTGGGCGCATTTTCACCGAATATGATGTTCCTGATTGCCTGTCGTTTTGTGATGGGCGTGGGATTAGGGGCATTACTGGTCACGCTGTTCGCCGGATTTACCGAGTACATGCCCGGCAGAAACCGGGGAACCTGGTCGAGTCGCGTTTCGTTTATTGGCAACTGGTCATATCCATTGTGTTCCCTGATTGCAATGGGGCTGACGCCGCTAATTAGCGCGGAATGGAACTGGCGCGTGCAGTTACTGATCCCGGCTGTACTGTCGCTGATTGCTACCGCGCTTGCCTGGCGATACTTCCCTGAATCTCCCCGCTGGCTGGAATCGCGCGGGCGTTATCAGGAAGCCGAAAAGGTTATGCAGGCCATTGAAGCAGGCATCGAACGTCAGACAGGAAAACCGCTGCCGCCGGTTGTTATTGAAAGCAGCGGCAAGCCGCCGCGTTCCGTACCGTATTCAGCGTTGCTCACTGGCGTATTACTGAAACGCGTTATTTTGGGTTCCTGCGTGCTGATTGCCATGAACGTTGTGCAATACACGTTAATTAACTGGCTGCCCACCATCTTTATGACACAGGGCATCAACCTCAAAGATTCGATCGTTTTAAATACCATGAGTATGTTCGGCGCACCGTTTGGCATATTTATCGCTATGCTGGTAATGGATAAAATTCCGCGCAAAACCATGGGTGTCGGTTTATTAATTCTGATTGCCGTGCTGGGATATATTTATTCGCTGCAAACCAGCATGTTGCTCATCACCTTAATTGGCTTTTTCCTGATTACCTTTGTCTATATGTATGTCTGTTATGCCTCGGCGGTCTATGTGCCGGAGATCTGGCCAACAGAAGCGAAACTTCGCGGTTCCGGCCTGGCGAACGCTGTCGGCAGAATCAGCGGTATCGCTGCCCCCTATGCGGTGGCGGTATTACTCAACGGTTATGGCGTGACGGGCGTTTTCGTCCTGCTGGGCGCTGTCTCGATTATCGTCGCCGTCGCAATAGCGACTATCGGAATCGAGACCAAGGGTGTTTCGGTCGAAAGTCTGGGCATTGATAAGGTCACGAGTAAATAAAGGAATAAAAATGAAAAATTCAAAAGCGATATTAAAAACGCCGGGCACCATGAAAATTATCGCAGCGGATATTCCGGTGCCAAAAGATAACGAAGTGCTGATCAAAGTGGAATATGTCGGTATTTGCGGTTCAGATGTTCACGGTTTTGAATCCGGGCCATTCATTCCGCCGAAGGATCCAAATCAGGAAATTGGCCTAGGGCATGAGTGTGCCGGAACGGTCATTGCGGTCGGCAATCGGGTAAGCAAATTTAAGCCAGGCGATCGGGTTAATATCGAGCCGGGCGTGCCGTGCGGCCACTGCCGCTATTGTCTGGAAGGAAAATACAATATTTGTCCGGATGTTGATTTTATGGCGACGCAGCCGAATTATCGCGGGGCCTTAACGCACTATCTGTGCCATCCGGAAAGTTTTACGTACAAGCTTCCGGACAATATGGACACTATGGAAGGTGCGCTGGTGGAACCTGCTGCTGTTGGAATGCACGCGGCAATGCTGGCGGATGTTAAACCGGGTAAGAAAATCGTCATTCTCGGCGCGGGCTGCATTGGTTTAATGACCCTGCAAGCGTGTAAGTGTCTGGGGGCGACCAATATCGCGGTAGTGGATGTGCTGGAAAAACGGCCGGCAATGGCTGAACGACTGGGAGCGACAACCGTTATCAATGGGGCGAAAGAAGATACTGTCGCGCGCTGCCAGCAGTTCACCGACGATATGGGCGCCGATATTGTGTTTGAAACCGCCGGTTCCGCCGTCACAACTCAGCAAGCGCCGTATCTGGTCATGCGCGGCGGGAAGATCATGATTGTTGGCACTGTCGCGGGAGATTCAGCGATTAATTTCCTCAAAATTAACCGTGAAGTCTCCATCCAGACGGTATTCCGCTATGCCAACCGCTATCCGGTGACTATTGATGCCATCTCCTCCGGGCGTTTCGATGTGAAATCAATGGTGACGCATATTTACGATTACAAAGACGTGCAACGTGCATTTGAAGAATCGGTGAATAACAAACGCGACATTATTAAAGGCGTTATTAAAGTTTGCGATTAATAAAAAACGGGAGAAACAGCGATGTTGGCAGATATAAAATATTGGGAAAATGATGCACAAAATAAACATTACGCGATTGCGCACTTTAACGTGTGGAATGCGGAAATGTTGATGGGAGTGATTGATGCGGCGGAAGAGGCAAATTCGCCGGTTATTATCTCCTTTGGTACCGGATTTGTGGGCAATACTTCATTTGAAGACTTCTCTCATATGATGGTTTCCATGGCTAAAAAAGCCTCTGTGCCGGTAATTACCCACTGGGATCATGGACGTAGCATGGACATTATCCATAATGCCTGGACGCACGGCATGAACTCGCTGATGCGTGACGCTTCATCCTTTGACTTTGAAGAAAATATTCGCCTGACCAAAGAAGCCGTTGATTTCTTTCATCCGCTGGGTATTCCGGTAGAGGCGGAGTTAGGGCACGTAGGGAACGAAACGGTGTATGAAGAGGCGTTGGCGGGGTATCACTATACCGACCCGGATCAGGCGGCGGAATTTGTAGCGCGCACCGGTTGTGACTCGCTGGCGGTCGCCATCGGCAACCAGCATGGCGTGTACACCTCTGAACCAAAACTGAATTTTGAGGTCGTGGAGCGCGTGCGCCAGGCAGTTTCCGTACCGCTAGTGTTACACGGCGCTTCCGGTATTAGCGACGCGGATATCAAAAAAGCCATTTCGCTGGGCATCTCGAAAATCAATATCCACACCGAACTGTGTCAGGCCGCGATGGTAGCGGTAAAAGAGAATCAGGATCAGCCGTTCCTGCATCTGGAACGCGAAGTACGCAAAGCGGTAAAAGCCCGCGCGCTGGAAAAAATCAAACTGTTCGGTTCAGATGGTAAAGCGGAATGATGATATGGACGAAATCGAAGTTCTTTGCATAGGGGCGGCCATTGTCGACATTCCTTTGCAACCGGTTAGTAAAAATATCTTTGATGTCGATTCGTATCCATTAGAACGAATTGCCATGACCACAGGGGGAGATGCGATTAATGAAGCCACGATTATTTCGCGTCTCGGGCATCGCACTGCGCTAATGAGTCGCGTTGGCGACGATGCGGCAGGATATTTTATTCTCGACCACTGTCGGAAGGAGAATATCGATATTCAGAGCCTGAAGCAGGATGCTGATATTGATACCTCAATTAATGTTGGGCTGGTGACTGATGATGGTGAGCGCACCTTTGTCACTAACCGTAAAGGCAGTCTGTGGAAGCTAAATATTAACGATGTCGATTTTGACCGTTTTTCTCAGGTCAGGCTGTTATCACTGGCAAGTATCTTTAACAGCCCGCTGCTGGATGGCAAAGCATTAACGGCTATTTTTACGCAGGCGAAAGCGCATCAACTGGTTATCTGCGCTGACATGATCAAACCGCGGCTGAATGAAACTCTGGACGATATTCGCGAAGCGCTAAGTTTTGTCGATTATCTGTTTCCTAATATTGATGAAGCCAAAAAACTGACCGGGAAAGAGACGCTGGATGATATTGCCGATTGTTTTTTGCAATGTGGCGTAAAAACAGTGGTGATTAAAACTGGCAAGAAAGGCTGCTTTATCAAAAGCGCCGATATAAAAATGGAGGTGCCTGCGGTGGCAGGCATTACCGCCATCGACACTATTGGCGCCGGCGATAATTTTGCATCGGGATTTATCACCGCGCTGCTGGAGGGAAAAACGCTGCGTGAATGCGCACGGTTCGCCAATGCGACGGCCGCGATATCGGTACTCAGCGTGGGCGCCACAACGGGCGTGAAAAACAGAATGCTAGTGGAACAACTCCTGAATGAATACGAAGGGTAATAGCGGCAGATGAAAATGATACCTTTAGGTAATACAGATATAGCGCTTTCCCGTATGGGACTCGGCACCTGGGCTATCGGCGGCGGTCCGGCATGGAATGGCAACCTCGATATGCAGGTCTGCATCGATACTATCGTTGAGGCGCACCGTTGCGGTATTAACCTGATTGATACGGCGCCGGGCTATAACTTTGGCAATAGCGAAGTGATTGTCGGCCAGGCGCTGAAAAAATTACCGCGTAACGAGGTGGTGGTGGAGACCAAATGCGGGATCGTCTGGGAGCGGGAAGGGAGCCTGTTCAATAAAGTCGGCGATCGCCAGCTTTATAAAAATCTTTCTCCGGACTCTATTCGTAAAGAAGTCGATGCCAGTCTCCAGCGACTAGGGATTGATTATATCGATATCTATATGACCCACTGGCAGTCGGTACCGCCGTTTTTTACGCCGATTGCAGAAACCGTTGGCGTGCTCAATGAGCTGAAAGCAGAGGGGAAAATCCGTTCTATCGGGGCGGCGAATGTAGATGTCAGCCATATCCGCGAATACCTTAAACATGGCGAGCTGGACATCATACAGGCGAAATACAGCATTCTTGACCGGGCGCTGGAAACGGAGCTGCTGCCTCTATGCCGCGAGCACGGCATCGTGGTACAGGTTTATTCGCCACTGGAGCAGGGATTGTTAACCGGCACCATTACCCGTGACTATGTTCCCGGCGGGGCGCGAGCGAATAAACTCTGGTTCCAGCGTGAGAATATGTTGCGGGTTATTGATATGCTGGAGCAGTGGCAGCCATTGTGCGACAAATACCATTGCGCCGTCCCGACGCTGGCGCTGGCGTGGATATTGCGACAAAGCGAACTGATTTCGATACTGAGCGGCGCCACGTCGCCGGAGCAGGTACGAGAGAATATCGCTGCGCTGTCCATCACCTTAACGGATGACGATGCGTTATTGATGAGACAAATGGCGGAAGCGCTGGACAATCCATAAGCAATACATTACACCTCTTTTTTGGCGAAATGCAGATAAAATCTGTTATTCAAACGGCTTATTTTGAAAGTAAACATAGTCTGTGAGATACTCAACGTTTATCATGACGTCGAAAACAGAGGTGTAATCGTGGCGGCGAAAGACAGGATTCAGGCGATCAAACAAATGGTCGCTAATGATAAAAAAGTAACAGTCTCTAACTTGAGTTCAATTTTTCAGGTAACCGAAGAGACAATTCGACGCGATCTGGAAAAACTCGAAGATGAAGGCTTTTTGACTCGAACTTATGGCGGTGCGGTATTAAATTCGGCGGTGCTGGCTGACAATATCCATTTTTATAAGCGTGCAAAATCGTTCTATGAAGAGAAGCAAATTATAGCCCGTAATACGCTTCCGTTTATTAAAAACAAAACAACGATGGCCGCCGACTCCAGCAGTACGGTAATGGAATTGCTAAAACTGCTGAAAGACCGAAACGATCTTACTTTGTTAACTAATTCAGCGGAAGCTTTCCATGAACTGGCGCAATCGGACATTAATCTTGTTTCTACGGGCGGTGAGTTAAATAAAAATACGCTATCGCTGCAGGGGCGTATCACTAAAGAAATAATCAGCCGTTATCATGTTGATATTATGGTAATGAGTTGTAAAGGGCTGGATATGGCGAGCGGGGCGCTTGATTCTAACGAGGCGGAAGCTGAAATCAAAAAAACGATGATTCGCCAGGCCACAGAGGTGGCGTTATTGGTGGACCATTCAAAATTTGATCGCAAAGCGTTCGTGCGGTTGGTCGATTTTAGTCATATCCATTACCTGATAACGAATAAAACGCCAGGTGATGAATGGATCGCATTTTGCGATAAAAATAATATCCAGCTTGTCTATTAATCGATAGATTATCCTTGCCTGGATTGTTTTCGCCTGGACTATGCCAAAAAAAACGGCAGATGATAGCAAGTGCGGCAAATACCCCTTTGCCGCGAGACAATAATTTATTATTTTGCTGCGTTAGAGGCCATCCAGATGGAAGACAATGATCATATCGGCGCCAGACTAGAACGCTTACCTTTATCCCGGTTTCATTTTCGTATTTTTGGAATAATTAGTTTTGGCCTGCTATTAACGGGGTTTTTGAGTTACTCAGGAAATGTGGTTCTGGCCAAATTGATAAACAATGGCTGGTCGAATAATTATCTTAATGCCGCGTTCACATCGGCACTGATGCTTGGCTATTTTATTGGTTCGCTTACCGGCGGTTTTATTGGGGATTACCTGGGGCGTCGAAAAGCGTTTCGCATTAATTTGTTGCTTGTGGGCATCTCCGCAACGGCTGCCGCATTTGTTCCCAATATGTACTGGCTGATTTTCTTTCGTTGTCTGATGGGGACAGGCATGGGAGCATTGATTATGGTTGGATATGCTTCTTTTACCGAGTTTATCCCTCCCATTGTACGAGGAAAATGGTCCGCGCGTCTCTCTTTTGTAGGGAACTGGTCACCGATGCTGTCTGCGGGAATTGGCGTAGTGGTCATTGCGTTTTTAAGCTGGCGGATGATGTTTCTTCTTGGTGGGATAGGGATGCTGCTGGCGTGGTCTCTTTCGGGGAAGTACTTTATCGAATCGCCCAGGTGGTTAGCAGGTAAAGGGCGGCAACGCGAGGCTGAACAGCAGCTTCTCATGATTGAATCGCAAATAGAAAAAGAAAAAAGTATTGTTTTGCCGCCGCATCAGGAAAGCAATAAATCCACGGAATCGCGCTTTGAAAACGGTACATTCTGGCTCCTATTCAAAGGACAAATGTTGCGGCGCACGTTAGTGGCGATCACTGTATTGATTGCGATGAACATTTCGCTTTATACCATTACGGTATGGATCCCGACAATTTTTGTTAATTCAGGAATTGATGTTACAAAATCCATTTTCATGACCGCCATCATTATGATTGGCGCGCCGGTGGGCATATTTATCGCCGCGCTCATTATTGATCATTTCCCCAGACGGTTATTTGGTTCGCTGTTGCTTATCGTTATTGCGGTAGTAGGATATTTTTACTCAATACAGACTGAGGAATGGGCCATTCTGGTTTATGGACTAGTCATGATTTCCTTTCTGTATATGTACGTCTGCTTCGCCTCGGCGGTTTACGTTCCCGAATTATGGCCTACGCACCTTAGACTACGTGGATCGGGTTTTGTGAATGCGGTAGGGCGGATCGTCGCTGTCTTTACCCCCTACGGCGTGGCGGTTTTATTGACCCGCTATGGATCTGTCACCGTTTTTGTTGTGCTGGGTATGCTGCTGGCGGCGTGCGCGCTGATATTATTTTGTTTTGGCATTGAAACGAGAAGAGTTTCGTTAGAAGCGCTCTCCAGCCTGCGTTGAGCTTTGCCTGGTAGCGGCGCTGACGTGACGTATCCGGCCCAAAGATCTATGCAATGGTCTCACCGTTGCGTGATGTATTGACCGGATACGATACCTGCTCCGCTACCTGGCGACAGCCTGGCCCTGCGTCTCTTCCCAGTCTGCCAGCGTATACAGCGTCGCGCCTGCCGCCGCCATCTCCATAAACGCGTGTGCGCTATCCTGCGGGTGAATATTCACGCCGCGACAGCCATCGGTGATAACGTTAACGGCATAGCCCAACTCTAGCGCATCCAGCACCGTAAATTTTACGCAGTAATCGGTCGCCAACCCCATCACGATAAGCTCGGTAACGTCATGCTCGCGAAGCCAGGTATCAAGGGTAGTTTTCTGCCGATGTTCGTTGTCAAAAAACGCGCTGTAGCTATCAATCAGCGGGTTTTCACCCTTATAGATGCAGGCGTCAATCGCATGTTGGTTAAGCAGGGGATGTAACGCCGCGCCGTCGGTATGTTGAACGCAGTGATCCGGCCAGAGCGTTTGCGGCAGCCCGTCCAGCTTTCCCTGACTATAGGGTTCCGCCTGATGCTGGCTGGCGAAGCTGCCATGCTGCGCGGGATGCCAGTCCTGACTGGCCAGCACCGGAATCTGCCGGGGCTGGCACCAGTCAATAAGAGCGTTGGCGATGTCGATGGTGCTGTCGCCTTCCGCTACAGCCAGCGCGCCGCCGGCGCAAAAGTCATTTTGCAAGTCGACCAGTAATAAGGCCCGGTTTGTCATTATCTTCTCCTTGTCGTCGGGATTTTTTAATCATCCGGCGTCAATTCACCACGCAAGTTTTGCGCCATCGCGCTACGAATCGCCTGAGTGTCCAGACCCTGGCTTAACAAATAATGCAGTTTGGTTAAGGTGGCTTCGACGGTCATATCGGCACCGCCAATCACGCCAGCGTGCGCCAGCGCATTACCGGTAGCGTACCCGCCCATATTGACTCGCCCTGACATGCATTGCGTCAGGTTAACCACCACGATGCCGCGCGAACTGGCCTCTTTCAGCTCCTGTAAAAACGCTTTATTTTGCGGCGCGTTGCCTACGCCATAAGAGCGCAGAATCAGCGCTTTTACCGGCTGACGCAGAAAGTTACGTACTACCTCGGCGGAAATCCCCGGATAAATCGTTACTACGCCTATCGGCTGCGGCGTAATAGGGTGAACGATTAATTCACCAGAACCGTAGGGCGCGGGAGGCGTATTTAAACGGCGAATGTGAATTCCTGCTTCCAGCAAGGGCGGCAGATTGGGAGAGGCAAAAGCGTCAAACCCATCCGCATGGGCTTTGGTCGTGCGATTACCGCGGAACAGACGATTATTAAAAAACAGCGTTACTTCATTAATAGGGTAGTTGGCGGCGACATAAAGCGCATTCAGCAAATTAATTTGCCCGTCGGAGCGCAGCTCAGCCAGCGGAATTTGTGACCCTGTCACAATAACCGGTTTACCCAGATTTTCCAGCATGAAAGAGAGCGCCGATGCGGTAAACGCCATCGTGTCGGTGCCGTGCAGAATAACAAAACCGTCATACTCATCGTAGTGCGCTTTGATATCTGCAGCGATATGCTGCCAGTCTTCCGGCGTCATATCTGATGAATCCATCAGCGGGGCATATTCATGGATGGTAAAATCCGGCATCTCCGGGCGGTGGAATTCCGGCATCAGCGCCAGCTGGCGCTGAAGGTGCCCGGACACCGGGATATACCCTTTATCTGAGCGCTGCATACCGATAGTACCGCCGGTATAGGCAACGTAAATTGATTTCTTTTGCATGATAATGTTCAGTCGTGTCGCGAAGGACGTATTAATGATTATCGGATGGCGGCTATGAGCAGACGCCGCCATCCGGTATGGCTATTGATGAAGCATTAGCGAACGTTCGCGCAAGTCAAACAGAACGCATAACGGTTTTGCGGATCGTTAAATGCCGCCAGTTTATCCCCCTCGGCCTTCACCGTGTTGGCGGCGGAAACGAGCGGCGCCGGGAGCATCGCCTGAATGGTCTCCGGCAGCATGGCGCGTACTGATCCGGTCATACTGTCCATGACCATATCAAGGACCGTCGGTTCGTCCTGATAGTAATCAAGATGCCACTGTTTCAGTTTCGCCAGCTCCGCCGCTTTGGCGACGGCGTCGTCAAAGTCGCCGAGACTGTCCACCAGACCATTGGCTTTCGCGTCTTCTCCGGTCCAGACATGGCCTTGCGCGATTTTATCAATCTGCTCCGGCGTACGCTTACGCGCGTCTGCCACCAGTGTGATAAAGCGTTTGTAGCCGTACTCAATACTGAGTTGCATCATCTGCTGCACTTCCGGTGACAGCGCTTTGGTCATCGAAATATCCGCCAACGGCGAGGTGGAAACGCCGTCGCTGTGTACGCCAATCGACGACAGGCTGTTTTCTACCGTATTGATGACGCCGAAGATGCCAATTGAACCCGTCAGCGTGCTGGGGCTGGCCACGATATAGTTTGCCGGCGTAGAGATCCAGTAACCGCCGGAGGCCGCCATGCCGCCCATTGAGACCACCACCGGTTTGCCAGCCGCTTTTGCCGCCGCCAGTTCGGCGCGGATAACTTCGGAGGCGTTGACGCTACCGCCTGGGCTATTGACGCGCAGCACAATCGCTTTCACTTTAGGATCAAGGCGTGCGTCGCGGATCTGCGATGCCGTAGTGTCGCCGCCGACATTCCCTGGCGTTTCTTCGCCATCCATAATCGCGCCATTGGCGAAAATAACCGCAATAGTACCGCCGGTATCCGCAGGCGTTTTCAGCGAATAATCGTAATAGCTGATCGCGCGATAGTTATTTTCGGTTTTGCTCCAGCCAAACTGCTTCGTCAGCGCTTTTTCAACATCTGCGCTGGAGGCGAGGGCGTCCACCAGTTTATGGTCGAGCGCATATTTGGCGGTGTCGCCGCCCACGCTAGTTAACCCGTCGATAATAGCCTGCGCGCCGGGGAAGAGTTGTTGCGGCGAAATCTGGCGATTGGCGGAAACGGTATGCAGGTAGTTCTGCCACAGTTCGCCTATCCAGCGGCTGTCGGCCTCGCGGGCGGCGGGCGACATATCGTCGCGGATAAACGGCTCGACGGCGGATTTATAGGTGCCGACCCGGAAAACGTGGGTAGAGACTTTCAGCTTATCCAGCAGCGTTTTGTAGTACAGGCCATTCGTAGCGAAGCCGTGAAGATCTACCTGACCCTGTGGGGAAAGCCAAATTTTATTAGCGAAACTGGCGAGATAATACTGACCCTGGCTGTAGTTTTCACCCACGGCGAAAACCGGTTTGCCGCTGTCGCGGAATTCGCGCAGCGCTTTACCGATATAGCGCATTGATGGCTGATCGGCGCCGGTGAAGTTTTTCAGATCCAGAACGATACCCGTGATATTACGGTCATCTTTCGCCTGACGAATAGCGTTGACGATGTCAAACAGGGAGTTTTCCTGCAGACGGTCGGAGCTGGCGCCAAATAACTGGCGACCCAGCGCGCCCAGACGATGATTGGTGGAGGGTTTATCCACAATGACGCCGGAAATATCCAGCAGCAGAGCGCCGCGCGCGGTTTGCTCACTGTTGCTGCCGTTACCGATCTGCATCCAGATCCCAACGCCCACCAGGACCAGAAAAATAAAGAACAGGTTGAGTACCATTTCACGGACGAAGTTCAACACTCGCCACGTCCATTTAAAAAATCCGGCAATAAATCGCCACAGGGTTCGCATGTATTCTCCCTATCTGAGTAACAACGCTTGTACCTTGGTGAGGATAAAGCATTAAGATGTGGCTATCGTAATGACCCATCAGGCAGTTGTCAGCAGGAATCACTGCCTGCGCTGTAACAAAATCCGCTCCCGTGTTAATTTTGTGAATAAATATCATTGCTGGAGTTAATCAAATGGATGCACTAGAACTGCTGGTCAACCGTCGTAGCGCCTCTCGTCTCGCAGAACCGGCGCCTGTCGGAGAGCAATTACAGAACATTCTGCGGGCGGGAATGCGTGTTCCCGATCATAAATCTCTACAGCCATGGCGTTTTTTTGTGATTGAAGGAGAGGGGCGCGACCGCTTCAGCGCCGTACTTGAACAAGGCGCTGTCGCTGACGGGGGCGATGAGAAAGCGATCGAAAAAGCGCGTAATGCGCCGTTTCGCGCACCGCTGATTATTACCGTGGTGGCGAAATGCGAAGAAAACCATAAGGTTCCGGTGTGGGAACAGGAGATGTCTGCCGGATGCGCGGTGATGGCGATGCAAATGGCGGCGATTGCGCAAGGGTTTAATGGTATCTGGCGTAGCGGCGCATTAACGGAGAGCGCTATTGTGCGGGAAGCCTTTGAGTGCCGCCCGCAGGATAAAATTGTTGGTTTTCTCTATCTCGGCACGCCGCAGCTCAAAGCGTCAACGACGATCAGTACCCCCGACCCCACGCCGTTTGTGCGTTATTTCTGACGCTGAGGGATAAAACTGTCTGGATTCTGAGCAAAGGCGCGGTAATTCAGACAGTGATACTTACCACATCAGGGAATGAGCGCTACCATAGCGCGAATGCAATGACAGGAGATGTCCATGAGCGAGCAAGCCATTCGTTTAACGCAATACAGCCACGGCGCTGGTTGCGGTTGTAAAATTTCCCCTAAAGTGCTGGAGACTATCCTGCATAGCGAGCAGGCGAAGTTCGTCGACCCGAACCTGCTGGTGGGTAATGAAACCCGCGATGATGCGGCGGTTTACGATCTGGGTAATGGCACCAGTATCATCAGCACCACCGACTTCTTTATGCCGATAGTCGACAACCCGTTTGATTTTGGCCGCATTGCGGCAACAAACGCCATCAGCGATATTTTTGCGATGGGCGGCAAACCGATTATGGCGATCGCGATCCTTGGCTGGCCGATTAACACCCTGTCGCCCGATATTGCGCGTGAAGTGACCGAGGGGGGGCGCTTTGCCTGCCGTCAGGCTGGTATCGCGCTGGCGGGCGGACACTCTATTGACGCCCCGGAGCCGATCTTTGGTCTCGCGGTCACAGGCGTAGTGCCGACCGAACGGGTGAAGAAAAACAGTACCGCGCAGGCGGGATGCAAACTCTTTCTGACCAAACCGTTGGGGATTGGCGTGTTGACCACCGCCGAGAAAAAATCGCTGCTTAAACCTGAACATCAGGGGCTGGCGACGGAAGTCATGTGTCGGATGAACGTTGCTGGCGCGGCGTTTGCCAATATCGACGGCGTAAAAGCTATGACTGACGTTACCGGTTTTGGCCTGCTGGGGCACCTGAGCGAGATGTGCCAGGGCGCAGGCGTGCAGGCGCTGCTTTGCTATCAGGACATCCCTAAACTGCCGGGCGTGGAAGAGTATATTGCTCTGGGCGCCGTACCGGGCGGCACAGAGCGCAACTTCGCCAGCTATGGTCATCTGATGGGCGACATGTCGCGTGAAGTTCGTAGCCTGCTGTGCGATCCGCAAACGTCAGGCGGTCTGCTGTTGGCGGTAACGCCGGACGCCGAAGACGATGTTAAAGCCACCGCGGCGGAATTTGGTATCGATCTGACCGCGATTGGCGAACTGGTCGAGGCCCGCGGCGGTCGCGCTATGATTGAGATTCGTTAACCTGATGCGGTTGTTTATTGCCGAAAAACCGAGTCTGGGGCGCGCCATTGCGGATGTGCTGCCAAAACCGCACCGTAAAGGCGATGGTTTTATTGAGTGCGGAAACGGGCAGGTCGTCACCTGGTGTATTGGTCATTTGCTGGAACAGGCGCAGCCGGATGCGTATGACAGCCGTTATGCGCGCTGGAATCTGGCTGACCTGCCTATCGTGCCGGAAAAATGGCAGCTTCAGCCTCGTCCTTCCGTCACCAAACAGCTCAATGTGATTAAGCGCTTTTTGCATCAAGCCGGTGAAATTATTCACGCCGGCGACCCAGATCGCGAAGGGCAGCTTCTGGTTGATGAAGTGCTGGATTATCTCCAGCTTCCTGCCGAAAAGCGCCAGCAGGTGCGGCGTTGTCTGATAAACGACCTTAACCCGCAGGCGGTCGAGCGTGCTATTGATAGGCTGCGAGCGAACAGCGACTTCGTGCCGCTGTGCGTCTCCGCGCTGGCGCGAGCGCGAGCGGACTGGCTGTATGGCATTAATATGACCCGCGCTTACACGATCCTGGGCCGGAATGCCGGCTATCAGGGCGTGTTATCCGTGGGACGCGTGCAGACGCCGGTACTGGGGCTGGTGGTGCGGCGAGACGAAGAGATTGAGAACTTCGTCGCCAAAGACTTCTTTGAAGTGAAGGCGCACATCGTTACGCCTGCCGACGAGCGTTTTACCGCTATCTGGCAGCCGAGCGAGGCGTGCGAACCTTATCAGGATGAAGAGGGGCGCTTGCTTCATCGTCCGCTGGCGGAGCATGTAGTGAACCGAATCAACGGTCAGCCCGCGCTGGTAACCAGTTATAATGATAAACGGGAATCAGAATCCGCGCCGCTGCCGTTTTCGCTCTCGACGCTACAGATTGAAGCCGCCAAACGCTTTGGCCTGAGCGCGCAAAACGTGCTTGATATTTGTCAGAAGCTATATGAAACCCACAAACTGATTACCTATCCGCGTTCCGACTGCCGTTATCTGCCGGAAGAACACTTTGCCGGACGGCAGGCGGTCATGAACGCGATTAGCGTCCACGCCCCGGATTTACTGCCGCAGCCTGTGGTTAATCCTGATACGCGCAATCGCTGCTGGGATGACAAAAAAGTGGATGCGCACCACGCGATTATTCCGACGGCGCGCAGTTCTTCTGTCCATTTGACGGAAAACGAAGCGAAAGTGTACACCCTGATTGCGCGTCAGTATCTGATGCAGTTCTGCCCGGACGCGGTGTTTCGTAAATGCGTTATTGAACTGGAAATCGCCAAAGGAAAATTTGTCGCCAAAGCGCGTTTTCTGGCGGAGGCCGGTTGGCGGACGTTACTGGGCAGTAAAGAGCGCGACGAGGAAAACGACGGTACGCCGCTGCCGGTTGTCGCCAAAGGTGATGAGTTGCTGTGTGAAAAGGGGGAAGTGGTCGAACGCCAAACCCAGCCGCCGCGTCATTTCACTGATGCGACATTGCTTTCCGCGATGACCGGAATTGCCCGCTTCGTGCAGGATAAAGATCTGAAAAAGATCCTGCGCGCGACCGATGGGCTGGGGACGGAAGCCACGCGCGCCGGGATTATCGAGCTGCTGTTCAAACGTAGCTTTCTGACCAAAAAAGGGCGCTACATTCATTCTACCGATGCTGGCAAAGCGTTAATACATTCGCTGCCGGAAATGGCGGCCCGTCCAGATATGACCGCGCACTGGGAATCTGTTTTGACGCAAATCAGCGAAAAGCAGTGCCGTTACCAGGATTTTATGCAACCGCTGGTCGGCACGTTATATCAGCTGATCGATCAGGCTAAGCGCACGCCGGTGAAGCGCTTCAGAGGGATAGTCGCGCCAGGCGGCGGAGACAAGAAAAAGAGCGCGCCGCGTAAGCGAGCGGGCAAAAAAAGCCCGCCTGCTGAGGAGACAGGCCGTCAGACCGAATAAGCGTAAAGCTATCTGGCCTGACGACGGGATTAAATGACGCCCTGCGCCAGCATGGCGTCGGCGACTTTCACGAAACCGGCGATGTTGGCGCCCTGAACGTAGTTGGTATGCTTATTGTCGCCGCCGTACTCGACACAGGCGTGGTGGATATCCAGCATAATGTGATGCAGACGGGCGTCCACTTTCTCGGCTTTCCAGCTCAACCGCGCGGCGTTCTGCGCCATTTCCAGCCCTGATGTCGCCACGCCGCCCGCGTTGGCGGCTTTACCCGGCGCAAACAGTACGCCCGCTTCAAGGAAGAGATCGGTCGCTTCAATCGTGGTTGGCATATTTGCCCCTTCCGCCACGGCTTTTACGCCATTGGCAATCAGTACGCGCGCGGCGTCAACGTCCAGTTCGTTCTGCGTCGCGCATGGCAGGGCGATATCCACCGGTACGCTCCAGGGCTGCTGGCCTTCCAGATAGGTTAAGCCAAACTCACGGGCGTAGTCAGCGACGCGACCGTCACGGCTGGCTTTAATTTCACACAGACGCGCCAGCTTCTCTGGCGTGAAGCCACTTTCATCGACCACCGTCCCGCTCGAATCCGAAGCGGTAACCACGCGCGCGCCAAAGGCCATCGCTTTCTCAATGGCGTATTGCGCTACGTTGCCGGAGCCGGACACGGCGACGCGCATCCCTTCGAAACCGAGACCATGACGTTTAAGCATCGCTTCGGTGAAGTAGACCAGGCCATAGCCCGTCGCCTCCGGACGAATCAGGCTGCCGCCGAAGGAAAGCCCTTTGCCGGTGAAGACGCAGGCGCTGTTATTGGAAAGCTTGCGCATCATTCCCGCCATAAAGCCCACTTCGCGCCCGCCCACGCCGATATCCCCGGCAGGCACGTCGGTATCCGGCCCTAAATGGCGATACAGTTCAGTCATCAGCGCCTGGCAGAAACGCATCACTTCGCCTTCGCTTTTCCCTTTCGGATCGAAATCGCTGCCGCCTTTACCGCCGCCCATCGGCAACGTGGTGAGGGCATTTTTAAAGGTTTGCTCAAAGCCGAGGAACTTAAGGATGGAAAGGTTTACCGAAGGATGGAAGCGCATACCGCCTTTATAGGGGCCGATAGCAGAGTTGAACTGCACGCGCCAGGCGCGATTTACCTGCACCTGGTTTTTGTCGTCCAGCCACACTACGCGAAACTGAATTACGCGCTCTGGTTCAACCAAACGTTCCAGTAAAGACATGTGGCGGTAACGGGGGTTTTGTTCAAGAAACGGCCACAGGGTGGTCATGACTTCACGGACGGCTTGCGCGAACTCGGTTTGATGCGGGTCGCGCTTTTGAACATGGTTGAGGAACGATTCCAGAGAACATGTCTGATCCATAGATATAAAAACCTCTTATATATTAATGTGGTTGTATTTGCGTTTTATCAGAATATGTATTTGCAGTTTTCGACTATACCATCAGCAATGTGACGGTAAGCAAGAAAAAAATGACGCTGCTAAGTAAATTCATAACGGGGCGAGGGTCATAACTAAAAGCGATGACAAAAGAAGATTAAAGTTTTCACGGCGGCTTACCGTTATACTGAGAATATACTTAGAAAAATAAGGAAATCCTATGTGCCGAAGCCTCGTGGTCGCCGTGATGGCGATAATGCCAATGGTCGGGCTGGCAAACCAGAACAGTCGTCCTGATATTCAGGTGAATGTCCCGCCGGAAGTTTTCAGCACGCGCGGTCAGTCGTCCCAGCCCTGCATTCAGTGCTGCGTTTACCAGGATCAGAATTACTCCGAAGGCGCGGTAATAAAAGTGGAAGGCGTCTTGCTCCAGTGCCAGCGTGACGAAAAAATCATCAGCACGAATCCGTTAGTCTGGCGTCGCGTAAAGCCATAAACGCCTGCAATAGCGGAATATCCGCCGGGGCGAGGGGGTACTCCAGCGCCTCTTCCGGCGTACACCAGGCTAATGCCTGATGTTCCAGCGCACGTATCAGACCGTTAAACGCAGGCACATGCCAGGCGTGCAAATGTATTCGTCGGCCAGACACGTCGCGTTGATGGCTGGCGATATAGACGCCGGGCGTGGCGTCAATCCCTAACTCTTCGCGTAGCTCGCGGATAAGCGCCTGCGGTTGGGTTTCGCCGGGTTCGACTTTACCGCCGGCAAACTCCCATAAACCGGCTTGATCCGCATGAACTGGGCGCTGGGCCAGCAGTATTTTGCCGTCGCGTTCAATGATGGCGGCAACAACATCGAGTTTTTTTATCATTGTCGTTAAGGTCGTTATTCCTGCCGGGAAGCGTCGCGCTATCCCGGCCTTACGGTTAATCAGAAAGCGGAATCAAACACGAAACGTCGCCCAGACCGGCGCATGGTCGGAGGGTTTTTCCATACTGCGAATGTCGTAGTCTATACCGGTTTCTGCGCAACGTTCCGCCAGCGGAGCGCTTGCCAGCAAGAGGTCAATGCGCAGTCCGCGATTATCCACGAAACCTTTTGAGCGGTAATCAAACCACGAAAATTTATCCATCGTTTGCGGATTCGCCTGACGGAACGTGTCCACTAATCCCCACTTCAGTAACCGTGACATCCATTCACGCTCCTCCGGCAGGAAGGAGCATTTACCGGTACGCAGCCAGCGTTTGCGGTTTTCTTCGCCGATGCCAATATCCAGATCGGTCGGGCTGATATTCATGTCGCCCATAATTAATACCGGATTATCGCACTTGAGTTCCGTTTCAAGATAGTTTTGCAAGTTCTGATAAAACTGCGCTTTCGCGGGGAACTTCAACGGATGATCCCGGCTTTCCCCCTGCGGGAAATAGCCGTTAATGACGGTGATATTACCCAGCGGCGAGGGGATTTCCGCCATGATAATGCGGCGTTGCGCCTCTTCGCCATCATCCGGGAAACCGCGTCTGACGGAAATGGGCGTGGCTTTTGTTAGCAGCGCGACGCCGTAATGGCCCTTTTGTCCATGATAGAAAACGTTATAGCCCAGCTTCGCGACCTCTTCGAGCGGGAACATTTCGTCGTGGACTTTTGTCTCCTGTAGACCGATCACATCGGGCTGGTGTTTTTCGACAATCGCTTCAAGCTGATGGGGACGGGCGCGCAGGCCGTTGATATTAAAAGAGACAAATTTCATAGTCACTGCCACTTTGCAAGGTGAATCGTGTTGGGATGGTAACAGAAATTTTACCGGGTGACTGCCACTCATCGTCAGATTCGGCCAATGGAAGCGTATGGTGTTTTCTATAGCGCGAAAATGGCACGGTTTGCGTGCAGATGCGCCAGAACGGGGCGGTAATTTCCAGTAAATTTCGTATAAGATCACAATTCCAGAATTATATTTGGCAACTGAATAATATTTCGCTTTTTCCTCTTTTTAGCCACCGATTATGCGGAAATATTCACTTTTCATGCAGTAAAAGTGAATATCGCTACGCTGTAACCCATTGATTTACCGTTTATCACTTCTGTTTATGCAATGTTAACGCTGGCTGGCACGAATGCTGCAATCTACATTTACAGCGCAAACACTTATATTAATTAACATATAAATAACTTTATTTTTACCAAAAGAGGTCGCTATGTCTCTGTCAGTTACGCGCGAAAACTTTGATGAATGGATGGTGCCGGTATATGTTCCCGCGCCTTTTATTCCTGTACGCGGAGAAGGCTCACGCCTGTGGGATCAGCAGGGGAAAGAGTACATTGATTTTGCTGGCGGGATCGCGGTCAACGCATTGGGACATGCGCATCCGGCGCTGCGCGAGGCGTTAAATGAACAGGCGAATCGCTTCTGGCATACCGGGAACGGTTACACCAATGAACCGGCGCTGCGACTGGCGAAAAAACTGATCGACGCGACCTTCGCCGAACGCGTTTTCTTTTGTAATTCAGGCGCTGAAGCAAATGAAGCTGCATTAAAACTGGCGCGCAAATATGCCCACGATCGTGTCGGCAACCATAAAAGCGGCATTGTGGCCTTTAAAAACGCGTTCCATGGCCGCACGCTCTTTACCGTCAGCGCTGGCGGTCAACCCACCTATTCACAGGACTTTGCGCCGCTGCCGCCGGATATTCGTCATGCAGCCTATAACGATCTGAACTCCGCCAGCGCGCTCATTGATGACAATACCTGCGCCGTGATCGTAGAACCGGTGCAGGGCGAGGGCGGCGTGATCCCCGCCACGAAAGCTTTTTTGCAGGGGCTGCGTGAATTGTGCGACCGGCATCAGGCGTTACTGATTTTTGATGAGGTGCAGACGGGCGTCGGACGTACCGGCGAACTGTATGCATATATGCATTATGGCGTTACGCCCGATATCCTGACGACCGCTAAAGCGTTGGGTGGCGGCTTCCCGATCGGCGCGATGCTGACCACGCAAGACTATGCCAGCGTCATGACGCCAGGCACGCATGGCACCACCTACGGCGGTAATCCGCTGGCGACGGCAGTTGCCGGAAAAGTACTGGATATCATCAATACGCCGGAGATGCAAAACGGCGTCAGACAGCGCCACGATGCGTTTATTGAGCGTCTAAATACCCTTAATGTGCGTTTTGGCATGTTCAGTGAAATTCGCGGGCTGGGGCTACTGCTTGGCTGTGTGCTACAGACGGAGTTTGCCGGAAAAGCCAAACTCATCGCCCAGGAAGCGGCAAAAGCAGGCGTGATGGTGCTCATTGCCGGTGGCGACGTGGTGCGTTTTGCGCCAGCGTTAAATGTGAGCGACGAGGAGATAGCCACCGGGCTTGATCGTTTTGCCATGGCGTGCGAACGCCTTCAGACGGGAGGCGCATCATGCGGGTGATTCGTCCTGTCGAACATGCGGATATCGCCGCGCTGATGCAGCTTGCAGGCAAAACGGGCGGCGGCTTAACCTCGCTACCGGCAAATGAAGCGACGCTGGCGGCCCGCATTGAACGCGCGCTAAAAACCTGGTCCGGCGAGCTGCCAAAAGGCGAACAAGGGTATGTATTCGTTCTCGAAGACAGTGAAACGGGTGAGGTCGGCGGGATCTGCGCCATTGAGGTCGCGGTCGGCCTTAACGACCCCTGGTATAACTATCGTGTCGGTACGCTGGTTCATGCCTCCAAAGAGCTGAATGTATATAACGCGTTGCCAACATTATTCCTGAGTAATGATCACACTGGCAGCAGTGAGCTTTGCACGCTGTTTCTCGATCCCGAATGGCGTAAAGAGGGTAACGGCTACCTGTTGTCAAAATCGCGCTTTATGTTTATGGCCGCGTTTCGCGATAAATTCAATGAGAAAGTGGTGGCGGAAATGCGCGGCGTCATTGACGAGCACGGTTATTCTCCCTTCTGGCAAAGTCTCGGCAAACGCTTTTTTTCTATGGATTTCAGCCGGGCGGATTTTTTATGCGGTACCGGGCAAAAAGCGTTTATCGCCGAGCTGATGCCCAAACATCCTATTTATACCCACTTCTTATCTGAAGAGGCACAGGCCGTGATTGGCGAAGTCCACCCGCAAACGGCGCCAGCCCGCGCGGTGCTGGAAAAGGAAGGTTTTCGCTATCGCCACTATATCGACATCTTCGACGGTGGGCCGACGCTGGAGTGTGATATTGACCGCGTGCGGGCCATTCGTAAAAGCCGACTGGTGGAAGTCGCGGAAGGGCAACCCGCGCCTGGCGACTATCCGGCATGTCTGGTCGCCAATGAAAACTATCACCACTTTCGGGCCGCGCTGGTGCGTGCCGATCCGCAGACTTCACGGCTTGTACTTACCGCCGCGCAGTTGGATGCGCTGAAATGTCGCGCGGGCGACCACGTTCGGCTGGTACGCCTTTGCGCTGAGGAGAAAACCGTATGACGCTATGGATAAACGGCGACTGGATAACCGGTCAGGGCGAACGCCGCCGCAAAACGAACCCGGTGAGCGCGGAGATACTTTGGCAGGGGAATGACGCTAATGCGGCACAGGTCGCCGAGGCCTGTCAGGCGGCGCGCGCGGCGTTTCCTCGTTGGGCCAGACAGCCTTTTGCCGCACGACAGGCTATCGTAGAGAAATTTGCCGCCCTGCTGGAGGCGCATAAAGCCGAGCTCACGGAGGTCATCGCACGTGAAACCGGTAAACCGCGCTGGGAGGCGGCGACGGAAGTGACGGCGATGATCAATAAGATTGCCATCTCGATTAAGGCTTACCACGCCAGAACAGGCGCACAAAAAAGCGAACTTGTCGATGGCGCCGCGACGTTGCGCCATCGTCCTCACGGTGTGCTGGCGGTATTCGGCCCTTATAACTTTCCCGGCCATTTACCGAATGGCCATATTGTGCCCGCGTTGCTGGCAGGCAATGCGCTGATCTTCAAACCTAGCGAGCTAACGCCATGGACCGGGGAAACGGTAATAAAACTCTGGGAACGGGCGGGGCTACCGGCAGGCGTTCTTAATCTGGTGCAGGGCGGCCGGGAGACCGGACAAGCGCTAAGTTCGCTCGACGATCTCGACGGACTGCTGTTTACCGGCAGCGCCAGTACCGGATATCAGCTTCATCGCCAGCTATCCGGCCAGCCGGAAAAAATCCTGGCTCTTGAAATGGGCGGAAACAACCCGCTCATTATTGAGGATGTGGCAAATATAGATGCGGCGGTACATCTGACGCTGCAATCGGCGTTTATTACCGCCGGACAGCGCTGTACCTGCGCGCGACGCCTTCTGGTAAAACAGGGTGCGCAGGGAGATGCATTTCTGGCGCGGCTGGTTGACGTTGCCGGACGTCTGCAGCCCGGCAGATGGGACGACGATCCGCAGCCGTTTATCGGCGGACTGATTTCAGCGCAGGCGGCACAGCATGTGATGGAGGCCTGGCGTCAACGAGAGGCATTAGGCGGGCGCACGTTACTGGCGCCGCGGAAGGTCAAAGAGGGAACCTCTCTGCTGACGCCTGGCATCATTGAGCTGACGGGCGTCGCGGATGTGCCGGATGAAGAGGTGTTTGGTCCGCTGCTGAACGTCTGGCGTTATGCGCATTTCGATGAGGCGATTCGTCTGGCGAATAATACCCGTTTTGGTCTGTCGTGTGGGCTGGTGTCGACGGATCGCGCGCAGTTCGAACAGCTCTTGCTGGAGGCGCGGGCAGGGATCGTTAACTGGAATAAACCGCTCACCGGGGCAGCGAGTACTGCGCCGTTTGGTGGTGTCGGCGCGTCTGGCAACCATCGGCCCAGCGCCTGGTATGCCGCCGATTATTGCGCCTGGCCGATGGCCAGTCTGGAATCTCCCGAACTGACGTTGCCTGCGACATTAAGCCCCGGCCTCGACTTTTCTCGCAGGGAGGCGGTATGACGGCGCATGAAGTTAATTTTGACGGGCTGGTGGGGCTTACGCACCATTATGCCGGGCTATCCTTCGGCAATGAGGCATCGACCCGCCACCGTTTTCAGGTGTCGAATCCTCGTCTGGCGGTAAAGCAGGGGTTGCTAAAGATGAAAGCTCTGGCGGATGCCGGCTTTCCCCAGGCGGTGATCCCGCCGCATGAGCGGCCTTTTATTCCGGCGTTGCGTCAGCTCGGCTTCACGGGTAGCGATGAGCAGATTCTGGATAAGGTTGCGCGTCAGGCGCCACGCTGGCTTTCCAGCGTGAGTTCCGCGTCGCCAATGTGGGTTGCGAATGCGGCGACGGTTTGCCCATCGGCAGACGCGCTGGACGGGAAAGTTCACCTGACGGTGGCGAATTTAAACAATAAATTTCATCGCGCTCTTGAGGCGCCTGTTACCGAAGCGCTGCTACGCGCCATATTTCGCGATGAAAGTCAGTTTTCAGTGCATAGCGCGTTACCGCAGGTCGCATTATTGGGAGATGAAGGCGCGGCGAATCATAACCGTCTTGGCGGCGAGTATGGTTCGGCAGGCGTGCAGCTTTTTATCTATGGGCGCGAAGAGGAGAATGAAATACGACCCGCTCGTTATCCGGCGCGCCAGAGCCGCGAAGCTAGCGAGGCCGTGGCGCGTCTTAATCAGGTGAATCCGCAACAGGTTATCTTCGCTCAGCAAAACCCGGAGGTCATCGATCAAGGCGTATTCCATAATGATGTGATCGCCGTTTCGAATCGACAGGTATTGTTTTGTCACGAAGCGGCGTTTGCCCGGCAGAAAGTGCTCATTAATCAGTTGCGTACGCGCGTTGACGGTTTTATGGCGATAGAGGTGCCCGCCGGCGAGGTTTCTGTATCAGATGCTGTGGCGACCTACCTGTTTAATAGTCAGTTGCTAAGCCGTAACGACGGCTCAATGCTGTTAGTGTTGCCGCGGGAATGTCAGGACCATGTCGGCGTCTGGCGCTATCTGAATAAGCTGGTGGCGGAGGATAACCCCATCAGCGCGATGCAGGTGTTTGATTTGCGAGAAAGTATGGCCAACGGCGGCGGCCCGGCCTGTCTGCGATTACGCGTGGTGTTAACAGAAGAAGAACGAAGGGCGGTGAATCCAGCGGTAATGATGAATGACGCTCTGTTTACGGCCCTTAACGCGTGGGCGGATCGTTATTATCGCGATCGCCTGACCGCTGCCGATCTGGCCGATCCGTTATTATTGCGAGAAGGCCGGGAGGCGCTGGATGTGTTAACGCGTCTGCTGGATTTGGGGTCGGTTTATCCTTTCCAGCAAACGGGGGCGGCTGATGGATAACTTTCTGGCGTTGACGCTAAGCGGCACGACACCACGGGTGACGCAGGGGAAGAGCGCGGGTTTTCGCTGGCGCTGGTTAGGTCATGGTCTGCTTGAACTCACGCCCGATGCGCCGGTCGACCGCGCGTTAATTCTTTCTGCGGGGATACACGGCAATGAAACCGCGCCGGTCGAGATGCTGGATAAGCTGCTGTCGGCGCTGTATTCAGGCAGCTTGACGTTAACGTGGCGAGTGCTGGTGGTACTCGGCAATCCGCAGGCGCTGGCGGCGGGAATACGCTATTGTCACAGCGATATGAACCGTATGTTTGGCGGGCGTTGGCAGTCCTTTGCCGAAAGCGATGAAACGCGGCGGGCGCGTGAGCTGGAGCTCAGTCTGGAGACCTTCTTTTCATCTGGCCATGCGCGGGTACGCTGGCATCTGGATCTGCATACCGCCATTCGTGGCTCGCATCATTTGCGTTTTGGCGTATTGCCGCAGCGCGACCGCCCGTGGGAGACAGGTTTTCTGGCGTGGCTGGGCGCGGCAGGACTGGAGGCGTTGGTATTTCATCAGGCGCCAGGCGGTACGTTTACGCACTTTAGCTCTGAACATTTCGGCGCGCTTTCCTGCACCCTGGAGTTGGGAAAGGCGTTGCCGTTTGGGCAAAACGATCTGACGCAGTTCAGCGTAACCTCGCAGGCGTTGTCGGCGCTGCTGAGCGGTGTCGAAACGTCAACCTCGTCTTCGCCGCCGCTACGCTATCGGGTGGTGTCGCAAATCACGCGTCACAGCGACAAGTTCGCGCTTTATATGGATGCGCAAACGCTGAATTTTACTGCCTTTGCAAAGGGAACGTTGCTGGCCGAGGAGGGGGATAAGCGTGTGACGGTGACGCATGACGTTGAATATGTTCTCTTTCCTAACCCCGCTGTCGCCTGCGGATTGCGGGCTGGATTAATGCTGGAAAGACTGCCCTGATAAACGTCCCTGTAAGCTCACGTTAGGGTTACAGGGATGATTTGGGATACAGTTTCATGCTATTACGGATTATTCCTGGAGAATTGCTTTATTAATAAGCGTTGCTGCGTTATAGTTCTGCATAATTTCTGCTATATCATGCTGTTGTATATTTCTCTTTCAACTCTGCGCAATTTATTCTTTTTTTCTTCACAATTGGCGAAAAAGTGTTTTTTATACTTTCATTGTTTTACCGTTGTTCTGACTAATTGACGCTAAGACGGTTAAAGTTAATCACGACAACACGGCGCTGTTTTAAATATGCCGTAAAAATAACTGAAAGGAAGGATGGAAATATGCGTAAACTGACTGCTCTATTTGTTGCCTCTACCCTGGCGATGGGTGCTGCGAATCTGGCTCATGCCGCTGAGACTACCACCGCCGCGCCAGCGGATGCGAAGCCAATGATGCAGCATAAAGGTAAATTTGGCCCACATCACGATATGATGTTTAAAAACCTGAACCTGACGGACGCGCAGAAGCAACAAATTCGCGACATTATGAGAGCGCAGCGCGAGCAAATGAAACGTCCGCCGCTGGAAGAGCGTCGCGCCATGCATGATATTATTGCCAGCGATACCTTCGATAAAGCCAAAGCCGAAGCGCAAATTACGAAAATGGAAGCGCAGCGCAAGGCCAATATGCTGGCGCATATGGAAACCCAGAATAAAATTTATAACGTTCTGACGCCGGAGCAGAAAAAGCAATATAACGCTAATTTTGAGAAGCGTCTGACAGAACGCCCGGCGCAAGAAGGTAAAATGCCTGCTGCGGCAGAATAACTTTCCGCATAATTTAAGACCGCCGGTCTTGTCGACAACACAATCGTTGAGGTGGACAGGATCGGCGGTTTTCTTTATGACCGACGACAGTCGGTGTGCAGTTCAATGATCTCATATTGACCTGACATTAACGGTTTACAGAGAATTTTATAGCCGTCCTGATCAAAGCCCGCAGGGGTGCGCACCAGCGTGGCGGCCTCATCCAGCGAGGGGACCGCCCCCAGCCATAACCAGTTGTTGATAATGTGGAACTGGGTCATTTGTGGGCGGCTTTCTTTTAACGCGATAGCGCCTTTCCAGGGCCAGCAAACCACACGTAACCGTTCCAGCGAGGCCTGCAGACGAAGAAAATGCGCCTGCGGGGTTTCTTGCCCACAGCACGCGCCAGCGCAGCGCTTCAGAGCGAAACGAAAACAGGCGCGCCCACGGCTTACCGGTTCAAGCCCCAGCAGGCCATAACACAATTTTTGTTCATCGGCGAGGTTCTGTAAGCTTTGCAGCGCCGCCCGACGGTTGGCGAAGAGGCCAAACAGGTTTGGCTCATGGGAAAAATCGACGCTGCGGGCGGAAACGACCTCAATCTTTTGTTCGCTCAACTGTAGCGAGCAAAGCTGGCGATTACGACGTAACCGCTTGTTAAACAGCGGCTGTTGTTCTTTGATCAGCCGTGCCTCCAGCAGCAACGCGCCCATTTCCCCAGCGGTGCAGATCCAGCTTATCCGCCGCGCCTGTCGCAGCATAGTGGCCTCGTCAGGCGTTCGCAGATGTGAAAGCACCCGGCTGCGAATATTCACGCTTTTACCGATATAAAGCGGCAGCGTATCGCTTTCGCTATGAAATACATAGACGCCCGGTAAGGCTGGCAATTCGCTGAGGAAAGGACGTAAATGTTCTGGATATTCGTAAATGGCCGCCGCTTCAAACTCAAGGCGGGGGGCTGATTGACGCCGTACCACAGTGATCTCCGTTAACTGGTTATTCATCCAGTATAACAGCGGATGGGTGATTAAAAAAGAGGCTGGGAAGAGAGGAGGCCGGATAGACGAGCGATATCCGGCACAACAGTAGAAGTACGCTTACTTTTTCCAAAAGTCGTCGAATACCGTAATCGGTAAACGGCGCTTATGTTCAGTTTTTACATACCAGCCTTCGATAGTTTTAGCGATGGCGGGGTCAAGCGTTTTGCCTTCCAGGTAATCGTCAATATTGTCATACGTTACGCCCAGCGCGGCTTCATCAGGCAGTGAAGGGCGGTCGTCTTCCAAATCGGCAGTGGGGACTTTTTTATACAGATGCTCAGGACAGCCCAGCGCTGCGAGAAGCTGTTTGCCCTGGCGTTTGTTAAGGCGATGAAGCGGGTTAATATCGGTACCGCCGTCGCCATATTTGGTGAAGAACCCGGTTATCGCTTCCGCCGCATGGTCGGTGCCTACCACGACGCCGTGAGTCATACCGGCGATGCTATATTGCGCTTTCATTCGCTCACGCGCTTTTTCATTGCCGCGAACAAAATCGCTCAGCTCAATTCCCGCTTCGCGCAGCGCCTGTTCGCTGGCGAGGACGGCGCCTTTAATATTGACGGTGAGTACTCTGTCCGGCTGAATAAAAGCAATAGCGTCCTGGCAATCCTGTTCATCGGCCTGTACGCCATAAGGCAGACGAACGGCGATAAACTGCAGCGCATTATCACCGGTCTCTTCTCGCAATTCGGCGATAGCCATCTGGCTGAGTTTCCCGGCCAGCGTCGAATCCTGCCCGCCGCTGATGCCTAACACCAGCGATTTCAAAAAGGGATAGGTTTTCAGGTACGCTTTAAGAAAATCCACGCTGCGGCGAATTTCTTCTTCAGGGTTGATATGCGGTTTCGCGCCAAGCGCCTGGATTATCTCTTGCTGCAGAGTCATTTAACCCCCTTCGACATTAAAAAAATGAATCTTTACCCTGTTAAAGCTAACCCTTCGCCGCTGAAACAACAAGGTTTGGCGGGCTAAGCGGTGTTTAAAACAACATGTCGCTGCGTTAGAGAATTTTCCGAAAGACTTTTTGTGGCGGGTCGCGGCTTGAAAAATATTCTGATGTATTCCAGGCTTACATAACACGCTGATAAACAAGAGGACGGAAAATGAACAAGAACGTAGCAGGAATTTTAAGCGCAGCGGCGGTAATGACTATGCTGGCAGGCTGTACGGCGTATGATCGTACAAAAGACCAATTTGTTGAGCCTGTCGTTAAAGATGTTAAAAAAGGAATGAGCAGGGCGCAAGTTGCGCAGATTGCGGGCAAACCGTCATCTGAAGTGAGTATGATTCATGCGCGCGGTACCTGTCAGACCTACATCCTGGGTCAACGTGATGGTAAAGCGGAAACCTACTTTGTTGCGCTGGATGATACCGGGCACGTGATTAACTCCGGCTACCAGACCTGTGCGGAGTACGACACTGACCCACAGGCGCCGAAGCAGTAACAACTGTACATTGCCTGAACATTCAAGGAAACCGGCCTGCGAGCCGGTTTTTTTGTGCCTGCCATAACCTTATTTATTATCGCGAATTATTTGCCCGAAATGTGAGGGGGGTCATAACGCTAGGTCAATGAGAGACAATTTAGTGGGTCAAGGAAATACCATCCGGCGGTCCGATCCCGTATACTCATTTCAGCCACCTAAAAAAGTAAATCCGGTTACGCAAGTCGCCCAGAGTATGGATGCAGGTTGAGGCTTGTGGCGTATCTGGTTGACAGATAATCGCACATGAGGAAGGTTTTTATGGAAAAGAAACACATTTATCTGTTTTGTTCTGCGGGCATGTCAACATCGTTACTGGTATCAAAAATGCGCGCTCAGGCTGAAAAATATGAAGTGCCGGTGATTATTGAAGCATTCCCTGAAACCCTGGCCGGTGAAAAAGGCCCGGCAGCGGACGTCGTGTTATTAGGCCCGCAAATTGCTTATATGCTCCCCGAAATTCAGCGTTTATTACCCGGTAAACCGGTAGAAGTCATTGATTCAATGTTGTACGGCAAGGTAGATGGCTTAGGCGTGCTTAAAGCTGCGGTAGCGGCAATTAAAAAAGCCGCCGCGAATTAATTATTTTTTAATTTTTCCCGTCAAAGAGTTATTTCATACACTAACCGCAATATTTTATTGCGGTATTTAAGGGTATTTTTCTATGAGTAACGTTATTGCTTCACTTGAAAAGGTACTCCTTCCTTTTGCTGTAAAAATAGGAAAGCAGCCACACGTTAATGCAATCAAGAACGGCTTTATTCGTTTAATGCCATTAACCCTTGCGGGGGCGATGTTTGTATTAATTAATAACGTTTTCCTGAGCTTTGGGGAGGGGTCGTTTTTTTATTCCATGGGCATTCGGCTTGATGCCTCAACCATTGAAACACTTAATGGATTGAAAGGCATCGGCGGGAACGTCTATAACGGCACATTGGGCATTATGTCGCTCATGGCGCCATTTTTTATCGGCATGGCGCTGGCGGAAGAGCGCAAGGTTGATGCGCTGGCCGCCGGATTGCTTTCCGTGGCGGCATTTATGACCGTAACGCCGTATAGTGTCGGCGAGGCCTATGCCGTAGGCGCTAACTGGCTGGGCGGCGCGAATATTATCTCCGGTATTATTATTGGCCTGGTGGTCGCGGAGATGTTTACATTTATTGTCCGGCGCAACTGGGTGATTAAGCTACCGGACAGCGTACCGGCTTCGGTGTCTCGTTCATTCTCAGCATTAATTCCCGGCTTTATTATTCTCTCTATTATGGGGATTATTGCCTGGGCGCTGTCTAATTACGGTTCTAACTTCCATCAGATTATTATGGACACTATCTCTACGCCGCTGGCATCGCTGGGTAGCGTGGTAGGGTGGGCATATGTCATTTTTGTACCGCTGCTGTGGTTCTTTGGTATTCATGGTTCGCTGGCGCTGACCGCGCTGGATAGCGGCATCATGACGCCCTGGGCGCTGGAAAACATCTCTATTTACCAGCAGTATGGCTCCGTCGATGCGGCACTGGAAGCCGGTAAAACGTTCCATATCTGGGCGAAACCGATGCTGGATTCTTATATCTTCCTCGGTGGTAGCGGCGCAACGCTGGGTCTGATCATCGCTATCTTCCTGGCATCCCGTCGCGCGGACTATCGCCAGGTGGCAAAACTGGCGCTGCCGTCAGGTATCTTCCAGATTAACGAACCCATCCTGTTTGGCCTGCCGATTATTATGAACCCGGTGATGTTTATCCCCTTCATTCTGGTTCAGCCGATTCTGGCGGCGATTACGCTGGTGGCTTACTATTTGGGTATTATTCCGCCGATTACCAATATTGCGCCGTGGACCATGCCAACCGGGTTGGGGGCGTTCTTTAACACCAACGGCAGTGTCGCCGCGTTGCTGGTTGCGCTATTTAACCTGGCGGTCGCTACCCTGATTTATCTCCCCTTCGTGGTGGTGGCTAACAAAGCGCAGAACGCCATCGAGCAGGAAGAAAGCGAAGAAGATATCGCTAACGCACTGAAATTCTAAACTCCGCGCCGGCATGGGATGCCATGCCGGGCTGAATCAGAGGAAAGACTATGTTTGATCTTGAAAATGTTGTAGATAACCAGACAGCGGCTGAGGAACTCGAAGAAGTCGTTATGGGGCTTATCATCAATTCTGGTCAGGCGCGCAGCCTGGCATATGGCGCGCTCAGAAAAGCGAAAGAAGGCGATTTTGAGGCGGCGAAAGCGATGATGGACCAGTCGCGCATAGCGCTCAATGAAGCGCATCTTGTGCAGACAAAACTCATCGAAGGCGATCAGGGCGAAGGCAAAATGAAAGTCAGTCTGGTCCTGGTTCACGCTCAGGATCATTTGATGACATCAATGCTGGCTCGTGAACTGATCGCCGAGTTGATTGAGCTCCATGAGAAACTGAAATAACAGGGGGCGGATGATGCAGCTACAGGTTAACGCAACGGAAATCAAAACGGTTTATGAGCAGCAGCTCTTTAATGGCAAAAATTTCCATGTGTTTATCTATAACAAGACGGAAAGCGTCACCGGGCTGCATCAGCACGACTACTATGAATTTACCCTGGTATTAACCGGACGTTATTACCAGGAGATTAACGGGAAGCGTGTGCTGCTGGAACGTGGAGATTTTGTTTTTATCCCGGTGGGGTCGAATCACCAAAGTTTCTATGAGTTTGGCGCAACGCGTATTCTGAACGTAGGAATTAGTAAACGTTTTTTTGAACAGCATTATCTTCCGTTACTGCCGTTTTGTTTTGTGGCATCGCAGGTATACAGGGCGAATAGCACCTTCCTTACCTATATTGAAACAGTGATTGCGTCGTTGAATTTTCGCGGCAATGGGCTCGACGAATTTATCGAAGTGGTGACATTTTATATTATAAACCGCTTACGTCATTACCGCGAAGAGCAGGTTTATGATGATATTCCACAATGGCTGAAAGCAACCGTGGAGATAATGCATGATAAAACGCAGTTTGGCGAACATGCGCTGGAAAATATGGTGCGCCTGTCGGCAAAATCCCAGGAGTATCTGACGCGCGCCACCCGACGTTATTACAGCAAAACGCCGATGCAAATCATTAATGAGATTCGCATTAATTTTGCCAAGAAACAGTTGGAAATGACCAACTATTCGGTTACGGATATTGCTTATGAAGCCGGGTATAGCAGTCCAAGTCTGTTTATTAAAACGTTTAAGAAGATGACCTCATTCACGCCGAATAGTTATCGGAAGCGATTGACGGAAATTAATGAGTAACGGTTTGCATTGCTCGATTAATTACATTTCACGCTTGCCCCAATAGCGCGGGGAACGTCACGCTATTTCTTACGAGCGGGCATAGCGTAATACATATCAGTGCCATACACTGAAGGGAGATATTATGAGCCAGAAATTAAAAGTCGTCACTATTGGTGGCGGGAGCAGCTACACCCCTGAATTACTTGAAGGCTTTATTAAACGCTACCATGAATTACCTGTCACTGAATTATGGCTGGTTGACGTTGAAGACGGGAAAGAGAAGCTGGGCATTATTTATGATCTCTGCCAGCGAATGATTGATAAAGCAGGCGTTCCGCTAAAATTGTATAAAACGCTGGATCGCCGGGAAGCGCTGAAAGACGCTAATTTTGTTACTACCCAGCTACGCGTTGGTCAACTCAAAGCCCGTGAACTGGACGAGCGTATCCCACTTAGTCACGGCTATCTGGGGCAAGAAACCAACGGCGCTGGCGGTTTATTTAAAGGGTTGCGTACCATTCCGGTTATTTTTGACATCATTAAGGATGTTGAAGAATTATGTCCGAATGCGTGGGTCATTAACTTTACTAATCCGGCAGGGATGGTGACGGAAGCGGTTTATCGTCATACCAACTTTAAAAAGTTCATTGGCGTATGTAATATTCCTGTCGGCATGAAAATGTTTATTCATGACGTGCTGGCGCTGAATGAGAATGACGATCTCTCCATTGACCTGTTTGGTCTAAACCATATGGTCTTTATTAAAGACGTGCTGGTGAATGGCACCTCACGGTTCGCAGAATTACTGGATGGCGTGGCGTCCGGTCAGTTGAAAGCGTCAACCGTAAAAAATATCTTTGATCTGCCGTTTAGTGAAGGATTGATTCGCTCGCTGAACATGCTGCCGTGCTCTTATTTGTTGTATTACTTCAAGCAAAAAGAGATGCTGGCGATTGAAATGGGCGAATATTACAAAGGCGGCGCGCGCGCTCAGGTCGTACAAAAAGTGGAGAAACAACTCTTCGACTTGTACAAAAATCCTGAGCTAAACGTGAAGCCGAAAGAGCTTGAGCAACGCGGCGGCGCTTATTATTCCGATGCCGCTTGTGAAGTCATTAACGCTATTTATAATGACAAGCAGACTGAGCATTACGTTAATATTCCACATCATGGGCATGTCGAGAATATCCCGGCGGACTGGGCGGTGGAAATGACCTGCATTCTGGGACGCAATGGCGCGACGCCGCATCCGCGTATCACCCGTTTTGACGAAAAAGTGCTGGGGCTTATCCACACGATTAAAGGATTTGAGGTCGCGGCCAGCAATGCGGCGCTGAGCGGAAACTTTAATGATGTGCTGCTGGCGCTTAACCTGAGTCCGCTGGTGCATTCCGACCGCGACGCAGAAGTCCTGGCGCGTGAGCTCATTCTGGCGCATGAAAAATGGCTGCCTAATTTTGCCGCTTGCATCGAAGCGCTTAAAGGTAAGCACCACTGACAGAGGTAGGCTATGGAACGCGTGTTGATTGTGAATGCCGATGATTTTGGCCTGAGTAAAGGGCAAAATTACGGCATTGTTGAAGCATATCGCAACGGCGTTGTGACCTCCACGACGGCGCTGGTCAATGGCGAGGCTATTGACCATGCGGCGCAGCTTAGCCGCGAGCTGCCTGCGCTTGGGGTGGGAATGCATTTTGTTTTGACGTTAGGCAAACCGGTGTCAGAGATGCCGGGCCTGACGCGAGACGGCCTGTTGGGGAAATGGATCTGGCAAATGGCGGAGGAGGATACGCTTCCGCTGGATGAAATTGCGCATGAACTGGCGTGTCAGTATCAGCGTTTCATCGACGTATTTGGCCGCGAGCCAACGCATCTCGACAGTCACCATCATGTGCATATGTTCCCGCAAATTTTCCCCATCGTCGCCCGCTTTGCGGCGCAGCGCGGGATTGCGTTACGTATTGACCGCCAGACGGTGTTGAACGCCGACGATCTGCCGTCGGATTTGCGCAGCACTCAAGGATTTAGTAGTGAATTTTACGGCGAGGAGATCACCGAAGCGTGCTTTTTACGCATTCTGGATGCCTCGGCGCATCGAGGAGAGGCCTCTCTGGAGGTGATGTGTCATCCGGCGTTTGTGGACAACATTATTCGCCAGAGCGCCTATTGTTACCCCCGCTTAACTGAACTGGAGGTATTGACGTCTGCGTCACTCAAGGCAGCGATTGCGGAACGTGGATATCGTCCTGGCAGTTTTCTTGATATTTAGCTCCTGAGTTTGCGGCGCAGGAATGCGCCGCATTTTTTGCCGTTTATGCAGGAATCGCGTTAATTTTCCCCGCACGCGACCAGACACGGTGTGCCGCCATCAGCGTCAGCAGAGTGTCCATAAAGTGGTGGTCAACGTTATCTGCCTCAACAAGTCCTTCTTCCCCCTGGCTATCAATGTTTAAAAGCGCCTTAAACCGTCGGGCGTCGCCTGCCAGTGCGATGGGCTTCAGATGTTTGTAGGCTTCCAGAAGGTAGTAACGGGCATCGCCGCAACTCTCGATATCGGCAATATTGCCGCACGGTACTATTACCGCATCGACCGTTAGCGACGGCGCGCCGGCAAAGGTTGCCGCAATAGTTAATGTTGAACCGTCATCAGCCGTTACTTCACCCATCCGTGAATAGAGCAGTTTTGCGTGGACGCCTTTGGCTTTTAAAGCCTGCAAAATGGTCAACAGTTCGGCGGCGTTAACCTTGTCGTTCAGCAGAATAGCGACCACTCGGCCTTTAACATCGCCGTCCGGCACCGCATACAGGCTGAGCGCCGGATCTTTTTTCAGACCGTTGACATCAGGAGGCGGGGCAATTTGCGTTTGCTCATGGGTGAGTGCAAAACCGAGATTATGCGCGACGCCCTGAGCCAGCGTGACATCAATATGCGCTAACTGATCGACCACCCGCTCCCGAATATACGCGCGGGCTACTTTACCCAGCTCAAAGCTGAACGCGTCAATAATATGCTGCTGCTCTATCGGCGTCTGACTGAGCCAGAACAGGCGAGGATGCGAGTAATATTCACCAAAAGAAGGGCTGCGTTCGCGGATTTTATTGCCATCCACGCGTTCCTGGTATGATTCGAAGCCGCCGCGTTTTGGCGCTGGCGGCGTTTCGCGCGGCCAGTTGTCATTAATGGAGTTCGGTTCATAGTTCGCCGGATTGGTGTCGATATCCATCCGGTGCATACCGTCACGCTGGAAGTTATGGTAGGGGCAGGTAGGGCGGTTAATCGGAATTTCGTGGAAGTTTGGCCCGCCCAGACGACTGATTTGCGTGTCGGTATAAGAGAACAGACGCCCCTGTAACAGCGGATCGTTGGTAAAATCAATGCCGGGAACAATATGTCCTGGATGAAATGCCGCCTGTTCGTTTTCAGCGAAAAAGTTATCCGGATTACGGTTTAACACCATTTTGCCGACGCGTTGTACTGGCACCAACTCTTCCGGAATCAGTTTGGTCGGATCGAGCAGATCAAAATCGAATTTAAATTCATCCTCTTCGGCAATGAGTTGTAGGCCCAGCTCGTATTCCGGGAAATCGCCCGCTTCGATGGCCTCCCACAGATCCCGGCGGTGAAAATCCGGATCGCGACCGGTCAGTTTTTGTGACTCATCCCACACCAGCGAGGCTTTACCCGCCAACGGTTTCCAGTGGAAACGGACAAAGGTCGCTTTCCCTTGTGCATTGATCAGACGGAAGGTGTGAATGCCGAACCCTTCCATCGTCCGATAACTGCGTGGAATACCGCGATCCGACATTGCCCACATGACGTTGTGCAGCGTCTCAGGCTGTAAGGAAACATAGTCCCAGAAGGTGTCGTGCGCGCTCTGTCCTTGCGGAATGGCCCAATGTGGTTCGGGCTTAACGGCGTGCACAAAATCCGGAAACTTATGCGCATCCTGGATAAAAAAGATCGGCGTGTTATTACCGACGAGATCGAAAATTCCCTCTTCGGTATAAAATTTGGTCGCAAAACCGCGGATATCACGTACGGTATCAGCAGACCCCGCGCCGCCCTGTACTGTCGAAAAGCGAACAAAGACCGGGGTAATTTTCTGTGGATCGCACAGAAACGCGGCTTTCGTGATGTCGCTCAGGTCTTTATATGGCTGGAAATAGCCGTGCGCTGCAGATCCGCGGGCGTGAACGATCCTCTCCGGGATGCGCTCATGGTCAAAGTGGGTAATTTTCTCGCGCAGGATAAAATCTTCCAACAGCGTAGGGCCACGGCTGCCGGCGCGAAGAGAATTTTGATCGTCGGCGATGCGCACGCCCTGATTGGTGGTCAGCGCATAATTTTCGCTGCCTTTACGAAAGGCGTCGAGGGCAGTGAGCTTATCATTCGCGGTCTCGGGCGCTTTTAAGCTGCCGGGGGCCGTTGGTTGCGCACCCGGCGGTGTCGGTTCTGGCGTGGGGCGATGTGAACCGTCTGACGGCGCCAGGGAGTCCAGGCCGGGCTGTGATTCACGGGTATCATGCACGGGGGACTGATGGGGGGATTTCTCATTATGCGACATTGAACTCGTCTCCTGCTTTCATCACTGAAATGGGCGTGGTAGTAGTCAAAATCACTCTAACTATAGAACATTTCAGCAATTATGCCGGGGGATAGCGGAACGGCAGACAAGGCTCAATAGGGAAATCGCACGCGCGGAACAGGACGTCGGGGGCGAAGATCGGCTAAAATAGTGTTTTTCTGATTTTTAGCCTTAGAGCCTATCCCAGTAGGCGTTATTGGCGCAGCCAGTTTGGACACGGACAGCGCGCAAAAACCGGAGCGTACACGTAGTACGTGAGGATTTTGAGCACTGCCCAGGACCAAAATGGCAAGTAAAATAGCCCTAATGGGATAGGCTCTTAGCCTCTTTTAGTGAAGCATTAATGATGAAACCTCTTCGCCAGCAAAATCGCCAGATTATTAGCTATATTCCGCGTGTTGAACCCGCGCCGCCGGAACATGCGATAAAAATGGATACGTTTCGCGACGTCTGGATACTGCGCGGTAAATATGTTGCCTTTGTTCTGACGGGGGAGTCATTTCAACGGTCGCCCGCCTTTAGCGTGCCAGAATCGGCGCAACGTTGGGCGAATCAGGTTCGCCAGGAAAACGAAATCGCTGACTAAGAAAAAACAAAACGCCGGTACTGGAGACCGGCGTTTTTAGTGACAGACATTTTGAGTTGCTGATCGTCGTGTCTCAGACGATGTGAACGCCCGATAATGTATTATCGATGCGCCAGTTCAGCGTCTTCTTCGCTATCGAGAATGGTTTTATCGGTCTGCTTCAGCCACTGGCTGGTCAGCGTACCAGCGGTCATTGAGCCACTCACGTTCAGCGCGGTACGGCCCATATCAATCAACGGTTCGACGGAGATTAACAGCGCGACCAGCGTGACCGGTAAGCCCATGGCAGGCAGCACAATCAGCGCGGCGAAGGTCGCGCCGCCGCCAACGCCGGCAACACCCGCCGAACTTACAGTAACGATACCCACCAGCGTGGCTATCCATACGGGGTCTAAGGGGTTGATGCCGACCGTCGGCGCAACCATTACCGCCAACATCGCAGGATAAAGACCGGCACAACCGTTTTGGCCGATGGTCGCGCCAAAAGAGGCAGCAAAGCTGGCGATGGACTCCGGCACGCCCAGGCGGCGGGTTTGCGCTTCGACATTGAGTGGAATGGAAGCGGCGCTGGAGCGGCTGGTAAAGGCAAATGTCAGCACCGGCCACACCTTGCGGAAATATTTCAGCGGGCTAATCCCGTTCACGCCCAATAGTATGCCGTGAACCACAAACATTATCGCCAGACCAAGATATGACGCTACCACGAAGCTTCCAAGCTTAATGATGTCCTGCAGATTAGAGCCGGCAACCACTTTCGTCATCAGCGCCAGTACGCCGTAAGGCGTAAGTTGCATTACCAGACGCACCAGCTTCATCACCCAGCTTTGCAGGGTATCGATAGCAACAAGCACACGCTCGCCTTTTGGCGCATCATCTTTCAGCAGTTTAAGCGCGGCCACGCCCAGGAATGCGGCGAAAATCACCACGCTGATAATAGACGTAGGATTTGCGCCAGTCAGATCCGCAAACGGATTTTTCGGTACAAAAGACAGCACCAGTTGCGGCACGCTGAGATCGGCCACTTTGCCGACATAGCTCGTCTCAATGGCATTCAGACGCGCGGTTTCCGCGCCGCCCTGAACCAGACCTTCCGCCGTCAGTCCGAACAGATTGGTGACCAGCACGCCCACCAGCGCTGCGATAAGGGTAGTAAACAGCAGCGTGCCGATAGTCAGAAAACTGATTTTCCCCAATTGAGAGGCGTTATGCAGTCGTGCCACGGCGCTTAAAATAGAGGCGAATACCAGCGGCATCACAATCATTTGTAGCAATTGCACATAGCCGTTGCCGACAATATTGAACCACTGAATGGAGTCTTTTAACACCTGACTGTCAGCGCCATAAATGGTGTGCAGGGCCAGACCAAAGACCACGCCCATCACAAGGCCGACAAGCACTTTTTTAGCCAGACTCCACTGTTTATGACGGGCCTGCGCCAGTACAAACAGCAGAATGACGAACACCGCAATGTTCGCAATTAATGGAAAATTCATCCCCGTTCTCCTGATTTTTTTATTATGAAGCGCTGTGTTTTAGCGATTCTGTTCGCGCAAGATTAGCAGAACTGTGAGCTGGCTCTTATATTCAAATGGAATGGTTTATACCAAAAATGATTTTGGCGTTGATTTACTAATCAATCTGGTGATTTATAAAACGATTGAACTGCATTTGCAGGATAGTAATCATCTGCGAAGACCAGCGTATGACGTTGTTTTCCGGCATGGACTGTGGCATCCACACCGCCCAGGCAAACAACGCCATGCATAAAAATCGCTCCAGTTGATTGCCTTTGCGCGGCGCCAGAATAGGCAGGCGGAAACGCCAGCGGCACGGCCACAGTAAGGGAACGCCTGCGGGGGTGAGCATATCCGCGACGATATGGCTTAAATAGCCAAGTACCATGCCTTGCAGCGCATCCGCCGGGATAATCCACGTATCCGGTACCTTGAGATAAAAGGTCGCCAGTAGGGCAAAGACCGCCAGCAGACTATGGGTAAACCCCCGGTGACCGAACGCGCGGGCGATCGGTTTCGATACCCATTTCAGGCGCTGACCAAGAAAAGATTTGGGGTGGTCGATATCCGGCAGCAGACAGGTCAAAATAGCCGAAGGAATAATATGCCACCAGTCGCCGTGCGCAAGGACGGGCGTTAACTCGGCATTCTTGGCGAAAACCGCGCTGGCTATAGAAAAAAGAAGATGTCCTTCCGCCGTCATGATAAAACCCATTAAACTGTCAATTCATACAGTATAGGGTTTTTATACAGTAGGCGGAAGTGGTGACGTTGTAACTCTTTGTCTCTGTCAAAGCCGCTTGCCGTCTGGCTCAGCGGCTAATTGCCCGTTGACTTTGTTTCGGAAACATCTTAACCGAGTAGATGCGCCGCCGTCAGCTCTGTCAGTGAGTTAAGTTTGACATTCGCCAGCGCAAAGCGCGGATCAGGCTGGTTTTCTTCTGCTGGCACCACAATGGCGCGCATTCGCGCCGCCTTTGCCGCGATTAGACCATTCACCGAATCCTCCAGCGCCACGCAGGTTAATGGATCAACACCTAATTTGGCCGCACAATCCAGATAGACCTGCGGGTGCGGTTTGCTGTAGGGCAATTTTTCTGCAGAAGCCAGCGCGTCAAAACTGTCGCGCAGTTCGAACATGGTGAGCACTTTTTCCAGCATATGCAGCGGCGATGCCGAGGCAAGCCCCACTAATAGCCCCTGCGCTTTACACAGCGCCACAGCTTCGCGCACACCCGGCAAAAGAGGGCGCGTCTCTTCGATAAGCGTAATCGCGCGGGCAATAACACGGTTTGTCACTTCCTGGCGATCGGGGCCGCTCCACGGTTGCTGCGCAAACCAGAGATCGACAACCATATCAATGCGTAGCCCAAGCGTGTCTGGCAGTTCATGGCGCCGAGTAATATCTACGCCTAAACTTGCCATCACGTCCAGTTCAGCGCGATCCCAGAGCGGTTCGGAATCGATCAGTAGTCCATCCATATCGAAAATTGCAGCAAGAATTTGACGTGGGGTTGACATCACAACCTCTCCTGTTGAGATTAAAAAATAACGAATTAAGCGTTCATTATGACCATGTTCTTAGTATATCGCCCTTAAAGATCAGGCGAAAACGGGAATCAACAGGTAGACTTAGGCCAAAACGACGCGTCTTTATCAAGGGGAACTCATGACGTATCAACAAGCTGGACGCATTGCAATCCTAAAAAGAGTTGTTGGGTGGGTTATTTTTATTCCGGCACTGCTTTCCACGCTCATCTCAGTCCTTAAATTTATGTATGCGCACAGTGAAAAGCAGGAGGGGATAAATGCGGTAATGCTGGATTTTACCCACGTAATGATAGACATGATGCGCGTGAATACGCCGTTTCTGAATGTTTTTTGGTACAACTCGCCGACGCCGAATTTTCAGGGAAGCCTGAATATCGGTTTCTGGCTCATTTTTATTCTGATTTTTGTCGGGCTGGCGATGCAGGATTCCGGCGCCAGAATGAGCCGCCAGTCACGTTTTTTGCGTGAAGGCGTGGAAGATCAGTTGATTCTGGAAAAAGCAAAAGGCGCGGAAGGGCTAACGCGTGAGCAGATAGAGTCACGTATCGTGGTGCCGCACCATACCATCTTTTTACAGTTTTTCCCGCTCTATATTTTGCCGGTCATTATTATCGTGCTCGGCTACTTTTTCTTTTCCTTGTTAGGCTTCATGTAAACTGAAAAATGCCGGATAGCCCGTATCCGGCATGGGCTGTACCTATACCGCAAGCAGCCGATCCATCGCTTTTTGCGCAGTAGCCAAGTGCTGACCGCCAAACAGCCTTGCCCGATTAAGCAGGGTGTAGAGCTGGTAAATCGGCTGCCTGTCGAGAAAATCCAGCGGTAGCGGCGAAACGGACTGATAGCCGTCATAAATCTGCGGTGGCTGATCGGTATGCAGCGGCAGCATCGCCAGATCGCATTCTCTGTCGCCCCAATAGCAGGCTGGATCGAAGATATAGGGGCCGTCAGGGCCAAGCGCGCAGTTCGCCGACCATAGATCGCCATGCAAAAGAGAAGGCTGCGGTTGATGCGACGCCAGACGTTGCTGAACATGTTCAACAATGGCGTCAATATTACCAAAGGTAATGCCTTTTTCCGCGGCGAGTTCAAGCTGCCAGCCAATGCGCTGTTCGGCGAAAAAAGTCGACCAACGGCGTTGCCAGGTATTCGGCTGCGGTGTGGTAGAGAGCGCGTTATCAAAATCGAGGCCGAATTGAGGTTGATCGCTCCATTGGTGCAGGCGCGCCAGCTGTTGCCCAAGAATAAACGCATTATGGGCATCCAGCGGGCGGGGCGAGAGGTAGTCCATGACTAAAAAGCTGTAATCCCGATCCGAACCTACCGCCCATACCTTAGGCACAACAACGGTTTTACTGCGGGAGAGCAGCTCCAGCTGATCGGCTTCAGCGGTAAAACCGCGAAGCATTTCTCGTTCATCGCACTTTACGAAAAAATCATGGCCTGCATAACGTAAATGCCATGCGGCATGAACTTCTCCGCCTGGCAGTTCATTACGCAGTTCGATTTCGCCTTCACCGACTTGCTCGCTTAAAAGACGACTGATAGCTTGCCACATATTGTCTCTCCCCACGTTGTCTGCCAGATCATAAGGTTAGCGCAAAAATGCGGTTAAAAAATACGAACTAACGCACATCGCGGACGCGCCGCGGCGGGAATGGCACTTATTGTGCGTTTTTACTCCACGCCTCCCAGGTCGCCACGGTAATGTCGACATCCTTATCTAACGCGCTTTTTGCAAGTCCGGCGACAAGCGCTTTGATTTCATCAGCGCTCTGAGCGCTAACAAAGCCAAACGTATTGGTGCCGAGCTCATGCACATTCCCTTCATCGTCCGTTAATGTCAGCAAAAAACCGCTACGCGTCAGATGGTTATTGAGTTCGTTAATCTCGGTCAGGGAATCTTCATGGAAGGTTACGGTAATAACATAACGGGTAATATCGCCACTGGCCATCGTTCACCTCGTTGGGAGCAACTGTGTTTTTAACAGCGGCGGATGCGCCGCCCGTTAACCGATTTTCCGGTATCCCCCTCGGCGAGGGGGAAACGATTATTGCGCGGAAAGATAGGCGTATATTTTTTGGGTATCGTCACGAGAACACAGACGCGTACCTTGATTGAGCGTAGCAGCGCTGCCTGCCGCCACACCGAAGCGCACCATCTCTTCCAGCGACGCGTCTTGCGCCAGTTTTAACGTCATCGCGCCTACCATACTGTCGCCTGCGCCGACAGTACTTTGACTTTTCACCGGGGGAGGAACAACCTGGATGCAATTCTCACTGTCTATGCCCAGCGCCCCTTGCGGCCCCAGAGAGACCACTACCCGGCGAGCCTTGCCGCTTTGCACTAATTCCTGGGCCGCTTTACGCACATCATCAGGCTGCGTCAGATCGCGATTAACCAACGCGCTCAATTCTTTCAGGTTAGGTTTCACCAGTTCGATATCGCCAAGCGCCAGCGCGGCGGTGAGCGCGTCGCCAGAGCTATCAATAATGCAGCGAATGCCTTGCTTCTGTGCGGCGGAAATCAGTTGCGTGAGTTTCTCGACCTTAACGCCGGGCGGAAGGCTGCCGCTGATAACCAGAATTGCCCCGGATTCAATTTCCAGTACCTGTTCTTCAAGCTGGCGAAATTCGTCATCGTCCAGCGTGGCGCCGGGCATAACAAAACGATACTGTTCGCCGCTGGACTCGACGTGGACGTGCAGGTTCTGACGCGTCCAGTCTTTCGCATCGACGGTAGACACGGGGACATTTTCGTCAGCCAGTAGTGCGACCAGATGTTCGCCGGTAGCGCCGCCAGCCGGGAAAATTGCGGTCGCGGTGCCGCCAAGATGCGCAATGGCGCGAGCGACATTAATACCCCCGCCGCCGGGTTCGAATACCGGCGCGGAGCACCGCAGTTTACCTTCGGGATAAATTTGCGGCGTGATTGTTGCGCTATCGAGAGAGGGCGCAAGCGTCAACGTATAGATACGTACCATCGTTACCTCCTGTTAGGCTGATTTCAGTCTGGCACTTAATCCCCGGAAAGTGAAGGAATTAACAATATGATTTTCCGGATCTTTATTTAAAGAAGTACGATGTAAAGTTATATAAATAAATGAATGCTTCGGGAGGGTTCTTATTCAAAAAATGAAATAGTAATTGATTGCTATGCTATTCGGGGCTTCTTATAATTCGCTACCTTTCCAGGGGCGTTTGTCATTGATCCCTATGAAAGTTTCCGGGACCGTCGTGGTCTCTTTTTTAGTTGTACGGACTCTATATAAATGAAGCTTTTGAAGGCAGTACCCGCTGTAGTTATGCTGGCGGGTGGCGTGTTCGCGTCTCTGTATGCCGCCGCCGATGATTCCGTTTTTACTGTCATGGATGATCCCTCCACCGCGAAAAAACCTTTTGAAGGTAATCTGAATGCGGGCTACCTTGCTCAGTCAGGCAATACTAAAAGTTCTTCCTTAACGGCTGACACGGCGATGACCTGGTATGGACAACGTACCGCCTGGTCATTATGGGGCAATGCCAGCAATACCTCCTCTAATGATGAACGCTCTTCAGAAAAATATGCGGTAGGCGCGCGTAACCGTTTTAATATGACGGATTATGATTATACCTTTGGCCAGGCCAGTTGGCTGACAGACCGTTTCAACGGTTATCGTCAGCGCGACGTACTGACCGCCGGTTACGGGCGGCAGTTCCTTAATGGTCCAGTGCACAGCTTCCGTTTTGAATTCGGTCCAGGGGTTCGCTATGACGAACATACGGACGATACCACTGAAACGCAGCCGTTGGGTTATGCTTCCGGCAGCTATGCCTGGCAGTTAACTGACAATGCTAAGTTTACACAGGGGGTGTCAGTATTTGGCGCAGAAGACACCACACTAAATTCGGAAACAGCCCTCAATGTCGCCATTAACGAACATTTTGGTCTAAAGGTGGGGTATAATTTAACGTGGAACTCGCAGCCGCCTGAATCAGCGCCGGAACATACCGATCGTCGCACTACGGTAACGCTGGGCTATAAGATGTAATATTGCGCCGGGTTACGTTACGTAACCCGGTTATTCTGTGGTGACGCCTCAGAAGAAGAAGGTGATGTCGCCGTTGATATAAGAATAGTCGTCTCCGGTGCGAAATTCCGACGTGACTTTGTTTAAAGAAAGAGAGAATGCGACGGGAGAATAGCCGATGGTAGCACCGACGCGATATTCATCCACGGTTTTATTAATATCCACCGTTTCCATTTTTGTTTGCAGCGTTTTCCCCTGTAACGTGTAGTTTTTATCAACTTCCCTGCGCTCAACGCCAGCAAATACCTTATAGATCAATCCCTCTTTTTGAGTGTGTATTAATCCTCGGCGGGACAGTAACCCAAACCCATTATCAGAGTTAAAGGTCTTATCATTTCCCAGCGCAACGGTTGCGCCGTACCCTAAATACTGGAAGAGATTGCCGCCGACAGCAGAGACTTCTGGATAGAAGCCCACATTGACACCCAGAATATCAATAGCTGGCGTAAGGGAGACCATTCCTTTTGCCGTATAACCATAACGGTTTTCAATTTGATCCTGCCAGGCAGGGTATTTTTCTGCGCCTATTATTCGATGCGCCCGATTCTGAACCTCCTGACCGCCTGCGTCAGGACCAATAACGCCGATATCGGTACCTAAACGATAACGTAACCAATTGGTGGCTAATGAATTCCACTCCAGTCCGGTATGAAGAAAGGCGCTGAACGCGCGGTCGCCTTTGACGGCTTCAGGCTTTCTCTTATTGGCACCTGATGGAGAATAAATATCTTGCGCGATATGAAAAGAGAGTTGACTGGCGTCAGTGAGATCGTGGCTGTAGCCTAAAAAGAGCCCGGCAGTATAATCACCCCGGTCTGCAGCCGGGTGCCCATAAAGGGCATTTAAGGATGGTTGAAATATACCTGCATCATCATTCGCCACTGAAATAGCAAGGCTACTGGCATTGGCCATTGTGGTCGTACTGAGTATGGCGGCAATCATCGTTGCGCAATAGCTGTATTTGTTCACTTTTTACCCCTGAATATGAAAGTGAATACTCTTATTTTTACAAAGTAATAAGCACAGCAGCATGATGCGCAGTGCCTATTAAACCTTTAAATATAACTAAACTCCTGCCAGCAGCGAGTCATTGAGAGGATACGTTGCCTTAATGTTGAAAAATGGTGTTAAAAAACATGCGCCAGATATTATTGAATATCCATTTTTCATTCGCTATCTGAGTGCGAGAAATTATTGGCTTCACGATTATGCATATAATACGATGTTTTTTGGTATCAATATGAATATCACGTTGTATTTTTTTGAGCTCATTTTCTATGATGGCTTCGATGTTTATCTGTTATTAATTTTTACCGTGATAGTGTTGTCTTTAATGATGAGCGCATCTAACGGCTGGCAGGGTAATATAACCAAATTATTGCTACCTGAATTATTAGGGCGGTTATTATTAAGAAAGAAAAAATGAATAAAACCATTAATCTGCTAAAATTACTGCCCGTAGTATTATTAAGCGCATGTACTACATCGTATCCTCCCCAGGATACAACATCGGCACCCGAGTTACCCCATCGTAACGTACTCGTTCAGCAACCTGATAACTGTAGCGTTGGCTGTCCTCAAGGAGGAAGTCAACAAACAATCTATCGCCATGTCTATACGCTCAATAATAATAGCGCCACGAAATTTGCCAACTGGGTTGCCTATAGCGTGACAAAGACCAGCCAGGCAAGCGGTCGCCCGCGGAACTGGGCGCAGGACCCCGATTTACCGCCCTCGGATACGTTGGCCCCTTCGGCCTATAAAAATGCCCATACGCTATTAAAAGTCGACAGGGGACACCAGGCGCCGTTGGCAGGATTGGGCGGCGTTTCGGACTGGCCGTCGTTAAATTATTTATCGAATATTACGCCGCAGAAATCCGCCCTGAACCAGGGAGCATGGGCTGCACTGGAAAACCGGGTGCGCGAACTTGCCAAACAGGCTGATGTATCTGTAGTGCACGTAGTGACCGGCCCCCTTTTTGAGCGGCATATCGCCACATTGCCAGAAGATGCGACGGTAGAAACTCCCAGCGGGTACTGGAAGGTTTTATTCACCGGAACGGCGCCGTCAAAAAGTGAAGGAAATTACGCTGCGTTTATTATGGATCAGAATACACCCCGTTCGGCGAATTTTTGCGACTATCAGGTTACCGTGGAGGCTATCGAACATAAAACGAAGCCAGTGCTGACGCTGTGGTCTGCCTTGCCTGAAGCGGTAGCCAGCGAGGTGAAAACGACAAAGGGGAGTCTGGCGCAGAAGTTAGGTTGTCGATGAGAAGCGCTATACGGCGCGTGGAAAGATAATGGAGAAACTCTGTCAAGGGCCTTGATTTGCTACAGAGTGATGCAATCTCCCTTTTTTTAGTGTTACCATCGTCATGCCGGACGAAAATAGCGATTTTCGTCTGTGTCGAAGGTTGTGCGCCAATTTAGCAATGGTTGGCTAGATGGATACACAACTCACTGTCAATAAATTCATTTTCTCTTTGTATGTGATCTTGCGTATAAGTACTATCCTTCATTCACATCCATTCACGTTCGTTTAAACCTGTTTCACCAGTTCCGCGTCATTACTGGTAATAGCGGATATATATGTTTCATACCGTTTCATATTGTTCCCTTTCGCGCCGTAAGATGTGTGTACCTAATCTAGCTTAAGCAGGGAGCTGTCATTCATAACACAGAGTTTATTGGTATCAATGGTAGATTATATTACGGTGATAATCTCGGGATGATCCGCATATGAGTAGATGTGGATTAGGGCGGAGTAGCGGCAGGACTAATAATAACCGGCGGCGAGAAATACATAATTGAGGGGCTATTCATAAATCATTATTAGGAAACTCAAGCACTATGATGAATGCATCAAAAGTAATTTACGTTGGTAATGCTGTTCAGCAAACCCAACAGGATTTACTCTCCAAAACTAAATAAAACGGCGGCATTGCCGCCGTATAACTTATTTATCGCTTCTTAGTAAAACGAATCTTATATGCGCTGAAAAAACAAAGGAAGATGCAATGTATACCATAAAGGCAATCATCAAATGCTCAGGGAACAACCATCCCATGCTAACAGGAATCACACTTATTCCAATGCAAAATAGGAACATTATGAAATAATGCGCTGACTTTGTTTCCTGAGTTTTATTGGAGAAATACTTAGCCAGGGCGCCTTTAAATACTCCAGATATAACTAACCAAACTGGTGTAAAAAGCCCGAAATCTGCGTATAGTTCACCATACCCGAAAGCAGGAGCGCCCTGATTTCTGTAGAATGCATCAGGGAAAAATACTTTTGCCAGATACAATGCGCCAAAATCTTCAGGCTTATCAGGCCAAATAGCCCTCGGAATCCTCGAGTAAACCTCGCTCTCCATTAGTAATTTTCCGTACATAAAGTCAAAGTTTGAGGAAGCAACAAGAACAGCATTACGGGTATAATCCGAGTAATTCGCCATATTTTCTATCGGATTCCCATCAGTAAACGTATATGCAAAGAATGCCGTTACAATGACTGCTATAACAGCAAACGATTTCACCAGGAACATAAATTTAATTTTTTTATTTTCAATATATGAAAGGTAAAGGATGAATGCTATAAATATACTAAATATTGGTCCTTTGTTACCATGCAAGAAAATAAGTATACAGTTAAATAAAACTATGGAAATACAAAATAACTTTGATTTTTTGTATGTAAAGAACGCGCAAATAGAAGCGACAAGAGAAAACATTAATGAAGGATAGAAGTATATACCATACCCTGTTCTGGTTAATTCGTATATTCTTCTTGGGTTAAGTATGTACTCTCTGAACTCCATCAACACTGGAAGGTAAATGATAAAAGCAAGGAAGGTGAATAACAATGAAGTAAACACATACCTTGGTTTATTTTTTGTGTTCGATTTATTGTATATTGATTTTCTTTGTGTGTAAAGATAAGAAATAACAAATGATGCTATGTATGTTATATAGCAAGTATAGAAAAACAAATATTCCACTGTATACTTCCGCACCTCTGAGAGGTATACAAATATACCTTCAAACACGTACAGTGTAGGCACTGTTATTATCAGGTATGGGACCATTACATTTATTATTTTCCCCTCAATTCTTACGGAAAGAGTATAGAGATAAACTATAAATAATAAGCATAATACAATGTATGAAATTATAAGCATATAGAGCCTTTAGAAAAAATGCTTAGTATTAATAATATTGCCATCAGGCAAACAAGGTGTGGTACGGAAAATCTTCTGGCAAGATATTCTGAATCTGGTAGTCTATAATCATTACTCATCACTATCTTCCCGATATCAAACCGTGTTATTGACATATTAACACTCATTAACACTCCTATCTACTGCACCTCCGATAGCATGAAGCTATCAAGCGTTTGCAGCAAAAACATCAAGCAATGTAAATGCTTTTGATAATTACGCATGATTGTTACTGTGTTTATATACAGTGGCATTCGAAGGTTCATCATGAGTTTCCCGAGTCCTGTAAAAGACTATACAGAGAAAGAGCTATCACTCGACGAGTAATTCATCTCACATCGTGCCGCGACATACTTCAAGCAACACAGACGAATTACAAGTACGGCATCATAAGTGAGACGTTGCTAGTTATAGAAGCTTCATAGCAGCATGTAATGGCTCTTTGCTGGTATGTGCTTTGGAAAGTGGGTTTCGTATTGTGCGTTATTGCATGCTGCCAGGTCCCCATCTGGAGAATATAGATAGCTGTCGTCGTGAAAAGCTATCTGATGTGAATGCCTCATACGGTGGCAGTAAGCCGAGACTCAGAGTGACCATGTACATCATTAACGATACGCGTGCCGGGTAGTGTGTTGGGATTCAGGTTCTGTAGAACAGAAAGATGCAATCTCCCTTTTTTTAGTGTTACCATCGTCATGCCGGACGAAGATAGCGATTTTCGTCTGTGTCGAAGGTTGTGCGCCAATTTAGCAATGGTTGGCTAGATGGATACACAACTCACTGTCAATAAATTCATTTTCTCTTTGTATGTGATCTTGCGTATGGGTCACCACTGCAAATAAGGATATAACATGCCTGTTATTACTCTTCCTGATGGCAGCCAACGCCATTATGACCACCCTGTAAGCCCGATGGATGTTGCTCTGGACATTGGTCCAGGCCTGGCGAAAGCCACTATTGCGGGCCGTGTGAATGGCGAGCTGGTTGATGCTTCCGATCTGATTGAAAATGATGCGACGCTTGCCATCATCACCGCAAAAGATGAAGAGGGTCTGGAGATCATTCGTCACTCTTGCGCGCATCTGTTAGGTCACGCAATCAAGCAACTTTGGCCGCACACGAAAATGGCGATCGGCCCGGTTGTCGACAACGGTTTTTACTATGACGTTGATCTTGACCGCACGCTAACTCAGGAAGATGTCGAAGCGCTCGAAAAGCGGATGCATGAGCTCGCCGAGAAAAATTACGACGTTATCAAGAAAAAGGTGAGCTGGCATGACGCGCGCGAAACCTTCGTGAAGCGCGGCGAGACTTACAAAGTCGCTATTCTTGATGAAAATATCGCCCATGATGATAAGCCAGGCTTGTACCATCATGAAGAATATGTCGACATGTGTCGTGGTCCGCACGTGCCGAATATGCGTTTCTGTCATCACTTTAAACTGATGAAAACTGCCGGCGCATACTGGCGCGGTGACAGCAATAATAAGATGCTGCAGCGTATTTACGGTACGGCATGGGCAGATAAAAAAGCCCTGAACGCTTATCTGCAGCGTCTGGAAGAGGCCGCAAAACGCGACCATCGTAAAATTGGTAAGCAGCTCGACCTGTATCATATGCAGGAAGAAGCGCCGGGCATGGTGTTCTGGCATAACGACGGCTGGACTATCTTCCGCGAGCTGGAGGTCTTTGTTCGTTCTAAACTCAAAGAGTACCAGTATCAAGAAGTTAAAGGCCCGTTCATGATGGACCGTGTGCTGTGGGAAAAAACCGGGCACTGGGACAACTATAAAGATGCGATGTTCACCACGTCCTCAGAAAACCGCGAATATTGCATCAAGCCGATGAACTGCCCAGGCCACGTTCAGATCTTTAACCAGGGTCTGAAATCCTATCGTGATTTGCCGCTGCGTATGGCGGAATTCGGTAGCTGCCACCGTAACGAGCCATCAGGCGCGCTGCATGGTCTGATGCGCGTACGCGGCTTTACGCAGGATGATGCGCATATCTTCTGCACCGAAGAGCAGATCCGCGATGAAGTTAACGCTTGTATTCGTATGGTCTACGATATGTACAGCACCTTTGGCTTCGAGAAGATCGTCGTCAAGCTTTCCACTCGTCCTGATAAGCGTATCGGCAGCGATGAGATGTGGGATCGTGCTGAGGCGGATCTGGCGGTTGCGCTGGAAGAAAATAATATCCCGTTTGAGTATCAACTGGGTGAAGGCGCATTCTACGGTCCGAAAATTGAATTTACCTTATATGACTGCCTCGATCGTGCATGGCAGTGCGGTACAGTACAGCTGGACTTCTCCTTACCGTCTCGTTTGAGCGCCTCCTATGTAGGCGAAGACAACGAGCGTAAGGTGCCGGTAATGATTCACCGTGCGATTCTTGGGTCGATGGAACGCTTCATCGGTATCCTGACCGAAGAGTTCGCTGGTTTCTTCCCGACATGGCTCGCGCCTGTTCAGGTAGTCGTGATGAATATTACCGATTCGCAGTCTGAATACGTTAACGAATTGACGCAGAAACTACAAAATGCGGGCATTCGTGTAAAAGCAGACTTGAGAAATGAGAAGATTGGCTTTAAAATCCGCGAGCACACTTTACGTCGTGTCCCTTATATGTTGGTCTGTGGTGATAAAGAGGTGGAAGCAGGCAAAGTTGCCGTTCGCACCCGCCGCGGTAAAGACCTGGGCAGTCTGGACGTAAATGACGTGATTGAGAAGCTGCAACAAGAGATTCGCAGCCGCAGTCTTCAACAACTGGAGGAATAAAGTATTAAAGGCGGAAAACGAGTTCAAACGGCGCGTCCGAATCGTATTAATAGCGAAATTCGCGCGCAAGAAGTTCGCTTAACAGGTCTGGAAGGCGAGCAGCTTGGTATTGTGAGTCTGAGAGAAGCTCTGGAAAAAGCTGAAGAAGCCGGAGTAGACTTAGTCGAAATCAGCCCTAACGCCGAGCCGCCGGTTTGTCGTATAATGGATTACGGCAAATTCCTCTATGAAAAGAGTAAGTCTTCTAAGGAACAGAAGAAAAAGCAAAAAGTTATCCAGGTGAAGGAAATTAAATTCCGTCCTGGGACAGATGAAGGCGACTATCAGGTAAAACTCCGCAGCCTGATTCGCTTTCTCGAAGAGGGCGATAAGGCCAAAATCACGCTGCGTTTCCGCGGTCGTGAAATGGCCCACCAGCAAATCGGTATGGAAGTGCTTAATCGCGTGAAAGACGATTTGCAAGAACTGGCAGTGGTCGAATCCTTCCCAACGAAGATCGAAGGCCGTCAGATGATCATGGTGCTTGCTCCTAAGAAGAAACAGTAAGGCCTTCAAGTAACAATTCTGTGAAGCCTTCGGGCTTCACAGGCTTTGTTCGCCTATGTTTCGTTTATTAACAATGCGAAGTGGAAGTTATTAAAATGCCAAAAATTAAGACCGTACGCGGTGCTGCTAAGCGCTTCAAAAAAACCGGTAAAGGTGGTTTTAAGCACAAGCACGCTAACCTGCGTCACATTCTGACCAAAAAAGCGACTAAACGTAAACGTCACCTGCGTCCGAAAGCCATGGTTTCTAAAGGCGATCTGGGCCTGGTTATCGCGTGCCTGCCGTACGCATAAGCCGTTAACGTTTTTAACTTTTTAATTAGAATAGATACAGGAGAGCACATATGGCTCGCGTAAAACGTGGTGTAATTGCACGCGCACGTCACAAGAAAATTTTGAAACAAGCCAAAGGCTACTACGGTGCGCGTTCTCGCGTATACCGCGTTGCCTTCCAGGCAGTTATCAAAGCTGGTCAGTATGCTTACCGTGACCGTCGTCAACGTAAGCGTCAGTTCCGTCAACTGTGGATTGCGCGTATCAACGCAGCAGCACGTCAGAACGGTATTTCTTACAGCAAATTCATCAACGGCCTGAAAAAAGCCTCTGTTGAAATCGACCGTAAGATCCTGGCTGATATCGCCGTATTCGACAAAGTCGCGTTCACCGCGCTGGTTGAAAAAGCGAAAGCAGCTCTGGCATAAGCCAGTGAAAAGAGGGAGCCTGGCTCCCTCTCTTTTATTTACTGTTCAGTGAGTTGACAATTGACCTGTAACCCTTTTCAATAAAGGATATTCGGTTTTACCACATAAGGTAACGCAAGCATGAACGCTGCTATTTTCCGTTTCTTTTTTTACTTTAGCACCTGATCCCAGGAGGCTAGCGCGTGAAAAACGAAACGAAAAACAGCGCAAAAAAGCCTCCTGATGGAGGCTTTTTTTGTATCTGAAATCGAGAGATTACGTCCAATGAACCGGTGTCTTCACCGACACAATGAGGAAAACCATGTCACATCTCGCAGAGCTGGTTGCCAATGCAGCGGCCGCCATTAACCAGGCGTCAGATGTTGCCGCGTTAGACAATGTACGCGTCGAATATTTGGGCAAGAAAGGGCATTTAACCCTTCAGATGACGACCCTACGCGATCTGCCGCCGGAAGAGCGTCCGGCAGCCGGGGCAGTCATTAACGCCGCGAAAGAGCAGGTACAACAGGCGCTTAACGCGCGTAAAGCCGAGCTGGAAAGCGCAGCGCTTAACGCCCGTCTGGCCGCTGAAACCATCGATATCTCCCTGCCGGGGCGCCGTATTGAGAACGGCGGTCTGCATCCGGTCACGCGTACCATTGACCGTATTGAAAGTTTCTTCGGCGAGCTTGGTTTTACCGTTGCGACTGGCCCGGAAATTGAAGATGACTACCATAACTTCGATGCGTTAAACATTCCGGGTCATCACCCGGCCCGCGCCGATCATGATACCTTCTGGTTTGACGCGACCCGTCTGCTGCGTACCCAGACGTCTGGCGTCCAGATCCGGACGATGAAAGCGCAGCAACCGCCGATCCGTATTATTGCGCCGGGCCGTGTATACCGTAATGACTACGACCAGACGCATACTCCGATGTTCCATCAGATGGAAGGTCTGATTGTTGATACCAACATCAGCTTCACCAACCTCAAAGGTACGCTGCACGACTTCCTGCGTAATTTCTTTGAGGAGGATCTGCAGATTCGCTTCCGTCCTTCTTATTTTCCGTTCACCGAACCTTCTGCGGAAGTGGATGTGATGGGTAAAAACGGCAAATGGCTGGAAGTGCTGGGCTGCGGGATGGTGCATCCGAATGTGCTGCGTAATGTCGGTATCGATCCGGAAATCTATTCTGGCTTCGCTTTTGGTATGGGGATGGAACGTCTGACCATGTTGCGTTACGGCGTCACCGACCTGCGTTCATTCTTCGAAAACGATCTGCGTTTCCTTAAACAGTTTAAATAAAGGCAGGATAAAACAATGAAATTCAGCGAACTGTGGTTACGCGAGTGGGTTAACCCGGCAATTGATAGCGATGCGTTGGCTAACCAGATTACGATGGCTGGCCTGGAAGTAGACGGCGTTGAGCCGGTCGCGGGAAGCTTCAATGGCGTTGTGGTTGGGGAAGTGGTTGAGTGCGCCCAGCATCCGAACGCTGACAAATTGCGTGTAACGAAAGTCAACGTCGGCGGAGAACGCCTGTTGGATATCGTCTGCGGCGCGCCAAACTGTCGTCAGGGGCTGAAAGTAGCGGTGGCTACTATTGGCGCTATTCTGCCGGGCGATTTCAAAATTAAAGCGGCGAAACTGCGCGGCGAACCGTCTGAAGGGATGCTGTGCTCCTTCTCCGAACTGGGGATTTCCGACGATCACAGCGGCATTATCGAACTGCCGGCGGATGCGCCGCTGGGTACCGATATCCGTGAATACCTGAAGCTTGACGACAATACCATCGAAATTAGCGTCACGCCGAACCGTGCGGATTGCTTAGGTATCATCGGCGTTGCGCGCGATGTGGCGGTACTGAACAAAGCGCCGCTCCAGGAGCCTGAAATGGCGCCGGTTACGGCAACCATCAGCGATACGCTGCCGATTACGGTAGAGGCCGCTGATGCGTGTCCACGCTATCTTGGCCGGGTGGTAAAAGGCATCAATGTTAACGCGCCGACGCCGCTGTGGATGAAAGAGAAACTGCGTCGCTGCGGTATTCGCTCCATCGATGCGGTGGTTGACGTCACGAACTATGTGCTGCTCGAACTGGGTCAGCCAATGCATGCTTTCGATAAAGATCGCATTGATGGCGGTATTGTCGTGCGGATGGCAAAAGAGGGTGAAACCGTCGTCCTGCTGGACGGTAGCGAAGCGACGTTAAATGCGGACACGCTGGTGATCGCCGATCACCATAAGGCGCTGGGGATAGCCGGTATTTTTGGCGGCGAACATTCCGGCGTGAACGGCGAAACGCAAAATGTGCTGCTGGAGTGTGCGTACTTTAATCCGCTGTCTATCACCGGTCGCGCTCGCCGCCACGGTCTGCATACCGATGCGTCTCACCGCTACGAGCGCGGGGTGGACCCAGCGCTGCAATATAAAGCGATAGAGCGCGCTACTCGTCTGCTTCTTGATATCTGTGGCGGTGATGCGGGTCCGATAATTGATGTGAGCAACGAAGCAACGTTGCCGAAACGCGCCACCATTACGCTGCGTCGCAGTAAACTGGATCGCCTGATCGGGCATCATATTGCGGATGAGCAGGTCAGTGATATTCTGCGTCGTCTGGGCTGTGAAGTGACCGAAGGGCAGGACGAGTGGAAAGCCGTAGCGCCGACCTGGCGTTTCGATATGGAAATTGAAGAAGATCTGGTGGAAGAGGTTGCCCGCGTTTACGGCTATAACAATATTCCGGACGAGCCAATCCAGGCCGGTTTAATCATGGGGACGCACCGTGAAGCCGATCTGTCGTTGAAGCGGGTTAAAACCATGCTGAACGACAAAGGCTATCAGGAAGTGATTACCTATAGCTTTGTCGATCCTAAAGTACAACAGCTCATCCATCCAGGCGCAGAAGCGCTGCTGCTGCCAAACCCTATCTCCGTTGAGATGTCGGCGATGCGTCTGTCTCTGTGGAGCGGATTGTTGGCGACGGTGGTCTATAACCAAAACCGTCAGCAGAATCGCGTGCGTATTTTTGAAACCGGTTTACGTTTCGTTCCGGATACACAAGCCAATCTGGGTATTCGACAGGATCTGATGCTGGCTGGCGTGATTTGCGGTAACCGCTATGATGAGCACTGGAACCTGGCAAAAGAGACCGTTGATTTCTATGATTTGAAAGGCGATCTGGAAGCAGTACTGGATTTAACCGGCAAACTGGGTGATATCCAGTTTAAGGCGGAGATGAATCCGGCTCTGCATCCGGGACAGTCTGCGGCGATTTATCTGAAAGATGAACGTATTGGTTTTATTGGGGTTGTTCACCCTGAACTGGAACGTAAACTGGATCTGAATGGTCGTACGCTGGTGTTTGAACTGGAATGGAATAAGCTCGCAGACCGTATCGTGCCGCAGGCGCGGGAGATTTCACGCTTCCCGGCCAACCGTCGCGATATTGCGGTTGTTGTTGCAGAAAACGTTCCCGCAGCGGATATTTTATCCGAATGTAAGAAAGTTGGCGTAAATCAGGTAGTTGGCGTAAACTTATTTGACGTGTACCGCGGTAAGGGTGTTGCGGAGGGTTATAAGAGCCTCGCTATCAGCCTGATCCTTCAGGATACCAACCGTACACTCGAAGAAGAGGAGATTGCCGCTACCGTCGCCAAATGTGTAGAGGCATTAAAAGAGCGATTCCAGGCATCATTGAGGGATTGAACCTATGGCGCTTACAAAAGCTGAAATGTCAGAATATCTGTTTGATAAGCTTGGGCTTAGCAAGCGGGATGCCAAAGAACTGGTTGAACTGTTTTTCGAAGAGATCCGTCGTGCTCTGGAAAACGGTGAGCAGGTGAAACTCTCTGGTTTTGGTAACTTCGATCTGCGTGATAAAAATCAACGTCCGGGGCGTAACCCGAAAACGGGTGAAGATATTCCTATTACAGCACGGCGCGTGGTGACCTTCAGACCCGGGCAGAAGTTAAAGAGCCGGGTCGAAAACGCTTCGCCCAAAGAAGAGTAATCAGATCCAGGCATAACATCCATCAGGGTGTATTGCGGCAGATACGCTGCCATCCCGAAAGTAGATCAGCGGGATGACAGCGTATCTGTCAGCCTGAAAGATGACCCGTATAACTAAAAAGGCCGCATTGCGGCCTTTTTTCTTTCAAGTAAAGGATACCCACCGTAAAATCACGCTACCTCTTTTCAGCTGAATGGATAACATGCTGACTTTTGCCCGCCAACAACAGCGACGAAACGTTCGCTGGCTTCTGAGCCTGTCACTGCTGGTGCTACTGGCTACACTTCTGAGCTTATGCGCAGGCGAACAGTGGATTGCCCCCGGTGACTGGTTAAGCGCCCGGGGGGAACTGTTTGTCTGGCAAATTCGCCTTCCCCGCACGCTTGCGGTATTGCTGGTTGGCGCTGCGCTGGCGCTATCTGGCGCCGTGATGCAGGCGCTGTTTGAAAACCCACTTGCTGAACCGGGTCTGCTCGGCGTTTCGAATGGGGCCGGTGTTGGGCTTATTGCCGCCGTCTTACTGGGGCAGGGGCAACTGCCAGGATGGGCGCTGGGACTGTGCGCTATAGCCGGCGCGCTCATTATTACGTTAATCCTGCTGCGTTTTGCGCGTCGCCATCTCTCTACCAGCCGCTTGTTGTTGGCGGGCGTCGCGCTGGGCATTATCTGTAGCGCGCTGATGACATGGGCTATCTATTTTTCCACCTCTTTCGATCTGCGGCAATTAATGTACTGGATGATGGGAGGATTTGGCGGCGTTGACTGGCAGCAGAGCTGGCTAATGATTGCGCTCATCCCGGTACTGATCTGGATATGTTGCCAGTCGCAACCGCTGAATATGCTGGCGCTAGGGGAAACCTCGGCGCGGCAGCTTGGCCTGCCGCTGTGGTTCTGGCGCAATTTGTTGGTCATCGCCACCGGCTGGATGGTGGGCGTCAGCGTGGCGATGGCGGGGGCGATTGGTTTTATCGGTCTGGTTATTCCGCACATCCTGCGCTTATGTGGTTTAACCGATCACCGGGTTTTACTTCCCGGCTGCGCGCTGGCCGGGGCTATCGCCCTGCTATTGGCTGATGTGGTCGCCCGACTGGCGCTGGCGTCGGCTGAACTGCCTATCGGGGTGGTCACCGCCACATTGGGGGCACCAGTGTTTATCTGGCTGCTACTCAAATCCGCGCGTTAGCGCATCGGTAAACAACTGCTTTCATCATTCGCAGTCTATGATTAAAGGCTAACGATGAAACCCGCTATTCTACCGACATCAGGGAGACACCATGCAAAACTCGCTTCTTAATACTCACGTTACGACGATTGATGGAGAGGTCACTACACTTGAAAAATACGCCGGAAAAGTGCTGCTCATTGTAAACGTCGCCTCCAGATGTGGCCTGACGCCGCAATATGAACAGTTGGAAAATATCCAGAAGGCGTGGGCAGATCAGGGGTTTGTCGTGTTGGGTTTTCCCTGCAACCAGTTTATGGGGCAGGAGCCAGGCAGCGAAGAGGAGATTAAAACCTATTGTGCCAGCACCTGGGGCATCACGTTCCCGATGTTCAGTAAAATTGATGTGAATGGCGACGCGCGCCATCCGCTGTATCAAAAACTGATAGCCGCTGCGCCAACGGCAGTCGCGCCGGAGAAGAGCGGCTTTTACGAACGGATGGTAAGCAAAGGGCGTACGCCACTCTATCCGGATGATATTCTGTGGAATTTTGAAAAATTTTTGGTAGGCCGGGATGGTCAGGTGGTACAGCGTTTTTCGCCGGATATGACGCCTGAAGATCCTATTGTGATGGAAAGCATAAAAATCGCGTTGGCAAAATAATGTCTCAATTGATGCAATTAAAGGATGTCGCCGAGAGCACCCGCCTGGGGCCGCTTTCCGGCGAAGTAAGCGCAGGAGAGATCCTTCATCTTGTCGGGCCGAACGGTGCCGGGAAAAGCACGCTACTGGCGCGTATGGCGGGGTTAACCTCCGGCGAGGGGAGCATCAGGTTTGGCGGAGCGCCGCTGGAGGCATGGGCGACGGCAACGCTTGCCCAACACCGCGCTTATCTTGCGCAACAGCAAAATCCGCCGTTCGCCATGCCGGTCTGGCATTACCTGACATTGCATCAACCTGATAAAACGCGAACCGGGCAGCTTAACGAGGTGGCCGATATGCTTGGATTAGGCGACAAACTGGGGCGAAGCGTGAATCAGCTTTCCGGTGGCGAGTGGCAGCGTGTTCGCCTTGCTGCCGTTGTACTACAAATTCATCCCGACGCTAATCCGGTCGGTCAATTATTGCTGCTTGATGAGCCAATGAACAGTCTCGATGTTGCGCAACAAAACGCTCTGGATCGGGTATTACATCATTTATGTCAGGCAGGAATTGCGATTGTGATGAGTAGCCACGATCTGAACCACACGCTGCGCCATGCGCATAAAGCCTGGTTACTAAAGCGCGGTAAACTCATTGCCTGCGGCCGCCGGGAAGAGGTGCTCACCCCCTCTTATCTGGCGCAAGCCTACGGTCTGCGCTTTCGACGACTCGACGTCGAGGGGCATCCAATGCTCATTTCGGCCACTTAAGTAAAATCGTTTCTTGAAAAGCAGGTAATTTCGACGCTAAATTAATACCAAAATAAAAACAGAGGATTGTTGCGGCATGCGTTTTTGGCTTCTTGTTATCACAGCATTGTTCCTGGCAGGATGCAGTACTCATCGGGCACCGGCGCCAAATGCCAGATTATCAGACTCCATTACCGTCATTGCGGGTCTGAACGATCAGTTGCAGTCCTGGCGCGGTACGCCATACCGTTACGGCGGCATGAGTCGCAGAGGCGTGGACTGTTCCGGCTTTGTGGTAGTCACTATGCGCGACAAGTTTGATTTGCAGTTGCCTCGTGATACGCGTGAACAATCAAAAATCGGCACCAGAATCGATAAAGATGAATTGCTGCCCGGAGATTTGGTTTTCTTTAAAACCGGTTCGGGCGAAAGTGGTTTACATGTTGGTATTTACGATACAAATAATGAGTTTATTCATGCCTCTACCAGTCGTGGCGTGATGCGTTCATCGCTGGATAATGTGTACTGGCGAAAAAACTTCTGGCAGGCACGGCGAATTTAACCTCGCAGACGATATAAATTTTATAGTCTATTTTTAACATATCGCCGGTTGAACTTATGACATCTGTTGTCATCATATATAATGATATAACCGTAGCATTTACAAACGTACTTTTATTAAAAACGGGCGTGTTCACGCCCTGTTAAAAGTACAAGATTGAATATTGGTTTATAATCAGGGTAAGTTAAAAAAAGGAACCGGTTCACCGGTAAACAAGAAAAATGATGACGCTTCAATTAGTATCTGAAGTTACGTCTGTTTCCGTCCGTAGTGACTGGATGGCGAATAGCGCCCTAACCATGGGACTGGCGTAATGATTGCTTCACTTGATGAGCTTTACCATTCCGAACTCTTTTTCCTTCCCGTCATGGATGAAAACGCTCGGCTTGTTGGTTTAGAGATTATTGCAACGTTTGCCGCTGAAGACGGCGCCGTGCGGATGCCGACTGAGTTGGTAGCGCCTCGCCTTTCGGTGGAGGAACAATACTGTCTGTTTGTTGAAAAACTGGCGTTGTTAGAAACCTGTCAGCACTTTTTTATTCAGCATAAACTTATTGCATGGCTTAATTTACCGCCTGCAATTAGTGACTTATTATTATTAGATAGCGAACTTTTTTCCCGGGCAGCGCGCTTTCCGTTTCTTGAATTAGCTATAAATGAGAATTATCCTGGGTTAAACCAGGGCAAAAACAATGAAACGTTAGCTAATCTGGCAATGCATTTCCCATTAATGCTGGCAAATTTTGGGGCAGGCGAGGCGTCGACTAAAGCTATTTTCGATGGGCTTTTCAAACGAGTCATGTTGGATAAAAATTTTATTCAGCAGCGAGCTGAAATGATCTCATTCGAACCATTCATGCACGCTATTGTTGCCCAGATCTCCTCCAGCTGCGAGTCGCTGATGATTGCCGGTATTGATACTGAGACGATGTTTGCGCGCGCAGCGCCATTGGGGTTTAGCGCATTCCAGGGCGGACTATGGCCTCCGGTGCCGGTAAGCCAGCTCATTAAACTCGTTCAGCGATAACCTTTCTGTTTGCCGGTGTTTAACCGGTGATTAACCGTCTACACTGAAGACAGGAGGCCCTATGACCCTGTCTTTTACTGCCCGTTGGCGCGATGAATTGCCAGCAACGTATACCGCGCTTTTACCCACACCGTTAAAAAATGCGCGACTGATTTGGTATAACGACGAACTGGCGCAGCAGTTAGCCATTCCCGCTTCGTTATTTGATGCTACCAATGGCGCTGGCGTTTGGGGCGGCGAAACCTTATTACCCGGTATGTCGCCTGTCGCGCAGGTATATAGCGGGCATCAGTTCGGCGTCTGGGCGGGACAACTCGGCGACGGACGCGGTATTTTGCTGGGCGAACAGCTCCTGGCGGATGGCTCGACGCTCGACTGGCATCTGAAAGGCGCCGGATTAACACCCTATTCGCGAATGGGGGATGGACGCGCCGTCCTGCGTTCAACCATACGAGAAAGCCTTGCCAGCGAAGCCATGCATTATCTGGGTATTCCCACTACGCGCGCGTTATCTATCGTAACCAGCGATACGCCGGTTCAGCGAGAGACGCAGGAAACGGGCGCGATGTTAATGCGTCTGGCACAAAGTCATATGCGTTTTGGTCATTTCGAACATTTCTACTACCGCCGTGAGCCGGAAAAAGTTCAGCAACTGGCTGATTTCGCTATTCGTCATTACTGGCCGCAATGGCAGGATGTCCCGGAAAAATATGCTTTGTGGTTTGAAGAGGTGGCGGCGCGTACCGGAAGACTCATCGCCGAGTGGCAAACCGTCGGTTTTTCGCACGGCGTTATGAATACGGATAACATGTCGATTCTGGGGCTGACCATCGACTATGGTCCCTTTGGTTTTCTCGATGACTACGATCCCGGCTTCATTGGTAACCATTCCGATCATCAGGGACGTTACCGCTTCGATAATCAACCGTCGGTGGCGCTGTGGAATTTACAACGTCTGGCGCAGACGTTAACCCCTTTTATTGAGATCGACGCGTTAAACAGAGCGCTGGATCGCTACCAGGACGCGTTGTTAACGCACTATGGGCAGCGAATGCGCCAGAAGCTGGGCTTCTTTACCGAGCAAAAAGACGATAACGCTTTACTGAATGAATTGTTTAGTCTGATGGCGCGCGAAGGGAGTGACTATACCCGTACATTTCGGATGTTAAGCCATACGGAGCAACAGAGCGCTTCCTCGCCGTTGCGGGATACGTTTATCGATCGCGCGGCGTTCGATGCCTGGTTCGACCGCTACCGGGCGCGATTGCGCACAGAGGCGGTGGATGACGCGCTGCGCCAGCAGCAGATGCAACGCGTGAATCCTGCGATTGTGTTGCGCAACTGGCTGGCGCAACGCGCGATAGATGCGGCTGAACAAGGAGACATGGCGGAACTGCATCGGTTGCATGAAGTTTTACGTCAACCTTTTACCGATCGAGATGATGACTATGCCAGCCGACCGCCGGAGTGGGGAAAGCGGCTGGAGGTCAGTTGTTCAAGTTAGCCAGATGCCAGCAGAATCGTCTGCTGGCGGGAGCGCTATTTGGTTAACAGTAGCTTACCGGCCTGAGTTTTACGCAACAGATACTCCTGACCGTTGTGATCGATAATGACTTTGCCGTCCGGACCTAATAGCGCCTGACTGTTGACGCGCCGTTCAGCGGCAGGGAGAAGCGTTTCATTGTCTATTTCCTTAGGGTGAGGCAGCTCGGTGTTATCCATACGCGACATGTTATTTATTAATAATCAAACTCACAATGATTATTATTATCAATAATTAATGCGATAACAGCAAGTGCTAATTCTGTGGAGTGATATACGCGCGCGTAGAGAAAAGGGTGGGTAACGCATCGAAGAAACGCCCATCCCGGCAGGATGGGCGAGCTATTAAAAGCGGCTGTCTACCGCCGCGGCAAGTTTTTCCAACAGAACTTCCGTATCTTCCCAGTTCAGGCAGGGATCGGTAATGGATTGACCATAGATTAACGGTTGACCGCTGATAATTTTTTGCGTGCCTTCCCGTAAAAAACTCTCTGCCATAATCCCGGCAATTGCCGTGGAGCCATTACGAATCTGCTGGCAAATATCATCACATACCTCCAACTGGCGGCGATGCTGTTTTTGACAGTTGCCGTGGCTGAAGTCGACGACCAGATGCTCCGGCAGATCAAATTCATGCAACGTGTCGCAGGCGGCGGCAATATCTTCAGCGTGGTAGTTCGGTTTTTTACCGCCGCGCATGATGATGTGCCCATACGGGTTGCCACTCGTCTGGTAGATGGTCATCTGTCCGTCTTTATCCGGCGAGAGAAACATATGGCTGGCGCGGGAGGCGCGAATAGCATCAACGGCAATACGGGTATTGCCATCCGTACCATTTTTAAAGCCGACCGGACAAGAGAGCGCAGAAGCCATTTCCCGATGGATTTGGCTTTCGGTGGTACGCGCGCCAATCGCTCCCCAACTGATCAGATCGGCAATAAACTGGCCGGTGACCATATCAAGAAACTCTGTGGCGGTCGGTACTCCCAGTTCGTTCACCTGCAATAGCAAGCGACGCGCCAGTTCAAGCCCATAATTGACGCGGTAACTGCCATTCAAGTCGGGATCGGAAATCAGGCCTTTCCATCCCACGACGGTGCGCGGTTTTTCAAAATAGGTGCGCATGACGATTTCCAGACGCGCCTGATGCTTTTGGCGTTGTGCCTGGAGCTGCGTCGCGTATTCCATGGCAGCATTCAGATCGTGAATCGAACAGGGGCCAATGACGACCAGTAGCCGTGGATCTTCACCATTTAAAATCTTTTCTATCCGGCGTCGGGAGTCGGTAACGTGACTGGCGACGGAGGACGATACAGGATACCGCTGCGCGAGTTCGGTCGGTGTTACCAGGCTGTCGATACGCGCAGTACGGAGTTCGTCGGTTCTGTTCATTACAAGTCTCAGAAATTTGTTGCTTCAACGGCAGGACTACCGGGAAGTGATGGGCATCACGATAAACCAATCCCTGCTGATTTCAAGTGCGAGGCGTGTCACACCTCGCAGGCAGAACGGCATGATAACAAAAACCAATCCATTAAACTAGTTTGCTAGTACATTCTGCGGTTAAGCCCCATAATATCGAGAATCTTGGTGGCTATCTCTTCAACGGAATAATTGGTGCTGTTCAGGCAGGGGATCTGATTTTTACGATACAGCGCTTCGACCTCTGCCACTTCCATGCGGCACTGACGCAACGAGGCATAGCGACTGTTTTCACGGCGTTCTTCGCGAATAGCCGCCAGGCGTTCAGGGTCAATTGTCAGGCCGAACAGTTTATGTTGTAGCGGTTTTAACGATGTGGGCAGCGTCAAATTATCCATATCATCGGCGATGAAAGGGTAGTTAGCCGCACGAATACCGAATTGCATTGCCAGATAGAGGCTGGTGGGCGTTTTTCCACAGCGCGAAACGCCAAGCAAAATGACCTGAGCCTGATCGAGGTTGCGCAATGAAATGCCATCATCATGCGCCAGGGTATAATCGATAGCGGCAATACGGGCGTCATACTTGTTCAGGTTACCCGGATTAAGCCCATGAGTACGATGAGCGATCGGCGTCGGATCCAGTTTCATCTCCTGCTGAAGCGGCGCCACCAGCGCCTGGACGATATCCTGGCAGAAACCTTCGCTCTGTAAGATGATGGCGCGAATTTCAGGTAAAACAATCGAGTAAAACACCAGCGGGCGAACGCCGGTTTGCTGATAAATGGCGTCAATTTGGTCTTTGACGGCGCGGGCGCGACTTTCGTTTTCCACGAATGGCAGCGTGATGCTGCTGATCGTCACCGGAAACTGCGACATAACTGCGTGACCCAGGACCTCGGCGGTGATGGCGGTACCATCAGAAATATAGAAAACATGGCGATCAACAACATTATCCATTCTGTTCATCCTGAAGAGTAAACATAATTATCTGAAAGCATAAATTAAAAGTAACGGGAAACGTATAACTTGTCGCTTATTTTATAAAATGACAGGCGCTTTTTATAATTAATGAAAAGTGTGTTTCATTTCCTGGAAACGCAGTTTATACCGGGGGTTATTCAGGGAATGCCGTGCTATGCGCGGGTTTGCGCAACTACGTAAACAATCTGAAAAAATGAAAAAATAAATTTGCTTGAACGATTCACCGTTTTTTTCGCGGGTTTAAGTATGCCAGGATAAATACGCAACTATGTGTTTCTTAAACTCGTTCATTTATCACAAAAGGATTGTTCGATGTCCAACAATGGCTCGTCACCGCTGGTGCTTTGGTATAACCAACTCGGCATGAATGATGTAGACAGAGTTGGGGGCAAAAATGCCTCCCTGGGTGAAATGATTACTAACCTTTCCGGCATGGGCGTATCCGTTCCGAATGGTTTTGCAACCACTGCCGATGCGTTTAACCAGTTTTTGGATCAAAGCGGCGTAAACCAGCGCATTTATGAGCTGCTGGATAAGACAGATATTGATGATGTCTCCCAGCTGGCGAAAGCGGGCGCGCAGATCCGCCAGTGGATTATCGACACTCCTTTCCAGCCGGAGCTGGAAAACGCCATCCGCGATGCCTATGCGCAGCTTTCGTCGGATGATGAAAATGCCTCTTTTGCCGTGCGTTCCTCCGCCACGGCGGAAGATATGCCAGATGCTTCGTTTGCGGGCCAACAGGAAACGTTTCTTAACGTTCAGGGCTTCGACGCGGTGCTGGTGGCAGTGAAACACGTATTTGCTTCTCTGTTTAACGATCGCGCCATCTCTTATCGCGTTCACCAGGGATATGATCATCGCGGCGTAGCGCTTTCCGCTGGCGTGCAGCGGATGGTTCGCTCCGATCTCGCCTCGTCAGGGGTGATGTTCTCTATCGATACCGAATCCGGCTTTGACCAGGTGGTCTTTATCACCTCGGCATGGGGACTGGGTGAAATGGTGGTGCAGGGCGCGGTTAACCCGGATGAATTTTATGTCCATAAGCCAACCCTGGCGGCAGGCCGTCCGGCCATCGTACGCCGCACCATGGGGTCGAAAAAAATCCGCATGGTTTACGCCGCCACCCAGGAGCACGGCAAGCAAGTGAAGATTGAAGATGTGCCGCAGGAACAGCGCGACATTTTCTCGCTCACCAACGAAGAAGTGCAGGAACTGGCGAAACAAGCGGTGCAGATTGAGCAGCACTATGGTCGTCCGATGGATATCGAATGGGCGAAAGACGGTCATACCGGTAAGCTCTTTATTGTGCAGGCACGTCCGGAAACCGTGCGCTCTCGTGGCCAGGTGATGGAGCGTTATACGCTACATGCGCAGGGGAAAATCATTGCCGAAGGTCGCGCCATTGGTCATCGTATCGGCGCAGGTACGGTAAAAGTTATTCACGATATCGGCGAAATGAACCGTATTGAGCCTGGCGATGTGCTTGTCACCGATATGACCGACCCGGACTGGGAACCGATCATGAAAAAAGCGGCGGCGATTGTCACTAACCGTGGCGGGCGCACCTGTCACGCGGCGATTATCGCCCGCGAATTGGGCATTCCGGCGGTAGTCGGCTGCGGCGACGCCACCGAACGCATGAAAGATGGCGAAAAAGTAACCGTCTCCTGTGCGGAAGGTGATACCGGTTATGTGTATGCCGACATGCTGGATTTCAGCGTAAAAAGCTCCAGCGTAGATACCATGCCAGAGCTACCGCTGAAGGTCATGATGAACGTCGGCAACCCGGACAGGGCATTTGACTTTGCCTGCCTGCCGAATGAAGGCGTAGGTCTGGCGCGACTGGAATTCATCATTAACCGTATGATTGGCGTTCACCCGCGCGCGCTGCTGGAGTTTGACGACCAGGATGCCGCGCTGCAAAACGACATTCGTGAGATGATGAAAGGGTTTGACTCGCCGCGTGAATTTTACGTTGGTCGACTGACGGAAGGGATCGCGACGTTAGGCGCCGCCTTCTACCCGAAACGCGTCATCGTTCGCCTGTCTGACTTTAAGTCCAACGAATACGCCAACTTGGTCGGCGGCGAACGTTATGAGCCGCATGAAGAAAACCCGATGCTGGGCTTCCGCGGCGCGGGTCGTTACGTCGCAGAAAGTTTCCGCGATTGTTTTGCGCTGGAATGCGAAGCGGTGAAACGCGTGCGCAACGATATGGGCCTTACCAACGTCGAAATCATGATCCCGTTCGTGCGGACGGTCGACCAGGCGAAAGCGGTCATCGAAGAGCTGGCGCGCCAGGGGCTTAAACGCGGCGAGAACGGGCTGAAGATCATCATGATGTGCGAGATCCCGTCCAATGCCTTGCTGGCTGAACAGTTCCTCGAGTATTTTGATGGCTTCTCGATTGGTTCTAACGACATGACGCAGCTGGCGCTGGGGCTGGATCGCGATTCCGGCGTGGTGTCTGAACTGTTTGACGAGCGTAACGACGCGGTGAAAGCGCTGCTGTCGATGGCGATCCGCGCGGCGAAAAAACAGGGCAAATATGTTGGAATTTGCGGTCAGGGTCCGTCCGACCATGAAGACTTTGCCGCCTGGCTGATGGAAGAGGGGATCGACAGCCTGTCGCTGAACCCGGACACCGTGGTACAGACCTGGCTGAGTCTGGCGGAACTGAAGAAGTAGTGTGATACCGGATGGCGGCGTTAACGTCGCCATCCGGCAATTTATACCGCGGTGTGCTCCTGGCGCAGCCGCTCAATAATATCCTGCCGCAACAGAAACTTCTGCACTTTGCCAGATGCGGTTCTGGGCAGCTTTTCTACGATGACGATCCGTTCCGGATATTTATACTTCGCTACCCGTTTTCGGCTGAAAAAAGCGATCACCTCTTCCAGCGTCAGCGAAAGGTGCGGCGGTTTTAAGACCACATACGCGCATGAACGTTCGCCTAAGCGTTCATCGGGCATAGCAACGACGCAAGCATCGTGTATGCGAGGGTGCTGTAGCAAAATATCTTCGACTTCGCGACTGCTGATATTTTCACCTCCACGTATAATAATATCCTTTTTGCGCCCGGTAATTTTGATATAACCGTCTTCATCCATGCGGCAGAGGTCGCCGCTGTAATACCAGCCCTCATTATCCAGTGCGCGGGCGGTAAGTTCCGGCTCGTCCAGGTATCCCATAAAAACGTTCGGCCCGCGCGAGGCTTCTTCGCCTTCGTGGCCTGCTGGAAGCGTATTGCGATCTTCATCCACGATTTTAATTTCTACACCGGTGGCGGCATAACCATCGGTGTTCATCATGCGTGAAGTCGAATCACCCAGATTAACCATAGAGTGTGGAGAACTTTCTGTAGAACCGTAAATACTCAATAATTTGATACCGCGCTGCTGGCAGTCGCGGGCAACCTTTTTGGGAATAGTCGTGCCGCCGCATAAGAAGAATCGCAGTGAGGAGAGGTCGGCAGGCTGTTGCTCAACGGCACAAAGCAGATCGTAAATAAACGGCGTCGCGCCTGACATACAGGTACAGCGTTGCTGCGCTAATAAGGTAAGGCAGGCTTCTGGGGTAAAGATGTCCAGCAATACGCTACGCGCCCCGATTAAAAAGGGCGCGGTGACGCCGTGTAAAAATCCGGTGGCGTGGTCCAGTGGCGCAGGCATCAGGAACACATCTTGCCAGGTTAAATTCAACCGCGCGCAATACGCCCGTTCGCTGGCAAGAATATTATTGTGGGTCAACATCACCCCTTTCGGCATTCCTTCTGTGCCGGAGGTAAACAGCACTGCCGCCAGCTCATCACCGTGAATGTTAATGTCTGACTGCAACGGTTCGCTGCGGTCGATGATTTGACTAAGCGCAAGCGCTGTGGTGGCAGGCGCCAGTTTATCCAAGCCGACAATATGCGTCAGATGGCGCAGTTGATTTTGTAGCGGAAGGATAAGATCGACCGGACGATTCTGTTTGAATACGGTGGGGGCGAAGAATATTTTAGCCTGACATTTGTTCAGCACCCAAACCAGCTCTGCTTCTCGCCAGGCGGGAAGTAGCGGGACAGATACCGCGCCCGTTTTCAGGCAGGCCAGATAAATGAGGGTAAACTCACACCAGCCCGGAAGCTGAAAGGCCACGCGATCGCCCGGTTGAATCCCCTGAGACAGTAACCAGTTTGCCAGGCGGCTTGCCGCGTAGTCGAGCGCGGCGTAGGTCCAGGACGCGCCATGATTATCGACCACGGCGATTTTATCGGGTACGGCGCGTGCGGTTTGCCGCCAGTAGTCGCCCAGTGAAGCATCGCCCCAGTAGCCGGACTCGCGATAGGTTTTCCGCCTTGCGGCGTCAAACGTTAATGTAACACTCATTGACTTGTTCTCTATTAATACAAATGACGTAATCTCTGGGGACAAGCCGAATAAGACGCCGTAGCGTCGTTATCCGGTGTTTCAGAGCGTCAGCCGTAGCGAAACTCAACGCCGAACGTTCCCGCCGGGTATTCCCATTTTTCGAGAAGAGTATTGCCGCAGAGAACCCTGCAGGTCCCGCATTCCAGGCAGCCCGCGGAGTCAAAATGAATATTTCCCGCATCGTCCAGCTTATAGAGTCCGGCAGGGCAGGCTTTTATTAATTTATTAAACTCCAGCATGTCAGGCGAGGAGCGCAAAATGATATGTGGGTGTCCTTCATCTACGTAAAATTTATTTACGCCCAATTTGACGTCAACATTCACCTTATTGTCCGAACTCATAATGCCGTAGCCCCTTTTATGCCGTCTTTTAATAGATTCACCAGTCCAATTTTTTTCGCATGTGACAGGATAGTTTTACGCAACGGTGGGACTGGACCGCCATCAACGGTGAACAGATCGCCCACAATGTTTGCCGCCATTCGCGGGTACTCGGTAAAAAGCCGTGGGTTTTCCATTAATCCGGGGAGTTTGCGGAAATGCCGCATATCGCGTAACACGCCGTTTTTCTCCAGCGCGCGTTTGTAACCGGCAAGACTCGCGGCGGAAAAATCTTGCCGCGCTTTAGCGTCAATGGCGGTTTGAGCGGCCGCTTGCGCGGACGCGATGGCTAAATCCATGCCGCGGACGGTATAACCGAGATTCAGGCAAAGACCGGCGGCGTCGCCGACAATCATCACGCCGTCATTTGCCAGCTCCGGCATCATTGCTATGCCGCCTTCGGGCACCATATGAGCGGAGTATTCAAGCAGCGTTCCCCCCTGAATCAAAGGGCGTATTGCCGGATGCTGTTTAAAATCTTCCAGCATTTGCGGTACGCTTTTGGTCGCGTGAGCAATGTCGCCCAGGCCACATACCAGCCCCAGAGAAACCGAATCGCGGTTGGTATAAAGAAACCCGCCGCCCATGAGCCCGTTGGAGGGCGCGCCAGCGAATAGCCAGGCGGCGCCTTCATGGGACGCCAGATTAAAGCGCTCTTCAATAAGTGCCGGAGAGAGCCCAATCAACTCTTTTACGCCGACGGCATAGTGATGCGCAGAAGAGACAGGCACCATGTCCAGCGAACGGCCCAGCATGGAATTCACGCCGTCCGCGAGAATCACAATATTCGCATCCAGAATATCATCCCCGGCCTGAACGCCAGTGACGCGATTGCCTTCACGTACCAGAGCGTCGACCCGTACACCTGGGATAAACTGCGCGCCAGCCTGTTCCGCCTGCGCCATTAGCCACGGGGCCAGTTTGTTGCGCAGTACGGTATATGACGTAAGGGGCGGAGTAGGGGGCGCGCGGTGAAAATCAAGTGTGACGGCGCTTTCTTCGGTTAAAAAGGAGATTTTTTCACGGGTAACGACACGTTCGATGGGGGCGGACGTTGCGAATCCCGGCATAATACTTTCGATACTGTGAGCGTAGAGCCGGCCACCGGTCATATTTTTGCTGCCTGCGCTGTTTCCGCGTTCAATAACCAGTACATCCAGTCCCGCTTTTGCCATCACATACGCGGCGACCGTTCCTGCTACGCCTGCGCCCACCACAATAGCGTCAAATTTATCATCCGACATGCTTTATGCTCCTTTCCCGCCGTATCGACGACGGGAGATGTGCGTTGAAAAAGGAATTAGCGGCTTAACTGGTCGATGAGGGCAGGAACAACCTTATAGATATCGCCCACCAGGCCATAATCGGCATAATTGAAAATGGGCGCGTTTTTATCTTTGTTAATTGCGACAATAATTTTTGCGCCGTTTCCACCCACCATATGTTGAATTTGGCCGGAAATGCCCAGCGTCAGATAGAGATCGGATTTCAACAGAACGCCGGATACGCCAATATAACGCTCACGTTCCATCCAGTTTTCACCTTCCGCAATGGGGCGGGAACAGCCCACTTCTGCGCCGAGGACGGTCGCCAGTTTATGCACCATATCCAGATCGCTTTGCGCCGCCAGACCTCGTCCTACGCCGATGACCCGTTTGGCTTTGCTCAAATCGACGCTGCTTAACGATTTCGCGCGCCGCTGCTGGCACAATACCTCGTGGCGTGGGGCAATATATGCCAGCGTGGTCTGCGGGCAAGTATGACCGGGGAGAGGGGCGGCGGGTTCCAGCACGCCGGGTGCCAGCGTAATAATCGCCTGCGGGCTGTTTAATTTCTCTTTGCCGAAAGCAAGTCCGCCGTACATGCGATGCTCTGCGTGTAGCGTCCCGTCGAGGAGGTCAATAGACGTCGCGTCGTTCACCATCATGGCGTCAAGCTGGATGCTCAGCCGGGCGCCCAGCGCTTTACAGCGCTTGGTCGCCGCCATGAGCAGCAGCCCATTTTGGTCGCCTAATAATGAGGCCAGCGTTTCGGCATAGTTTTCCACGCGCTGCAAATCCGTATGCGATTCAAGAACGACTATCTCATCAGCGCCAAGCGCTTTCACGTAGTCGATCTCCGTGTTTCCTTGCACGATGGCGTAAACTTTTTCTCCCCACTGCCGCGCGCCGGTCATTAATTCGGCATAACGCTCTACGTTATCGCTAAATACCCATACGTTAGCTAAATGATTCATGATAATTTTTCTCCGTTGGGTTTAGTTCAGGGATTTTTTCAAATGGTCGGCCAGTGCGGTAATGGCTTCCGGCGAATCGTTATCGAGAATGATATGCTTGCGTTCTGTCTGCGGCGGTACCGAGATGGCGACCAGTTCCGCCAGTGGCGTGGTTGGGGTCCAGTGGATATCGCTCGCCAGCCACGACGTAACGGCTTTTTTCCCGGCGCCGAGAATGGCTTTCATTGACGGGATGCGTGGAACGTTAATATCTGAGGTCACGCAAAGCACCGCGGGCAGCGTGAGCTCGATAATTTCAACGTCTTCTTCCAGTGTGCGTTCAACGATGATTTTGTCGCCGTCGCGTTGAATATGGCTTACTGCGTTGATGACGGGGAGTTTCAGGAGTTCGCCAGTCAGCAGGCCCACCTGTTGGGCATAAATATCGCCGGAGCCCTCTCCAAAGAGCAACAGGTCAAAGCCGATTTTCTCCGCCGCGGATGCTAGCGCCAGCGCGGTTTCTTTGGGCAGGGCGTGCTCCAGTTGCGCATCCTGAACCATGAAAAGCGCATCTGGCCCGCGGGATAACACATCTTTGCGGACTTTTGAATTTTGTAACAGAGAGCCGCCGACGGTGAGCGCGGCGATCTCGTCGCCACCGCCAGCTAACTGCGCGGCGGCCTCAATTGCATTTAAATCAAACTGGCTGATTTTGGCCTCGGCACGATCAAAATTGAGCGAATGCTCCGGGGTCACGGTAATGTCCTGTTCTTCAGGCACCAACTTAAAGCAGGTTATTATTTTCATTGCATCTCCAGTGAGTCGCGTGCGGATAAGTAACGTAAATCTGACTGAAAATAGTCTGCGGCAGTCTGAAGAGGTTTACGATGGGTCAATCTGTTTTCCTTGCCAACAATCTTGCACAAAAAATCTGCGAACAGAGAATCGTTAGCAACCATCTGAAAAGGGCGTCATAAAAATATAAATACGGTAGTGAGAATAATAAGTGCGAAGCATATCATCATTTTTTAACATGAAACGTGCGATGTTGTTTCTGTGAGGTTAAAAGAAAACATCAAAGATATGTCGGCTATGTATTTTTGTCTGATAATACGCTATCGACAGGTAATCTGAGCTGTCTGCAAAAGAACATAATATCTTGCATTCGGAACGAATAATCTTGTTTTGCTGGTAATCTCCACGGTTGTACAACACTGACGCTCGCTTTATTTTATCCTGGTTATCTTTTTAAACCTGACAGAGGTTATTATGTATCAGCGCTGTTTTGACTCCGCCGCGGAGACGATTTTTGAACAGGACAAGACCCCTCGATTTTCACGTTTTGTCATTAGCGATGATCCAAACTGGGAGTCTGGCCATCATATGCATGATAATGAAACAGAGCTTATTTACGTCAAAAAAGGGATAGCCAGGCTAATTATTGACTCTTCACTCTACGTCGCGCATGCGGACGATATTGTCGTCGTTGAGCGGGGGCGGCTACACGCTGTAGCATCCGACAGCAATTCGCCGGCTACCACCTATACCTGTGCGCTGTATGGGTTTTGTTTTCCAGGTTGGGAAGAAAACCAACTATTGCAGAGTCATTCCTGTCCGGTGGTTTCCGTGGTTCAGGGAAAAGAGGTCATTAAAAGTATCTTTAATGAATTAAGCGTGTTACTTCCGCAGGGGAAAAACGTATTGGCTTCCTCTGTATACGATGCATTTGCTTACACTCTGACCGCACTTTACTATGAAAATTTTAAAAATGCCTATCGTTCTGAACAAGGCTACATTAAAAAAGATGTATTAATTAAGGATGTGCTTGTTTATCTCAATAATAATTATCGTGAAAAAATCACGCTTGACCAGCTATCGAAAAAATTTCGTGCCAGCGTCAGTTATATATGCCATGAATTTGCCAAAGAATATCATATATCCCCTATCAACTATGTTATTCAACGACGTATGACCGAGGCCAAGTTTGCGCTGACAAACACTGAGTCGCCACTGGCAGAAATTTCATGGCGGGTAGGATATGAAAATGTGGACCATTTTGCCAAATTGTTTATGCGGCATGTAGGATGTTCTCCCAACGATTATCGTAAGCAATTTAAAAATAGTCTGGTTGAGCAGGCGTATTTGCTGCCAAATACCTGACGGCGAAATATATCTGATTTATTCGGCCTGATGCCGTAAAGCAGTCAGGCCGAATAAGACGTTCCGGTACGATCCTTACTTGTTCTGATAGTCTTTCAGAATCTGGCGTCCTGCCACATAGATCATAATTTCATCCGTGCCGCCACCGATACGTTCGCAGCGAACATCGCGCCAGAAGCGGGAGACACGGGCTTCGTCAGTATAACCAAGCCCACCCATAATCTGAATCGCATCGTCAATCACTTCCATCGCTGTGCGTGCGCAGTACAGCTTAGCCAGCGCGGCGCTGGTACGCAGTGACTCTTCCCGATCGGCCTGCCAGGCGACTTTCAACACCATATTGCGCATGTTTTCGATTTTGATGGCCATTAACGCCAGCTTTTCCTGGATCATCTGGTTATGGCCGATGGGTTTACCAAAGGCGATACGCTGGTTGGCGTAACGGGCGGCATCTTCAAATGCGCATTCGGCGAAACCTGTACTGCGCGCCGCATTAATCAAACGCTCCATCTCAAAATTGTACATGACATTGAGGAAACCCATGCCTTCTTCACCGACCCGGTCGCTTTCGTCCACCTCGACATTATCGAGATAAACTTCGCATGTACTCAACATGTGCCAGCCAATTTTGTGCAGCGGATTAATCTTTATGCCCGGTTTATTTGAGTCCACCCACCAAAGCGTGAACGCTTTTTTAGGATCTTTTGGCTCCGTATCGCGCGCCAGAACCAGCATGTAAGGATATTCTTTTGCACCGGTGATAAATGTTTTTTGGCCGTTAAGATAAACCTTGCCGTTTTTACGCGTCCAGGTTGTTGTGGCGCTATTATTATCAGAGCCCGCGCCAGGTTCTGTTAAGGCTAGCGCATATGCTGGATCGCCGGTGGCCAGAGTACTTTCTGCTGTTTTACGCAGTTGTTCTGCGGAACCAAAACGGCGCATGCTGTGAATGCATTGGCCGTTGGTAATCAAAAAGGCCGGAGCGCCGCATTTTGAGATTTCCATCAGCGCCAGCATTTGCGTTACATAGTCAGCCGGAATGCCGCCGAATTCTTCCGGGACGCCCAGCATCGAAATACCGTTTTCCGCCAGCGCCTGCATAAATTCTTTGGGATAGGTGCCCGTTTGATCGCAGGTACGGAAATACTCTTCCGGAAAATTGCTGGTGATTAACTCGCGAATACTGGCCAGTAATAGTTCTTGTTCTTCAGTTAATGAAAAATCCATATTTGTACTCCTTTTAATGTGTTGCGTCAGGAAGCGTGAATCCCATAGTGCTATCGGTAAATAATCTTGTGTCCATCAGTTTTAAATCTGGTGAGATAACCGGTGAAAAATCCATCTTGTCAAGAATATCCCGTTGCAGATCGACGCCAGGCGCAATTTCAATTAAATGCAGGCCATCTTGTTTGAGAGTGAAAACCGCACGTTCAGTGATGTAACGCACATCTAACCCGCGCTCAAGCGCAATTTTTCCACTGAACGTAATTTCCGGCAGTTCGCTGACGAATTTTTTCACGCGACCTTCCTGCAGGATATTTAATTTGCCATCGGTAATTTCAGTTTTTAAACTTCCGGCCGTCAGGGTTCCGCAGAAAATAATTTTTTGCGACGTTGCGCTAATATCGATAAACCCGCCGGTGCCCATAATTTTGCCGTTGAATTTATGTACACCGACATTACCGTGTTGATCCACTTCGGCAAAACTTAAATAGCAGACATCGAGCCCACCGCCGTGATAAAAATCAAATTGTGAGGTCATATCGAGGATCGCGCGGGTATTGACATTGGCGCCGAAGGCCACACCCTGAGAGGTAATACCGCCCACCGGGCCAGTTTCTACGGTCAGCACGAAGTCATCGGCGCAGCCTTCCTCGCGAGCGACCAGACCAATGCCGTCGGCAATGCCTACGCCCACATTGCCTACCGCGCCTTTACGCATTTCAAACAGCGCGCGTCGGGCTACCAGCTTGCGCTGATTAAGGGGCAGGGTAAGCTGGGTACTATCATCAAGAGTAAAATCCCCGGAGATAAATCGGTTCACCGGCGCGCCGCCATAGAGTTGCGTCTGGTCGGCGTCGACAACCACAATATCCACCAGATAGCCGGGAATACGCACGGATTTTGGATGCAGCGTGGCTTTTTTTACCATTTTCTGCACCTGCATCATTACAATACCGCCATTATTGTGAACGGCCTGGGCGATCACCAGCGCATCAAGATACATCACCTCATCTTCAAATGATGCATAGCCTTCGCTGTCGCAGGTGGTGGCGCGGATAAAAGCCACATTAGGCGCTATCGCTTTATAATAGAGATATTCTTTATTATCGATCTCTACCAGCTTAATGAGATCTTCTTTAGTCACGTCGTTTAATTTTCCGCCCTGTTGGCGAGGGTCGACAAAGGTACCAATACCGATATCGCTCAGAATACCCGGCTGGTGTGCGGCGCTGGCGCGCAGCGTCTGGGTTAATACGCCTTGTGGGTAGTTATAGGCGGCGATTTTATTTTGTTCAGCCAGTTCAGAAATACGGGGAGATTGCCCCCAATGTCCGCATAGCGCCCATTTTACCAGCCCCTCCTGCGCCAGCGGGCTGATGCCGCGATCGGCGCGGTCACCTAATCCGGTAGGGCTAATAATAGATAAATCTCGTGGTGACTGGGTTGTTTGATATTTATCTGCCAGTGCGGTAATTAATGTTGTCGCTTCGAGAATACCGCCGCCTGCGCCCAGAATACATAAAGTGGCCTCATCTGGAATATAATTTACTGCTTCTTGTGCAGAGAGCACGGGAACGCGGCCATTAATGCGTGATGGCTTATTGATTTTCATATTTACTCCACTATTATCCCTGAAAGCAATATCGATATAACCGTGTTAAGGTAATAAAGACAGCGGCTTTCAATGAATATGGAACATATTCATGTCAGATAACTATTTATTTTATTGTGGCAGAAAGAGAATATTCCGCCACACGATAAAGTATTACGCCTGGTGCAATATAGTTAATACGGTACGCAGATCGGCTACCGATATTTGTCCCGGCGCAGATGCTTTTTTCACCGCGCCAAACGTTGCCGCAGAACCGAACACTTCGCCGGCAAGACGAGATATTACCCCGGTTTTCGACATCGACATGGTAATAATCGGACGATCCGCATAGCGCTCCTGCATTTCTACAGTGGCGGTAAGTAAGGTCAGGACATCGGCTTTAGTCTGTGGCATGACGGCGATCTTCGGAATATCGGCGCCCAGTTCCTGCATTTTACGCAGACGCTGAACAATCTCTTCCGCTGCGGGCGTTTTATGAAAATCATGGTTAGACATGATCACCGCAACATTGTGTTGATGAGCATAGCCGACGGTGGCTTTCACCTCATCGTCGCCGGTAAAAAGCTCAAGATCGATCATATCGACCAGACCGCTGTCAACCGCTGCATGATTCAGAGCGATATACTGTTCGGTGGTTAGTGCCTGTTCGCCGCCTTCTTTCGCGCTGCGGAAGGTAAATAGCAAGGGTTTATCGGTGATAATCTCCCGGATGGCGCCGGCGGCCTCAAGTACGCTTTCCGCCGTTGTCACGTTGGCAAAATGGTCAACGCGCCACTCCAGAATATCGAAATCCGCTTCACGGTAGGCGAGTGCTTCCGATTTCACATCGGTAATGGTTTTTCCCATTAGCGACACAATGATCTTTGGCGCGCCTTCGCCAACCACGAGATCTCTTACAGTTACGGTTTTCATTTGGTACCCTTCATTGTCATTCGTCGCAATTATAATTTTACCGGTCAGGCTGTGAATCCCATCACCTGCTTCACATAGTCCAATGGAAATGCTTTTCCTGTCCACAGTTCAAACTGTTCGGCTCCTTGCCATAACAACATGCCGTAACCATCAATTGTTTTGCAACCAGCTTGTTGCGCCTGCTGCAATAACTTTGTCATATGCGGATTATAAACACATTCGGTGACCAGCAATTCAGGGCGGAGCAGGGAAACATCGCCGATCAGGGATTCGTTCTCCAATGGTTTCATGCCAACTTTGGTGCCGTTCGTCAGAATATCTGCGCTGGCAAGCGCTTCAGTAAAAGCGTGCTGATCGGCAAGATCGGTGACGGTAACGACGCAATCGGTGTTTTCATTCACCCGCTTCGCAAAGGCAACCGCTTTTTCGAAAAAGTCATCTTTACGGTTAAACAGTTTAATTTCCTTAATGCCTTCAATGGCTGCCTGGGCGCCAATGGCGGTAGCCGCGCCTCCCGCGCCGAGCAGCACCATGGTTTTTCCCCGAATATCGAAACCGCTTTCTTTAATTGCCCGAATATGGCCCGTACCATCCGTGTTGTAGCCGCGTAGATAGCCGTCATCGTTAACAATGGTGTTGATAGCGCCAACCAGTTTTGCTGCTGGCGTTAATTCATCGACATACTCACACGCGAGCTGTTTGTTTGGCATGGAGACGCCCGTACCGCGCATTTTTAATGCTTTCAGTCCTTCAATGGCGCTGGCAAACGTCGTGTTATCCACTTCGAAAGCCATATAGGTATACGGTAGCCCCGCTTTTTCTAACGCTTTGTTTTGCATTTCGGGCGATAAGCTATGACGGATAGGATACGCCATAAGACCAATTAATTCATATTTTGCGGTAACATCCATTTTATACTCCTTAATAAGTGGACAGTGCAGAGCAGGGCGCATGCCTGTTGCGCATAGTTAACATTTTTACTGGAAATAACGCTCGCCAAATCGGACATCGTTTTGCGGGATCTTAAATACGCGATAATAGCGAATAAATACAATAATGGCGGTGATAAATGTCAGTAGTGCAAAGGCAAAATCTAACAAAATGATATATTGCAGGCCAATAGTAGAGAGATAACCGGTAATCAGTGGGATAAGAAAGTTAGCTACGCCCCCCATCATCATATATATACTGGTGACTTTAGCTTTACTCTTAGGGAAAAATTCCGACATTACCGATACGCCTAATTGTAAAATACCTCCAGCAGCGGAAAAACCAATCACGAAGGCGCCAGCATTACAGATCAGTGGAGAGGGATACAGGTAAATTGCCGCAGCGGTGAGTGTCGCCAGCCCGGCATTGAAAACATTGGCCCAGATGGGGCGAACCATTTTTTTCAGCAATGCGGCAAAAATAAACACGCAAACCAACGATCCCATACTGTAATAAGAGATGGTTTTCAGCGCGTCGGATTCCGCCATTCCGGCGAAGGCCATCGCATATTTAGGCATCCAGACCACAATCACATAGAAGGTTGAGAACGCGGCGACGCCAAATAAAACGGAAGCTACGCCTTCCAGCCAGACGAGGGGAGTACTGTTCATCTGGGGTAATTCTTTCGCAATACTGGCATCGACAAGTTGGCTGGGAAAACGGCTTTTCAACAGCATCAACGTGATGAGGACGAAAAGGATACCGGGGATTACCACCGCGTAGCCGTACCAGATATGGTTGACTAACAAGGCGCTGACGATAAGGGGATAAATCATTTGCCCAAAAGAGACCATCGCTTTAACCAGAATAACTGCCGAGCCCGATGCTTTGGGAAAACACTCCATTAATGCAGGGTATCCGCCGGTATCCAGCGCGGAGTTCGCCACGCCGACACACACCGCTAATATGAAAGCGATCATCAGGTTAGGACTGGCGGGAATACCGAAGAAAAACAGCATATATAGTACGGCGCCAAGCAGTATTATTGCCCGACGGCCAAATTTATCGGACAGTACGCCAAAGAATAAAATACTGACCAGACGGCCAAGACCAATGCCAGAGATTAAATAGGCGATACCGGCACTATCCGTGGAGAATTTCTGTGCAAGGGAGGTCATGTTCTGGGCTAGTGTAATAACACTCATGCCGTGGAGAAATTAACTAAAATAAATGCAGATAACAGCCAGCAAATATGGCATGTTGCGAGCCTTGTTCTGAGACATTTGTTCACAGCTCCTTGCTGATGGTTTGATTCAATGTCCTGCTTATTACTGCTTTACTACATGCAGCGATTGTTCAGTAACACTATAAGTCGGTATTGTCGTTATATGTACATAACATGGCGTTTAAAATGCCAGGTTTATTGCATTGATAGCATTTTATTTGTTAGCCGGGAAATATAAAAATTGCTGCGAATTTGTTGTTTAACACATATAACTCGTGATGCTCATCGCAATTTTTCTGATAAGTGTGAAGATAATGAATAATAATTAACACGAAAATTACATTTTTTGTTTCCCGGTGATAATGGCTAACGTTTTATTTTGCATAGCAAGGCAATAATATTGCAACTGGCACGCTAACATTTATTGTGCAGTTGACGCTGCTACAGCGTGATGTTGTGATTCAGCCCGACTTCGGTAACCGATGAACAGCGCGAGGAGAAATCCCGCTGCGGCGATACCGGTATCAAACCACATAATATGTGCAATGCTCATTTCTGAAATCCGCGCTGTGATCAACGGAATAGTGAACGTCGCGATACTGCCGGCGCTGTAATAAATGCCGGTCGCTTTACCTTTCTCCTGTGGAAAACGGGCCGCCATCAGCGTCAGGCCGATTTGTACTACGCCACCGGCGGAAGAGAATCCAATGACGAATGCGAAGATCATAACAACATAGGCCTGAGGATGCAGGCAGACCGTCAGAAGCGCAATAAAAGAGATAAAGGTATAAAACATCAATAATGTGGTAGAGCGAATTGTTTTTCTGACCAGCGGGGCAGTAATAAAAACGCACAGTAGCGATCCGCAGGTATAAATACTTAACAGTTTGATGGATTGGGTATACGACATTCCTGCGACGAACTGTCCATACTGCGCCAGCCACTGGCTGATAAGATAAAAGGTTGCCATCGAGATATAGCCATAAAGGGTGTAGCTGATAAGATCGATGAGGGAGCAATGATGTACGCCTGTGACAGGCGCTTGCGAGATTTTGGGCTTCAATATCCGACCAGGATAGGGTGGAAAAGGACAGCGTAATAAAAACAGAGCATTAATAAGCATGATCGCCCCGGCAAGCAGGAAGGACCAGCCAAACCACATATTAGCCCAGACTAATAAACTGATAATAATGGGCAACAAGAATTGCCCGCCAGAGACAAATGCTTTGATCAGAATATTTGCCGTACTGGGGGAGCGAGGGAAGGCTTCCATCAAACTGGGATAGGTACCTGCATCTAAAAAACTGTTGGCCATACCCGCTAAAAAGCCACAGGCATAAGCGACAAAAATCGTCTGAGCATAAAGAATGCCAATGAAAAAAATCAGGTAACAGGCGGTCCCCAGAATGATAAAAGGACGGCGACCAAAGCGATCGGAAAGCATACCGGCGATTAACAAAACGCTTAGCCGGCCAATACCAAGCGAAGAGATCACAATAGATACGCCTGCGGCACTGGTATGCCATTGCTGTTCAAGCGATGACATGTTCAGGCTCATCAGGATAACCCCCATGCCATGTACAAAGTAATTAAAATACAACCCTACAGCGGTAGGGAAATAACGATTTTTCATATTATCTGACTCAGAGATGCCGCCTGAACATTACAGTGGTATACACAGGCAGGAAGCATATTGGATAGGGTGACAAGTCAATGTCGTGATTGTGTGGTTTTCTATCCGGTATCAATACGATGCGGCGATAAAGTTTACGTCTAACACAGCCGCTCCAGATCATGTGCGAAAAGTTCGGCAGCAACAGATTGATAAATTTTCCACTCGATAAAATCCCCCTCTGTATAAATGGACTGAAAAGAAGATAAATCAGGGAAGTAACGCATTGTATTATTGCCGATGCGGTTATTTATTTTGTCAACAATGGCGTTAATTCGTCGCTGTCTCCTGGCTTTCATTTCCTTTAACCTGGCAATGATTTCTGGAGAGATGGGAGTGTCGCCAGCTTCCCATCGTTGCCAGGTTGTCGAATTATTATCCTGGGTGATATAGATTGTGCATTCTTCAATCGTCATATCAAAAATACGCCGTAGTGCTTGTAGTTCTAACGCGTTCATCATTTTTTAGGCTTTTATATGAAAAAAGTGATGCTATAAATAGCACCACCGACACCGTTTCGACTTGAACAGAATCACACTATTTTGTGCAATATTATTTGTTCGTTGCAGATATCGCGGTGTTGAAGGAAAACGGGAGCTGGCTTATGTAACAATGCGGCGAAAAAAGTTAAAAAAAAAGCCCATCGTAGGAGACGGGCAAAGACTACACACAGCAATTCGTTGTTTCACTCAGGGGATTTCCATGCTTATAAATCAATGTGTTGATTTATAACCGTGTGCTAATAGTAGGCATGAGCACTTTTTGCGTCGATCAGATTCGTCTCAATAGTTTAAAAACTGTAACGGATTTGCGACAGAAATGAGATGCGGCGGGGAACAGACGGGCGAATCAAAATGGAGTGTGCGTTGAATTGATAAACGTCGCTAAAGCATCGGGCGGCGATGCCGCCCGACGGGATTATGACTGCTTGTTGGCTTCCTCGATATCATCCAACTCTTCAAGGATCTCCTCTGGTTCATTCGTCGGCGCCGGAACTTCATGTACCCATGCGGAGAACAAACGCCAGGTCACGGCCAGAAGCACCGGTCCAATAAACAGACCAATCATACCGAATGCAATCAGGCCGCCGATTACCCCGGAAAGGATCAGAAGCAGCGGTAAATCGGCGCCCATGCGGATGAGTACCGGGCGAATCACGTTATCCAGAGTGCCGACGACGGCGCTCCAAACCAGCAGCACGGTGCCCCAGGTGGTGTCGCCTGTCCAGTAAAGCCAGATAATGGCTGGAATCAATACCGGCAACGGCCCCAACTGAACCAGACACGAAAGGATCATCACTACCGTCAACAGGGTAGCGTAAGGCACGCCGGAAATCGCCAGACCGACGCCGCCAAGTACCGCCTGTACCAGCGCGGTGACCACCACGCCAAGCGCCACGGCGCGAATCGCCTGGGCAGCCAGCAGAACCGCCGCATCGCCGCGTTTAGCCGCGAGACGACAGGCAAAATGACGTATTCCCATCGCCACTTGTTCGCCGCGCCAGTAAAGCAGGGCGCTAAACAACAGCATCAGGGCGCAGTGCATCATAAAGCGTCCGATATGCGCCGCCTGACCGACAAACCAGGTCGTGGTTGTGCCGATATAAGGCCGCACTTTCGCCATAATAGCGCTACCGCCCATATCCAGCAGGCTATGCCATCCGGCATACAGTTTGGCGCCAACTAACGGAATATTATTTAACCATGCCAGATCGGGTAGCGTCATATCGCCGCCGGTCACTGCATGGATGAGCGGGCCGCTACCGTCGACAATGCTGTTCACCAGCAAGGCGACGGGAATAACGAAGAGCAGCACTAACAGCAGCGTCATGACCAGTACGGCAAGCGAGCGGCGTCCCCACAATATTTTTTGTAATTTCAGCAAAACGGGCCAGGTCGCGATAACAATCGTACCTGCCCATGCAAACCCCAAAATAAAAGGCTGTACTATCCACAAACAGGCCACAATCATGATGGCTAAAAACAGCACCGATAGCAGCACTTGCGCAATATCCCTGGGCTGACGAACATTTACCATAAATACTTTTCACCTTTGTCTTTGCGCCAGAACGTTGGCGCGACGTGAACATGCAAACCACACCCTATAATGATGAGCAATTTCAGCGGTTTTTAACAGGCCGATTCTGCATGTAATTCTGTTGGGCGCACAGGAAAAAAATGTGATACAACAAATAACGCAACACGCAAACGATTAAGCATCCCTTCCTGTGCGTAGACCGCTCGCGCTCGCCGGGTTGGGCGCCACCGTTCACAACATAGACCGCAGGAAAAGGTCAATATAATGATTCCACAAATTTCTCAGGCACCCGGCGTCGTTCAGCTGGTGCTCAATTTTTTGCAGGCGCTGGAGCAGCAAGGGTTTACGGGCGATACGGCAACCAGCTATGCCGACCGTCTGACAATGTCGACCGATAACAGTATCTACCAGCTTCTTCCCGATGCTGTTGTGTTTCCCCGTTCTACGGCGGATGTCGCGCTTCTTGCCCGTCTGGCGGCGGAGCCGCGCTTTACGTCGCTGATATTTACCCCTCGAGGCGGCGGTACTGGCACGAATGGCCAGGCGCTAAACCAGGGCATTATTGTTGATATGTCCCGCTATATGAACCGCATTATTGAAATTAATCCTGAAGAGGGATGGGTGCGGGTAGAGGCGGGGGTGATAAAAGATCAGCTTAATCAGGCGTTAAAGCCGTATGGCTATTTTTTTGCGCCGGAACTTTCCACCAGTAATCGCGCCACGCTTGGCGGTATGATTAATACCGATGCCTCTGGTCAGGGTTCGCTGGTCTATGGGAAAACGTCAGATCACGTCTTAGGCATACGGGCCGTATTGTTGGGGGGCGATATCCTTGACACGCAATCGATGCCCGTAGAGCTTGCCCGGACGCTGGGTGAAAACACGACGATGCCAGGCCGCATCTATCAGACCGTCTATCAGTCCTGCCTGGAAAACCGTCAACTTATCCTCGATAGCTTTCCAAAGCTCAATCGTTTCCTGACAGGCTACGATTTACGCCACGTCTTTAACGATGACATGACCCGCTTCGATCTTACCCGCATCTTAACGGGGTCGGAAGGGACGCTGGCGTTTATTACTGAAGCCCGGCTGGATATTACCCCGATACCCAAAGTCCGCCGTCTGGTAAATGTAAAATACGACTCCTTTGATTCCGCGCTGCGTAACGCCCCTTTTATGGTTGATGCGCGCGCCTTATCCGTCGAGACGGTCGATTCCAAAGTCCTTAACCTCGCGCGGGAAGATATTGTCTGGCACTCCGTTAGCGAATTGATTACCGATGTGCCGGATAAAGAGATGCTTGGCCTGAATATCGTGGAATTTGCGGGTGACGATGAAGCGCTTATTGACGGACAGGTCGAGGCGCTGTGCCACCGGCTGGATGGCCTGATGGCACGTGCGGAAGCGGGCGTGATCGGCTGGCAACTTTGTACCGATTTGACGGGTATTGAGCGTATTTACGCGATGCGTAAAAAAGCGGTAGGGCTGCTGGGTAATGCGAAAGGCGCTGCCAAACCGATTCCTTTCGCGGAAGATACCTGCGTGCCGCCTGAACATCTGGCCGATTACATCGCCGAATTTCGCGCTCTGCTGGATGGTCATGGCTTAAGTTACGGCATGTTCGGCCACGTGGATGCCGGGGTGCTGCATGTGCGTCCGGCGCTGGATATGTGCGATCCGCAGCAGGAACTGTTGATGAAACAGATCTCCGATGAGGTCGTCGCGCTGACCGCCAGATACGGTGGGCTGTTGTGGGGCGAGCATGGAAAAGGTTTCCGTGCGGAATACAGCCCAGCCTTTTTCGGCGAAGTCCTGTATGGCGAGCTGCGCAAAATAAAAGCGGCTTTTGATCCGCATAATCGACTTAACCCGGGTAAAATCTGTCCGCCGCAAGGGATAGAGGCGCCGATGATGAAGGTGGATGCGGTAAAACGCGGCACCTGGGATCGGCAAATCCCGCTGGCGGTACGGCAGACCTGGCGCGGCGCTATGGAGTGTAATGGTAACGGCCTGTGCTTTAATTTCGATGCGAAAAGCCCGATGTGCCCGTCGATGAAAATTAGCCTTAACCGGATCCACTCGCCGAAAGGGCGGGCGACGCTGGTACGGGAATGGCTCCGTCTATTGGCCGATCGCGGCGTCGATCCGCTGAAGCTGGAAAAGGAGTTGCCGGAAAAACGCGCCAGCTTACGCACGCTGATTGCCCGCACCCGGAATAGTTGGCACAAACGCAAAGGCGAGTATGACTTTTCCCATGAAGTTAAAGAGGCCATGTCCGGCTGTCTGGCGTGTAAAGCCTGTACGACCCAGTGTCCGATTAAAATCGATGTTCCGGAGTTTCGTTCACGTTTCTTACAGCTTTACCATACGCGTTATCTGCGTCCGGTACGCGATCATCTGGTGGCGACGGTCGAGACCTACGCGCCGCTGATGGCGCGTGCGCCAAAGACCTTTAACTTTTTTATTAACCAACCGATGGTTCGCAATCTGGCGAAAAAACATATCGGTATGGTGGATTTACCTCTGCTTTCTGCCCCTTCATTGCAACAGCAACTGGTGGGCCATCCGTCTGCCAATATGACGCTTGAGCAACTGGAGCGCATGAGCGCCGAGCAAAAAGCGAAAACGGTACTGGTGGTTCAGGACCCGTTTACCAGCTACTACGACGCTCGGGTCGTAGCGGACTTTATCCGCCTGGCGGAAAAACTGGGCAGGAGGCCGGTATTGTTACCGTTCTCGCCGAATGGTAAGGCGCAGCATATTAAAGGTTTTCTTAATCGCTTTGCGAAAACGGCGAAAAAAACCTCTGAGTTCCTTAATCGGATCGCCGCGTTGGGGATGCCGATGGTGGGTGTCGATCCGGCACTGGTTCTGTGTTATCGCGACGAATACAAACTGGCGCTGGGCGAACAGCGCGGCGATTTTCATGTGTTGCTGGTGAATGAATGGTTGGCGCAGGAAATAAATGCAAGACTGTCCGTCGAGGTGAGCGGCGAACCGTGGTACTTTTTTGGTCATTGTACGGAAGTCACGGCTTTACCCGGCGCGCCTGCGCAGTGGGCCGCCATCTTTGCCCATTTTGGCGCGAAGCTGGAAAATGTCAGCGTAGGCTGCTGCGGTATGGCGGGCACTTATGGACATGAACTCACCAATCATAAAAATTCGCTGGGAATTTATGAGCTATCCTGGCATCAGGCGATGCAACGTCTACCGCGAAACCGTTGCCTGGCAACCGGCTATTCCTGCCGAAGCCAGGTTAAACGCATTGAAGGTACGGGCGTGCGTCACCCGTTGCAGGCATTACTGGAGATTATAGGTTGATCTGGAAACGTGAAGTGACCCTCGATGCGCTTAATGCGATGGGGGAAGGGAATATGGTTGGCCTGCTTGATATCCGCTTTGAGCGTATTGGGGACGATACGCTGGAAGCGACAATGCCCGTCGATCATCGCACCAAACAGCCGTTCGGCTTGCTGCATGGCGGAGCGTCTGTGGTGCTGGCGGAAAGTATCGGCTCGGTCGCAGGCTATCTGTGTACGCAGGGGGAGCAAAAGGTGGTGGGGCTGGAGGTGAATGCCAACCATGTACGGTCGGCGCGTCAGGGGCGCGTACGAGGCGTCTGTAAAGCGTTGCATACCGGGGCTCGCCATCAGGTCTGGCAGATAGAGATCTTTGATGAACAGGGATGTCTGTGCTGTTCTTCGCGTCTTACTACGGCGATTGTGTGACGTTGTCACCATAAAAGTGTGATGCATATTGCTTTTGGTCAAAATGTGCGCAGAAAAAGGTGATATACTGTGCACGTTTACACATAAGCGAGGATGATATGTCTACTGATTTAGACCCGACCCAACTGGCGATTGAATTTTTACGCCGTGATAAAACCGAACTTTCTCCCGCGCAGTATTTGAAGCGTTTAAAACAGCTGGAGTTAGAGTTTGCCGATCTCCTCACCCTCTCTGCAACCGAACTGAAAGAAGAGATCTATTTCGCCTGGCGGTTGGGCGTGCATTAATAAAGTCTGTGTAGGCCGGATAAGGCGTTAGCCGCCATCCGGCTATGTTACCAGGCAATCTCACCAGACACTGTCCCCAGATAATAGATAGCCCCCTTGATTTTGTTTAAAAAAAATACAGATCGCCATTTGTGCTAAAAAGGCGCGCGTTCTTTATGAGATTATTCTTATGCCCCTTCAAGAGCTAAGCCATTAAGAGTGCCGGAGATAAGCGCCGGATGGGGCCGGAACCCTTAAGCCTGTATTGAACAGACTTAAGGGTTTTTCTTTTCCGGGCGCGTAAAAAACTAAGGTCTGTCAATAACCGCTGGCATGTCGTCAGCCGTATGATTATTCAAAATACGGTTAGCCAGCACACCTGACATCATCGATCCGTTAACGTTCAGTGCCGTGCGGGCCATATCAACGATAGGTTCGATGGCAATAAAAATACCGACCAGCGCAACGGGAAAATTCAACGTCGACAGGACAATCAGCGCCGCGAACGTACCACCGCCGCCGACGCCGGCTACGCCAATAGACCCTAGCGCAATGGCAGGCAACATCGCGGCCAGAAAATGCAGCGAGAGCGGATCAATGCCGATGGTGGGCGCAATCATCGCTACCATAATAGCCGGATAAATCCCGGCGCAGCCATTTTGCCCCATACTGGAGCCAAACGAGGCGGAAATATTGGCAATGGTGCTTTGTACGCCAAATTTTTCCTGGGCGGAAATGGCCAGCGGGATAGAGGCTGCGCTGCTGCGGGAAACAAACGCAAAGGTTAAGACGGGCCACACCATTCTGAAATAACGCGCTGGATTATTACCGCTGAGGATCAGCAAGATGGCATGCACGATAAACATCATAAAAATCGCGATGTAACAGGCACCGATAAAACCAAGTAAGCTGGCGAATTGTTCAAAGTGGTATGATGAAAATACGGTAGTCATTAATGCCATGACGCCATAGGGCGTTAATGCAATAACGATACGTACCATCTTCATGACCCATATCTGAATAGCGTTAATGCCTGCGCTTAATTTCTGACCTTCTTCCGGCGCCTCTTTTTTGACCTTTAACAGAGCGATCCCCGCTATTAGCGTGAAGATAACGATGCCGATAACGGAAACACTTCTGGCTCCCGTAAGATCAAGAAAAATATTAGTCGGGATCAGCGATGTCACTAACTGGGGAATCGACACCGCGGCAGTCTTATTGACTTCTTCTGTAGTTAACATTGACGGCATGTGCACAAAAGCGCTGGCGTCAAGCCCCAGCACATGAGCGGTCAGTAATCCGATAAAACCGGCAACCATCACCAGGCATAACATGCATCCGACGATCGTCAGCGACATTTTTCCGATGCCGGCACTATTTTCCAGTTTATTGATGGCGGAAAGAATAGAAATAAAAATTAGCGGTATAGCGACCAGTTTTAGCAGGTGGACGTAACCATTGCCGACGATGCTGTACCATTCGATAATAGTTTTAGTGTGATTTGCTGAAATAAAATGTAGGGATAAACCAATAACAGCCCCTAAAAAGATAGCGATAAAAACGCTTTTCGACAGGGAATCGCTTTTTTGATTAATTCTCAAGATGACCCACGAGAAAACCAAAAAAAGTACGATATACGCGAGCGTAACAACCATATTTTAAGCCTCTTGCCTCATTCAGCACCTGAAATGCCGGAAAGAGTTTACATAAACCTATAGCTCAAACTGAGTTATAGAACCGCAGCGGATTATAAAGAGCGCAACGCCAGGTATCCATACAAAAAATGGGGTTCTGACCTCGCCGCCCGGCAATGTCGACAGCCTATTAATTAAATAGTCATTTTCTATACATCTTTTCGTTTTTGACCTGTCAGAACGGTTAATATCTTATAAACCATTACTTATCAAAAAGTTAAGTTGTTTTTTGTCTGTCGTATGACCTGGCGGACAGGGTCTATGCTTAATAAAAGGCGCTCAATATGACCATTTGTTGGAAAGCCCCTGCGGTTAAGGGGTTGAAGTGATAATCATTATCACTAACATGCTGTTATATCCTGGTGATTTAGAACGCGAGGTAACTCTATGGAATTGCATTCAGACACGTTTAACCCGGAGGACTTCCCCTGGCAAGGGCTGACGCTAACGCCAGCGGCGGCAGCGCACATACGTGAGCTGGCAGAAAAGCAGCCGGGCATGTTGGGCGTGCGGTTAAGCGTAAAACAGACGGGATGTGCCGGATTTGGCTATGTTCTGGATACCGTTCGGGAGCCGGATAAAGACGATCTGGTTTTTGAAGCCGAAGGCGCAAAGCTTTTCGCACCGTTACAGGCGATGCCTTTTATTGACGGAACAGAAGTGGATTACGTACAGGAAGGGCTGAACCAGTTATTTAAATTTCATAACCCCAAAGCCCAGAATGAATGCGGCTGCGGCGAAAGTTTTGGGGTATAGGCGGTACTATGTCTCGTAACACTGAAGCAACGGAAGAGGTCGGCATCTGGACAGGCGGACGCCTTAATTACAAAGAAGGATTTTTCACGCAACTACCCACTGATGAACTGGCAAAAGGCATTAGCGAAGAGGTGGTGCGCGCGATTTCCGCAAAGCGTAACGAACCTGAGTGGATGCTGGAATTTCGTCTCAATGCCTATAGAGCCTGGCTGGACATGGATGAACCGCACTGGCTGAAAGCGCACTACGATAAACTGAACTATCAGGACTACAGCTATTACTCTGCGCCATCATGCGGAAACTGCGACGATAACTGCGTTTCCCAGCCGGGAGCCGTACAGCAAACGGGCGCGAATACCTTTTTGAGTAAAGAGGTTGAAGACGCCTTCGAGCAACTTGGCGTTCCAGTTCGCGAAGGGAAAAAGGTCGCCGTCGATGCGATTTTTGACTCGGTCTCCGTAGCGACCACATACCGTGAAAAACTGGCGGAACAGGGCATTATTTTCTGTTCTTTTGGCGAAGCGATACACGATCACCCTGACCTGGTCAGGAAATATCTTGGCACCGTCGTGCCGGGGAACGATAACTTTTTTGCCGCGCTGAATGCGGCAGTCGCTTCCGATGGGACATTTATCTATGTTCCCAAAGGCGTGCGTTGCCCAATGGAGTTATCCACCTATTTTCGCATTAACGCCGAGAAAACCGGTCAGTTTGAGCGCACGATTCTGGTGGCGGATGAAGGCAGCTATGTGAGTTATATCGAAGGCTGCTCCGCGCCCGTACGCGACAGTTATCAGCTCCACGCCGCGGTAGTGGAAGTCATCATCCATAAAGATGCTGAAGTAAAATATTCCACCGTACAAAACTGGTTCCCGGGCGACAACAACACGGGCGGCATTCTGAACTTTGTGACCAAGCGGGCGTTGTGCGAAGGGGAAAACAGCAAGATGTCGTGGACCCAGTCGGAAACCGGTTCGGCGATTACCTGGAAATACCCGAGCTGTATCCTGCGCGGTGATAATTCTATCGGCGAGTTCTATTCCGTTGCGCTGACCAGTGGACATCAGCAGGCTGACACCGGCACCAAAATGATCCATATCGGTAAAAACACGCGCTCAACCATTATCTCAAAAGGCATTTCCGCCGGCCACAGCCAGAACAGCTACCGTGGGCTGGTAAAAATTATGCCGACGGCAACCAACGCCCGAAATTTCACCCAATGCGACTCCATGTTGATTGGCGCGGACTGCGGCGCGCATACGTTCCCGTATGTTGAATGCCGCAATAACAGCGCGCAGCTGGAGCACGAAGCGACAACATCACGCATCGGTGAAGATCAGCTTTTCTATTGTTTGCAACGCGGTATCAGCGAAGAAGACGCTATTTCGATGATCGTCAACGGTTTCTGTAAAGACGTTTTCTCGGAACTGCCGCTGGAGTTCGCCGTTGAAGCGCAAAAACTGCTGGCGATTAGCCTTGAGCACAGCGTCGGTTAATGATGAAGGAAAAACCATGTTAAGCATTAAAGATTTACAGGTCAGTGTGGAAGAAAAAGCGATTTTGCGTGGCCTGAATCTGGAGATTCGCCCCGGCGAAGTTCATGCCATTATGGGGCCGAACGGTTCCGGGAAAAGCACGCTCTCCGCCACTCTGGCGGGACGTGAAGATTATGAGGTCACCGGCGGCTCGGTTACGTTCAAAGGTAAAGATCTGCTTGAACTGTCGCCGGAGGAACGGGCGGGCGAAGGGATTTTTATGGCCTTCCAGTACCCGGTAGAAATCCCCGGCGTCAGTAACCAGTTTTTCCTGCAAACCGCGCTGAATGCCGTGCGCGCCTACCGCGGGCAGACGTCGTTGGATCGCTTTGATTTTCAGGATCTGATGGAAGAAAAGATCGCATTGCTGAAAATGCCGGAAGATTTGCTGACCCGTTCGGTAAACGTCGGTTTTTCCGGCGGGGAGAAAAAGCGCAATGATATTTTGCAAATGGCGGTGCTGGAGCCGGAACTGTGCATCCTTGATGAGTCGGACTCCGGACTGGATATCGATGCGTTGAAAATTGTGGCGGAAGGCGTCAACGCGTTACGCGACGATAAACGCGCTTTTATTATCGTGACCCACTATCAGCGCATACTGGACTACATCAAGCCCGATTACGTCCACGTCCTCTATCAGGGGCGAATTGTCCGTTCCGGCGATTTTACTCTGGTCAAACAACTGGAGGAGCAGGGTTATGGCTGGCTTACCGAACAGCAGTAAAGCGCTACAGCAATGGCAACATCTCTTTGAAGAAAAAGGAGAAAGTCGAACTGAGCAGGCAAGACAACATTTACAACAGATGTTACGTCTGGGATTGCCGACGCGTAAACATGAAGACTGGAAATACACGCCGCTGGAGGGCTTAACCCATAGCCAGTTTATCCAGCAGTGTGCGACTATCAGCGTCGCACAGCGTGATGCGTTGGCGCTGCAAATCGATGCCGTGCGGCTGGTGTTTGTCGATGGTCGGTTTATGCCAGAGCTCAGTGATAGCACGCAAAACAGCGGATTTGACGTTAGCGTCAGGGATGAGCGCCAGACGCTTGCCGCGCCGGTACATCCCGAGGTTTTTCTGCATCTGACGGAAAGCCTGGCGCAATGTGTCACGTATATACAGGTACGGCGAAATCAGCGTCCGACCAGGCCGCTACTGTTAATGCATATCACGCAGGGCGTGGATGGCGACGAGCTGAACACCGCGCATTATCGCCACCATCTGGCGCTGGCGGAAGGCGCGGAAGCGACGGTTATTGAGCATTATGTCAGCCTTACAGCGGCAAAACATTTTACCGGCGCGCGTCTGACGATGAACGTTGCAGACAATGCGCAACTGCGTCATATCAAACTGGCGTTTGAAAATGCGTCCAGCTATCACTTTGCGCATAACGATCTTCTGCTGGCGACAGACGCCTCGGCGTTTAGCCACAGTTTTCTGCTGGGCGCCGCAGTACTACGTCACCACAGCAGCTCACAACTGAATGGTGAAAACGCGACGCTTCGACTGAATAGTCTGGCGATGCCGGTGAAAAATGAAGTCTGCGATACGCGGACATGGCTGGAACATAACAAAGGCTACTGTAACAGCCGCCAGTTGCACAAGACCATCGTCAGCGACAAAGGACGCGCGGTCTTTAATGGCCTGATTAACGTGGCGCAACACGCCATTAAAACCGACGGCCAGATGACCAATAATAACCTGTTGTTGGGGAAACTGGCCGAAGTCGATACCAAACCGCAATTAGAGATCTATGCCGATGACGTGAAGTGCAGCCACGGCGCGACGATCGGGCGTATTGACGATGAGCAGATGTTTTATCTGCAATCACGCGGCATCAGGCAGCAGGAGGCGCGGCACATGATTCTTTACGCGTTTGCCGCAGAGTTAACGGAAGCTATCCATGATAGCGCCCTTAAACAGCAGGTGCTGGCGCGAATCGGCCAGCGACTGCCCGGAGGCCTGGTATGACATTTCCTGTAGAAAAAATACGGGCGGATTTTCCCATACTGCAGCGTGAAGTTAACGGCCTGCCGCTGGCTTACCTGGACAGCGCAGCCAGCGCTCAAAAACCTAATCAGGTGATTGATGCTGAATCTGCCTTCTACCGTCACGGCTATGCTGCGGTACATCGGGGTATCCATACGTTAAGCGCGCAGGCGACCGAAAGCATGGAGAATGTGCGTAAGCAGGCGTCGCGGTTTATTAACGCCCGCTCCGCAGAAGAACTGGTGTTCGTGCGCGGTACGACGGAGGGCATTAACCTTGTCGCCAACAGTTGGGGAACGGAAAATATTCGCGCCGGGGATAACATTATCATCAGCGAGATGGAGCATCACGCCAACATCGTTCCCTGGCAGATGCTGTGCGAGCGCAAAGGCGCTGAACTGCGCGTGATCCCATTGCATCCTGACGGTACTCTGCGGCTGGAGACCTTAGCTGCGCTGTTCGATGACCGGACCCGACTGCTGGCCATTACCCACGTTTCCAATGTGCTGGGGACGGAAAACCCACTGCCGGACATGATTGCGCTGGCGCGCCAGCATGGGGCGAAAGTGCTGGTGGATGGCGCCCAGGCCGTGATGCACCATGCTGTTGACGTCCAGGCGCTGGACTGCGATTTTTACGTTTTCTCCGGCCATAAACTTTACGGGCCGACCGGCATCGGCATTCTGTATGTTAAAGAGGCGTTGCTGCAAGAAATGCCGCCGTGGGAAGGGGGCGGGTCGATGATCTCGACCGTCAGCCTGACGCAGGGAACGACATGGGCGAAAGCGCCCTGGCGTTTTGAGGCGGGAACGCCGAATACTGGCGGCATCATCGGTCTCGGCGCGGCGATTGATTATGTGACGTCGCTGGGACTGGATAAGATTGGCGATTATGAGCAGATGCTGATGCGCTATGCGCTGGAGCAACTGGCGCAGGTGCCTGATATCACGCTGTATGGCCCGGCGCAGCGGTTGGGCGTCATCGCGTTTAATCTGGGTAAACACCACGCTTACGACGTCGGCAGCTTTCTTGATAATTACGGTATCGCGGTACGAACGGGGCATCACTGCGCAATGCCGCTCATGGCCTGGTATGGCGTGCCGGCAATGTGCCGGGCTTCGCTGGCGATGTATAACACCCATGAAGAAGTGGACCGACTGGTGGCAGGATTAACGCGTATCCACCGCTTATTGGGATAACAGTGAGGTTTTATGGCTGCGCTACCGGATAAAGAAAAATTGCTGCGTAACTTTACGCGTTGCGCTAATTGGGAAGAGAAATATTTATATATTATTGAGTTGGGGCAGCGCCTGGCGGAGTTAAATCCGCAGGATCGCAATCCGCAAAATACGATTCATGGCTGTCAGAGCCAGGTGTGGATCGTGATGCGGCGAAACGCCAACGGCATTATCGAATTGCAGGGCGACAGCGACGCGGCGATCGTTAAGGGCCTTATGGCGGTGGTATTTATTTTGTACCACCAAATGACGGCGCAGGATATTGTGCATTTTGATGTCCGGCCATGGTTCGAAAAAATGGCGCTTACGCAGCACCTCACGCCTTCTCGTTCTCAGGGGCTGGAAGCAATGATTCGCGCAATTCGCGCTAAGGCCGCCACTCTTAGCTAAACTGTACAGACAGCGTTCTACCTGATGTCAAATCCTTTGTCGGACGGCGACGTCGCTTTATCCAGAGTGGACAGAGCGTATATTTTGTTGTTCTGATAAGCGAAGCGCTACCAGTCGTCGCAGAGGGCATCACCAGGAATACAGGAGGTTTGGTATGAAACGTGCGTCTTTCATTACGCTAACTATTATCGGCGCGTATAGCGCGTTACAGGCAGCCTGGGCGGTTGATTATCCATTACCGCCCGAAGGCAGCCGTCTTATTGGTCAGAATCAAACCTATACCGTACAGGAAGGTGATAAAAATCTGCAGGCTATCGCCCGGCGTTTTGATACAGCGGCGATGCTCATTCTTGAAGCGAACAATACGATTGCGCCGGTGCCTAAGCCCGGTACGCTAATTACCATTCCCTCGCAGATGCTATTGCCGGATGCGCCCAGGGAAGGCGTTATCGTCAACCTCGCGGAGCTACGGCTGTATTATTACCCGCCGGGAGAAAACCGCGTTCAGGTGTATCCCATCGGCATCGGTTTGCAGGGACTGGAAACTCCCGTCATGGACACCCGGATAGGGCAAAAGATCCCCAACCCGACGTGGACGCCGACGGCGGGCATACGCCAACGTTCGCTTGAGCGAGGGATCACGCTGCCGCCGGTGATCCCTGCCGGGCCAAATAACCCGCTGGGACGCTATGCGCTGCGTCTGGCGCACGGTAATGGGGAATATCTCATTCATGGCACCAGCGCGCCGGATAGCGTAGGTCTGCGCGTGAGTTCCGGTTGCATTCGCATGAACGCGCCGGACATCAAAGCGTTATTTGCGCAGGTCAGAACGGGGACGCCGGTAAAAGTGATTAACCAGCCGGTGAAATTCTCTGTCGAGCCGAATGGCATTCGTTATGTAGAGGTACACAGGCCGCTATCGCCGGAAGAAGAGCAAAACGTGCAGACGATGCCCTACGTGTTGCCTGCGGAATTTACCGCGTTCAGAAACGCGCAAGGGGTGGATAGTCGCCTGGTCGATAAGGCGCTATACCGGCGAGCCGGGTATCCAGTCAGCGTGAGCGCCGGGCAGACGCCAGCGGTAAATACGACCGCAGTCGAATCCGCTCAGAACGGTTTTGTCGGGGAAGAGGGGCAAACGCGCGCGACGCAGTAGCCTTCGCAGCAAACGACGGACAAAAAAATGGCGCACGATGTGCGCCATTTTATATCGTGCGTCAAATTATTTACAGATGCGGAATACTTTGTTGTCCAGACGTTGGTTCGCGCGAGCAGCATCGTCTTTAGCAGCCTGAACGTCGGAACGCATTGCATTTACGTCATTACTCAGTTGCTCAACTTTAGCGCTCAGCGTCTGTACATCGGAAGACAACTGATCGATTTTAGCGTTGCTTGAACAACCTGCCAGTAACGTGGAACCCAGAACTGCTGCACCTAAGATCAGCTTGTTAGTACGGGTCATAATAATATCCTTATATTATGAGTGGTTATGTGGGTAAAGAAATGGCGCACGATGTGCGCCATTTTATATCGTGCGTCAAATTACTTACGGACGTGGGATACTACTTTGTTGTCCAGACGCTGGTTCGCGCGAGCTGCGTCGTCTTTAGCAGCCTGAACGTCGGAACGCATTGCATTTACGTCATTACTCAGTTGCTCAACTTTAGCGCTCAGCGTCTGTACATCGGAAGACAACTGATCGATTTTAGCGTTGCTTGAACAACCTGCCAGTAACGTGGAACCCAGAACTACTGCACCTAAGATCAGCTGGTTAGTACGGTTCATAACAATAACATTATACTTTGTGTGGTTATGTGGGTAAAAAAAATGGCGCACGATGTGCGCCATTTTTATTACGCAGGTACTATTACTTACGGTATTTAGTAGCCTGGTTGTCCAGACGCTGGTTAGCGCGAGCTGCGTCGTCTTTAGCAGCCTGAACGTCGGAACGCATTGCGTTCACGTCGTTGCTCAGCTGGTCAACTTTAGCGTTCAGAGTCTGAACGTCAGAAGACAGCTGATCGATTTTAGCGTTGCTGGAGCAACCAGCCAGCAGAGTAGAACCCAGGATTACCGCGCCCAGTACCAGTTTAGTACGATTCATTATTAATACCCTCTAGATTGAGTTAATCTCCATGTAGCGTTACAAGTATTACACAAACTTTTTTATGTTGAGAATATTTTTTTGATGGGAATGCACTTATTTTTGATCGTTCGCTCAAAGAAGCATCGAAATGCATGAAAGTCCCTAAAAAACCGAAAGAAAACAGGGGGCTTCCATCGGATTCTTCTTAGATAATCCGCAATTAGATAGTAAAATCCGATTTGATTTTTTTATTAATAGTGGCTATCGATTAAATAAAAAAAGCGCCGGAAGGGCGCTTTTTTAAACAAATTAATTCACACAACAATTATTACAGTACGTGAACAGAGGCGGTGTTAGTGGTGCCGCTTGGAACCAGCGCGCCGGAGACCATCACTACGACGTCGCCTTTCTGGGCGAGGCCGCTTTGCAGGGCGACATCTTTGCCCAGACGGTAGAAATCATCAGTAGAATTGATTTCTTTCACCAGCTGCGATACCACGCCTTTGCTCAGTACTAACTGACGGGCGGTCACTTCATTGGTGGTCAATGCCAGGATGGTGGCGTCCGGGAAGTATTTACGCACGGCGCGAGCGGATTTACCGCCCTGGGTCGCTACCACGATCAGCGGCGCTTCCAGTTTTTCGGCGGTTTCTACCGCGCCGCGGCATACTGCTTCCGTAATGCGCAGTTTACGGCTGTCGTTGTTGTAGTCCAGACGGCTGTTCATGACGCGGTCGGTACGTTCGCAGATGGTCGCCATGATAGAAACGGCTTCCAGCGGGTATTTCCCTTTTGCGGATTCGCCGGACAGCATAACCGCATCCGTACCGTCGAGGATGGCGTTCGCAACGTCGCCTGCTTCTGCGCGGGTCGGACGCGGGTTTTTGATCATAGAATCCAGCATCTGAGTCGCGGTGATCACGACTTTACGTGCGCGGATACATTTTTCGATCATCATTTTCTGCGCAAAAATCACTTCTTCAACCGGGATTTCTACGCCCAGGTCGCCACGCGCAACCATGATGCCGTCGGAAGCTTCGAGAATTTCATCGAAGTTGTTCAGGCCTTCCTGGTTTTCGATCTTAGAGATAATCTGGATATTTTCGCCGCCGTGAGCTTTCAGATGCTCGCGAATTTCGACAACGTCAGAACGTTTACGGATAAAGGACGCCGCAACAAAGTCAACGCCCTGTTCACAACCGAAGATCAGGTCCTGTTTGTCTTTTTCAGCCAGCGCCGGCAGAGCAATAGAAACGCCCGGCAGGTTAACGCCTTTGTTCTCGCCCAGATCGCCGTTGTTCAGCACCTTACAAATGACTTTATTGCCTTCGATGGCGGTCACTTCCATACCGATCAGACCATCGTCAACCAGGACGGTGTTGCCAACGCTCAGGTCGCTGGTGAAGCCTTCATAGGTGACGGCAACGATTTCATTATTACCGACCACGGATTTGTCGGTGGTAAAAGTAAAGGTTTGGCCCGCTTTCAGCGAAACGTCGTTACCGCCTTCCAGTTTAATGGTGCGGATTTCTGGTCCTTTAGTATCAAGCAGAATAGCGGCTTTTTTACCAGTTTTGCTCATCACGTTGCGCAAGTTCTGGATACGCTGACCGTGTTCTGCATAATCGCCATGAGAGAAGTTCAGACGCATCACGTTCATGCCCGCGTCCAGCATTTTGCTTAACATCTCTTCGGATTCGGTTTTCGGACCGATAGTACAAACAATTTTCGTCTTTTTCATGACAGTCTTAGTCTTTAAGTTGAGGAGGATATGGAAATCTGGCTTCGGGCGCGCACGGCCCGGAAGCTAAGCCTGTGTTGCTAAAGTGATGATGCCTCGCTCTAAGGATAGGTGACATCGAAAGAGCGTGCAGAGGAATGTGTGCTCGCGTTTCAGCCCAACGGGAAGGGGATAATTTTAGTCGTTGAGTTTTACAGTCCAATGCGCTGAAACCATTCAAGAGACAATTGGCGCGCATTATACGCTGATATTTACAAAAAAGGAAAATGAAAACCCTGTTTCAAAAGACATCTGTGCAGATCCACAACGGTTTGTTATTACGCTGTTTACGATGTCGCTGGCGATAACGCCGCCCGAACAGGGGCGGCGTTGCGCAACAGCGGGTGTTGTTGCGCATAATGTCAATCGAGCAACTTTTTGCCTTCCAGGTCGATGGCGATGTTTTGGTTGTGTGCTTTTCGATAGCACAGAATCGCTATCCCGATGGCCGCCCAGCTAATTCCGAGTATCAGAGCGTGAATGTTCATGTTTAAACAGACGTAGCCGATGACGATCATCCCCATGATCGGCGAAATGACATGGGCGAAAATGCGCCGCTGGGCTTTCATCCGGAAATTGAACAGGACAAACACACACAGGTTCACGACAAAAAAAGCGAAAAGCGCGCCAAAGTTCACCAGCGTGGAGATAGATTCAATCTTGCCGGAAAACAGGTAGCTGAGCAGCAGGGTGACGCCGCCGGTAAACAGAATGGCATAATCCGGCGTTTTACGCGTGGTATGGACGTGAGCGAGGAAGGCGGGCAACATTCGGTCGCGCCCCATTGAAAATAACACTCTGGACACCGCCGTTTGCGCGGTAATAATGTTGCCGACGGCGCACACAAACGCCACAATGATGGAAAACGCCACTTTGAGCCAGATACCGCCAACGTTGCCGGCAATGGTGAAAAATGCTTCATTCGTCGCATTACCTTCCGCGAAGCGGTCGACGTTACCGGTGGCGAACGCCGCAAACGCCACAACGATAATAAACAGTACCGTCGCCAAAACTAACGCCAACAGCGTTGCTTTACTGACGGCGCGTCCCCCGCCTTCGCTTTCTTCACTTAATGTACTGATAGCGTCAAAGCCGAGAAAATTCAGCGCAGCCACCGAAATCGCCGTCGCGATGAGCCCTGGGGTGAACCACTGTGAATCGAAAAAAGGCCGGAAGGAAAGCGTTATCTGACTACTGTCCAGCAGCATCAGACGGACAATGAGTAGCACGAAAATCGCCAGAATACCGAGTTGAATAAAGACCAGTAACTTATCGAATTTCGCCGTTTGCTGTATCCCGAGATAGTTGACTCCGGTGCCAATAGCCACATAAATCAACGGCCAGACCCAGACCGGGATTTGCGGTAAAATAGCGTGGACCGCGACGCCGCCCAGCACCGCTACGAGCGTAGGGAACAAAAGATAATCCAGCAGTAATATCCATCCGGTCAGAAACCCTACGGCGGGATTAATGCATACGCCAGCATACGCATAGGCCGAACCCGACGAGGAGATATGCTGCGATAAGGTAGAGTAGCTGTACGCGGTAAAAAACATCGCGATCGCGCCAATAATATAAACCAGCGCAACCATACCGTGCGAAAGATTATAAACAACGCCATAAAGAGAGACTGGCGCGATAGGCACCATAAACACCAGACCATAAAGCACTAAATCGGTAAGAGACAATTTTTTGACTTTTTTCATGATAAATACCTTAATGGCTTTTTATGCCAGATCGCGTAAAAACGCGCTTACCGCTGCGAGGCAGGGCGCGATATTTTCTTCATGCGGGTTATGGCTGCTGCCGGGAATAGTGACCGCGCGGCAGTCTGAAATGTGAGAGAGCAGCGGAGAGACGACGCGCTCGGTTGCCTGATCGTTTTCGCCGCGCAGTACCAGAACAGGACAGCGTATCTGGCACAAATGGGGCGTAATATCCCAGTCGGCAAGTTTGCCATTTGCCGCCAGTTCATTGGTTCCCCATAAAATGTGATAACCCGTAGGGTCGGCGGCGAACTGCGCATTAGATCGCTGAACATGAACGGCTTCTTCCGCGAGGGTATAAACGTGCCTGGCATAATAAGCGACCAGCTGTTCCGGTGGGTTTTGATAAATGACGGCGGGCATAATGACGTTTTTGATATCGTCATCGGACATTGGCGTCAGAGCGTTAAAGAGCCGTATGGCTTCCTGTTGCCACAGGGCGATACTGGCCGGCGAACTGGCCAGTATCGTCCCGCGAAGCCCGGCAGGCTGTAAGCAGGCGTGCTCTGCGGCAAGCATTCCGCCCCAGGAATGTCCCAGTATCGAATACCCGTGTCCAATACCCAGGTGATGAATTAATTGGGTTAATTGACGGAGATAACGCGCAATAGTCCAGAAAGACGCGTCGGCATGAGGAAAATGCGTTGAACGACCGCAACCATATTGATCGTAAAATATTACCATGCGCCCGTCATCAGCCAGACGGCGATAATTTAATAAATAATCAAAGCCGCCAGAAGGGCCGCCGTGAAGGATAATGAGCGGCGTGAGCAATGATTTTCTGTCTCCATAAATCCGATAGCTTGTCAATATGTTTTCAGAAAACATTTCGCCATAGAGATAAGTATCATTCATATTCTTAATGACTCAGTGTGTGGCAGGGCAGGCGAAATTTATATTCGCCTGGATAATATTATTTTTTTATTGTGTGTAAAACATTACACCAGAAGGTGGCGTAATGTTCCCATTGCAGAAACTGCGGACTTCCCCAGTGCGGCGAACAATCACTGGCAAAGCAACATACTTTCCCTTTATGGTAAGTACCCATAACTAACAGTGGATCGCCATTAATTTCAGCAAGGACCTGACTATTTTCTTTGGCGATAAGCTTGTTATAGCCCAACAGCGGCGGCCATTCGCTAAATGGCTGGGTAATAACATGCTCTACCGCAGTATTTACTGCTTTACATCCTTGCGGTAGTTCTACGCGGTCATCTACATCCAGCATATCAACCGGCAATACCTCTGCCAGAACCGTATTTTTATAATTGGCTTTTGCTTCTATTCCCGTAAAGGATAAATACCCGCCGATCATCAACAGACCGCCGCCCTCAGCAACATAATCTGCGATAAGTTGTAATGCATCAGGAATAATGTCCATATTATAAAACGTTCTGTTTTGTAACAGGAACGTATTGCTACCGATATCACTGATGACGATCGCATCATAGCAGGCTAATGCTTCGGCAGTTTGTGGAAAACGAGTTTGCACAATATGGGCAGGCATGTAGTCTACATCGATATTACCCTGGCGCAAGCAGGATAATAAATAGTCTGCGCCTTCTTCATATTTGCTCGATGTAAAGCTATCAAAACCTTTAGAGTGAATCATATGAATGTGCCATGATTCGCCAATAAATAAAATTTTCATTATGTCACCTGTTAATTAATGTTAATGACTTTATTAGATTGGGTACGCATTCGATGTAAAACCTGCAAGTGCTGAGGCATACTCGACGCACCGACTTGTTCCACCGCCAGAGAAGCGAAAGCGGAGGCATATTGAATGGCTGCGACCATATCTGCTTGTCGCGCCAGCGCGGCGGCTAAGGCGCCATTAAAAGCGTCACCGGCCCCAGCAGCATCTTTTACCACGGCGCTCCATGCAGGAATATACAACGTGCGGGCGTGCTCACAGAGCAGAGAACCACGGGCGCCAAGGGTAATGATGACTTTTTTCACCCCGGATTGCAGAATAATATTTCCGGCTTTTTTCGCATCATTAATATCAGTAATGGTTACGCCGGATAAAAAAGAGGCTTCAGTTTCATTCGGCGTGATGATGTCAATATCAGATAATAAATGCGTCACTTGTTTCGTATAGGGGGCAGGATTCAGCATGATCATTTTATTTTCTTGTTTGCCCAGACGAATAAATTCAGTCAACGCTTCAATGTTCGTTTCGAGCTGCATTAACATAACGTCAGACTCGGCGATATAACGGTGTTGCTCATTAATCTCTTGCGTGGTGAGCATCATATTGGCGCCAGGGTAGATGGCGATAATATTATCGCCATCCACGGCGGAGACATAGATCAATGCGCTACCGGTGGGCGCTTTATCTGTTTGATACGCGCTGTATGAGGCGATACCTGATTGAATAATATGATTCATAGCAAATGCGCTGAACTGATCTTTGCCCACTTTAAAAATAAAATGTGCCGCAGCGCCGGCATTGTTTGCCGCTAAAGCCTGGTTGGCTCCTTTACCGCCAGGATAGAATCCAAATTGACTGGCCAGAATGGATTCTCCGCTTTGTGGAAACCACGGCACGGTTGCTGAAACATCAATATTGAATGAGCCTAAAACACACACCTTGCCTGCTTTTTTTGTGTTTTCCCGGTGCAGTTTTGCATCCTGATGGATTGGCGTGGCGATAGTGCTGGAGATATCAATCTTATTTTCAGTGATAAGCTTACTCAGCGCGTCACGGTTTAAAATCCCTCCGCCATAGCAACGCTGAAGCATACCTGATTTCTGGAAATAGCGTAGATCGGAACGAATAGTCTCCTGGCTAACCTTATAAAGGTCTGAAAGTTTACTGACGCTAACACTATTATCCTTTATCAGTAAATTAATGATGGCATGACGTCTTTCTTCTTTAAACATATTGCCTCCGGGTAGTGAGTTGAATTGTATTTATGGCAATGTTGTCATGCGGTGAATTCAATCACAGATTATGCGGTCAACCGGAAGTAACCCCAAATGAATGTCAATAATCAGAAGCGCAGCCAATGTGTTAAATATTAATTGCTTACAGAAGGGGAAAATAGTTTTGTGAGTGTTGTCATATATTTTCTATGTAATATGACGGGGTGAACGTAAAATAGTTGGGCTTGCACGATTCAGTGAGTATATGCAGCCGGACAGCGTTCGCTTATCAGTCGCTACCCTCGACGAAATAAGACGATATCGCTCTCCGGCCCGGGGGTTATATACGCTCGATTTTTGCCGGCAGCCCCTGACGTACTGCCGCGCCAGAAACCCAGTCGAGCCAGGTGTTGGTAATGGTTCTTGTCGGATCGGCAAAGCCCAGATCGTTAAGATTTATGCCTGCCCTGATTTGTGGATCATACGGCATAGGCACGCCATCCAGAGAGTGCTGCGTTGCGCCCATCTCGCGGTGGCCATATCCGTGTTCGATGGCGATGACGCCTGGCATCACGCCATTTAACAAACTGATTTGCGCCACGACCTGACCGCCCGGCGTAATGATCCGTACCCGATCGCCATGTTGCAGTCCATAACGCTCGCCGTCTTGCGGATTCAGCGCCACCAGGTTTGCTGGCTTCACATGGTGTAAGCGCGGGATGACGGCTGTTGAGCTGGACATGGTATTTGATTTAAATGAAATCAGTTTCAGCGGCCATTGCCCAATGGGAAACTGGTCGTCAATCGCACGACCATCTGACAAACGCGCCGGATACCAGACCGGGCAACCGCTGAAGCGCTCCCCGGTGATGGCGTGACGGTGGGCGGCGACATCTGCATTCCAGATCTGTAAGGGTTTTTTCCACGCGTTACCTAACCGTTGCTCCGTATAGCCGCTATCCTCGGGCGCAAACCGGCCGCCACGCGAGTAGATAAACGCCACGCGACCGACCTCATCAGCTTTAAGCGTGTGCTGAATTGCTGGCAGAATGCGGCTGACGCCGGTAAGCGAAATATCTTCCTGATTTGCCAGCGCGACCGGCGTCTTGCCCATAAAGGCGATATTAGCGGCTACGCGCAGATAGAAGTCTTCCGCCCGGTTCAGTGGAAAAGTATTGCCCTGCGGATCGGTTATCGCCCGGTCGCCGAAGCCGGGCAGATGGAGCCGTTTTGCTACCGCAATACAAAATGCTTCCATTGAGACAGGTTGCCCGTCCGCCGTGCGGTGAGTGGCGGGGGCGACAATCGGCCAGCGGGCGGTAGTGGCTTTACTGGCTACGCCGCCCCAGGGCGCCGTAAAGCCCCAGCTCTCAAAATTGTGCGTATCCGGCACAATGTAATCCGCCAGCGCCGTCGTTTCATTCATAAAGGCGTCAATCGCGATAAAGAGCGGCAGTCGGCGAGGGTCTTTTAGTTTTTCTTCCGCCACGGCGCGTAGACCGGGAACACCGTAAAACGGGTTGCTCATATTGGAAATCCAGGCTTTAAGCGGATAAGGATAGCCTTCGAGCGCGGAGGTCAACAGTTCGGTAAGCTGGCCTGCCACAAAGGGATACCACGGCGCTTTGGCTGGATAAGGGGATTGCCCACCGGCAATTTTGTCGCGGTATTCTTCCGATGCTTCATAAGCGGTTTTGCTACGGGCAATACTTAACCCGGACGGTTTCACTTTTCCGGCAAAACTATTCATGTTGTAGCGGGGGCCGTCGCTAACGCCGTTGAATTTGCCGCCGCCGACAAAGACGCCGCCGGACAAGCTGAGGTTGCCGATCAGCGCGTTAAGCATCATGACCGACCAGGCGTTATAAAACCCATTGCCGGCCATCATGCCGCCGTGACTGATGACCGCAGCTTTACGTCCGTGACTGGTAAAGGTTTCCGCCAGCGCGATAATTTGCGCTTCCGGCACGCCGCACTGTTCGCTGTATTGCGCCAACGAGAGCTTTTCTGCCGCCTCTTTCAGGCGTTGCAACCCGCTCTTCACCGTGACCCGTTGGCCGTCGGCGAGCGTAACGTACTGCGTCACGAAAAGCCGTGCCTGTCGGCAAGTGGACGCATCGACCAACTCGCCGTCGGTATTCAGCACGACAGGGGTCTCTTCGCCATCGGGCGTAAGATGGCGCAGCGTCAGGTGCTGTCCGGCAAGCGTCGGCAGTTCATCCGCAATGACCAGGTGCGTGGCGTTGGTCCAACTTTGCTCGCCAGCCTGCTGCATCGCCTGTACGCCGGGAATCGCCAGATAATCAGCATTATAACGTTGATTATCCATGATCCAGCGGATCATCCCCATTGCCAGCGCCGAATCGCTGCCGGGCATGACCGGTTGCCAGCGACCGCGAGGATCGGCGAGCACCGTTGATAAGGGGAGGGCGGGGGCGACCACGACGTATTGAAAATTCTCACGCAGCCGGGCGCTCGCCAACTGACGCGCCTGGCGTTTAAACGGATTGCCGGACTGTGCCGGGGAGGTGCCCATAAAGAGCGCAAACTCCACGTTTTCCCAGTCGGGTTTGACATGCGGGTTTTTATCCAGATCGCCCATCAATGCCCCGGAGCCGGCCCGGTAAGCCAGTCCACAGTAGGCGCCATGCGCGCCGAAATTCTTGCTGCCGAAGCTATTTAGCGCAAAACGACGCAGAAACGCATCGCGGCCTTCGTCGCTGGTATTCGTGACCAGTAACTGATTGGTTTTGGGCCCGAAACTGGGGTGCTTTGCGTCAATTGGCGTATCCGGCGCATGAATAGCGCGCAGTCCGTCCACATGACCTTCGCCAAACAGATCGCCGCCTTCCACGACTTCTTCAATAAGTTGCTCAAAGCTGATGCGCTGCCATTTCCCTTCGCCGCGTTTACCCACGCGTTTCATCGGTTCAAGCAGTCGTAGCGGACTGTACAGGCTTTCCAGCAGCGTGGCGCCGCGCGCGCAGGCGGTTGAGCGGGCGTCAAGACCGCTTTCTCCCGCCAGTTGCTCCATGGCTTCGCTAAAAGGGACGGACGAGTCAATCGGGTGTTCCTGCGACAAGGGGTGATAGGGATTGCCGGCGATGCGTATCACTTTGCCATCGGCATTAACCCGGGCGCGGATACCGCACTGTGTCCAACAGCCGAAGCATTGCGTCATGGCGATGGTTTGTTGTGGATTTTGCTGCCAGTGTGTTTGCGCCTGCGCCTCCGGAATTAACGCGTTGCCAAAGATGCGGTCGCGCGTTACCTTGCCGGACGTCCCGTTTAACAGGCCATCAATTGCGCGTTTCGCCACATCACGGTAGCTCAGACCAAAAGTGACCATCCCACCGACGGCGAGACCGACTTTTAGCCACTGACGACGGGTTAAATTAGCCATGTTGTAATCTCCTGGTGAGTCCGTTCAGCGTTTCACGAATAATAATCAGTAGCACTATCCACAGGCCGAAGGTGCCGAGAATAGCCAGCCAGCCATCCGTTCCGCCTGGTAACGAGTAAGGGTTAAATTGCGCGTTGAACTTGGGGACGGTTTGTACCTGAATCAACAATGTCCAGCGCATCAGCCAACATAGCGCCAGCGCGCTGAGAACCAGCAGGACGCGTCTTAGCTGTGATAACGGATGGCGTAGCGCCAGGCTACAGAACAGCAGTGTGCATACCCACAGCGCTACCCAGCCGACAGCGTAATATTTGGCTGACAGGGCGACGGTAATCCACTGACGGATTGCCGTGCCGGAAAGCGTATCGCCGCTAACCCACATGGCCACAACCAGCCCCAGCGCCGCCAGCGTCCAGATTTGTCCCCACAATATTTTTGGCAGCCTTACCGAGTCGCGTCGGGCGGCGACAATCATCAGCGCGAAGAACGCCTGTAAGGCGCTAAGAAACATCGCCACGGGGAAGGCGTAGCTAAACCAGATTGGGCGCGCCAGCACAACGGAGACTTCGCGGCCGGTATAAATCAACAGGCCCACCGCGCAAAGCGCGCTGGCTAACGCCAACCATTTAGTGACGTTGTAACTTTTATTGAATAATCGTTTAATCTGCTGCGCCAGGAACCACAGAGCGAGAAATCCGGTAAACAGCGGCAGGAATAACGCTCCCCAGGGCATCCACGACCAGGGCGTCGGCCAGGCATAGAAATGCCAGACGCGGGCGGTCTGGTGCAGATCCGCCGTCAGCGCCAGCGGTGCGGTAATCGCACAGGTAATGGCAATCAGTAATGCCCGATTTTCTTCTGTTGCGGCGTCTTTTTTCCGCCAGTGAAGATAACAGGCAAACAGTGCGGCGCAGGCGGCAATGCCAATAAAAAAGAAATATTGTACCGCCCACGGCAGCCAGCTAATGTCCTGCGGGTGAGCCAGCACTTCTTCAATGATGAGTGAATGCGTCATTCAGACCTCCTGCCAAAGCGCGGGCTGCGCACGGCCCATTAATGGGGTGACAAAGGCGTCGTCCAGACCCAGGTAGAAAACATGGGGCGACGTGCCGTTTTCCGGCTTTAATACCTTGATAGCGTCGCGATGCTGATGAAGCATGGTGGCGATGCGGCTATGGGGATCTTTGATATCGCCAATAATACGCGCGCCGCCGACGCAGGACTCTACGCAAGCGGGTAACAGTCCGGCTTCCAGACGATGGACGCAAAATGTGCATTTATCGGCAGTTTGCGTTTCATGATTGATAAATCGGGCGTCGTAAGGACACGCCTGGACACAATAGGCGCAGCCGACGCAGCGTTTGTTATCCACCACCACAATGCCATCTTCCCGCTGAAAGGTGGCTTGTACCGGGCAGACCGGCACACAGGGGGGGTTATCGCAATGGTTGCACAGACGCGGCAACAGCACATTCGTGACTTCCTGACTACCTTCACGCTGGACCTGGTATTGGTTCACCGTCGTACGAAACGCGCCCTGCGGCGTTTGGTTTTCAATAGTGCAACTTACGGTACAGGACTGACAGCCGATACAACGCCGCAGGTCGATAAGCATGGCGTAACGGTGTCGGGGAGAGCCTTCATGCCGCTCCGGCGAAAAAGGAAATTTCGCTTCAGCCAGCGGAACCAGCGAGGCGCCAGCGGTCAGGACGCCAAGCTGCTGGAGAAATTGCCGTTTACTGCTGTCCATATTGACTCCCGTCCACATTGCCAACAATGAAACATTTGTCACGATGTTGGTTCATGTGTAATGAATAAAAAATGTCGATGATTTACAGTGTAAAAATCGAGGCGGGGTGCGCTCTATTGTGGTTAACCACATACCCGGCTTGTTGTTGATCTAAAACAACATAATTGACAGGGATATTAGGGTGAGAGGTAAAACCGTAAGGCGCCTGGCAGTGTTGGCGGCAGTAGGGCTACTTTGTCATGGCGTGTGGGCAGGGACGTGGAATATCGGTATTTTGGCCATGCGCGGCGAGGCGTCTACGCGTAGCCACTGGCAACCGTTGGCAAAGACATTAAGCCAACAGCTTCCAGGCGAAACCTTTCACATCCAGCCGCTGGATCTGCATCAAATGCAGGAGGCCGTTAACCAGGGAACCGTGCAGTTTGTGATAACCAACCCGGCGCAATTTGTCCAACTGAACAGCCATGCGCCGCTGCGCTGGTTAGCTTCCCTGCGTTCCACGCGCGATGGGAAAGCGGTGAGTAATGTTATTGGCAGCGTGATTTTGACCCGGCGCGATAGCGGCATCACCACGGCGCATGATCTCATCGGTAAGACCGTCGGCGCGATTGATGCTCAGGCGTTTGGCGGCTATTTATTAGGCTATAAAGCGCTCAGCGACGCGGGCTTACGCCCGGAGCGCGATTTTCATCTTCGTTTTACCGGATTTCCTGGCGATGCCTTAATCTATATGCTGCGCGAAAAAGCGGTGCAGGCGGCAATTGTGCCAGTGTGCCTGTTAGAAAATATGGATCAGGAAGGATTGATTAATAAAAAGGACTTTATCGCGCTGCTTTCCCGACCGACGCCCCTGCCTTGCTTAACCAGTACGCCGTTATATCCTGACTGGTCGTTCGCGGCGCTACCTGCGGTAAGCGATGCGCTGGCGGATCGCGTAACGCGAGCGCTATTCAACGCGCCCGCCGCCGCGTCATTTCACTGGGGCGCGCCAGCGTCGACCAGTCAGGTGGAAGCGTTGCTGCGTGATGTTCGTCAGCACCCTCAGCAGCGTCGACTGTGGCTGGATGTCAAAAGTTGGTTAATCCAGCACCAGCTAATGGTCGGCGGCGTGATTTTGGCGTTCCTGTTGCTCACGCTCAATTATATTTGGGTCATGCTGCTGGTGCGTCGACGTGGAAAGCAACTGGAACGTAATAGCGTAGTTCTTCATCAGCATGAGCGGGCGCTGGAAACCGCCCGGCAAATGAGCGTGTTGGGTGAAATGACCTCCGGGTTTGCCCATGAGCTTAATCAGCCGCTTTCCGCGATTCGACATTATGCCCAGGGGTGCCTGATTCGACTGCGCGCTGCAGATGAACAGCATCCCTTGCTGCCGGCGCTGGAGCAGATTGACCAGCAGGCGCAACGCGGTGCGGATACTCTGCGTAACCTGCGTCACTGGGTCAGCCAGGCGCAGGGCAACCCGGTGCTAACCGAAGCGTGGAAGGCCATAGCCATTCGCGAGGCGATTGATCATGTCTGGCAATTGTTGCGTATGGCGCAACAGTTTCCGACAGTGACTCTGCATACCGAGGTTAGCGCTGCGCTGCGCGTAACGCTGCCGTCAGTGCTGCTGGAACAGGTGCTGGCGAATATCATTCTTAATGCGGCTCAGGCGGGCGCCACCCATTTATGGGTCGTTGCTGAACGCACTGAAAACGGCATCAGTATCGCTTTACAGGATAACGCCGGGGGAATCGATGAGGCGCTATTACGTCAGGCGTTTCAGCCGTTTATGACCACCCGCAAAGAGGGGATGGGCTTAGGGTTGGCGATTTGCCAGCGGCTGGTGCGGTATGGGCGGGGCGATATCAGTATCAGGAACCAGACCGCGCCGGACGGTCTGTCGGGAACGGTGGTCACGATACATTTCTTACATGAAAATGGGGGCAGGGATGGCGACAATTCATCTACTGGATGATGATACGGCGGTCACTAACGCGTGCGCGTTTTTACTGGAAAGTCTGGGATATGACGTAAAATGCTGGACGCAGGGGGCGGATTTTTTGGCGCAGGCCAGTCTGTATCAGGCCGGGGTCGTATTACTGGATATGCGAATGCCGGTACTGGATGGGCAGGGCGTTCATGATGCGTTGCGCCAGTGCGGAAGTACCCTGGCGGTTGTTTTTCTTACCGGGCATGGCGATGTACCGATGGCCGTGGAGCAGATGAAACGCGGCGCCGTCGATTTTCTGCAAAAACCGGTATCGGTAAAACCGCTACAGGCGGCGCTGGAGCGTGCGCTGACGGTTTCATCGGCAGCGGTGGCGCGTCGTGAGATTATACTGTGTTACCAGCAGTTGACGCCGAAAGAGCGTGAGCTGGCCAGCCTGGTGGCAAAAGGATTTATGAACCGTGAAATTGCGGAAGCGATGAATATCGCGGTGCGTACCGTAGAGGTGCACCGCGCCAGAGTCATGGAAAAAATGCAGGCCGGTAGCCTGGCGGAACTGATTAGGCGTTTCGAAAAAATGGCCTCGCCAGAGACCAGAATACGAACAACGTATGAGCCATGAATAATAAACTGCGTTATTTCTTTGATTTGCATCAAATTTTGTTTAATTGAGAAGACTGTTATATTCTGTTGGTTTGAGCTGGCGACGAGTAAAACGTATGACAAAACCGACAAAAGATGACGAACTGTACCGCGAGATGTGCCGGGTGGTGGGCAAGGTCGTGCTGGAAATGCGCGATCTGGGGCAGGAGCCTAAATATATTGTTATTGCGGGCGTGTTAAGAACCGCGCTGGCGAATCAACGCATCCAACGTAGCGCGTTAGAAAAACAGGCGATGGAAACCGTGATTAACGCTCTGGCGCGGTCATAGCCGCTATCAGGGTGGCAATAACGAAATCGCCTTTGAATTGTCGCGATTGTCACCATGGCGGGCGGGTTACCCGCCGTTAGCGATGCGCAGGGTTATCAGGTGATGGCTAAGCGCAGCCCTAATGTATCAGGGTACGGCTCAAAATAATTCTGGCTGCGTAGATAGTCATCCGGATGTTCCGCCAGATAGTGCTTCAGCAGCGTTAACGGTGCCAGGATAGGTAGTCGGCCCGCCCGGTAGCCGAGAATCACCTCGCGTAATTCCGCGCGTTGCCTGCTGTTCAACGCGCGGTGAAAATAGCCCTGGATATGCATCAGCACATTGGTGTGATTTTTACGTGAAGCGGGGTGGCGCAGGATAGCCATCAGTTTTTCTCTGTATCGGACAAAGAAGGCATCCAGATCGTCCCACTCATGCAGACGCGCGACGAAAGGGCCAATTTCGCGGTAGCCGGCCTGGTGGTGGGCGAGAAGCTGAAGTTTGTATCGGCTATGAAACGCGAGCAAACTGTGACGACTCAAGCCCTGCGCGCGTAGCGCATTTAATTCATGTAGCGCGAAGATACGTGCGATGAAATTCTCGCGTAGTACCGGATCGTGCAGGCGACCATCTTCCTCTATCGGCAGCCAGGGATATTTGTCCATCATCGCGGCGGTAAACAGCCCCGTGCCAGCTTTGCGGCCCCTGTTACCCTTTTCATCATACAGGCGAACGCGCTCCATTCCGCAACTGGGCGATTTTGCACACACAATAAACCCCGCCAGTTCGCCTATTGTTGGCAGAAACCGATCGGCAAAGGCATTCATTCGCTCGGTGACGTCATCGTGCGGGGCATGGCTATAGCGCATCCGAATGTCGCCACAGGTCGTCTGGATAAGACGCAGCGCAGGGCGAGGCACGGGCAGGCCGATCGCCACCTCCGGGCAGATCGGTTTGTAGTCCACCCACGGCGCCAGAGAGTTCATGACAAAATCCATACGCTTATGTCCGCCATCAAAGCGTACCGTGGCGCCAGTCAGACATCCGCTAATGCCGACTACGGGTTTGTTATTCATGATTCCCCCCTATTGAAAGTACGACGACTGACGCCAATGGCGCAAAATGTTATCTCACGCTTATTTAAAACTTACACAACTTTGTTTTTTTGTCTAAGTTTTCGCGGAGATTTTTTTGACGTAGTTAAATATCAATAAGATAGAATGAAGGGAAGAAATCTATTTCAGCGCTTATAGCGTGATAACCTCCAGCGAAGCGACCACGTTGCGCCACTGGGCAAGCTGTTTTTTCTGCCCGGCAGTGAGCTTTCCGGTGGTCACCAGGAACCATTTTCTCTGGGCGAACAGCTCGGGCGCCAGCGCGGCTGGTGGAGAGGGAAGCACATTGAGCCGCAGCTCTTGTCCGGTACGAGTCAACGCTTCCAGCCAGATTTCACAGTGATCCGAGAGATGCCATCCGCTAATAAAGGCATTGTTGCCAGGCGCTTTTCTGTCGCCTTCAAGGCAAAAAGAGGTGTAAGCAATAATGATGCCATCCAGTATTTCGCGCAGCGTCATCACGGCGGGAAGGTGCGCGGACACTTTGCTGCGCAACGGACGCAATAAATGGGTCACCAGTTCTGCGCGAGGATATTCCCGGCCACAGTCATAAATCAACTGCCGCAGCGCGTCAATTCGCCCTTCGTGGAGATGTTGGAGCATCGTCTCCTAGATCGTTATCCAGTTATCGCCCAGGCGAATGACCGGACGCGACAGTAAGGGTTTGACCTGGCTTATCGGTACGCCTTTTCTCACCCAGTCGAGGATGCTAAGCGCTTGTCGAATATCGTCATCGCTGTATAAGCGATGCCCGCCATCAGTACGCTGCGGTTTCAATAAACCATAGCGTCGCTGCCATGCCCTTAGCGTGGCGGCATTGATACCGCATAGTCTGGCAAATTCGCCTATAGAATACGACATGGTAAAGCCCGTTAAATAAGGGGATTCTACTATATCATGATCAAATGAAGACTAAGGTAGTGATAAATGGTGCGGCATACCAGGGCATCCGTATGGATTTTGTCGATGATGAGCAATACTGCGTGGCGTAAGGCTCATCAAAATATGACCAATGCTTAATACCATCGGACGCCCCTGGTTAATACTCTATTAACCTCATTCTTCGGGCACAGTTAAGTAACTCTGTCACTTTATGAACCTGTAGCTTTCTCATCATATTCATCCGGTGTGTTTCGACGGTTTTTATACTGATATGTAGCTTTTCGCTGATCCCATGATTGGTATACCCCTCGTCAATAAGTTTAAGAACCTGACGCTCGCGCAAAGTAAGCAGTTGATGATTGGTCGTGTCAGCGTTTAATTCAGCCAGGATAGCTTCCCGATTCAACGTTGGGTCAATGTAACGCTTGTTTACTGCTACTGTTTGCAATGCCGCTAACAGAACTTGCTGACTACTGCTTTTTAAAACATAGCCATTAGCACCTGCGGCTAAAGTTTTAATGGTCATATACTCTTGTTGGTATGCTGTGTAAACCAGAATATTCATTGCTGGCCAACGCTGATGTAATTGAGGAATGATATCCAGGCCATTGATGCCAGGTAAGCTAAGATCAAGGATAAGTATGTCAGGCTCGTATGCGCAACAGGCATTATAAACCTCAAGACCATTTTTAACATGCTCTACAATTTTAAAATGAGGCCAGGGTAATAAGGCATTCATAATGCCGTTAATGATGATTTCATGATCGTCTACTAATAAGATCTTATATTCTTTCATTTTGCTGCCCTCGCGAAAATTAAGATAATATTAAGTAATGGTGTAGTTTTTGAAGATCATACGTATTTTCTGGCGTAAGTCGGTTAGTTCCTCCAGCGCGATGATTTTCCCCATTTTTACGCGATTCTCAATGTCTATGACATAGCATACCAATTCAGTCTGCCCTATTTGACCTAAACAGCCTTTTAATGTGTGAATTAACTGATCGATTTTTTGTCCAGCCGATACGGCATTTTCAATATCAGCCAGCAAGAGGTCCAGTGATTGGAAAATCTTGCTATTAATGACCATATCATCTGTCGCCAGTAGCGCTGAGCAGCGACTTGGATCCTGCTCCTGTAGCTCTATATTTCGTAAAAGTTGGTATTCTGCGGCAATACTGATATAGCGAGCTAAGGTAGCCAATGTCACTGGTTTGGTAATGTAATGATGAATCCCATTTTTTTTACAACGATGAATATCTTCTGTCGCTACGCTAGCGGATAGCGCCACAAACATGCAGTCAGGATCTAAATTATTCGGCTCATCATGCCATAATTGTACACATTCAATACCATCTATTTCTGGCATTCTAATGTCAATCAGTACTAAATCGAATCGCTGCTGTTGTGATAAAGTCAGAGCCTCGTTACTACTGGCGGCAATAGTGACGTGTTGTCCCAGGCTGACAAGCATTTTGCTGATGATATCCCGATTAATATCGGCATCATCAACCAAAAGAATCTGCAACTGCCAGGGAGGTAACAAATTATTTATTACTGGTATATTTGGTGTACACAATATTAACTGTTGCGCCAGGTCGTAGAGTTTTCCGGGGAAATACAAAAGCTCTGCGTTGAGAAGCGCATTTTGCTGGTGGGGTGGTTCGCCGCGTATTCCCCAGCAAGCCAGTTGCCGATGCAGGCAGAACGGCGCTGATAGTGTCCCTTTAATTGGTTGAGGCGGCTGGTATTCTTGTAAGGGTAATACTAGCGAGACACAGGTTCCAACCCCGGGGACACTTTTTAGTGTCAGATTACCGCCCATCATTTTAGCCAGGCTTGACGCAATAGTCAGTCCAATTCCTGTACCTTGCGAATTTGTGTCTGCTTGATAAAAAGCAGTAAAGATTTGAGACTGCTGCTGTATTTCAATCCCTTTACCGCTATCGCTAACCAGAAATATTAATTGTTCCTCATGACGCTTGACCGTCAGACGTATCCCTCCGGTTTCAATAAATTTTACCGCATTCCCGAGTAAATTAACCAAAATTTGCCGTAAACGGATACTGTCGGTATGAAAATAGAGAGGGACATGTTGACCGACAAAAGTACGTAATGACAGTTTTTTGCTTTGCGCTGGCCCCTGGATGGTTTGCATTGCCTGGTCCAGTAACGGCAGTAACGCTGTTTCTTCCATATGTAATGTGAAATGACCAGACTCGATGCGTGAAAAATCCAGCAGATTATTAATAATAGCTAACAAAGACAGTGTACAATTCCTGGCGGTATCAGCTAATCCTTGTTGCTCTATGTTTAAAGGGGTGGTTTGTAATAATTCAATTGCACCGAGTACGCCATTCATCGGAGTACGTAACTCATGACTTATTACCGTAAGATGAATGCTTTTACGTTTGTTAGCTCGCTCAGCGCGTTTTTTTGCTTCATTTAGCGCCTGGGTGCGCTCTGCGACTTTGTTTTCCAGATTGTCGTATTGGACTTGTAGAGTATCAAGCAGTTGGTTAAAAGCACCGGCAATACTATCTAATTCATCCAGTCGTTGTGCTGGTAAACGTGTGCTCAGCGGTGCAGTTGCGGTTTTATTAATGACATCGACAAAACGCCATAACGGTTTGGCCAGTGAGCGATGTAGTAACCAGCAAAAAGCCGACGTCATCAACACCAATGCTGTTAATGTAAAGGGGATTTGTTGAAGGATAATTTTTAAGATGCGATTATGTAGATTACCGTATGGGTACAGCGTAACCAGACTCCATCCGGGGCCATGCAAGGTTGTGCGTAATATCAGAAATCCGGGAATTTGCTGCCATCCATCATGCAGCGTTACATTTTCTAACTGTGTACGTATTTTTTGCGGGATGTATGAAAACGGCAATAAGTGGTTGTTTTGATCCAGCCATACTCGAATACTATCATCTAATGGCAGGTGGCTCTTAGTAATGAGATCGGGAAGTTTAACCTTCACCCCAAAAAATACGCCTTGCTGATCGGCAACCGCAACGGAAGCGTGCCATCCTTTGCCGTTTATGTATTCTGGTTCACTCCAGTAAAACCCGGCATGGGTTGGGTATAAAGGAAAGCTTTTTCGCGTTAAAGGCTGTAGAGTTGAATAATCTGAAGGGTTATCAGTAGATAATAACGAAATCTCATTTTTATGATTAAGAATAAAACTATCGCGACGAAAGCTATTTTCATCGATATCAGAGGACTGCAGAAAGAGACGGTGCTTCTCTCCGTTTAGCGTCGGCGTGCAATTTGAAGGACCGACAGATAGATGCCGGCTCACCTCAGGGAAAATATCGTTATGATGAATCTCAGTCGCTAATGAGCATTGATACATTAAATTTTTAGCGTCACGTTCAGCTTCTTCAAACCGTTGATTGCTTAGTACAATATTCATCTCGGATAGAACGGATAAATCCTCTATTATATGCTGCCGTTTCTGAACCATTGATATATAAGCTGCGGTAAGTACAGATAGCAGCCAAATAATTATTGTTGTTAATAAAAATAAAAAAGTTAGCCTGATTACTAAAGATGTTTGCAGCGTATTCTTGAGATTGAGCAAATTCATAATGCTTCCCTCCAGTTGCCTGTTGCAAAATCTTTGGCACTTGATCACTATCGCAGTACATATAGTTTCATCAGAAGATTAATCGATGGTGTTATCATTAGGAAGATAAATTTCTTCATATATAACCCAGTCGATGACTACAATTACTTTTTAATAAGATGGCGATGTAAAAACATCGTAACAGTTTATTTAATAAATAATTTTTCAAATTGTAAGTTTTTATGTCAATGCTGAAAATGTAATTGTGAATTTATCGGAAAATCCGAATGATAGAATCGCCTGTGACAAGGTATATGTAGACAGCATCCTGATATTGTACAAGAAAAGTATAGTCGAAATAAATGTGAATCAGGCTTTTTACGGATGTGGTTGTGAGCGAATTTGATAGAAACTCCCATTTAGGTCTGAGGAGGGATTCATGCTGGCAGTTTTAAAAGGCATTCCATTAATTCAGGATATCAAGGCCGAAGGTAATAGCCGATCCTGGATAATGACTATTGATGGGCATCCTGCCAGAGGAGAAATTTTCTCAGAAGCATTTTCTATTTCTTTGTTCTTAAATGACCTGGAAAGCTTACCTAAGCCTTGTCTTGCCTATGTGACACTACTGCTTGCAGCACACCCGGACGTCCATGATTATGCTATACAGCTCACAGCGGATGGGGGATGGTTAAACGGTTATTATACCACAAGTAGTAGCTCTGAGCTTATTGCTATTGAGATAGAAAAACACCTGGCTTTAACTTGCATTTTAAAAAATGTAATACGCAATCACCATAAACTTTATTCGGGTGGGGTATAAAATGGTAGTAAATAAACGTTTAATCTTAATTTTACTATTTATACTCAATACAGCAAAGAGTGATGAGTTATCATGGAAAGGTAATGACTTCACCCTTTATGCCAGACAAATGCCATTAGCAGAGGTTTTACATCTGCTCTCAGAGAACTATGATACGGCTATTACTATTAGCCCATTGATAACAGCTACATTTAGTGGAAAAATTCCGCCTGGACCACCGGTCGATATTTTGAATAACCTGGCAGCACAATATGATTTGCTTACCTGGTTTGATGGCAGCATGTTATATGTATATCCTGCATCGTTATTAAAACATCAGGTTATCACTTTCAATATTTTATCTACTGGACGGTTCATTCATTACTTACGCAGCCAGAATATCCTTTCATCACCGGGATGCGAGGTTAAAGAAATTACCGGTACCAAAGCTGTGGAGGTGAGCGGTGTTCCCAGCTGCCTGACTCGTATTAGTCAATTAGCTTCAGTGCTGGATAATGCGTTAATCAAACGAAAAGACAGTGCGGTGAGTGTAAGTATATACACGCTTAAGTATGCCACTGCGATGGATACCCAATACCAATATCGCGATCAGTCCGTCGTGGTTCCAGGGGTCGTGAGTGTATTGCGTGAGATGAGTAAAACCAGCGTACCGGCGTCATCGACGAACAATGGTTCACCCGCTACACAGGCATTGCCCATGTTTGCTGCCGACCCACGCCAGAATGCAGTGATCGTTCGTGATTATGCGGCCAATATGGCCGGGTATCGGAAACTTATCACAGAATTAGATCAACGCCAGCAGATGATAGAGATTTCGGTGAAAATTATCGATGTTAATGCTGGAGATATTAACCAGTTAGGCATCGACTGGGGAACGGCAGTGTCGCTGGGTGGCAAGAAAATTGCGTTCAATACAGGTTTGAATGACGGTGGTGCTAGCGGTTTTTCAACGGTAATCAGCGATACCTCAAACTTTATGGTGCGTTTGAATGCCCTGGAAAAAAGCTCTCAGGCTTATGTACTTTCCCAGCCATCTGTGGTGACTTTAAATAATATCCAGGCTGTGCTGGATAAAAATATTACTTTCTATACCAAACTGCAGGGAGAAAAAGTGGCTAAACTTGAATCCATCACTACGGGTTCTTTGTTGCGCGTTACACCTCGCTTGTTAAATGATAATGGCACGCAAAAAATAATGCTTAATCTTAATATTCAGGATGGACAACAAAGTGATACGCAAAGCGAAACAGACCCGCTGCCCGAAGTGCAAAATTCTGAAATTGCTTCGCAGGCCACATTATTGGCCGGGCAAAGTCTATTGCTGGGAGGATTTAAACAAGGTAAACAAATCCACTCGCAAAATAAAATTCCTTTATTGGGCGATATTCCTGTCGTAGGTCATTTGTTTCGCAATGATACGACTCAAGTGCATAGTGTAATCAGGCTTTTTTTGATTAAAGCCTCAGTAGTAAATAATGGCATATCTCATGGTTAATCCAAAGAGCTCCTGGAAAATACGTTTTTTAGGTCACGTTTTACAAGGCCGGGAAGTATGGCTGAATGAAGGTAACCTGTCACTGGGGGAGAAAGGATGCGATATTTGTATTCCGCTTACTATAAATGAAAAAATTATTCTGAGAGAACAGGCAGATAATTTATTTGTTGATGCCGGGAAAGCCAGAGTTAGAGTTAATGGCCGCAGATTTAATCCAAATAAGCCGCTACCATCCAGTGGGGTTTTGCAGGTTGCGGGAGTGGCTATCGCGTTTGGTAAACAGGATTGTGAACTTGCTGATTATCAAATACCCGTTTCCAGATCAGGCTACTGGTGGTTGGCTGGCGTATTCTTGATTTTTATCGGTGGAATGGGGGTCCTGTTAAGTATTAGTGGTCAGCCTGAAACGGTAAATGACTTACCTTTGCGGGTTAAGTTTTTATTAGACAAAAGCAATATTCATTATGTGCGGGCGCAATGGAAAGAAGATGGCAGCCTGCAGTTGTCCGGTTATTGCTCGTCAAGCGAACAGATGCAAAAGGTGAGAGCGACTCTCGAATCATGGGGGGTCATGTATCGGGATGGTGTAATCTGTGATGACTTATTGGTACGAGAAGTGCAGGATGTTTTGATAAAAATGGGTTACCCGCATGCTGAAGTATCCAGCGAAGGGCCGGGGAGCGTGTTAATTCATGATGATATACAAATGGATCAGCAATGGCGTAAGGTTCAACCATTACTTGCAGATATTCCCGGGTTATTGCACTGGCAGATTAGTCACTCTCATCAGTCTCAGGGGGATGATATTATTTCTGCGATAATAGAGAACGGTTTAGTGGGGCTTGTCAATGTTACGCCAATGCGGCGCTCTTTTGTTATCAGTGGTGTACTGGATGAATCTCATCAACGCATTTTGCAAGAAACGTTAGCAGCATTAAAGAAAAAGGATCCCGCTCTTTCTTTAATTTATCAGGATATTGCGCCTTCCCATGATGAAAGCAAGTATCTGCCTGCGCCAGTGGCTGGCTTTGTACAGAGTCGCCATGGTAATTACTTATTACTGACGAATAAAGAGCGTTTACGTGTAGGGGCATTGTTACCCAATGGGGGAGAAATTGTCCATCTGAGTGCCGATGTGGTAACGATTAAACATTATGATACTTTGATTAACTATCCATTAGATTTTAAGTGAGTGGAAAATGACAACTTTGACCCGGTTAGAAGATTTGCTGCTTCATTCGCGTGAAGAGGCCAAAGGCATAATTTTACAATTAAGGGCTGCCCGGAAACAGTTAGAAGAGAACAACGGCAAGTTACAGGATCCGCAGCAATATCAGCAAAACACCTTATTGCTTGAAGCGATCGAGCAGGCCGAAAATATCATCAACATTATTTATTATCGTTACCATAACAGCGCACTTGTAGTGAGTGAGCAAGAGTAAAGTAAAAATATCTTAGAGCCTATCCCACCAGGCGTTAATTGGCGCAGCCAGTTTGGACACGGATAGCGCGCAAAAACCGCAGCGTACACGTAGTACGTGAGGATTTTGAGCACTGCCCAGGTTCAAAATGGCAAGTAAAATAGCCCTAATGGGATAGGCTCTTAGTTAGCACGTTAATTATCTATCGTGTATATGGAGGGGAATGATGATAAAGAAAAAGGCTGCATTTAGTGAATATCGTGATTTAGAGCAAAGTTACATGCAGCTAAATCACTGTCTTAAAAAATTTCACCAAATCCGGGCTAAGGTGAGTCAACAGCTTGCTGAAAGGGCAGAGAGCCCCAAAAAGAGCAGAGAGACAGAGAGTATTCTTCATAACCTATTTCCACAAGGCGTTGCCGGGGTTAACCAGGAGGCCGAGAAGGATTTAAAGAAAATAGTAAGTTTGTTTAAACAACTTGAAGTACGACTGAAACAACTTAATGCTCAAGCCCCGGTGGAGATACCGTCAGGAAAAACAAAAAGGTAAAGCATAATGTCTTCAGGAAACATCTTATGGGGAAGTCAAAACCCTATTGTGTTTAAAAATAGCTTCGGCGTCAGCAACGCTGATACCGGGAGCCAGGATGACTTATCCCAGCAAAATCCGTTTGCCGAAGGGTATGGTGTTTTGCTTATTCTCCTTATGGTTATTCAGGCTATCGCAAATAATAAATTTATTGAAGTCCAGAAGAACGCTGAACGTGCCAGAAATACCCAGGAAAAGTCAAATGAGATGGATGAGGTGATTGCTAAAGCAGCCAAAGGGGATGCTAAAACCAAAGAGGAGGTGCCTGAGGATGTAATTAAATACATGCGTGATAATGGTATTCTCATCGATGGTATGACCATTGATGATTATATGGCTAAATATGGCGATCATGGGAAGCTGGATAAAGGTGGCCTACAGGCGATCAAAGCGGCTTTGGATAATGACGCCAACCGGAATACCGATCTTATGAGTCAGGGGCAGATAACAATTCAAAAAATGTCTCAGGAGCTTAACGCTGTCCTTACCCAACTGACAGGGCTTATCAGTAAGTGGGGGGAAATTTCCAGTATGATAGCGCAGAAAACGTACTCATGAAAAAAGACCCGACCCTACAACAGGCACATGACACGATGCGGTTTTTCCGGCGTGGCGGCTCGCTGCGTATGTTGTTGGATGACGATGTTACACAGCCGCTTAATACTCTGTATCGCTATGCCATGCAGCTTATGGAGGTAAAAGAGTTCGCCGGCGCAGCGCGACTTTTTCAATTGTTGACGATATATGATGCCTGGTCATTTGACTACTGGTTTAGGTTAGGGGAATGCTGCCAGGCTCAAAAACATTGGGGGGAAGCGATATACGCTTATGGACGCGCGGCACAAATTAAGATTGATGCGCCGCAGGCGCCATGGGCCGCAGCGGAATGCTATCTCGCGTGTGATAACGTCTGTTATGCAATCAAAGCGTTAAAGGCCGTGGTGCGTATTTGCGGCGAGGTCAGTGAACATCAAATTCTCCGACAGCGTGCAGAAAAGATATTACAGCAACTTTCTGACAGGAGCTAAAAATGAATCGAATTCACAGTAATAGCGACAGCGCCGCAGGAGTAACCGCCTTAACACATCATCACTTAAGCAATGTCAGTTGCGTTTCCTCGGGTTCGCTGGGAAAGCGCCAGCATCGTGTGAATTCTACTTTTGGCGATGGCAACGCCGCGTGCCTGTTATCAGGGAAAATTAGTCTTCAGGAGGCAAGCAATGCGTTGAAGCAACTGCTTGATGCCGTACCCGGAAATCATAAGCGTCCATCATTGCCTGACTTTTTGCAGACCAATCCCGCGGTTTTATCAATGTTGATGACGACATTAATACTCAGCGTTTTTGGTAATAACGCTCAATCGTTATGCCAACAGCTTGAGCGGGCAACTGAGGTGCAAAATGCATTACGTGATAAGCAGGTAAAGGAGTATCAGGAGCAGATCCAGAAAGCGATAGAGCAGGAGGATAAAGCGCGTAAAGCGGGCATTTTTGGCGCTATTTTTGACTGGATTACCGGCATATTTGAAACTGTGATTGGCGCCTTAAAAGTTGTGGAGGGTTTTCTGTCCGGTAATCCCGCAGAAATGGCTAGCGGCGTAGCTTATATAGCCGCAGGTTGTGCAGGAATGGTTAAAGCCGGAGCCGAAACGGCAATGATGTGCGGTGCTGACCACGATACCTGTCAGGCAATTATTGACGTGACAAGTAAGATTCAATTTGGTTGTGAAGCCGTCGCGCTGGCACTGGATGTTTTCCAGATTGGCCGTGCTTTTATGGCGACGAGAGGTTTATCTGGCGCAGCTGCAAAAGTGCTTGACTCCGGTTTTGGCGAGGAAGTGGTTGAGCGTATGGTAGGTGCAGGGGAAGCAGAAATAGAGGAGTTGGCTGAAAAGTTTGGCGAAGAAGTGAGCGAAAGTTTTTCCAAACAATTTGAGCCGCTTGAACGTGAAATGGCTATGGCGAATGAGATGGCAGAGGAGGCTGCCGAGTTTTCTCGTAACGTAGAAAATAATATGACGCGAAGCGCGGGAAAAAGCTTTACGAAAGAGGGGGTGAAAGCCATGGCAAAAGAAGCGGCAAAAGAAGCCCTGGAAAAATGTGTGCAAGAAGGTGGAAAGTTCCTGTTAAAAAAATTCCGTAATAAAGTTCTCTTCAATATGTTCAAAAAAATCCTGTATGCCTTACTGAGGGATTGTTCATTTAAAGGCTTACAGGCTATCAGATGTGCAACCGAGGGCGCCAGTCAGATGAATACTGGCATGGTTAACACAGAAAAAGCGAAGATCGAAAAGAAAATAGAGCAATTAATAACTCAGCAACGGTTTCTGGATTTCATAATGCAACAAACAGAAAACCAGAAAAAGATAGAACAAAAACGCTTAGAGGAGCTTTATAAGGGGAGCGGTGCCGCGCTTAGAGATGTATTAGATACCATTGATCACTATAGTAGCGTTCAGGCGAGAATAGCTGGCTATCGCGCTTAATCTGAGGATAAAAATATGGAAGCGAGTAACGTAGCACTGGTATTACCAGCGCCTTCCTTGTTAACACCTTCTTCCACTCCATCTCCCTCCGGGGAGGGAATGGGTACTGAATCAATGCTTCTGTTATTTGATGATATCTGGATGAAGCTAATGGAGCTTGCCAAAAAGCTGCGCGATATCATGCGCAGCTATAACGTAGAAAAACAACGGCTGGCCTGGGAACTGCAAGTCAATGTTTTACAGACGCAAATGAAAACAATTGATGAAGCGTTTAGAGCATCAATGATTACTGCGGGTGGCGCAATGTTGTCGGGTGTACTGACGATAGGATTAGGGGCCGTAGGCGGGGAAACCGGTCTTATAGCGGGTCAAGCCGTAGGCCACACAGCTGGGGGCGTCATGGGCCTGGGGGCTGGTGTAGCGCAACGTCAAAGTGATCAAGATAAAGCGATTGCCGACCTGCAACAAAATGGGGCCCAATCTTATAATAAATCCCTGACGGAAATTATGGAGAAAGCAACTGAAATTATGCAGCAAATCATCGGCGTGGGGTCGTCACTGGTCACGGTTCTTGCTGAAATACTCCGGGCATTAACGAGGTAAACATGGTGCAAGAAATAGAGCAATGGTTGCGTCGGCATCAGGTGTTTACTGAGCCTGCATATTTAGGGGAGACCGCCATATTACTTGGGCAGCAGTTTATATTATCGCCTTACCTGGTGATCTATCGTATTGAGGCAAAAGAAATGATTATTTGTGAGTTCAGGCGCCTGACGCCCGGGCAACCTCGACCACAGCAATTGTTTCACTTACTGGGACTTTTACGCGGGATATTTGTGCATCACCCGCAGTTAACATGTTTAAAGATGTTGATAATCACCGACGTTCTGGATGAAAAAAAAGCCATGCTACGCAGGAAATTATTGCGCATCCTGACAGTAATGGGAGCGACCTTTACACAGCTTGATGGCGATAACTGGACAGTTTTATCCGCCGAGCATCTTATCCAGCGACGTTTTTAAATGACCTTCCTGACGTAAATCATTATCACGTGAAAATAACAATCAATAGGTATGATGATGAAAGAAGATCAGAAAAATAAAATACCCGAAGACATTCTGAAACAGCTATTATCCGTTGATCCGGAAACCGTTTATGCCAGTGGTTACGCCTCATGGCAGGAGGGGGATTATTCGCGCGCCGTAATCGATTTTAGTTGGCTGGTGATGGCCCAGCCATGGAGTTGGCGTGCCCATATTGCATTGGCTGGCACCTGGATGATGCTTAAAGAATACACGACGGCCATTAATTTCTATGGACATGCCTTGATGCTGGATGCCAGCCATCCAGAACCGGTTTACCAAACGGGCGTCTGTCTCAAAATGATGGGGGAACCCGGGTTGGCGAGAGAGGCTTTTCAAACCGCAATCAAGATGAGTTATGCGGATGCCTCATGGAGTGAGATTCGCCAGAATGCGCAAATAATGGTTGATACTCTTATTGCTTAAATAACAGAACGAAATATGAAAATTCATATTCCGTCAGCGGCAAGTAATATAGTCGATGGTAATAGTCCTCCTTCCGATATACAAGCGAAGGAGGTATCGTTTCCTCCCCCTGAAATTCCAGCGCCTGGCACCCCCGCAGCCCCTGTGCTGCTTACGCCTGAACAAATAAGGCAGCAGAGGGATTATGCTATACATTTTATGCAATACACTATTCGTGCGCTGGGTGCGACAGTCGTGTTTGGGTTATCGGTTGCTGCAGCGGTAATTTCTGGCGGGGCAGGATTACCCATTGCTATTCTTGCGGGGGCGGCGCTCGTGATTGCTATTGGGGATGCTTGCTGTGCGTATCATAATTATCAATCGATATGTCAGCAAAAGGAGCCATTACAAACCGCCAGTGATAGCGTTGCTCTTGTGGTCAGTGCGCTGGCCTTAAAATGTGGGGCAAGTCTTAACTGCGCTAACACCCTTGCTAATTGTCTTTCTTTATTAATACGTTCAGGAATCGCTATTTCTATGTTGGTTTTACCCCTACAGTTTCCACTGCCCGCGGCTGAAAATATTGCGGCCTCTTTGGACATGGGGAGTGTAATTACCTCCGTTAGCCTGACGGCGATAGGTGCGGTACTGGATTATTGCCTTGCCCGCCCCTCTGGCGATGATCAGGAAAATTCTGTTGATGAACTTCATGCCGATCCCAGTGCGTTATTGGCGGAACAAATGGCAGCGCTCTGTCAATCTGCTACTGCACCTGCATTAATGGACAGTTCTGGTCATACATCTCGGGGAGAACCATGAAACCTGTTAGCCCAAATGCTCAGGTAGCAGGGCAACGTCCTGTTAACGCGCCTGAGGAATCACCTCCATGTCCCTCATTGCCACATCCGGAAACCAATATGGAGAGTGGTAGAATAGGTCCTCAACAAGGAAAAGAGCGGTTATTGGCCGGACTTGCGAAACGAGTGATAGAGTGTTTTCCAAAAGAAATTTTTAGTTGGCAAACGGTTATTTTGGGCGGACAGATTTTATGCTGTTCCGCTGGAATAGCATTAACAGTGCTAAGTGGTGGAGGCGCGCCGCTCGTAGCCCTGGCAGGGATTGGCCTTGCTATTGCCATCGCGGATGTCGCCTGTCTTATCTACCATCATAAACATCATTTGCCTATGGCTCACGACAGTATAGGCAATGCCGTTTTTTATATTGCTAATTGTTTCGCCAATCAACGCAAAAGTATGGCGATTGCTAAAGCCGTCTCCATGGGCGGTAGATTAGCCTTAACCGCGACGGTAATGACTCATTCATACTGGAGTGGTAGTTTGGGACTACAGCCTCATTTATTAGAGCGTCTTAATGATATTACCTATGGACTAATGAGTTTTACTCGCTTCGGTATGGATGGGATGGCAATGACCGGTATGCAGGTCAGCAGCCCATTATATCGTTTGCTGGCTCAGGTAACGCCAGAACAACGTGCGCCGGAGTAATCGTTTTCAGGTATATACCGGATGTTCATTGCTTTCTAAATTTTGCTATGTTGCCAGTATCCTTACGATGTATTTATTTTAAGGAAAAGCATTATGGATATTGCACAATTAGTGGATATGCTCTCCCACATGGCGCACCAGGCAGGCCAGGCCATTAATGACAAAATGAATGGTAATGATTTGCTCAACCCAGAATCGATGATTAAAGCGCAATTTGCCTTACAGCAGTATTCTACATTTATTAATTACGAAAGTTCACTGATCAAAATGATCAAGGATATGCTTAGTGGAATCATTGCTAAAATCTGAAGTTATTAGCGACGATGTTCGACGGTTGCTGCTGGAAATCATGTTTGCGGGCGTTAACCATAGCCTGATTTCCCAGGTACATGCGATGTTACCAGCGCTAACGGTTATTGTTCCGGATAAAAAATTACAGTTGGTATGTCTGGCATTATTGTTGGCGGGTTTAAATGAGCCGCTAAAAGCCGCGAAAATTTTATCGGATATAGATTTGCCAGAGGCTATGGCGCTGCGTCTGTTATTTCCTGCACCAAATGAGGGGTTTGAAAATTGAATATTTCTGATATGAGCGTAGTGCCTGTAAGCACTCAATCTTATGTAAAGTCCTCTGCAGAACCGAGCCAGGAGCAAATTAATTTTTTTGAACAATTGCTGAAAGATGAAGCATCCACCAGTAACGCCAGTGCTTTATTACCGCAGGTTATGTTGACCAGACAAATGGATTATATGCAGTTAACGGTAGGCGTCGATTATCTTGCCAGAATATCAGGCGCAGCATCGCAAGCGCTTAATAAGCTGGATAACATGGCATGAAGGTTCATCGTATAGTATTTCTTACTGTCCTTACGTTCTTTCTTACGGCATGTGATGTGGATCTTTATCGCTCATTGCCAGAAGATGAGGCGAATCAAATGCTGGCATTACTTATGCAGCATCATATTGATGCGGAAAAAAAACAGGAAGAGGATGGTGTAACCTTACGTGTCGAGCAGTCGCAGTTTATTAATGCGGTTGAGCTACTTAGACTTAACGGTTATCCGCATAGGCAGTTTACAACGGCGGATAAGATGTTTCCGGCTAATCAGTTAGTGGTATCACCCCAGGAAGAACAGCAGAAGATTAATTTTTTAAAAGAACAAAGAATTGAAGGAATGCTGAGTCAGATGGAGGGCGTGATTAATGCAAAAGTGACCATTGCGCTACCGACTTATGATGAGGGAAGTAACGCTTCTCCGAGCTCAGTTGCCGTATTTATAAAATATTCACCTCAGGTCAATATGGAGGCCTTTCGGGTAAAAATTAAAGATTTAATAGAGATGTCAATCCCTGGGTTGCAATACAGTAAGATTAGTATCTTGATGCAGCCTGCTGAATTCAGAATGGTACCTGATGTACCCGCGAGACAAACATTCTGGATTATGGACGTGATCAACGCCAATAAAGGGAAGGTGGAGAAGTGGTTGATGAAATACCCTTATCAGTTGATGTTATCGTTGACAGGACTGTTATTAGGAGTGGGCATCCTGATCGGCTATTTTTGCCTGAGACGCCGTTTTTGAGCCGACCTGATCCCGAGGTGTTGCAACTTTATCGTTATTTCTGGCAACCTGCTCGTTACGCTGTACCGGAATGGCTGGATAAGCTGGGTTTTCATCCTTCAAACTGCTGGCGTTATGGCGATCGGCCCGAGTTGGATCGTCTTCTTGACAGAGCGTTAAATAGACTAAGAGGAAGCTCTGTTATTCCAGCCTGTTTAAATGACAGGCAAAAACGGCAGGTTCGTCTTGCGCCGCGTATATCGGCATTTGCCTTTGGGCTGGGATTATTCAAACTCAGGTGTAGTGACTATTTTATGCTACCAGAGTATCGGCAATTGCTTCTACAGTGGTTTAGCGAGGATGAGATCTGGCAGCTATATGGTTGGTTGGGGCAAAGAGATGGCAAATTACTTCCTCCGCAAGTGATGCAACAAACTGCATTGCAGATCGGTACCGCCATTCTTAATCGGGAAGCGCATGACGATGCGGTTTTACATTCGCTATTAGTATTATTACCCCCTCCGCAGCGTATACTTTGGCCGAAGACTTCTCTTACCGAGATTATCTTCATGGAGCATTTGCTATGAGTTTTACTTCACTTCCTCTGACGGAAATTAACCATAAGCTACCCGCTCGAAATATTATTGAGTCACCGTGGATAACATTACAATTAACTTTATTTGCACAAGAACAACAAGCTAAGAGAGTTTCACATGCTATTGTGAGCTCCGCTTACCGTAAGGCTGAAAAAATCATCCGAGACGCCTATCGTTATCAGCGTGAACAGAAAGTTGAGCAGCAACAAGAACTAGCGTGCTTGCGTAAAAATACGCTGGAAAAAATGGAAGTGGAATGGCTGGAACAGCATGTAAAACATTTACAAGAAGATGAAAATCAATTTCGTTCATTGGTCGATCACGCAGCGCATCATATTAAAAATAGTATAGAACAGGTTCTGTTGGCCTGGTTCGACCAACAGTCGGTAGACAGTGTTATGTGCCATCGTCTGGCACGCCAGGCCACGGCTATGGCGGAAGAGGGAGCGCTTTATTTGCGTATTCATCCTGAAAAAGAGGCATTGATGCGAGAAACTTTTGGCAAGCGGTTTACGTTGATTATCGAGCCTGGTTTCTCTCCCGATCAGGCTGAACTTTCTTCAACACGATATGCCGTTGAATTTTCACTTTCTCGTCATTTCAACGCGTTACTGAAATGGTTACGTAATGGTGAAGATAAAAGAGGTAGCGATGAATATTAAAATTAATGAGATAAAAATGACGCCCCCTACAGCATTTACCCCTGGTCAGGTTATAGAGGAACAAGAGGTTATTTCGCCTTCAATGTTAGCTCTCCAGGAGTTACAGGAAACGACGGGGGCAGCGCTCTATGAGACGATGGAAGAAATAGGAATGGCGCTGAGTGGTAAACTGCGCGAAAGTTATAAATTCACGGATGCTGAGAAACTGGAGCGCAGACAGCAGGCTTTGCTGCGTTTGATAAAACAAATACAGGAGGATAATGGGGCAACGTTGCGTCCGCTTACCGAAGAGAATAGTGATCCTGATTTACAGAATGCGTATCAAATTATCGCTCTTGCAATGGCGCTTACTGCCGGCGGGTTGTCAAAAAAGAAAAAACGCGATTTGCAATCGCAACTGGATACGCTTACAGCGGAGGAGGGATGGGAACTTGCCGTTTTTAGTTTACTGGAACTTGGCGAAGTGGATACCGCTACGCTGTCCTCGCTGAAGCGTTTTATGCAACAGGCGATAGACAACGATGAAATGCCCTTATCGCAGTGGTTCAGACGCGTGGCAGACTGGCCGGATCGCTGTGAACGGGTCCGTATTTTGCTAAGAGCAATAGCCTTTGAACTTAGCATATGCATCGAACCTTCGGAGCAAAGTCGTTTGGCCGCAGCATTAGTACGTTTGCGTCGTTTGTTGTTATTCCTTGGCCTTGAAAAAGAGTGCCAGCATGAGGAGTGGATTTGCCAGTTGCCGCCTAATACATTACTGCCGCTACTACTCGATATCATTTGTGAGCGTTGGCTTTTCAGTGATTGGTTGCTTGATAGACTTACCGCTATAGTTTCTTCATCGAAGATGTTCAATCGGTTACTCCAACAACTTGATGCGCAGTTTATGCTGATACCCGATAACTGTTTTAACGACGAAGATCAACGTGAACAAATTCTCGAAACGCTTCGTGAAGTAAAGGTAAATCAGGTTTTATTCTGATACCTGGCTTTCAATATTTAGGTAAATTGGCGTTCTGGCTCATCATGAGGCGGCAGGATGGATTGGGATCTCATTACTGAACGTAATATTCAGCTTTTTATTCAATTAGCAGGATTAGCTGAACGGCCTTTAGCAACCAATATGTTCTGGCGGCAAGGACAATATGAAACCTATCTAAACTATCATAACGGTCGTATTCACTTATGTCAGATACTCAAGCAAACCTTCTTAGACGAAGATCTGCTTTTTAAAGCCTTAACTCACTGGAAACCTGCAGCGTTCCAGGGTATTCCTCAGCGATTATTTTTGTTGCGCGATGGGCTTGCAATGAGCTGTTCTCCTCCTCTTTCCAGCTCCGCCGAGCTCTGGTTACGATTACATCATCGACAAATAAAATTTCTGGAGTCGCAATGCGTTCATGGTTAGGTGAGGGAATCAGGGCGCAACAGTGGCTCAGTGTATGCGCGGGTCGGCAGGATATGGTTCTGGCGACGGTGTTATTAATCGCTATTGTGATGATGCTGTTACCTTTACCGACCTGGATGGTTGATATCCTGATTACTATCAACCTTATGTTTTCAGTGATCCTGCTCTTAATTGCTATTTATCTTAGTGACCCTCTCGATTTATCGGTATTTCCGTCTTTATTACTTATTACTACATTATATCGTTTGTCACTCACAATCAGCACATCACGGCTGGTACTGTTACAACATAATGCCGGTAATATTGTGGATGCTTTCGGTAAGTTTGTCGTAGGAGGAAATCTCACCGTTGGGTTGGTCGTATTTACCATCATTACTATCGTGCAGTTTATTGTCATTACAAAAGGTATCGAGAGGGTGGCGGAAGTTAGCGCACGTTTCTCGCTTGATGGGATGCCAGGCAAACAAATGAGTATCGATGGCGATTTGCGTGCCGGAGTTATCGATGCAGACCATGCCCGTACATTAAGACAGCACGTCCAGCAGGAAAGCCGCTTTCTCGGTGCGATGGACGGTGCGATGAAATTTGTTAAAGGCGATACGATTGCCGGTATTATTGTTGTTCTGGTGAACATTATCGGCGGTATCATTATCGCTATCGTGCAATATGATATGTCGATGAGTGAGGCTGTTCACACTTATAGCGTACTGTCAATCGGAGATGGTTTATGTGGGCAAATTCCATCGCTGCTGATTTCCCTTAGCGCGGGAATTATTGTCACCCGTGTCCCGGGTGAGAAACGCCAGAACCTGGCGACAGAGTTGAGTTCTCAAATTGCCAGACAACCTCAGTCGCTCATATTAACCGCTGTGGTTTTAATGCTCCTCGCTTTAATTCCTGGCTTTCCTTTTATCACTCTCGCTTTCTTTTCAGCGTTGTTAGCATTGCCAATTATCCTCATTCGCCGCAAAAAGTCTGTGGTTTCCGCAAATGGCGTCGAAGCACCGGAAAAAGATAGTATGGTTCCCGGCGCATGTCCTCTAATCTTACGTCTTAGCCCGACGTTACATTCTGCCGACCTGATTCGTGATATTGACGCCATGAGATGGTTTTTATTTGAGGATACCGGCGTCCCTCTCCCTGAGGTGAATATTGAGGTTTTGCCTGAACCCACCGAAAAATTGACGGTACTGCTATATCAGGAACCCGTATTTAGTTTATCTATTCCCGCTCAGGCGGATTATTTATTGATAGGCGCGGACGCTAGTGTGGTAGGTGACAGCCAGACGTTACCGAACGGGATGGGGCAGATCTGTTGGCTTACAAAAGACATGGCCCATAAGGCGCAAGGTTTTGGACTGGACGTTTTCGCGGGCAGCCAACGTATCTCTGCCTTATTAAAATGTGTCCTGCTTCGGCATATGGGAGAGTTTATTGGTGTTCAGGAAACGCGTTATCTAATGAATGCGATGGAAAAAAACTACTCTGAGCTGGTGAAAGAGCTTCAACGCCAGTTACCCATTAATAAAATCGCTGAAACTTTGCAACGGCTTGTATCAGAACGGGTTTCTATTAGAGATTTACGTCTTATTTTCGGCACCTTAATTGACTGGGCGCCACGTGAAAAAGATGTCCTGATGTTGACAGAATATGTCCGTATCGCGCTTCGCCGTCATATTCTGCGTCGTCTTAATCCGGAAGGAAAACCGCTGCCGATTTTGCGGATCGGCGAAGGTATTGAGAACCTCGTGCGTGAATCCATTCGCCAGACGGCAATGGGGACCTATACTGCGCTGTCGTCTCGTCATAAGACGCAGATCCTGCAACTTATCGAGCAGGCGCTGAAGCAGTCAGCCAAATTATTCATTGTCACTTCTGTCGACACCCGACGTTTCTTGCGAAAAATTACAGAAGCCACCTTGTTCGACGTACCGATTTTGTCATGGCAGGAATTAGGAGAGGAGAGCCTTATACAAGTGGTAGAAAGTATTGACCTTAGCGAAGAGGAGTTGGCGGACAATGAAGAATGAATTGATGCAACGTCTGAGGCTGAAATATCCGCCCCCCGATGGTTATTGTCGATGGGGCCGAATTCAGGATGTCAGCGCAACGTTGTTAAATGCGTGGTTGCCTGGGGTATTTATGGGTGAGTTGTGCTGTATAAAGCCTGGAGAAGAACTTGCTGAAGTCGTGGGGATTAATGGCAGCAAAGCTTTGCTATCTCCTTTTACGAGTACAATCGGACTTCACTGCGGGCAGCAAGTGATGGCCTTAAGGCGACGCCATCAGGTTCCCGTGGGCGAAGCGTTATTAGGGCGAGTCATTGATGGTTTTGGTCGTCCCCTTGATGGCCGCGAACTGCCAGAAGTCTGCTGGAAAGACTATGATGCAATGCCTCCTCCCGCAATGGTTCGACAGCCTATCACTCAACCATTAATGACGGGGATTCGCGCTATTGATAGCGTTGCAACCTGTGGCGAAGGGCAACGAGTGGGTATTTTTTCTGCTCCTGGCGTGGGGAAAAGCACGCTTCTGGCGATGCTGTGTAATGCGCCAGACGCAGACAGCAATGTTCTGGTGTTAATTGGTGAACGTGGACGAGAAGTCCGCGAATTCATCGATTTTACACTGTCTGAAGAGACCCGAAAACGTTGTGTCATTGTTGTCGCAACCTCTGACAGACCCGCCTTAGAGCGCGTGAGGGCGCTGTTTGTGGCTACCACGATAGCAGAATTTTTTCGCGATAATGGAAAGCGAGTCGTCTTGCTTGCCGACTCACTGACGCGTTATGCCAGGGCCGCACGAGAAATCGCTCTGGCCGCCGGAGAGACCGCAGTTTCTGGAGAATATCCGCCAGGCGTATTTAGTGCATTGCCACGACTTTTAGAACGTACAGGAATGGGGGAAAAAGGCAGTATTACCGCATTTTATACGGTACTGGTGGAAGGCGATGATATGAATGAGCCGTTGGCGGATGAAGTCCGTTCACTACTTGATGGACATATTGTGCTATCCCGGCGGCTTGCAGAGAGGGGGCATTATCCTGCCATTGACGTGCTGGCAACGCTCAGCCGCGTTTTTCCAGTCGTTACCAGCCATGAGCATCGTCAACTGGCGGCGATATTGCGGCGGCGCCTGGCGCTTTACCAGGAGGTTGAACTGTTAATACGCATTGGGGAATACCAGCGAGGAGTTGATACTGATACTGACAAAGCCATTGATACCTATCCGGCTATTTGCACATTTTTGCGACAAAGTAAGGATGAAGTATGCGGACCCGAGCTACTTATAGAAAAATTACACCAAATACTCACCGAGTGATCATGGAAACTTTGCTGGAGATAATCGCGCGGCGTGAAAAGCAATTACGCGGCAAGCTTACCGTACTTGATCAGCAGCAACAGGCGATTATTACGGAACAGCAGATTTGCCAGACGCGCGCTTTAGCAGTGTCTACCAGACTGAAAGAATTAATGGGCTGGCAAGGTACGTTATCTTGTCATTTATTGTTGGATAAGAAACAACAAATGGCCGGGTTATTCACTCAGGCGCAGAGCTTTTTGACGCAACGGCAGCAGTTAGAGAATCAGTATCAGCAGCTTGTCTCCCGGCGAAGCGAATTACAGAAGAATTTTAATGCGCTTATGAAAAAGAAAGAAAAAATTACTATGGTATTAAGCGATGCGTATTACCAAAGTTGAGGGAAGTCTTGGGTTGCCATGCCAGTCTTATCAGGATGATAACGAGGCGGAGGCGGAACGTATGGACTTTGAACAACTCATGCACCAGGCATTACCCATTGGTGAGAATAATCCTCCTGCAGCATTGAATAAGAACGTGGTTTTCACGCAACGTTATCGTGTTAGTGGCGGTTATCTTGACGGTGTAGAGTGTGAAGTATGTGAATCAGGGGGGCTAATCCAGTTAAGAATCAATGTCCCTCATCATGAAATTTACCGTTCGATGAAAGCGCTAAAGCAGTGGCTGGAGTCTCAGTTGCTGCATATGGGGTATATAATTTCCCTGGAGATATTCTATGTTAAGAATAGCGAATGAAGAGCGTCCGTGGGTGGAGATACTTCCAACGCAAGGCGCTACCATTGGTGAGCTGACATTGAGTATGCAACAATATCCAGTACAGCAAGGGACATTATTTACCATAAATTATCATAATGAGCTGGGTAGGGTGTGGATTGCAGAACAATGCTGGCAGCGCTGGTGTGAAGGGCTAATTGGCACCGCTAATCGATCGGCTATCGATCCTGAATTGCTATATGGAATAGCTGAATGGGGGCTGGCGCCGTTATTGCAAGCCAGTGATGCAACCCTCTGTCAGAACGAACCGCCAACATCCTGCAGTAATCTACCACATCAGCTAGCGTTGCATATTAAATGGACAGTTGAAGAACATGAGTTCCATAGCATTATTTTTACATGGCCAACGGGTTTTTTGCGCAATATAGTCGGAGAGCTTTCTGCTGAGCGACAACAGATTTATCCTGCCCCTCCTGTAGTAGTCCCTGTATATTTAGGCTGGTGCCAGCTTACGTTAATTGAACTTGAGTCTATCGAAATCGGCATGGGCGTTCGGATTCATTGCTTTGGCGACATCAGACTCGGTTTTTTTGCTATTCAACTACCTGGGGGGATCTACGCGAGGGTGTTGCTGACAGAGGATAACACGATGAAATTTGATGAATTAGTCCAGGATATCGAAACGCTACTTGCGTCAGGGAGTCCAATGTCAAAGAGTGACGGAACATCTTCAGTAGAACTTGAGCAGATACCACAACAGGTGCTCTTTGAGATCGGACGTGCGAGTCTGGAAATTGGACAATTACGACAGCTTAAAACGGGGGACGTTTTGCCTGTAGGTGGATGTTTTGCGCCAGAGGTGACGATAAGAGTAAATGACCGTATTATTGGGCAAGGTGAGTTGATTGCCTGTGGCAATGAATTTATGGTGCGTATTACACGTTGGTATCTTTGCAAAAATACAGCGTAAACCTGATAAGAAAAATAATATGCGAACAATATAATAGCGTTCCAGGTCGTGTCATGAGAGATACAGTATGTCTTTACCCGATTCGCCTTTGCAACTGATTGGTATATTGTTTCTGCTTTCAATACTGCCTCTCATTATCGTCATGGGAACCTCTTTCCTTAAACTGGCGGTGGTATTTTCGATTTTACGAAATGCTCTGGGTATTCAACAAGTTCCCCCCAATATCGCACTGTATGGCCTCGCGCTTGTACTTTCCTTATTCATTATGGGGCCGACGCTATTAGCTGTAAAAGAGCGCTGGCATCCGGTTCAGGTCGCTGGCGCTCCTTTCTGGACGTCTGAGTGGGACAGTAAAGCATTAGCGCCTTATCGACAGTTTTTGCAAAAAAACTCTGAAGAGAAGGAAGCCAATTATTTTCGGAATTTGATAAAACGAACCTGGCCTGAAGACATAAAAAGAAAGATAAAACCTGATTCTTTGCTCATATTAATTCCGGCATTTACGGTGAGTCAGTTAACGCAGGCATTTCGGATTGGATTACTTATTTATCTTCCCTTTCTGGCTATTGACCTGCTTATTTCAAATATACTGCTGGCTATGGGAATGATGATGGTGTCGCCAATGACCATTTCATTACCGTTTAAGCTGCTAATATTTTTACTGGCAGGCGGTTGGGATCTGACACTGGCGCAATTGGTACAGAGCTTTTCATGAATGATTCTGAATTGACGCAATTTGTAACGCAACTTTTATGGATCGTCCTTTTTACGTCTATGCCGGTGGTGTTGGTGGCATCGGTAGTTGGTGTCATCGTAAGCCTTGTTCAGGCCTTGACTCAAATACAGGACCAAACGCTACAGTTCATGATTAAATTATTGGCAATTGCAATAACCTTAATGGTCAGCTACCCATGGCTTAGCGGTATCCTGTTGAATTATACCCGGCAGATAATGTTACGAATTGGAGAGCATGGTTGAATGGCACAACAGGTAAATGAGTGGCTTATTGCATTGGCTGTGGCTTTTATTCGACCATTGAGCCTCTCTTTATTACTTCCCCTATTAAAAAGTGGCAGTTTAGGGTCCGCGATTTTACGTAATGGCGTGCTTATGTCACTTACCTTTCCCATATTACCAATCATTTACCAGCAGAAGATTATGATGCATATTGGTAAAGATTACAGCTGGTTAGGGTTAGTCACCGGAGAGGTGATTATTGGTTTTTTAATTGGGTTTTGTGCGGCGGTTCCCTTTTGGGCCGTTGATATGGCGGGGTTTCTGCTTGATACTTTACGTGGCGCGACAATGGGTACGATATTCAATTCTACAATAGAAGCTGAAACCTCACTTTTTGGCTTGCTTTTCAGCCAGTTCTTGTGTGTTATTTTCTTTATAAGCGGCGGCATGGAGTTTATATTAAACATTCTGTATGAGTCATATCAATATTTACCACCAGGGCGTACTTTATTATTTGACCGGCAATTTTTAAAATATATCCAGGCAGAGTGGAGAACGCTTTATCAATTATGCATCAGCTTCTCTCTTCCTGCCATAATATGTATGGTATTAGCCGATCTGGCTTTAGGTCTTTTAAATCGGTCGGCACAACAATTGAATGTGTTTTTCTTCTCAATGCCGCTCAAAAGTATATTGGTTCTACTGACGCTCCTGATCTCATTCCCTTATGCTCTTCATCACTATTTGGTTGAAAGCGATAAATTTTATATTTATCTAAAAGACTGGTTTCCATCTGTATGAGCGAGAAAACAGAACAGCCTACAGAAAAGAAATTACGTGATGGCCGTAAGGAAGGGCAGGTTGTCAAAAGTATTGAAATAACATCATTATTTCAGCTGATTGCGCTATATTTGTATTTTCATTTCTTTACTGAAAAGATGATTTTGATACTGATTGAGTCAATAACTTTCACATTACAATTAGTAAATAAACCATTTTCTTATGCATTAACGCAATTGAGTCATGTTTTAATAGAGTCATTGGCTTCTGTACTGCTGTTTCTGGGCGCTGGGGTAATAGTTGCTACTGTGGGTAGCGTGTTTCTTCAGGTGGGGGTGGTTATTGCCAGCAAGGCCATTGGTTTTAAAAGCGAGCATATAAATCCGGTAAGTAATTTTAAGCAGATATTCTCTTTACATAGCGTAGTAGAATTATGTAAATCCAGCCTAAAAGTTATCATGTTATCTCTTATCTTTGCCTTTTTCTTTTATTATTATGCCAGTACTTTTCGGGCGCTACCGTACTGTGGGTTAGCCTGTGGCGTGCTTGTGGTTTCTTCTTTAATAAAATGGTTATGGGTAGGGGTGATGGCTTTTTATATCGTCGTTGGCATACTGGACTATTCTTTTCAATATTATAAGATTAGAAAAGATCTAAAAATGAGTAAAGATGACGTAAAACAAGAGCATAAAGATCTGGAGGGCGACCCTCAAATGAAGACACGGCGTCGGGAAATGCAGAGTGAAATACAAAGTGGGAGTTTAGCTCAATCTGTTAAACAATCTGTTGCGGTAGTGCGTAATCCAACGCATATTGCGGTTTGTCTTGGCTATCATCCCACCGATATGCCAATACCACGTGTCCTGGAAAAAGGCAGTGATGCTCAAGCTAACTATATTGTTAACATCGCTGAACGCAACTGCATCCCCGTTGTTGAAAATGTTGAGCTGGCCCGCTCATTATTTTTTGAAGTGGAACGCGGAGATAAAATTCCTGAAACGTTATTTGAACCCGTTGCAGCCTTGTTACGTATGGTGATGAAGATAGATTATGCGCATTCTACCGAAACACCATAAATGCTTTTGGTATGCTTCTTCAGGCCACTGCGAAGGTTAAGAGGGTAATAGCGTATAGAGCAGTGCTTGACGATAAAGGTGAGAGACTGAAAATAATCGCTTTTAGCCTGGCACAAGCACCAGATAGCGTATTTTAAAATTAAACAAGATAATGGATTGGTGCGTCTGAATGGACTCGAACCATCGACCCCCACCATGTCAAGGTGGTGCTCTAACCAACTGAGCTACAGACGCATTAAAATGATGGTGCGTTCAATTGGACTCGAACCAACGACCCCCACCATGTCAAGGTGGTGCTCTAACCAACTGAGCTATGAACGCAACGTTGTAGGTGACAACGGGGACGAATATTAGCGTCACAACTGCAATGAGGCAAGAGGGAAATCGCAATTTTCTTCCTGAAATCACCTGATTGCGGTGGAAATATGCAACATGTCGAGAAAATAGCCGCCATGCGACGGCTATCGTCGTATTATCGCGCAGCGCGCTGCAAAATGATGGCGGACGGCTGACGTTGTAGATAGCGCATCCGTAGCATCATTAACACCGCCGCCGAGGTCAGGCCGATGATGAACCCCATCCAGAAGCCCGCCGGTCCCATACGATCCACCACCAGATCCGTTAACGCCAGGATATAACCGCTGGGTAAACCTAACACCCAGTAGGCGGTAAAGGTGATAAAAAAGATGGAACGCGTATCTTTATAACCGCGCAGAATACCGCTGCCGATAACCTGTATAGAGTCGGAAATCTGGTAAACCGCAGCGAGCAGCATTAATTGCGCGGCAAGCGCCACGACCTCAGGGTTGTCATTGTAGAGCAAAGCAATATGCTTACGCAGAGTAACGGTAAAAATAGCGGTAACCACAGCCATACAAATGCCGACGCCTAAACCGGTACGTGCTGCGGTTTGCGCATCCAGCGTTGAGCCCTGGCCCAGACGATAACCCACTCGAATCGTTACCGCCGCAGCCAGCGACATCGGCAGTACGAACATCAGCGAGCTAAAGTTAAGCGCAATCTGATGACCGGCGACATCCACAATACCTAATGGCGAAACCAGCAGCGCAACGACCGCAAATAACGTCACTTCAAAGAACAGCGCCAGCGCAATCGGCAACCCCAGTTGAATCAGGCGCTTCATGACGACGCTATCAGGTTTGCCAAAGCCTTTTTCATTACGAATATCACGCATTGAACGCGCGTGTTTAATGTAAGAAAGCATGGCGATAAACATCACCCAATAGACCGCCGCAGTCGCAACGCCGCAGCCGATACCGCCGAGTTCCGGCATACCAAAATGGCCATAGATAAAAATATAGTTCACCGGAATATTCACCAGCAGGCCCAAAAATCCCATCACCATACCCGGTTTGGTTTTGGCCAGACCTTCGCACTGGTTTCGCGCTACCTGAAAGAAAAGGTATCCTGGCGCGCCCCACAGCAGCGCGCGAAGGTAACCCACGGCTTTATCGGCCAGCGCCGGATCAATATTATGCATGGAGCGGATAATGTATCCGGCATTCCACAGGACGATCATCACCAGCACGGAGACAAAGCCCGCCAGCCAGAATCCTTGTCGAACCTGATGCGCGATACGCTCGCGACGGCCGGAGCCATTGAGTTGCGCAATCACCGGCGTCAAGGCCAGCAGTAAGCCGTGACCAAACAAAATGGCGGGAAGCCAGATAGAGGTGCCGATAGCGACGGCAGCCATGTCCGTAGCGCTATAGCCTCCTGCCATGACGGTATCGACGAATCCCATTGCGGTCTGTGCCACTTGCGCAAGGATCACCGGTATCGCTAACGCTAATAACTGACGCGCTTCACTGGTATACTTCTGCACGTATTCACCTTTTATTTTGTTGTTATATGAAAGACTAAAAAGCCGCCGTAGTGGCAGCCAAAAGAAATAGCAGGGGAAATTTCAGTCTATTGTAGCGGGGTATTACTATTTCTCCAGCGAAAAAACAGTTGTTAACGGCGCATTGCTGGCAAGCTGTTTTTCCACCTGCTATTGTGCTGAACAGTTCTGCTTTTATTTATTTCAGGAGTTGAAGATATGTTTACGGGGATCGTACAGGGTACCGCGAAACTGGTATCGATTGATGAAAAACCCAACTTTCGCACCCATGTGGTGACGTTACCGGACTACATGCTGGAGGGGCTGGAGACGGGGGCGTCGGTAGCGCATAACGGATGCTGTTTGACGGTGACTGAAATAAACGGCAATCAGATAAGTTTTGATCTGATGAAAGAAACGTTGCGCATCACCAATCTGGGCGCGTTGAGGGTAGGTGATGAGGTCAACGTAGAGCGCGCCGCCAAATTCAGCGATGAAATCGGTGGACATCTGATGTCGGGGCATATTATTACGACGGCGGAGATCGCGAAAATCCTGACCTCCGAAAATAACCATCAGGTGTGGTTTAAAGTGCAGGATGCGTCCCTGATGAAGTATATCCTGTACAAAGGCTTTATCGGCGTTGACGGTATCAGTTTGACCGTCGGCGAGGTAACGCCAACGCGCTTCTGCGTGCATCTCATTCCGGAAACGCTGGAACGTACTACGCTTGGCAGAAAAAAACTGGGTGAGCGTGTGAATATCGAGATCGATCCGCAAACGCAGGCGGTTGTCGATACCGTAGAACGCGTACTGGCTACACGAGAAAATGCGGTCAGAAATCAGGCCGACATTGGCTAACGGAAAATAAGATTCCCCCGCATGAAATGCGGGGGAGATGATTAGCGAGGAACGCGCAGACCGTTTTCAACGCCGCGCGTAAATACCACCTGCCAAAGCTGAATATCACGCGCGCGAAACGCACCCGCGCAGGCGTTGAGATAATAGCTGAACATACGTTTAAAGCGCTCGTTATAATTGCCCGCAATCTCTGGCCAGGCATTGATAAAGCGCTCGTGCCACGCCATCAGAGTCGTGTCATAGTCGGCGCCAAAGTTATGCCAGTCTTCCATTACAAAGTGTGATTCGCTGGCCTCGGCGATTTGACGAACAGACGGCAAGCAACCGTTGGGGAAAATATACTTATTGATCCACGGATCGACATTATGATCGGTTTTTTTAGATCCAATAGTATGGAGCAGGAAAAGACCATCCGGTTTTAAATTCCTGTCAACAACGTCAAAATAGGTGTTGTAGTTTTTTGGCCCGACATGTTCGAACATGCCGACAGAGACGATTCGGTCAAACTGATCGTTAAGGTCGCGATAATCTTCCAGGAGAATGGAGACATCCAGACCTTCGCAACGCGTCTGCGCCATTTTTTGTTGTTCAGCGGAGATCGTTACGCCCACCACGCTAACGCCATAATGGGTCGCCATATATTGCGATAGACCGCCCCAGCCGCAGCCGATATCCAGCACACGCATCCCCGGTTGTAGCTGTAGCTTTTCGCAAATTAATTTCAGCTTGGCTTGCTGTGCCGCTTCCAGCGTATCGGCATCTTTCCAGTAGGCGCAAGAATATTGCATATAGGGATCGAGCATACGGGAAAAAAGGTCATTACCAAGATCGTAATGTTCCTTGCCGACAATCCAGGCGCGTTTTTTACTTTGTAGATTAATCAGACGCGCGCCGAGGATACGGAGCGTATCTTTAACATGGTGGGGGAGTTGATTTTCAAGACCGGCACGTAAGACTTTGCTGAAGAAAATATCCAGACGCTCGCATTCCCACCAGCCATCCATGTAACTCTCACCTAACCCCAACGATCCTTCCTGAAGGACGCGTTTAAAAAAATCGGGATTCTTAACACGAATGTCAGACGGGGCGGAACCATTAATTGTAATATCCGCGCGACTTAACAATTCGTTGGCGATTCGGTACCAGTTATCATCCGGTACGCTGACTTCTTCTATACACGATGAACTCATAGTTTCTCCATCACTGGACGGTGATCAGAACCTTAAAACAGCGTAGACGCTTTTTTGGCTTTGTGAGAAATCCCACGGACAATTCCGTGAGCCAGTTATCCGACGTAGAACAGAGGAAGGGAGGAGCCCTTGCCGAAAAGGCCATCCATGGTGAATCGGGAACGCTCCGGTTCCCGTTAATGCCTAATAATTATCGTAATATAAACAACCGGGAATCAGTATAGGCCGCAATTTTTGATGATTCAACCGAAAATTGTTAGCGTGCTAATTACCAGCGGTTAACAAGTCTTTAGTGAGACTTGTCGTGGGCGACATTGGCATGGGGAAATTCGGCCTCAGCGCAATCTGCATGAGACTGCATTTTGTAACCTAACGCCGCCAGAACAACGGTAGAAAGCATTACGCTGGTGGTGGTCAACAGCGGCGTGCTGATGAGCCATGAAACCACCAGGCTTGCCAGGAAACATAACCCCAGTTGCAGCGTATTTTGTAGCGCCGCAGCGCGTCCCGTGGCTTGAGGGAAAGGGCGTAACGCTTGCGCGACGACGATAGGGTAGATTGCGCCATTAGCAATCGCCATTACGCAGAAAGGAATCAGGATCTCCACCAGTGAGGCATTATTCAGAAGGCCCGCTCCCCAGGTGGCGATAACGCTCAGCGCATACAGCCCTAACAGCCACGGAAGCAATTGGTAGCCCTGCCATTTTTGTAGCGCCGCGCGGCAACCATATCCGCCAATCAGAAAAGCGATGGTTTGCGGAACATAGCTCAGGCCAATCACTGCCGGGCTGTAACCCATCGCGCTGAGAATAAACGGCGACCCTGTTAGCCACGCAAAAAAGCTGGCGGAACAGGCGGCATAAATCAGCACATTACCGCGATAGGTTTTAGAGCGTAACAGTGTCGCGAAAGTGAGTTTATCCTGTCCTTCGGTACGCGCTTTTACCGATGGTTTTAAGCGCAGCGCCGGCAACATCAGCAACAACGTAATCACGAACAGGGTGGCGAAAATCGCCTGCCATGAGAAATGCGTCAGTATCCAGCTTCCCAGTAAGGGCGCAAGCGCCGGGGATAAGCCCACCAGTGGCATGATAGTGGCGAAGATACGGTTAATTTTTTGCGAAGGATAATAATCGGTCACCAGCGCTTGCCAGATTACCGTTGCCGCGCAAACGCCGACGGCCTGCACGAAGCGCAGCGTCAGCAGTGCTGCCGCGCTTTCTACCCACAGCATCCCCAGACTTCCGAGCGCAAAGATAGATAACCCCAGCAGTAAAATCGGTTTACGGCCATAACGATCCGATAGCGGTCCCCAAAGTAGTTGCGCGACGGCAAAGCCAGCTAAAAACAGGCTGAGGCTGGCGCTGACCGCGGCGGCAGGCGTTTGTAAATCCGCCTGTATGGCGGCAAACGCGGGCAGGTACATGTCCGTAGCCAGAAATCCCAGCACGCTAAGGCCGGCTAACCAGACTAAAAAACCTTTTCCAGGTTGCATATTTGTTTCTCTTTCTTATCAGACAGACATTGTCGCAGAGTGTAGGGAGTGAAATTACGGTTGTGAAACGTTAATATTTGTCCAGTGAATTCAAAATTTTTGTAGGCAAATTATGTGGTCGGAATACTCGCTTGAAGTGGTTGACGCCGTGGCGCGCAATGGCAGTTTTAGCGCGGCGGCGCAGGAACTGCACCGTGTGCCTTCAGCAGTCAGTTACACCGTTCGTCAGTTAGAGGAGTGGCTGGCCGTACCGCTTTTTGTACGACGTCACCGTGATGTTGAACTGACGCCTGCTGGCGTCTGGTTTTTAAAAGAAGGGCGTTCTGTTATCAAAAAAATGCAGATCACTCGCCAGCAGTGTCAGCAAATTGCTAATGGCTGGCGCGGGCAGTTAGCTATTGCGGTGGACAATATCGTCAGACCAGAACGTACCCGGCAGATGATCGTCGATTTCTATCGCCATTTTGACGATGTGGAACTGCTGGTTTTTCAGGAGGTGTTTAACGGCGTCTGGGACGCGCTCTCCGACGGGCGTGTCGAACTGGCGATTGGGGCGACGCAGGCGATTCCGGTAGGGGGGCGTTACGCTTTTCGGGATATGGGGACCCTGAGCTGGAGCTGCGTAGTGGCAAGCGATCACCCGCTGGCGTCGATGCCTGGGCCGTTAAGCGATGATACCCTGCGCAACTGGCCGTCGCTGGTCAGGGAAGACACTTCGCGAACCTTACCGAAACGGATTACCTGGCTGCTGGATAACCAAAAAAGGGTCGTCGTACCGGACTGGGAGTCATCGGCAACCTGCCTGTCGGCAGGACTATGCGTGGGAATGGTGCCGACGCATTTTGCCCGACAGTGGATAGACAGCGGAAAATGGGTGGCGCTGACGTTAGAGAATCCGTTTCCCGATGCGGCCTGTTGCGTGACGTGGCAGCAAAACGAAGCCTCGCCCGCGCTGGCATGGCTGCTGGACTATTTGGGCGATAGCGAAACGTTGAATCGGGAGTGGCTGCGGGAGCCAGAAGAGGTTCCCGACAGCGGGGATTAACGCCGATAGTCGCGGAACGGGCCGTCAGCGACCGAGCGACGCTCAACCAGGCGTGGATGAACTTCAATAGACTGTGACTCTTCGCGCTTATTGACGATGCGATCCAATAGCATATTAAATGCGGTTTCGCCTAAAGAGTCTTTGGGCTGGTGAATCGTCGTCAGTGCCGGGGTAAAGTAACGGGCGTTACGCACATTGTCATAACCGATCACCGAAACGTCCTGCGGTACGCGAAGCCCCATTTCGTCAGCCGCGCAAAGCGCGCCCATCGCCATAATATCGCCGCCGCAGAAAACGGCGGTAGGGCGATGTGACTGCGATAAGATTTGCTGCATCGCGTGGTAACCGGACTCCGGCTCGAAGTCGCCCTGAACAATCCAGTTGTCCGGCACGTTGATCAGCGCCTCCTCCATGGCTTTCATAAAGCCTGCCAGCCGCCCCGCGCCGGTGTTGCGCTCCAGCGGGCCGGGAATAACGCCGATATCCCGGTGGCCGCGCTCAACCAGATAACGACCCGCCATATAGCCGCCTGCAAAGGCGTTATCAATCACTGTGTCGGTAAAATCGGCCTTCGCTTCACCCCAGTCCATCACCACCATCGGAATATGGCGATACTCTTCCAGCATGGAAAGCAGAGGTTCTGGATACTCAGAACACATCACCAGCAGGCCATCCACGCGCTTTTGCGCCATCATGGACAGGTAGGCGCGCTGTTTTTCCAGGTTATTCCAGGCGTTGCCTAAAATCAGCGTATAGCCTTTCTGGAAACAGTTTTTTTCAACCGCCTCGATAATTTCGGCAAAATAGGCCGCTTCGCTGCTGGTCGCCAGCAAGCCTATCGACTTGGTATGGTTAACCTTCAGGCTACGCGCGACGGCGCTGGGAGAGTAGTGCAGCTCTTTAATTGCCGCCCAGACCGCGTTACGCGTTTCTTCAGCGACAAAACGCGTTTTGTTGATTACGTGTGATACAGTTGTAGTGGAAACGTTTGCTCGTTTCGCTACATCTTTAATTGTTGCCATTACATTTCACTCCAGACCCTCGCTAAGCTCCTGAGAAACGCCAGGTAAACGTTTGCCTACACACACCCTAATCGCAACGTCAGGGTTGCGGCACGCCGGAAAAACGACACGGAACGTCAGGAAGGGGTCAATGGCCGTTACGCTAATTCAGTAAGCCTGGAATTTTGTCTGATCTTGAGGAAAAGGGGAAGCGTTAAAAACAGTTATCAATATAAAACATGAGAGATTTTTGTGCGGGAATGTGCAAAAATGCGCTATATCACTTTTTGTGTGGGAATAAAAAGGAGAAAACTTGATGAGTACCGACCTGAAATTTTCGTTGATTACTACGCTGATTGTTCTGGGCGTGATTGTCGCAGGTGGATTAACGGCCGCTCTGCACTGATTTCCTCTCTTCTGAGGGTGGGCGTCTCCTCTATTCTATCCCTCTCTAAAACGCAGAAGGCGTACCTTCTGCGTACTCAGACTTATGCGGCGAGATTTTTCGCGACAAATTCCCAGTTAACCAGCGCCCAGAAATGCTCCAGATAGTTTGGACGGGCGTTGCGGTAGTCGATGTAATACGCGTGTTCCCACACATCAACCGTCAGCAACGGCGTTGCATCCGTGGTCAGCGGCGTACCGGCATTTGAGGTAGAAACGATAGCCAGTTTGCCATCAGCGCTTTTTACCAGCCATGTCCATCCGGAACCAAAGTTTTTGATAGCGGCATCGGTGAACTGCGCTTTAAATTCCGCGAAGCTGCCAAAAGATGCCGCGATAGCATCAGCCAGTTTCCCGGTCGGTTCGCCGCCAGCATTTGGCGCCAGGCAGTTCCAGTAGAAGGTGTGGTTCCACACCTGAGCGGCGTTATTAAAGATGCCGCCTTCGGAGGCGCGCACGATCTCTTCCAGCGATTTGCCTTCAAACGCCGTGCCTTTGATCAAATTGTTAAGATTGGTCACGTAAGTCTGATGATGTTTGCCATAGTGATATTCCAGCGTCTCAGCAGAAATATGCGGCGCCAGAGCATCTTTGGCATACGGTAATGCAGGTAATTCGAACGACATTGCTTCTCTCCTTATTATTAATATTGCGCACGCACAATAACCCTGGTGCGCGTAAGGATAGGGTAGCAAATTGAGAGGTGGCGCAAAAGAAGAAGTTATCCTGTCGTTAAACGACAGGATAAAATATTAGCGAATTGTTTTAGGCGTCATCACCCGGCGGGCGCCGACATAATGACGCTGCCAGTATTCTTCGTTCAGTGAGGTGATCTTAATTTCCTGACCGCTGCGCGGAGACTGGATAAACTTACCGTTGCCGACATAGACGCCAACGTGATCGGCGGTGCCGCGCCCCTGCGTACGAAAGAACACCAGATCGCCGTTTTTCAACTCGCTACGCTCAATGGGCGCCGCGTCACGCAGGTGATACATCTCATTCGCCGTTCGGGGGATACGGATCTTCACTAAATCTTTATAGGCATAATAAACCAGACCGCTGCAATCAAAACCGGTGCGCGGCGACGCGCCTCCCCAGTGATACGGTTTACCAATCTGATTCATGAGTTTGGACATCGCGGTCTTCGTCGCTTTTTGTACTTTTGCACGATGCGCATCGGCAATAGAGACCGGCAATGTTCCTTTCCCCTTCACGCAGTGCGGCTTACGGCCTTTACGCGTCGTGCATTTTTCCGTTACGTCGAGGGCGGCGATTGACGTGGGCGCGGTTCTGTTACGACGATGCGTCGTATGACGAGATTTCGTGGAGGCGGTGGTACGTTTTGGCGTAGAAGCGGAAGAAGAACGGCTGGTTTTTGAGGTTTTTTTTACGTTTTTTTTGCTGGTTTTACTGATCTTTTTCGTTGTGCTTTTCTTTTTATCTGCCGTTTTCGTGACATGAGAAACAGCAGGCGTCGCTTTGGCTTGCCTGGAAGCATGGGCCATTGGCGTAAAGGGGAGAGTAGTAAAAAGTAAAGCACAGAGCGTGATCGAGATTTTGTTTATCCGCGCCACTGAGCAATCCTCTGTTAAAGGCAGGCGATTCATGCCTGCGTATGATTTACAAAACCTGATAATTCTAATCTACAAAAGCACAGATTGGTAATTGCTTTTGGTTTCTGAAGCTGTGTTTCGTTAACAGATGTAAAAAAATAGCAATTAATGCTAAACACGAACGCGTTATCTACAAATCACTGCGCGGCAACCCGCTTAAAAGATATTTTGTATACAACTTATTCCCGCAGACGGTAAAATAATAAGGCATGATGAAAATGTTATTTTCCGTTGCCAGCCTGACCCGTTACAATGACAGGCTTCAGTCGTAAAAGTAGTTTAAGGAAGCGAGACAATGAGCACCACTATCGAAAAAATTCAGCGCCAGATCGCTGAAAACCCGATTCTCCTGTATATGAAAGGTTCACCGAAACTGCCAAGCTGTGGTTTCTCTGCGCAGGCCGTTCAGGCGCTTTCAGCCTGCGGGGAACGTTTTGCCTATGTTGATATCCTGCAAAACCCGGATATTCGCGCTGAATTACCGAAATACGCCAACTGGCCGACATTCCCACAACTGTGGGTGGACGGCGAGCTGGTCGGCGGGTGTGATATTGTGATTGAAATGTATCAGCGTGGTGAGTTGCAGCAGCTTATTAAAGAAACTGCGGCAAAATATAAAACTCAGGAGCCGGACGCAGAGTAATCTGTGCAAGGAGAAAGCGACCTGTAAAGGTCGCTTTTTTACCGCCATCGTGAGCAAGAGCGGCGTTGTTAGCCTCGTTATTTGTCCGTCGGCAAAGGTAACGGCCAGCCGCCCAGGCGCTTCCAGCGATTGACAATTTCACAAAACAGCACCGCTGTCCGCTCGGTATCATACAAAGCGGAGTGGGCCTTTTCAGCGTCAAACTCCATACCTGCCGCCAGGCACGCTTTTGATAACACCGTTTGTCCCAGCGCCAGTCCGCTCAATGCCGCAGTATCAAAGGTGACGAACGGATGAAACGGGTTACGTTTCAGCGAGGCGCGCTCTGCGGCGGCCATCATAAAACTGTGATCAAAAGTGGCGTTATGCGCGACCATAATGGCGCGGCTACAACCGCTGTCTTTGATACCTTTACGCACCATTTTGAAAATAGCGTGTAGCGCCTCATATTCACTCACCGCGCCGCGTAGCGGGTTAGAGGGATCGATACCGTTAAACGCAAGCGCTTCCGGCTGTAAGTTGGCTCCAGCGAACGGCTCCACATGGAAATGCAGCGTCATGTCCGGCATCAGCCAGCCTTGTTCATCCATTTTCAGCGTGATGGCGGCGATTTCGAGCAGCGCATCGGTTTTAGCGTTAAATCCTGCAGTTTCAACGTCGATGACGACAGGATAAAAACCACGAAAACGGTCGCACAGACCGGAAAGTTGAGCGTTATCGGACATCTGAGTCTCTTAATACGAAAAAATGCAGCGCGTATTATGGCAAATTTTACGCCGGGATGCAGTAAAACAACGGGCGCAGTGACCTGCGCCCGGCGGGGGATCAGTTACCCAGACCGCGGCCTGCGTCTTTAGCTTCAATCAATTCGATTTTATAGCCATCCGGATCTTCAACGAAGGCGATGATGGTCGAACCGCCTTTTACCGGCCCCGCTTCACGGGTCACGTTGCCGCCGTTCTGACGAATACGTTCACAGGCTTCAGCGGCATTATCAACGCTCAGCGCGATGTGCCCATACGCATTGCCCATGTCGTAGCTCTCAACGCCCCAGTTATAGGTTAGTTCGATGACCGCTTCTTCCGTTTCCGGACCATATCCCACAAAGGCCAGCGAGTATTTGTATTCCGGATTCTCACTGGTACGCAGCAATTTCATGCCCAGAACGTTGGTGTAAAAAGCGATGGAACGCTGCAAATCGCCGACGCGCAGCATAGTATGCAATAAACGCATTTTCGTTGTCCTTAAAATAGTCAAGATATTCAAAGTATAGCGGCGATGTGAGGCCGCTATCAATGAAATTACAGAGTAGGGTAGTCAGTGTAGCCTTCCGCGCCGCCGCCATAAAAACTTTCGGGACGCTGTGGATTAAGTTCCGCTTTACGTTGCAGACGCGCCACCAGATCCGGGTTAGCGATGTAATCGCGACCAAACGCCACGGCGTCAATCAGCCCTTTTTCGATCAGATCTTCCGCTTTTTCTGGCGTATAGGCGCCAGCGCCGATGATGGGGCCGTGGAAACACGCGCGCACTTTTTCACGGAATGCGTCGCTGTACGGTTCTCCGCCCGCCCAGTCTGGTTCAGACATATGCAGATAAGCAATGCCGCGTTTGCCTAACGCTTCAATCAGATAAAGGGCGTCAGCTTCTTCATTCGGGCCGTTATCGACATTCTGGAAAGTGCCGACAGGAGAAAGGCGGATGCCGATACGGTCCGCGCCCCATTCCTTAATGCCGGCATCAACCACTTCCAGCACCAGACGGGCGCGATTCTCTACGCTGCCGCCGTACCGATCGGTACGGTGATTAGAAGACGGTGAGAGGAACTGATGCAGCAGATAACCGTGCGCGGAGTGCAGCTCCACCAGATCGAAGCCCGCCTCTCGGGCATTGGCGATAGCCTGGCGGAAATCGTTGACGATCCCGGGGATCTCGTGAGTATCCAGCGCGCGCGGCGTGGAAGTCTCTACGCGGATGGCCTGGCCGTTTTCGTCACGCAAAGAGGTGCGGGTTCCCGCATTGATAGCGGATGGCGCGACGGGCGCTTGTCCGCCTGGTTGCAGGCTGGCGTGTGAAATACGGCCCGTATGCCACAGTTGCACCGCCATATGGCCGCCCTGGGCATGGACTCCCTGAGTGATTTTTTTCCAGGCGGCGATCTGCTCATCGCTGTGTAATCCCGGTGCGCCGGCATAGCCTTTCGCCTGTGCGGAGATTTGTGTGGCTTCGCTGATGATCAATCCAGCGCTGGCGCGTTGACGGTAATATTCCGCCATTAACGGCGTAGGAATGTCGCCCGGTTCAATACTCCGCAAACGCGTCAAAGGCGCCATAAATACGCGATTTGTCGCCGTGATGGCACCCACCTTGAGGGGGGTAAACAGTTTTGCTGATGACATAGTGGCTCCTGATATAAGTAGACCGGTCGTCTTGTAATAAAGGAAATAAAAACGCCTGTTACTGCTCAGGCGTTGCAATGATGGTCTTAACATGCGCCAACGCATTTTCCAGCGGCGCGGCGCTACGGGATATTTTGGCCTGCAAATTGGCGCCCAGCCACAGGGCATAAAGTACCTGCGCCTGTGGCAACGGCTGGCCGGTGAAATGTAAACAGTGGCTATTACGGCCATCTTCCAGCGCGCGTGCAAGCAGTGCCATGATCTCCTGCGCTCCTTTATCCATCGTAGAGCGCATATCCTCCGACAGATCGCAGACCTCCGCTGACAGTTTCACCGTCAGGCAACCGCTAATGGCGCCTTGCTGGCAAAACTGCTTTAACGTTTCCTGATACCAGGCGAGAAGACGATCGCGATGATTACCGGGACCGGAGGTGAAGTGCGCCATAAGACGCTGATGATAGCAGGCGTAATGTCGCTCAAGCATGGCGACGCCGAAGGCTTCTTTCGAGCGAAAGTAGTGATAAAACGACCCTTTAGGCACCTGGGCGGTTTTGAGCAATTCGCTAAGCCCCATGCCGGTAAAACCCCGTTGCATACAAAGCTGCTCGCCGGTGGCCAGCAGATGTTCGCGGGTATCATGTTCGGTTTGCTTATTCATAGCAGGCAGTATAGTAGACCAGTCGGTCTACTGCAAGCAGAGTTGCCATAATGTCAGTTAGCGTCTTCAATAGTCATAAGCGTCAAACGTTGAGGAGGGGATGTGGCCGAGCAGTTGGAGTTTTTTCCTGTAGCAAGCCCATGTCGCGGTATCTGCCAGTCTGATGAGCGTGGCTTTTGTCGGGGCTGTATGCGCAGCCGCGACGAACGGTTTAACTGGCAAAAAATGAGCGATGCCGAGAAACAAAATGTACTGCGGCTTTGTCGCCAGCGTTACTTGCGTAAAATACGCGCAAACAAGCCTCTCCCATCGGAAGATCCTCAACAACCTTCACTCTTTTAAACGCGGAATTGCGTATACTCAACCTCATTATTCTCTATGAGGAATCTGTTATGGTTCAGCGTGTCACCATCGCTCCACAAGGCCCGGAGTTTTCGCGTTTTGTCATGGGTTACTGGCGTTTGATGGACTGGAATATGTCCGCGCGTCAGTTAGTGAGTTTTATCGAAGAACATCTGGATTTGGGCGTCACTACCGTTGACCATGCGGACATTTATGGCGGTTATCAGTGCGAAGCGGCGTTTGGCGAGGCGCTAACGCTGGCGCCGCATTTGCGGGAAAAACTGCAAATCGTTACCAAATGCGGTATTGCGACCACCGCCAGAGCGGAAAATAGGCTCGGTCATTATATTACCGATCGCCGCCATATTATTCTGAGCGCCGAACAGTCATTAAAAAATCTGGCGACAGATTATCTGGATATGTTGTTAATTCACCGTCCCGATCCGTTAATGGATGCGGATGACGTCGCCGAGGCGTTTCAACATCTGCACCAAAGCGGCAAAGTGCGCCATTTTGGCGTTTCTAATTTTACGCCAGCGCAATTTACGTTGCTGCAATCGCGCCTGCCTTTCACCCTGGCGACCAACCAGGTGGAGATCTCGCCGGTTCACCAGCCTTTGTTGCTGGACGGCACATTAGATCAATTACAGCAACTGCGTATTCGTCCGATGGCCTGGTCATGTCTTGGCGGCGGTCGGCTGTTTAATGATGAGGCTTATCAGCCGTTGCGCCAGGAACTTTCCGTTATCGCGCAAGAACTCAACGCCAGTTCTATTGAACAGGTGGTCTATGCCTGGATTTTACGTTTGCCGTCGCAGCCGCTGCCGATTATTGGCTCGGGTAAAATCGAACGCGTACGTGCCGCACTAGAAGCGGAAACGCTGTCATTGTCGCGTCAACAGTGGTTCCGAATCCGCAAGGCGGCACTGGGTTATGACGTGCCGTAATCGCCAACTCGTTGACTTTCCGTACATGTTTTCGCCAGTGGTTTACACTTAACAGGCGACCACATGTAACGGAGGTTTTATGAAGCGATTAAGTTTAGCGATGGTGACGCTGCTGGCCTGTGCGGGTGCGCAGGCTGCCAGCGAGAAAGTAGAGATGAATCTGGTGACGGCGCAAGGCGTAGGACAGTCTATCGGCACCGTCGTCATCGATGAAACCGAAGGCGGCTTAAAATTTACCCCACACCTTAAAGCGTTGCCGCCGGGCGAGCATGGTTTTCACATTCATGCCAAAGGTAGCTGCCAGCCCGCGATTAAAGACGGCAAAGCGGTTGCCGCAGAAGCCGCTGGTGGTCATCTGGACCCACAAAATACCGGTAAGCATGAAGGACCGGAAGGTCAGGGGCATCTGGGCGACCTCCCGGTGTTAGTCGTTAATAATGATGGTATCGCCACCGAACCGGTTACTGCGCCGCGTCTGAAGTCTCTTGATGAAGTGAAAGATAAAGCGCTCATGATCCATGTGGGCGGCGATAACATGTCCGATCAGCCGAAACCGCTCGGCGGCGGCGGAACGCGTTACGCCTGCGGCGTCATTAAATAACCCGGAGACAGTGTTCCCTGCGCTGGAGCCTGTTCCAGCTGCGACAGCGAACAGTGTAAACGCCAGATAATCGCCGCCAGCTCATGCGCGGCGGGTTGATGATGATGTGCGAGCGTGTCGCAGATACGCTGTAATTCCTGTAGCGTGACGGCAAGCGGGCGTTGCTGCACGCCGCGCTCGCTCATCACATCGCGCAGCAGGGATATACAAATATCCCGCACCCGGGAAAGCGGATCGGAACGCGACTCCCAGGCGCGCAGCTGCCACACCACATGCGAGCAGTTCAGCAGCACCACTCCCCAACGTAATAACCACCGGCGCGCCAGCGCATCCTGACTATTGCTGAGCTGACTGACGTGATGATAGGTCAGCGATTCAAACTCGCTTTCGTTATGGGAAGGGTGACGGCTAAGCTGATCGACGAAATCCCGGCGTAGCGCGCGGATATGGCGGCGGCTTTTTACGGCATCGGAACCGGGGCGCAAAATCGCAAACGCCAGCCAGGAAATCGCGACGCCGACGATCTTGGCGGTATTATCGTTAAGGAAGTCGGCGAAGTCGTACACCGGTGGATTGGTCACGGCGATGAATGAGCCCATAAAAACGATAAGCTGCCCCCACAGTCCCGCCAGCTTAGGCATCTGCAGTTTAAGCAGTTGCATCGTGACGAACAGCGGAAAAAGGAAAAGCAAGAATTGCCACAGATCGGTGATTTGCACCATCAGGCCAAATTTCACCACGAAGCTGAATAAGGACAGCAGCACTAAAGTACGCATCAATAAGGAAAGCGACTTAAACGGCGTGGCGACGATGGAGTAGAGGACGCAACTGATCGCCGCCAGGGTTAATGCGCCGGGCCCGGATTCCCATTGCGCGCCAATACTCCAGGCGCTAATCACCGTGAGCGTGCAAAAGGTACGCACGCCGCTCCAGATGGCCTCTGCGTTATCCGTATGCCGCGCAAGGCCGGGAGTGCGGCGGATATGGATTTGATCCACCGGCGCGCCGCTTTCGATCAGATATAACTGACGGCTGCTGCGCAGATATAGCTGGCAAAAATAGCGTAATCGCTGCCAGAACGCGAGGTGACGATAATCCTGTTCATCCTGCGGGCGTAGCGGCGCAATAATCCGCGCCACGGTGTAGCTGTCCGCGCGCGATTTTGCCAACTCAGCTAAGAGTTGTTCAATGACTTCGCGGCTGTTTTCCGGCGGCGTCGGCCAATTTAAAAGCATTCTACGCAGACTGGAGATCACGCTGGTTAGCCGTAATTGCTGGTGTAACAATGCATTTAGCAATGCATTCTGGCGGCGAAAACGGTAGTGACTCCAGAAGGCCTGAATACGCAGCAGGTTCATGGTCAGGATTTGCCCAATGACCCCCTCATGCGCGGAGCGGATAGCGTCGGTAGTCTCCGGCTGCCACAGTAGACTGGCATGTTCCAGCAAGCGCGCATGCATGTTTTTCAACGCGGTGAGCAGGGCGGTACCATCCGATGTGCTGGGTAGGATCATCATCATCATGCCGCCACAGAGGATGCCGACGATAACTTCACATACACGTGCCTGGGCGATATCCCACAACTGCGTGATTTCTACAATATTAACCATCGGGAACGCGATGATCGCCGCCGTGTAGCCGGACAACTGGAAAGCATAAGCGGCATTATTGGTAAAATGCGCGCAGGCCCAGGTACAAAAACCGATCCAGGCGGCCATGCTAAATAAGAACAACCAGGGTTCATTCAGCGTATGGCCAGCAATAATTAACGCGGCGGTCGCGCCGAGTAAACTCCCGGCAATACGCCCCAGACTTTTACTGATTACGCCGCCTACGGTCGGAAAGCTCACCACTGCGGCCGAAGTCATCGCCCAGTAGGGCTCATCCAGATTGAGATAATAAGCGAATGTCAGCGCGAGACACATGGCAATGGTATTGCGCAACGCGTAACGCCACTGGCCGGAGGTCGCTTTAAACCAGGGCGTATTTCGCAGGGCCGGCAGGGAGAGTTTCATTACCGCTGTCCAATGGCTACGCTGCAGGTAGTGCCGGAGACGAGCGTGATATCCTGCGGTAAAGCGTCAAATTCGATACGTACCGGTACGCGTTGCGCCAGACGTACCCACGGTACGTTGGGTTTGATATCGGGCACTAAACCGGAGTCACTTTCCACGCTTTGGTCGTAAATAGCGCGCCCGATACTGCCAACGTGACCCTGTAACTTAACATTGCCACTATACAGTGTTATTAATGCAGGCTCACCTTCGCGGATGTGGCGTAGTTTGGTTTCTTCGAAATATCCCATTACATAAAATGAGTGGCTATCTACCAGGGCGAAAAGTGGCTTACCGGTGCTGGCATAATCACCGGTACGCGTGGAAAGGTTGGTCACCCAGCCGGATACCGGCGCTTTTACTTCCGTCTGGCTAAGCTGCCACTGCGCCTGTTTTAACGTTGCCAGTGCGACATCTACGTTGGCCTGCATCGCTTTAACATTCAGATTGGCGCTATCCAGATCTTCAGCAGAGATGTAGTTACGCGATAAATGTCGACGTCGATCGGCTTCATTATTCGCTTTTGCCAGATCGGACTGCGCTTTGGCCAACTGCGCCTGCGCGTTAAGTTCTGCAATATGGAAGGGCGTTTTATCAATGACAAAGAGAACGTCCCCGGCGTTGACGAACTGATTATCTTTGATATTGAGTTGGGTAATGCTGCCAGAAACCTGTGGCGTTACGCTGACCTGTTCCGCGCGGATTTTACCATCGCGCGTCCACGGTGACTGCATATAGTAATTCCATAACCACCACGCGGCCAGAACGGCGACGACGGCGACAATGAGAGTAGAAAAATATTTTATTGTTTTTAACGACATATTTACCACGCGATCAGTAAAACGAGGCCCAGACATACGCACAGCGTAAAGAGGGAGAGATCCATTAACAGGGGATGCCAGATTTCATCAGAGTATATCCGGTCACGCAGGAGTCGGTGAATAAACAACCAGATAACGAACCCAAGCGCAAAGGCTTTAAAGAATGGCGGAAAGTAAACAGATGCTCCCAACATGAGATCTTGTAAGGGCAATCCTGTGGCGTTGAGTATACACTTCACAAGCAATGTTCCTTTGCGTCAGACATCGATGCTTTAGTTTTAGCCAAAACTGAAGCTACAGGTGCCAGGTGCGCACTATGTCTGAAAAAATGTCTATTGGTAAGCAAATTTAGCAATACATTTGTTTTGAGAATACAAATACTGCACACTATTCTAAAATCAGCATAATAACTTAGCAAGCTAATTATAAGGAGATGAAATTGGAATCGCCACTAGGTTCTGATCTGGCACGGTTGGTGCGCATTTGGCGTGCTCTGATTGACCATCGCCTCAAGCCTCTGGAATTGACGCAGACACATTGGGTCACGTTGCACAATATTCATCAATTGCCGCCTGACCAGTCGCAGATTCAATTGGCTAAAGCGATAGGCATTGAGCAGCCATCGCTGGTACGCACGTTGGATCAACTTGAAGATAAGGGGCTAATTTCGCGGCAAACCTGCGCCAGCGATCGTCGCGCTAAGCGCATTAAACTGACCGAGAAAGCGGAGCCGCTGATCGCTGAGATGGAAGCGGTCATTCATAAAACGCGCGGTGAAATTTTGGCTGGGATTTCTTCAGAGGAGATTGAGCTTCTGATTAAACTTATCGCCAAACTTGAACACAATATTATGGAATTGCACTCTCACGATTGAGGTGCAGGGGCATACGTGTGGCCATGTGACCACACGTAAAGCCTGGTTTAGCGTGGAGAGACGGTAACCTGGCTGCCGTTGCTGGCCAGCACGACACGCTGACCTGCCGAGAAACGCGTATTTCCTTGTTTCTGCACAACCATAATGGTGTTGCCATCGTCTTTACGAATTTCCAGTTCCACACCCTGGGTTTTATTCATTGCGCTCTGGACGCCCTGGCCCGCTACGCCGCCAGCCACCGCGCCTGCCGCGGTCGCCAGTGAACGACCCGTACCGCCGCCGATAGTGTTGCCGAGGAATCCGCCCAACACCGCGCCGCCGATAGCGCCAATCACGTTAGAATCATCACCGCCCTGAATTTGAACCGGACGAACGTTAACGATAGTACCGTACGTTACATTCTGAACTTGTTTAGCCTCGGATGCGGTATAAACATCACCCGAAAGGCTATCATTGTTAACACACCCAGCTAAGGATAACCCCATCAGTGAAACGGCCAGTACACGTTTAATCATTTACCCATCTCCTGTTCTTCACGAAACGCTATGTCAGTATCCCTATAGCTAAATTATATGGCATTTATGCAGTTAAGGTCATATCTTCTGCTGAAAGAATGTAAAAATCATAATCAGAAGTTAATTAACCAATCTTAAACGAAGTCGGAAGCAAGAAAAGATAGGTCATTGATATCCGTGGACGACACGGCAAAAAACGTGACGTGGGCATAGCATTACAAAATACGTTATGCCGAGTGTTAAGGCTTAACCCAGCTTAAAAGGAAGAGGTATGAAATCGGGCCGTTTTATTGGCGTTATGTCCGGAACCAGCCTTGATGGCGTGGATGTTGTACTGGCGGCAATTGATGAAACCATGGTTGCGCAACAGGCAAGTCTCACCTGGCCTATTCCCGTTCATCTGAAAAAAGGCATTCTCGATATTTGCCAGGGACAGCCGCTTACGCTCTCGCAACTCGGCCAGCTGGATACCCAGTTAGGCCGGCTTTTTGCGCAGGCGGTTAATGCGCTGTTAGCGCAACAACGCTTGCAGCCTCGGGATATCGTCGCCATTGGTTGTCATGGGCAAACGGTCTGGCATGAACCGACCGGCGAGGCCCCGCATACGCTGCAAATTGGCGATAATAATCACATCGTCGCCCATACGGGGATTACAGTGGTCGGCGATTTTCGGCGGCGGGATATTGCGCTGGGCGGACAAGGCGCGCCGCTGGTGCCAGCTTTCCATCACGCGCTGTTGGGACATCCGACGGAAAAACGTATGGTCCTGAATATCGGCGGCATCGCCAATTTATCTCTGCTTTTCCCCGGACAGGCGGTGCGCGGGTACGACACGGGGCCGGGCAATATGTTGATGGATGCGTGGATTTGGCGACAATGCGCGCAGCCCTACGACAAAGACGCGGCATGGGCGAAAGAAGGTCAGGTTATTCTTCCATTGCTGCAAAAGATGTTGCGCGATCCGTACTTTGCTGCGTCGGCGCCCAAAAGTACAGGACGCGAATATTTCAACTATGGCTGGTTAGAGCGCCATCTTGCGGCTTTCCCTGGCGCAGACGCGCGCGATGTACAGGCCACGCTGGCGGAGCTGACGGCGGTCTCCATCGCCCAACAGGTGCTGCTCAACGGCGGCTGCGAGCGGCTGATGGTCTGTGGCGGCGGAAGCTGGAATCCGTTAGTGATGGCCCGTCTGGCGGCGCTGTTGCCCGGTATCGAGGTTTCGACCACCGATAAGGCGGGGATCAGCGGCGATGATATGGAAGCGCTGGCCTTTGCCTGGCTTGCCTGGCGAACGCTCGCGGGCCTGCCGGGAAATTTACCTTCCGTGACGGGGGCTACAGAAGCCAGTGTTTTAGGCGCTATTTACCCGGCTAACCCAATAACTCAGAGTTAACTGAATTTTTCCCGGACCCTATATCGGTAAACTGGCAAGGTCAGGAAGGGGCGTTTGCCCTTCCAGAAGCAGGAGAGCTTTCGGGATATGCCTATGAAAAAGATCGCAATAATGTGTTTACCTGTGCTGCTGACCGGCTGTAGCGTTTATCAACAATTTGTTGAACGTATGCAAACGGATACGCTGGAATACCAGTGTGATGAGAAGCCGCTTACCGTTAAAGTCAATAACCCGCGTGAAGAGGTCAGTTTTGTTTATGACAATAAGCTGCTGACCCTGAAGCAAGGAATCTCGGCCTCGGGCGCGCGTTATACCGACGGGATTTATGTTTTCTGGTCGCAAGGCGAGAGCGCCACGGTCTATAAACGAGACAGAATTGTGCTTAATAACTGTCAGTTACAAAATCCGAAGCGTTGAGATTTTCAGTATGGGGGCGCACAATAGCGCCACCCACTGATTATTTCTGATCAACGCCATGTCTGATAACGACCAATTGCAGCAGATCGCGCATCTGCGCCGTGAATACACGAAAGGCGGCTTGCGTCGCCGCGATTTACCCGCTGAACCGTTAACCTTATTTGAGCGCTGGCTTGGGCAAGCGTGCGACGCCAGACTGGCCGATCCGACGGCAATGGTCGTGGCGACCGTAGATGACAAGGGGCAGCCGTACCAGCGTATTGTATTGCTCAAGCATTATGATGAAAAAGGCTTGGTCTTTTATACCAACCTGGGAAGCCGCAAGGCGCATCAAATTGAGCACAATCCGCGTATCAGCCTGTTATTTCCCTGGCATATGCTTGAACGCCAGGTGATGGTGACAGGCAAAGCCGAGCGTCTCTCCACACTTGAGGTGGTGAGGTATTTCCACAGCCGTCCGCGCGACAGCCAGATCGGCGCATGGGTCTCTAAACAATCCAGCCGGATTTCCGCGCGCGGTATCCTCGAAAGCAAATTCCTGGAGCTCAAGCAGAAGTTTCAACAGGGCGAAGTGCCGCTACCCAGCTTCTGGGGCGGTTTTCGCGTGAGTATCGAACAGATGGAGTTCTGGCAGGGCGGCGAACATCGTCTGCACGATCGCTTTTTATACCAACGCGACGACGGCGCGTGGAAAATCGACCGTCTTGCGCCCTAAAGATGCAAAAATCTTGTTTTAAGCACTGGTGCGGATGAATCCGCCGTTTTATGCTATGTCTCTTTCGCGTCTGGCGAAAAGTCGTGTACCGGCAAAGGTGCAGTCGTTTTATACATGGAGATTTTGATGGCAAGCAGTAACTTGATTAAACAATTGCAAGAGCGGGGGCTGGTAGCCCAGGTGACGGACGAAGACGCGTTGGCAGAGCGACTGGCGCAAGGCCCGATCGCGCTCTATTGCGGCTTCGATCCTACCGCTGACAGCTTGCATTTGGGGCATCTGGTTCCATTGTTATGCCTGAAACGCTTCCAGCAGGCAGGGCACAAACCTGTTGCGCTGGTAGGCGGCGCGACCGGTCTGATTGGCGACCCGAGCTTCAAAGCCGCCGAGCGTAAACTGAACACTGAAGAGACCGTTCAGGAGTGGGTGGCGAAAATTCGTAAACAGGTTGCCCCATTCCTGGACTTTGATTGCGGCGAAAACTCCGCCATCGCGGCCAATAACTATGACTGGTTCGGCAGCATGAATGTGCTGACTTTCCTGCGCGATATCGGTAAACATTTTTCCGTTAATCAGATGATCAACAAAGAAGCGGTGAAGCAGCGTCTGAACCGTGACGATCAGGGTATCTCTTTCACGGAGTTCTCTTATAACCTGCTACAGGGGTACGACTTCGCTTGTCTGAATAAACTGCACGGCGTTGCCTTACAGATTGGCGGTTCTGACCAGTGGGGGAACATCACTTCCGGTATCGACCTGACCCGTCGCCTGCACCAGAATCAGGTATTTGGTTTGACCGTTCCACTGATCACCAAAGCTGACGGCACGAAATTCGGTAAAACCGAAGGCGGCGCTGTCTGGCTGGATCCGAAGAAAACCAGTCCGTACAAATTCTACCAGTTCTGGATTAACACCGCAGATGCCGATGTTTATCGCTTCCTGAAATTCTTCACTTTTATGGACATTGAAGAGATCAATGCCCTGGAAGAAGAAGATAAAAACAGCGGTAAAGCGCCGCGCGCGCAGTATGTGCTGGCCGAGCAGGTGACGCGCCTGGTTCATGGTGAAGAGGGGCTGGTCGCGGCGAAACGGATCACCGAATGCCTGTTCAGCGGTTCACTGAGCGCGCTGAGCGAAGCTGACTTTGAGCAGTTGGCGCAGGACGGCGTACCGATGGTTGAAATGGAAAAAGGCGCCGACCTGATGCAGGCGCTGGTAGACGCCGAACTCCAGCCGTCGCGTGGTCAGGCGCGTAAGACTATCGCCTCCAACGCTGTCACTATCAATGGTGAAAAACAATCCGATCCTGAATACATCTTTAACGATGAGGACCGTCTGTTTGGCCGCTATACCTTATTACGTCGCGGCAAAAAGAACTATTGTCTGATTTGCTGGAAATAAGGCATTAAGTAACAGGGAGTGAGAAATCACTCCCTTATTTTTGATGTTCAGGTAAAAAAATGAAGAATATCCTCGCTATCCAGTCCCATGTTGTTTTCGGACATGCGGGCAACAGCGCCGCCGAATTTCCCATGCGCCGTCTTGGCGCGAATGTTTGGCCGCTGAATACCGTTCAGTTTTCTAACCACACGCAATATGGTAAATGGACCGGCTGTGTCATGCCGCCCAGCCATCTGACTGAGATTGTCCAGGGGATTGCGGACATTGGCCAGTTAGCGCACTGCGACGCCGTACTTAGCGGTTACCTGGGATCTGCCGAGCAGGGAGAACACATTCTCGGTATTGTGCGCCAGGTTAAAGCGGCAAATCCGCAGGCAAAATATTTCTGCGACCCCGTGATGGGGCATCCGGAAAAGGGCTGTATCGTGGCGCCTGGCGTCGCAGAGTTCCATGTGCGTTATGCGTTACCCGCCAGCGATATTATCGCGCCTAACCTGATTGAACTGGAAATTCTCAGCAAACATAGCGTGAATAATGTGAATGACGCCGTGCAGGCGGCGCGTGAACTGATTGCTCAGGGGCCAGAAATTGTACTGGTAAAACATCTCGCCCGCGCCGGTTACAGTTCAGAACGCTTTGAAATGCTGCTGGTGACGGCACAGGAAGCCTGGCATATTAGCCGTCCGCTGGTGGATTTCGGCTCACGTCAGCCGGTTGGCGTTGGCGATGTCACCAGTGGTTTATTGCTGGTCAAACTTTTGCAGGGCGCGACGTTGCAGCAGGCGCTGGAGCACGTTACGGCGGCAGTCTATGAGATTATGATCGCCACCAAAACGATGCAGGAGTACGAACTGCAGGTCGTGGCGGCCCAGGACAGGATCGCTAACCCTGAACATTACTTCAGCGCAACGCGGCTGTAATTATTGCTGCTAAAAAGAGGCCGGATGGCGGTACAGCGAGCTATCCGGCAACATGACATTAATTCAGTCCTTCCGCTTTAAGCGCTGCCGCAACGGTCGGTCTTTTTGCGACACGCTGCATATAACTTTCAATATGCGTTAACCCGTCCATATTCAGTTTTACGCCATAGGCCCAACGCAATACGGTAAACAGATAAGCGTCTGCAATGGTAAAACGCTGGCCGCAAATCCACTGGTCGTCTGAAAGCGACTCATCCACATACTGCAATTTCTTTTCCAGACCGGCGCGAACGGCGGGTTTGAGTGTTTCCGGCGTGTCAGGGCGGAACAGCGGGGTAAAGCCTTTATGCAGTTCCGTTGCAATATAGTTGAGCCATTCCAGCGTATGATAGCGAGCAAGACTACTTACCGGCGCCAGAAGCTGGCGGTCGGGAACGCTGTCGGCGAGGTACTGCATAATGGCGACGCCTTCAGTCAACAGTGTGCCGTCATCCAGCAGCAGAGCCGGAACCTGTCCTTTAGGGTTGACTGCCAGGTAATCATCACCGTTTTCCAGGCGTTTTTTTGCGAGATCGACGCCATCAAGCGTAAAGTCTTTGCCAATTTCGCGCAGGGTAATATGGGAAGCAAGAGAGCAGGCACCCGGTTTGTAGAACAGTTTCATCGGTAACTCCTTTTTGCTGAGGTTTAAAGTATGGTAGTGCGGGGACGAGCAAAAAAAAAGCCGCTAACGCACAGTTAGCGGCCTGAATGTTGTTTCCCGGAAAATTAAACTGTAGCGGCTTTAGAGCCTTTTTCAGCGGTATCATCGTCCTGGGTCATACGGTTCAGCTTAGGCGCTGTCAGCAGCATCAGGACGGCGATAACGGCGGTTGCTATGCCAATCTGCATAAATACGCGACCATAGACTTCCAGGGACATCAGTGGGTCAGTCACGTCGCTCGGCACAGCCATCAGGTTGGCGACATAACCGCCGATGATGTTAGCGCCTGCCGTTGTCAGGAACCAGCTACCCATGATGAAACCCATCAGACGCTGCGGAACCAACTGTGCGACCATTGCCAGGCCCAGACCGGAGATCATCAGCTCACCGATACTTTGCAGGCCGTAGCTTGCGATCAGCCAGTTTACGGATACGATGCCGGCATCGTTCGCAAATTTGGCGCCCAGCGGCAGAATCAGGAACGCGCCGGAACACAGCACCATACCAATGGCGAATTTCATCGGCATCGGCAGCGTATCGCCCATCCTGTTATAGATAGCGGCCAGAATCGGGCTGCCGATAATGATCCAGAATGGGTTCAGCGCCTGATACTGTTCCGGTTCGAACGCGATACCGAGAATAGAGTGCTCGACGTTACGAATGGCAAAGAAGTTCAGCGACGTCGGCATCTGGCTGTACAGTACGAAGAAGATAATCGCCTGCAGCATCAAAATAAAGGCGACGATCATTTTACGGCGCGCCGCGCCGTGCATGGAAAACGCTTCTTTACCGAAGATAATGACGATGCCAAGAGCGATTACGCCCAGCACCATACGCGCGATATCCTGGTTGTGCAGCAGCCAGGTGGCGACCGCAATCAGAACGACAATACCCACGATGGTCAGCAGCAGATTACGGAAGTTGATCGGTTCAAAGTCGGGTTTGGAACCGTAGCTTTTCACCCAGCGCTGGCAGAAAGCAAAGTTAACGACCGTTATCAGCATACCGACGACGCTAAGCGCAAACGCGGTGCTCCAGCCATAACGCGCCGCCAGCCACGGCGTCGCCAGCATAGAGAAGAAGGAGCCGATGTTGACGGACATATAATACATCGTAAATGCGCCGTCGAGACGCGGATCATCCTTCGCGTAGCAGGTAGACAGCAGGGAAGACGGGTTAGCTTTAAACAGACCGTTACCCACAGCGATAGCCGCCATGCCCATATAGACGATGCCAGCGTCATGACCAGACCATGCGACCAACGCATAACCGATAGCCAGCACCACGGCACCCAACATAATAACGCGTTTGGTGCCCAGAATTTTATCACCTAACCAACCGCCAATGGCGACCAGGCCGTACACCAGCGCACTGAAGGAAGAGAAAAGGGTGATGGAATCCGATTCTGACATACCCAGTTGTTTTACCAGGTAGACGGCCATAATGCCTTGCAGGCCGTAATAACCAAAACGCTCCCATAACTCTATCGAGAAGATGAGATAGAACGCCTTCGGTTGTTTGAAAGCGTTCAAACTGACGCTTTCAGTTGGTTTTTTGTTTGCAGTAGACACTTTTACCTCTTTTTTACGCCCCGTATTAACAGGGATTGTCTGGCGCGTGATGAGTCAGACTCATCCGTCCGATTGTTATATTGGAGGGGAAACGGCAGGTAATGTTCACTATCTTTCCTCTCCAGACAAGAGCTTTGTAATAATCTGTTACATATAACTCTTCTGGTTGAATCGTCCGATGTCAGAAATGTTATCCAGCGTTAAATTTCTTCATTTGAAGAATGGCAGATTTTTACACTGCAAAAAGGCCATTAGTTTGGGTGAAAGGCGATATCTTCTGCTATTTAAGGTAAAAAGCAGTGATATAGGCCATTATCTGAAAAAATGGCAGAGTAATGTTTTGTAGTGAAAACGGGGCGTCAGTCTATCCGGTTGTAAATGTAACCTTAGATGTCATTAAATTTCACATGAAGTTATCAAAGTGATCCTGATCACGGATAGATAGAAATTTTTGCGATTAAAAAATGATTAACCTGACGTGGAGGGAAAACGAAAGCACATTACATCAGAAAAAGGACAGAGACTGGAATGATTGATGGCTAAAATAGATCCAGGCCGAAGGTGGGAGCGCGCTGGTGTGACGGACGCACTCCGACCATATCAAATATCGACTTTTTCTTTGTATTCGCAAAGGTCTTCAATGAGGCAGGAGCCGCAGCGGGGTTTTCGGGCGATACAGGTATAGCGGCCATGCAAAATTAACCAGTGATGGCAGTCCACTTTGAACTCATTCGGCACCACTTTCAGCAACTTCTCTTCTACCTGTTCGACATTTTTACCCGGCGCGAACTGTGTTCGGTTGCATACACGAAATATATGCGTATCAACGGCGATGGTCGGCCAGCCGAAGGCGGTATTTAGCACCACGTTAGCGGTTTTACGCCCCACGCCGGGAAGCGCTTCCAGCGCCGCCCGATCCTCCGGCACTTCGCCATTATGCTTGTCCAGTAAAATACGGCAGGTCTTAATCACGTTTTCCGCTTTACTGTTAAATAAGCCGATGGTTTTGATATAGGATTTCACGCCTTCAACGCCCAGTTCCAGCATCGCGGCTGGCGTATTGGCGACCGGGTAAAGTTTGGCGGTCGCCTTGTTCACGCTGACGTCGGTTGCCTGCGCGGAAAGCAACACGGCAATCAGCAACTCAAACGGCGACGTGAAATTGAGTTCCGTTGTGGGGTGCGGATTGCTGTCGCGCAGGCGCGTCAGAATTTCCAGCCTTTTTGCTTTGTTCATCAGACTTTCCCTGTTTCACCTGCCGGAACAGCGGAAGGCGCGGTTTCGGCGCGGCGTTTCTTCATTTTTTCATCAATAAGATATTTTACCGCCAGCATGAGCCCCAGGCCGATAAACGCGCCTGGCGGCAGCATCGCCAGCAGGAAAGGCGAGTCGGTGTGAAATATCTCGACCCGTAATACTTTTGCCCAGCCTCCCAGCAGGCTATCCGCGCCATCGAAAAGCGTACCATTCCCGAGGATCTCGCGCAGTGAGCCCAGCACGAACATCGCGCCTGTCGCGCCCATGCCGATGGAAAAACCGTCCAACGCGGAAAGCCACGGTCCTTTTTTCGCGGCAAACGCTTCGGCGCGACCAACAACAATGCAGTTCGTTACAATCAGAGGAATAAAAATCCCTAAAGACTGATACAAACCGAACGCATACGCATTGATCAGCATCTGTACTGCGCTTACCACCGAGGCAATGATCATGACGTAAATCGGGATACGGATTTCTGCCGGCGTCCAGCGACGTAGTGCGGACACCGTAAGGTTGGTCAGCGTTAATACCAGCGTTGTGGCCAGACCCAGCCCCAGAGCGTTGGTTGCCGTAGACGTCACCGCCAGTAGAGGGCACAGGCCAAGTAGCTGCACCAGAGCAGAGTTATTTTTCCATAACCCCTGAACAACAATGTCTTTTATTTCGCTCATGGCTATTCTCCACAGGCGGTTAAATGGGGGAGCTGAGCGGGCAGTGATTCGGCGTACAGCCCGGCGCGTTTAACCGCATTCACTACGGCGCGCGGCGTTATTGTCGCCCCGGTAAATTGATCAAAATCACCGCCATCTTTTTTCACCGCCCAGTGCGTATCATTTTCACCACTGATGGTTTTACCGCTAAAGTGGGTAATCCAGTCAGACAAACGGCGCTCAATTTTATCACCTAACCCTGGCGTCTCATGATGTTCCGTCACACGCGTCCCCAGGACGGTACCGTTGAAATCTGCGCTAACAATAAGCTGGATAGCGCCGGAATAGCCATCTGGCGCGGTAGCCTCAATGATGGCCGCTACGGGTTTATCATCCTTGCGAGCGATAAAAACACGGTGTGTGCCTTTGCCGAGGGCGGGCGCATCGACCAGATAACAACTCTCTTGCAGATTATTATTGTAACGATCTGGCGGCAATACCTGATCGAACAGGGCATGTTGTTGTTGCAGCGCTTGTTCGTGGATGGTTGATTTTGTCATCTGATTAATCACCGCGGTCAATCCCGTAGAGCCTGCGGCAAAAAGCGCCAGCGTAATACCGTGTTTACGAATCGTTTTCAGCATGGTTTATCCTTTGCGATGTCCATAGACGCGGGGGCGCGTGTAGTAGTCGATCAGAGGAACCGTGATATTCGCCAACAGGACAGCAAAAGCAACGCCGTCCGGATAGCCGCCGAAGCTACGAATCAGCCACACTAATACCCCAGCCAGCGCGCCGAAAATTAAACGTCCACGGTTGGTCGTGGAGGCGGTAACCGGATCCGTTAAGATAAAAAATGCACCCAGCATGGTGGCGCCTGACAGCAGATGAAGCTGCGGCGAGGCCAGCGTAGCGGGCGAGAAAAGCCAACCTAACGCGGCGCATAGCGCCAGCGTCAGCAGAAAACTGACCGGGATATGCCAGCGGATAGCTTTTTGCCACAGCAGGAATACGCCGCCGACAAGCCAGGCGAGGTTAACCCACTGCCAGCCCACGCCGGCCAGCGCGCCGCTGTATATCGGGTACTGCATAATTTGCTCAACGGAATGTCCGGCGCGCAAGGACGTTTTAAACGTATCCAGCGGCGTAGCCTGGCTGATACCGTCAATACCGATACGTAGCAGCGTCATATCGCCGCCGCTGGCGGTATGCCCGCTAAAAATCATCCGTAACGTGTCCAGCATATCGGGCGTTGTTGCGGCTATTTCATAAGGCGGCAACCAGCTTGTCATTTGTACCGGAAAGGAAATTAATAGCACCACGTAACCGATCATGGCCGGATTAAAGGGGTTTTGTCCCAGCCCGCCATATAACTGTTTAGCGATAATAATGGCGAATCCGGTTCCCAGCACGACCATCCACCAAGGCGCAAGCGGAGGGATGCTGACCGCCAGCAAAAGCCCCGTCAATAACGCGGAATAATCCTGCAGGTGACTGGCGACCGATTGTTTGCGCAGCCTGAGGACAATGGCTTCTGCGACGAGCGCCGTGATAGCAGCCAGAACGATCTGGAAAAGCGTTCCCCAACCAAAAAACCACGTCTGCGCGGCAATCCCCGGCAGAGCGGCGATTACTACCAGCAACATGATTCGCGATGTCTGGCGCTGGTTATGGGTATAAGGCGAGCTTGCGATTCTGAATACCATTTAATCCTCGTTAACAACCTGCTGCTGTGCTGCTTTTTTTGCCTGAACGCGGGCGATAGCCGCAGCAACCGCGGCTTTACGCGGGTCGGCCGGTTCGGCAGGTTCGCTTCCGGCCTGCTGCTCCTGTTTACGAGCTTTGGCGCGGGCGATGGCCGCTTCCACCGCGGCTTTACGCGGATCGACCGGTTCGGCAGGTTCGCTTCCGGCCTGCTGCTCCTGCTTACGGGCTTTGGCGCGGGCGATAGCCGCTTCCACCGCGGCTTTGCGCGGATCGACCGCTTCGGCAGGTTCGCCTCCGGCCTGCTGCTCCTGCTTGCGGGCTTTGGCGCGGGCGATAGCCGCTTCCACCGCGGCTTTGCGCGGGTCGACCGGTTTGGCAGGTTCGCTTCCGGCCTGCTGCTCCTGTTTGCGGGCTTTGGCGCGGGCGATGGCCGCCTCCACCGCGGCTTTGCGCGGATCGACCGGTTCGGCAGGTTCGCTTCCGGCCTGCTGCTCCTGTTTGCGGGCTTTGGCGCGAGCGATAGCCGCCTCCACTGCGGCTTTACGCGGGTCGCCGCCGGATATCGCGCTGTCAGCCACCGGATGAGCGGCTTGTTTAGCGCGCGCTTGCGCTTTACGCGCTTCACGGGCCGCGATGACGGCGCTATTGTCTGGCAGACTACCCGCCTGAATAACCACCGGTTGCGTGGCCTGCGCCTGTTTCTCTTTTACCCGCGCCAGCGCAGCGGCAATGGCATCCTGATCTTTTGCCGCTGGTTGTACCGCTGCGCTCTTATGACGTGCAAGGCGGGCGGCTTTTTCGCGCTCCAGTCTTGCCTGACGAGCCTCAAAACGTGCTTTGGCTTCGGCGGCGCGTTTTTCTTCAAGCCTGATCGCATTAATCTCCGCTTTTTCCTGACGGAAATATTGGACGAGCGGAATATTACTCGGGCAGACCCAGGCGCAGGCGCCGCATTCTATACAATCAGCAATATGGTGAGCGGTAGCCTTGTCATGCTGCTGCCCTTTGCTGAACCAATAAAGCTGCTGCGGTAAAAGGTCGGCAGGGCAAGCGTCAGCGCAAGCGCTGCAACGAATACAGCTTTTCTCTTCCTGAGGCGCTCCCATTTCAGTCACGGATGGCGCCAGCAGGCAGTTGGTGATTTTTACGACCGGTACGTCAAGCCAGGGAAGGGTGAATCCCATCAACGGGCCGCCCATGATGACCATCTGGTCAGCGGAAGGGCAGAACCCGGCATCGTTAAGCAAATGACGAACGGGAGTGCCGAGCCGCGCCCAGACGTTACCCGGACGGCTTACCGCTTCACCCGTTAAGGTGACAACGCGTTCTGTGATCGGTTCGCCGTCAATCACGGCGCGTTTAACGGCATAAGCCGTACCGACGTTTTGCATCAGCACGCCAATATCAGAGGAGCGCCCGCCGTGGGGAACCTGTTTTCCCGTCAGTATTTGGGTGAGCTGTTTTGCGCCGCCGGAAGGGTATTTGGTTGGGATCACACGTAACGAAATATCGTGGGCGTCAGCCAGTACGGCGCGCAGCATGGAAATAGCCTGCGGTTTGTTATCTTCAATGCCGATTAATACCTCACGCGGTTGCAGAATATGCGCCAGGATGCGAATACCTTCCACAATCTGCGCGGCGCAGTCCTGCATCAAACGATCGTCCGCCGTAATGTAAGGTTCGCACTCTGCGGCATTGATAATAAGCGTGGTGATTTTATCGCCGCCGCCCTGCAATTTAACGCCGGTGGGAAACCCTGCGCCGCCAAGCCCGGCAACGCCATACTGATGAATGCGTTCAATGAGCGCTTCACGGCTGTGGGCGCGGTAATCAGACCAGCCCTCGCGTTCAATCCAGCGGTCTTCGCCGTCGGCATCAATGATGACGCTTAACTCCGCCAGCGCCGAAGGATGTGCCGTCGAGTGGGGGGCAATAGCGATAACCGTCCCGGAGGTGGGCGCGTGTACCGGCAGCATTCTCCCACGTCCACGGGTAAGCGCCTGGCCGCGTAGCACGCGATCGCCGACGCTAACGCACAGCTCGCCCTCAGCGCCAATGTGCTGTTTTAAGGGGATAACGAAGCGCGGCGCTAAAGGCACCTGGCGCAGCGGCGTGCCGTTTGACTGGGTCTTCATTTCGGGCGGATGAATACCACCGTCGAAATCCCAGATTTTATCTTTTCTGAAAGCGGAAAATAGTTTAAGCATGTTGTTCCACGGGAATGATGCGAACGGGAATGGTGTTCAAATCCCATTTCCAACTGTCGGGCGTCTCATTCACCGGACGTAATTCGATGCAGTGCGTCGGACACGGATCGACGCACAGATTACAGCCAGTACAGAGATCGCTCATGACCGTGTGCATGGCGCGCGTTGCGCCAACGATGGCGTCAACCGGGCAGGCCTGAATGCATTTTGTGCAGCCAATGCAGTTATTTTCATCAATAACTGCCAGCATACGTACTGGCGCGGCCTGCTGTTCTTCACCATCGCATGGTTGCGGCTCTACGTTTAGCAACTCTGCCATTTTCAGCATGACGGCTTCGCCGCCGGGCGCGCAACGATTGATTTTCTCGCCCTGGAGACCCACGGCTTCGGCGTAGGGGCGACAGCCGGGATAGCCGCACTGACCACACTGACTCTGCGGCAAAATCGCATCGATTTTTTCAACAACCGGATCATCTTCAACCGCGAATCGGCGGGAGGCATAACCCAGAATGGCGCCGAACACCAGACCCAGAAGGGTCAGGGCGCCAACGGCAATCCAGATAGTATTCATTACAACTTCACCAAACCACTAAAGCCCATAAAGGCCAAAGACATTAATCCTGCGGTAATCAATGCTATCGCGTTACCACGAAAAGGGGCGGGCACATCCGCCACGGCAAGGCGTTCGCGGATGGCGGCAAACAGAACCATCACTAATGAAAAGCCGACGGCGGCGGAAAATCCGTACAGCGCCGACTGAAGAAAGTGATGACCGAGATTAATATTCAGTAACGCTACGCCCAGAACCGCACAGTTAGTGGTAATCAGTGGTAAGAAGATGCCTAACAAGCGGTATAACGCCGGGCTGGTTTTCCGTACAACCATTTCGGTAAATTGCACGACCACAGCAATGACGAGGATAAAGGCCAGCGTCCGCAGATAAATCAGATCCAGCGGAATAAGTATCCAGGTGTCGATAAGCCAGGCGCATATCGACGCCAGCGTCATGACAAAGGTCGTCGCGAGGCCCATCCCCATGGCGGTTTCCAGTTTTTTGGATACGCCCATAAAGGGACAAAGGCCCAGGAATTTGACCAGTACAAAGTTATTGACCAGTACAGTTCCGACAAAGAGCAGCAGGTAATCAGTCATGTTTCGGCCTGAAATAAAAAAGCCGCCTATTATCTGTCAAACTACTACAGGCGACAACAGGTTAACTGTAGGGTTATTACGGATTAACAAACGTTGTTTTAACGCGCGCTGAACGTTTGAGATAAGGCACAATGAGCGCCGTTGCCAACAGTGGGAAGAGTAACTGACGCACGGCAAAGGCATCTGAGACGGGCGAAAAGGCAAATGCTTTAACCGCCAGTAACACCGACACCAGCAGCCAGATAATGTAATGCTTCGGCACGCAGCGTCTGCGTTTGAAGAATGCGATTGTCAACCACAGGGTATAGTACCACATGGCGATAGCGGTAATAAATGAAATGCCCCATAGCAGTAAATTACCGGTTTCCTGTCCGCTAAGCGTCTTGAACGTTTGCGGTGTGGCAAGCGCCATAACGTAGAGTAATAACGCCAGCGAGGCGCTCAACAACGCGACTAACAGCCAGGCTAACGGGCCAAGAAGCCAGCCTCCAATTCGTTGTGGCGGTGTTGTAGTCATATCTTCTCCGGGGTTACGCGCGTTAACGGTCATGCCGCTCATTTTGGGGCAAATATTATAAGGTTTTTGATGTTAAACGCTACTTTCTTTATTGCACATAGCGCCAGACGGATTGCGGGACCTGACCTACATCAAACAGGCGTCCTCCGGAAACCAGTTCGGCACGGCGGTGATCTGCAGCGCGATACATATTAACAATGTCCATGTCATCAGTAAGGGTATAGTTAAGGTGGTCGAACAGTTTTTCCAGACTTTCGAGCGAGCTAATTTTGCGGAATTTTAATAGATAATCCTGAACAGTCATATAAAGTTGATCCATATTAAATATAATGCCAACGGAGTAGTCACTGATAAAAAATAAACAAAACCGCACCAGTGAGAGGTCAGGGGTGCAGGTAAAAAGGGAATATTCTTACCGGTAAAGAGTCAGGCGCCACATGGCGCCTGGGGCGAAAGGTTAACGCGCTTTCCTACAACAGGCAATAAACGTCAGACCAGATAGGACATATTTCGTTTTTTTTGCCGGTTTTTGACTTTTCTTTGCACCCCCGGGGCGCCGCTTACCGTACCACGCGAAAATGCCTTTACATTATCTGACGCTTACTTTTTCTGAACGGAAGCCGTGGGCTCTGGTGGTTGGTAATTGTCAATATGGTTGGCAATACCTAAAAGAATGACTGAGATAACGAGAACTATCCACCCAGTTAATTCAATAAGACGATTCATTATTGACGACATTTGCTTTGATTTATCCATAAACACAGGGGGTAAATGTTACTTTCCTGGCGAACGGTCGGCAAGAGGGAGGGAAACGTTTTCAGCCTCTGTTCTGTAACAAGTTAATCATTTGATGCTACGTTGATGGTCAGGACGCTATTGCGGCTAATCGCACGATGGTGTGGAATAGCGATATCTAAAACCGGAGGCAGTGAGATGAATGATAAAATCCGCGTTGGGTTAATCGGTTATGGCTACGCCAGTAAAACCTTTCATGCGCCCTTAATTATGGGAACGCCAGGGCTAGAGCTTGCGGCGGTATCCAGCAGCGATGAAACAAAAGTGAAAGCAGATTGGCCGGCGGTTTCCGTGGTCTCTGAGCCCCGACATTTATTTAACGATCCGCATATCGACCTGATCGTGATCCCGACGCCCAACGATACCCATTTCCCGCTGGCGAAAGCTGCGCTGGAAGCCGGTAAGCATGTGGTGGTTGATAAACCCTTTACCGTGACACTGTCACAGGCGCGAGAATTGGATGCGCTTGCGCGGAGCACTGGTCGGGTACTTTCCGTCTTCCACAACCGACGCTGGGACAGCGATTTTTTGACGCTGAAGGCCTTGCTGGCGGATGGCGTGCTCGGCGAGGTGTCCTTGTTTGAATCCCACTTTGATCGCTTCCGTCCCCAGGTGCGCGACCGCTGGCGCGAGCAAGGCGGGCCGGGAAGTGGTATCTGGTACGATCTGGCGCCGCACTTGTTGGATCAGGCCATTCAACTTTTTGGCCTGCCGGTCAGCATGACGGTGGATTTAGCGCAACTGCGTCCGGGCGCGCAATCTACAGATTATTTCCACGCGATTTTATCCTACCCCCAGCGCCGCGTGATTTTGCACGGTACGATGCTGGCCGCGGCGGAATCCGCGCGATACATCGTTCATGGTTCGCGCGGTAGCTATGTAAAATATGGCCTCGATCCCCAGGAAGAACGGTTAAAAAACGGCGAGCGTTTACCGCAGGAAGACTGGGGATACGACATGCGTGACGGCGTATTGACCCTGGTTGAGGGAGAGACGCGCAAAGAAGAAAACTGGCTTACGTTGCCGGGTAACTATCCGGCATATTATGCCGCCATCCGCGATGCGTTAAACGGTAACGGTGAAAATCCCGTGCCAGCAAGCCAGGCGATTCAAATTATGGAGTTGATTGAACTGGGCATGGAATCGGCAAAACATCGCGCGACGCTGTGTCTTGCCTGAGATGTCGCATTTCTCCGCCTGGGATAGCATTAAATCGCAGGCGGAGAGAGGGCGTTAGCATCAATAAAGCAATCTTACGCCGCGGCCACTTTTTCGCGCAGCGCACGTTTTTCGCCATCGCTCAAAAAGGCGATTTCCAGACCGTTAATCTGCGCCTGGCGAATCTGTTCGCGGCTCAATCCTGCCGCTGGCGCGGCAACGTGATATTCATGGATAATATCTACGCCCTGAACAGCCGGATCGTCCGTATTAAGACTGGCGAGAACGCCATGTTCAAGGAAGGTTTTGAGCGGATGATCTGCCAGCGATGCGACGGTACTGGTCTGAATATTCGAGGTCAGACAGGATTCAATACCGATACGCTGTTGTACAAGAAAATCCATTAACGCGCGATCTTCGACAGCTTTTACGCCATGTCCGATACGCTCGGCCCCCAGTTCGCGAATCGCCTGCCAGATACTTTCCGGCCCTGCGGCTTCGCCAGCGTGAACGGTAATATGCCAGCCCGCATCGCGCGCCCGATTAAAGTGCGACAAAAACAGACTGCCGGGAAAGCCCAGCTCATCACCGGCTAAATCCAGCGCGGTGATTTTCTCTCTGTGTGCCAGCAGCGCATCAAGCTCCTGTAAACATGCCGCCTCGCCGAAGGTACGGCTCATAATGCCAATGAGTCGCGCCTCGACGCCAAACGTGTTACAGCCGTCGCGTATGCCGTCGATAACGGCTTCAACCACGCCTGCGATTGGTAACTGATGCGCCATCGCCATATAGCCGGGCGAAAAGCGAAGCTCGACGTAATGCAGGCCGTTACGTGCCGCATCTTCAATATTTTCAAAGGCCACACGGCGGCAGGCGTCAAGCGATGCCAGGACTTTTACCCCCCAATCGAGTTTAGTGAGAAAGCTTACTAAATCGGGTTCGGTTGAGGTGACCTGGACATGCGGAATCAGCGTTTCCAGCGTTTGGGCGGGAAGGGCGATGTTGAACTGCCGACCAAGATCCAGAATTGTTTGGGCGCGAATGTTGCCATCAAGGTGGCGGTGGATGTCAGTCAAAGGAAGCGTAATATCAATCATGGGCGCACTCAATTTTTAATAAAAGTGCGCACCATTATACTACAGATTGATAATGCTCTGGAAATTTTGCAAAAACGGAGTCATTACGTTGCAACTTCGCGAGAGCGCGGGAGAAATTTTGTATCATTCTCTTTAACGCGCCCCCGGTCAGCTCACGGGGGCCGTCTCTGTTATCGCCTCTCAGGATAAAGGGTCAACCCCCCGCTTGTAGACAGTATCAGCGAACGGTGCGGATAGCGTTAATCAATCCGTTGACGCCTTTTTCAAGTTTCAGGCGAGGGCATCCGGCATTCAGACGCACAAATCCCCGGCCTTCTGCGCCATAGGTATCGCCGGGCATAATGGCGACTTTCTCCTGATGAATGAGCGTGTGCTGTAATTTTTGATCGTCAATGCCGAGTGGACGGAGATCAATCCAGGCCAGATAGGTCGATGGCGGCGCTTGCCAGTTCAACGTCGGAAAGGCGCCATTCAGCGCCTGCTCAATATAGCGCATATTAGCCGCCAGCGAGGCGCGTAACGCATCCAGCCACGGCGCGCCGTGCTGATACGCGGCAATATGCGCCGTGAGCGAGAGCACCGCTGGCGAAGAAGAGCGCAGGCCGACGCACAAGGTATTCCGGTGGTGTTTGCGTCACGCGCCAGCTATCTTGATGATGCGGATACCGTTCGGCCTGACAACATGCAGGCGGCGCAGCTCCTGACGGAGTACCTTATTCGTCAGGGCCATCAGCGCATCGCCTGGCTGGGAGGACAAAGCGCATCTTTAACCCGCGCGGAGCGCGTGGGCGGCTATTGCGCGACGTTGTTAAAATACGGTCTACCGTTTCACAGCGAGTGGGTCGTGGAATGCGCTTCCAGTCAGAAACAGGCAGCAGAAAGCATTACCGCGCTGTTGCGATACAATCCGACCATTAGCGCTGTCGTTTGTTACAACGAAACCATTGCGATGGGGGCGTGGTTTGGCCTACTGAGAGCCGGACGACAGAGTGGCGAGAGCGGTGTCGATCGTTATTTCGAGCAGCAGGTGTCGCTGGCGGCGTTTGCTGATGTGGCGGAGAACGCCCCCGACGACCTGCCGATTATCTGGGCCAGTACGCCGGCGCGAGAAATAGGCTATACCCTGGCGAACGAATATTGCAGCGTATTGCTCACGACGAGCACCATGTGCGGAGTCAAACGATAGCCGCTCGCCTGGTAACGCAAAAGTAGAGGCTGCGCGTCGTTCGGCGCAGACCGGGTGCAGCGTCGCGACACCCGGCAAGGCGATTATTGTTGAGGCAGCGCCGGAACGTCCGGTACGGAAAGCGCTGGCATTCCAAACAGGCCGACAAAGTCTTCCAACGGCATTTTTTGTCCGTTGAGCGTGATCTGGCCATTGGCGTACTGCAAACTGGAGGCGATAGTATTATCCTTCAGCGTTGTCAGTCGGAACATCTGACCCATTGCGGACAGCCCCTGCACCTGCTGTTTTGCCAGTTTTTCCGCATCATCCTGCTGATAGCCTTCCAGTTTTGCTATCTGCGTCATAAACTCGACCGCCATGTCCATTGGAATTGCCAGTTTCGCATCCAGCGATTTCACGGAGCGGTCGACTTCCTGCGCCAGCGTTTGCGGTTGTGCCGTTGTGGTTGCCGGATCTTTGAGGAACAGCGACAGATTCAGCGTGGTTTCCCCTTTGGCGTTTTTCCAGCTAAGCGGCGCCAGGGTCAGAACCGGATCGCCTTTTAACAGCACGGGGAGAGCGCTAAAGAACGCTTCAGTGACTTTTTGCTGATAAAGCTCAGGATTCTGCGCCACGTCCGGCTGATTCAGCAGCGCCTGCGTTTGCGCATGATATTGCTGACTAAACTGGTGCCAGGCTTCGCCGTCGATTTGACCGACTTTCAGCGTTAATTTACCGCTGCCCAAATCCTGATTCTGCACTTTCAGGCTGTTAAGCGAGTAATCCAACTGGCTGTTAATGGTTTTTCCGTCGTTGACGAGATCGGACTTGCCGGCAATTTCCATCCCTTCCAGCACCGCCATCTCTTTACCCTCAATGGCGATGGACAGTTTATCCAGCGTTAACTTTTGGTCGCCCACACGTTCGCCAAAGCTTGCCAGTTTACTGGTACCGTCGGTTTTCAAATTATTAAAGGTGAGTTGGACCTTCTGATTATATTCGTTAACGGCATCGACCAGGCCGCTCTGCGCTTCGCCCGACAGCGAAACCACATTACCGTCTTTATCGGCGTTAAGCTGGAACTCGCCGCCGCTAAAGGCGACCTTTTCACCGGCATTCTCGTAGTTTAACGGCTTGAGAGAGATATCGGAGCGGGTATCGCCGCCATAACCAATGCGGGTATTGATGACAAAGGGCGTGTCGCCTTTCGCGATATCAAAGAGGGGTTTTGCCGCATCGTTATTCACCAGCGTGGTTTTTACCGACGCCATAGAAGGGATCAGATTGAGCGTTTTGAGCTGGGCGAGCGGGAAGGGACCATGTGAAACGGACTCGTCCAGCACAATGCTTTGCTCGGGCTTCAACCAGGTAGTGTCTGCGCCGGCAACCGGTTTGACAACCAGTTGCAGATGGCTACTGAACACGCCGCGCTGGTAGTTTTGATAACTTAATTCGACACCGGCCTCCGGCGCAGTACGCTTGAGCTGTTCATTGGCCTGAGTCACCATTTCTGCAAGATGGTTCTCCAGCTTTTTCCCCGTATACCAGGCGCCGCCTGTCCAGACGATGCCAAGTGCAATCACTACACCTGCAGCTACCAGTGTTTTTTTCATACCAATTGTCCATAAAAATGAAACCAGGCGGATTAAACCGCCTGGAGGAGTTTTACGTCTGTTATAAGCTTAGCAAGAGTTGTTAAAAAATTCAGTACGTTGCTACAGCTTGTTATAAACACGCGCTAAACGGCCCGTGCCGCTGGCGTAAACCGGAGACTCATCCGCGCCGATAAAGGCCGATTCACCCGGCTTCAGTACCAGACGCTGTTCATCTTTACGTAACACCGCCTCACCCTCAACGCAGAACAGAATCGCGGCGCTGTGTTGGCCGATGCTCGTCTCCTGAAGCGCCAGGTCGTGCAGTGAAAAAGCAAAATCGTCAACCGGAATGGGGAAGTCCAGCTCCGAGCCGCTTTTCACCGGGGCAGTCAGCAACTCGCCGGCAGGTTTAGGTTCGAACTTCACGTTCGCGACCAGCTCAGGGATGTCGATATATTTGGGCGTAAGGCCAGCGCGCAGAACGTTATCGGAGTTCGCCATGACTTCCAGCGCAACGCCCTGCAGATAAGCATGAGGCGTTTCGGCAAACAGGAACATCGCCTCGCCGGGATTCAGTTTGACCACATTCAGCAACAAAGGAGAGAAAAGCCCGCTGTCGTCAGGATAATACTCTGAAATCACGCGGATCGTTTGCCACGGTTCGCCTTGTTGGCTGTTAAGCGCCGCTTTGAGTACGGCTAACGCGCGGGATTTTTCTTCGCCTTGCATATTCAACAGGCTGGCGAAAAGCTGGCTCAGACGTTCAGCGTTCGGCGCCTGCAAAAAGTGGGCGATAGCGGAATGCGCGCCGGCGACAGGTTGCAGTAAAGAGACAATGTCAGAAAATTCGCGGAACGCGTTCATCGCCAGGAAAGGCGTCAGGGCAAAAACCAGCTCTGGTTTATGGTTAGGATCTTTATAGTTCCGCTCTGCGGCATCCATGGGGATACCCGCCGCATTTTCTTTCGCGAAACCGATTTCGGAATTGCGCTTATTCGGGTGCACCTGAATAGAGAGCGGCTGCGCGGCGCACAGTACTTTAAACAGAAACGGCAGTTCGCCGAAACGGTTGGCTACCGCTTCGCCCAGCATGGCGGTTTTATTCTTTTCGATGGCGTCACGCAGGGAGACGGTTTCGCCGTTGGCGGTGGTGATTCGCGAGCTGCTTTTGGGATGCGCGCCCATCCAGAGTTCAGCCATTGGCTGCTGCTGCGGATTGGCGATGCCATAAAGTTCCGTTAACGCAGTTTTACTTCCCCAGGCATAGTTTTGCACTGAGTTAATGAGTTTTTGCATTATCAAGCCCTGTTTCAATGTGGAGATCAATGGGAGGTATTAAACCAAGAAACCCGCATGAAGTAACCTCCGGGCGTAAAAAGTCGTACTTGTCTCAGTTTTTGTTAAAAAATTGTGTAGGATAGTGTTACTCGCTTTGAGTCGGGCAATGGAACACCTGCCCAGAGAATAACCATACCGAGCGGTAAGTGAGAGCACAATGTCAAACAAACCCTTCTTTTATCAAGACCCTTTTCCCCTCAAAAAGGACGATACCGAGTACTACTTGTTGACCAGCAAACATGTTTCCGTCGCCGAATTCGAAGGACAAGAGATCCTGAAAGTCGCGCCGGAAGCGCTAACGTTGTTGGCGCGTCAGGCCTTCCACGATGCGTCTTTTATGCTACGTCCCGCGCATCAGCAACAGGTGGCGGATATTCTGCGCGATCCGCAGGCCAGTGAAAACGACAAATATGTCGCGCTGCAATTCCTGCGAAACTCCGATATCGCGGCCAAGGGCGTGTTGCCCACCTGCCAGGATACCGGTACGGCCATTATTGTCGGCAAAAAAGGCCAACGCGTCTGGACTGGTGGAGGTGATGAAGCGGCGCTGGCTCGCGGCGTATATAACACCTATATCGAAGATAACCTGCGCTATTCACAGAACGCGGCGCTGGATATGTACAAAGAGGTCAATACCGGTACTAACCTGCCGGCGCAGATCGATCTCTACAGCGTCGATGGCGATGAATATAAATTCCTCTGTATCGCTAAAGGCGGCGGATCGGCGAATAAAACCTACCTCTATCAGGAGACAAAAGCGCTTCTGACGCCGGGTAAGCTTAAAAATTATCTCGTCGATAAGATGCGTACGCTGGGCACCGCCGCCTGTCCGCCGTATCACATTGCGTTTGTCATTGGCGGCACCTCGGCGGAAGCGAACCTGAAGACCGTTAAGCTGGCCTCGGCAAAATACTATGATGCGCTACCAACCGAAGGCAATGAACACGGGCAGGCCTTCCGCGATATTGAGCTGGAAAAAGAATTGTTGCTTGAGGCGCAAAATCTTGGCTTAGGCGCGCAGTTCGGCGGCAAGTATTTCGCTCACGATATTCGTGTCATCCGATTGCCGCGCCACGGGGCATCATGTCCGGTAGGTATGGGCGTGTCCTGCTCCGCGGATCGAAACATTAAAGCGAAGATCAACCGGGAAGGGATCTGGATCGAGAAGCTGGAGCGCAATCCCGGTAAATATATTCCAGAGGCGCTGCGCCAGGCGGGAGAGGGCGAGGCGGTGCGCGTTGATCTTAACCGTCCCATGAGCGAGATACTGCAACAACTGTCGCAGTATCCGGTATCAACGCGCCTGTCGCTGAACGGCACGATTATTGTGGGCCGCGACATTGCGCACGCTAAACTGAAAGAACGGATGGACAGAGGAGAAGGTTTGCCGCAGTACATCAAAGATCATCCTATCTATTATGCGGGGCCGGCAAAAACGCCGGAAGGGTACGCCTCCGGGTCGCTTGGGCCGACTACCGCAGGACGAATGGACTCTTATGTTGATCAGCTCCAGTCGCAGGGCGGCAGTATGATCATGCTGGCGAAAGGCAACCGCAGCCAGCAGGTGACCGATGCCTGTAAGAAACATGGCGGCTTCTACCTGGGCAGTATCGGCGGCCCGGCAGCCGTTCTGGCGCAGGGTAGTATCAAGCGCCTGGAGTGCGTGGAATATCCTGAACTGGGTATGGAGGCTATCTGGAAAATTGAAGTGGAGGATTTTCCGGCCTTCATTCTGGTGGATGATAAAGGCAACGATTTCTTCCAGCAGATTCAGTCATCGCAGTGCGCGCGCTGCGTTAAGTAATGTCGCCGCCCTGCGGGGCGGTAACATGATTCGCTATTTTGCCGGAGAACGGCGCAAGCGCCTTATCCGGTCTACACCGTTGTGTTGTTATCGTTAATACTCATAAGACCGCAAACATGTGAGCAATGTCGACACATGATCTCATCAACTTGAGTAAGGAGCAGGTAATGGTAACGGTACGCCGCGAGAAAGATTCAATGGGCGCGATTGAAGTCCCGGCAGATAAACTGTGGGGGGCGCAGACTCAACGTTCGCTGGAGCATTTTCGGATTTCCACGGAGAAAATGCCCGTCTCGCTCATTCACGCTCTGGCGTTGACCAAGCGCGCTGCTGCGAAGGTCAACCAGGACTTAGGGTTGTTGGCGGCGGAAAAAGCCAGCGCGATTATCCAGGCGGCTGATGAAGTGCTGGCGGGAAAACATGCTGATGAGTTTCCGCTGGCGATTTGGCAGACCGGGTCCGGTACGCAAAGCAACATGAATATGAATGAAGTGTTAGCGAACCGCGCCAGTGAAATTTTGGGCGGCGTTCGCGGTATGGAACGCAAGGTGCATCCCAATGATGACGTCAATAAGAGTCAAAGCTCAAACGATGTGTTCCCAACCGCCATGCACGTGGCGGCGTTACTGGCGTTACGCGAACACCTCATCCCGCAATTATCTGCATTAACGGATACGCTTCGCGATAAATCCCACGCTTTCGCCGATATTGTCAAAATTGGCCGTACTCACCTGCAGGACGCGACGCCGCTCACCTTAGGCCAGGAGATTTCCGGTTGGGTAGCCATGCTGGAACATAACCTCAGACACATTGAGCACAGTTTACCGCACGTCGCGGAACTGGCGCTCGGCGGAACCGCAGTAGGGACAGGGCTTAATACCCACCCGGAATATGCCCGGCGCGTGGCCGAGGAACTGGCGACGATTACCGCGGCGCCGTTTGTTACCGCCCCGAATAAATTCGAAGCGCTGGCGACCTGTGACGCGTTGGTACAGGCGCATGGCGCATTAAAAGGACTGGCGGCCTCGCTGATGAAAATCGCCAACGATGTTCGCTGGCTGGCGTCCGGCCCGCGCTGCGGCATTGGCGAGATTGCTATCCCGGAGAATGAGCCAGGCAGTTCCATTATGCCTGGTAAAGTGAATCCGACCCAGTGTGAAGCGGTAACGATGCTATGTTGCCAGGTGATGGGTAACGATGTGGCCATCAATATGGGGGGCGCATCGGGCAACTTTGAGCTCAACGTCTATCGTCCGATGGTTATTCATAATTTTCTGCAAACGGTGCGCCTGCTGGCCGATGGCATGGCGAGCTTCAATCAACACTGTGCGTCAGGAATCGAGCCAAACCGCGAGCGTATTACGCAGTTGCTGAATGAGTCGCTGATGCTGGTCACTGCGCTCAATACGCACATCGGTTACGATAAAGCGGCGGAGATTGCGAAGAAGGCGCATAAAGAAGGGCTGACGCTCAAAGCTTCAGCCGTGGCATTAGGATACCTTAGCGACGAGGAGTTCGACGCCTGGGTACGTCCGGAGTTGATGGTTGGCAGTATGACGCCGGGACGTTAATCCGCCACATACAGGTGCAGTCGCGGAATAATCAGTCGCAGCGGCTGCGCCTGTGGTTTAAAACGGTGCTGAATATTATCGGCGTCATAGTTTTCCAGCCCGCCAATATCCGGCACACCAGCGCCGTTGTCCGTGTTGATTAACGCGATAATCGGCGTGGGACAGGCGTGTTGCACCTGTTTCTGCTGGCCCTTATACCAGATGTGGGCGATCGGCTGTACTTTAACCGGACGCTTAATCTTGAGTCGGGCCTGCTGCGGTAAGGCAGCGATATCCTGATATTCCCGTTCCAGCTTGAATTGCCATTGTTCGCGCGTCCACGGCGGGACGCTGCGCGGCGACGCGAGGCTTTTTTTCAACTGGCTCAGAACCTCATCCCGGCTTAAATTTTTAATAATATGTTTATTTGCCCAGCCGAAACGTATGGTGGCGGGGTTATTGATAAGCGTCAGCGTGCGGTAAGCGTTCAGCGTAATTAAGCCGGGTAGATGCCGATGCACCCACTCAAAACGTGCCGCTGAGGGAAGACCGGACTCTACCGTAACCATCTGCTCGAAGGTGGTTTTCAACTGGTTAATGCGCTGTACCTGATTTTCCAGATCTAGCTGTGTCGCATTATCCACTTGATAGCATAAGACGCCAGGCAGGCGGACGGCGGCTTTACTGCTGCGGTTTTCGGACTGCTGTTGAATAAACAAATGGCGATAGTGACGTAGCGCCAGCGCTTCGGCCTCTTTCCCCAGATGTTGCGTTACCTCGATAGTATCCAGCGGCGCATGTTCCGCCTCTTTGGTCACCTGCGGCAGTGAAAAGACACGGGCGATAAGTAGCGAATGCTGCTGTAGATTATCCGTCAGCGCCGCCAGGTGTTGTTCTATCTGGCGAAAAGTGCCATTCAGGCGTTCAACGAGATCGTAGCGTGACATGGTATCACTCACTTTAGTTACAACATACTATCTGTATAGCACAGTTCCCACCGCTCAACCAGCGTGCAAAATACGTCAGGCAGCGGTCACGTTGGGCATCGCGTGCCAGACCGGCCAGTGAAAGCTAAATTTTGCGCCGCCCAGTTCGCTCTCGTCACAGACGACGCTACCGCCCATCGCCAGGGCGATAGAGTGTACGATGGCGAGTCCAAGCCCGCAGCCGCCTGTCGCCCGGTCTCTACTGGGGTCGAGTCTGACAAAAGGTTCAAATACGCGCTCACGCGCATCCGCTTCAATGCCGGGGCCGTCATCTTCAACTATCAGCGTTGCCTGACTGCCGTCGCGTAACAGGCTGACTTGAACGGTGGTACGACTGTAGCGCAACGCATTATTCAGCAGGTTATCCAGCACTCGCGACATTAACCGCATATCAAGCGCGCCATAATCGCCGATTACACATGTGACAAGGTTTACGGCGCGTTCCGGGGTCACGCTTTGCACGTCCTGCAAATGCGCGAGCAACCAGGCGGGGAGGTCGGGTTCGGTCAACATCAGTTCATTTTGCGGTCGGTCAAGGCGCGCATAGGTGAGCAGTTCTTCAATCAGCGCTTCCAGTTGACCAATATCGCGATTGAGCGCCTGTGATTCCGGCGGAGTCAGATTTTCACTCATTTCAAGCCGATAGCGTAAACGTACCAGCGGCGTGCGAAGCTCATGAGCGATACCGTCAATCAGCTGTTTTTTACTGGCGATCAGGGCATTAATGTTATCCGCCATCTGGTTGAACGCGACGCCCAGACGTTCGAAACTGGAGCCATTATCGAAATGCAGGCGTTCAGTCAAATGACCCTCGCCAAAGCGCTGCGCGGCGGATTCGAGCCTGAGCATTTCTTGCCAGTGCGGGCGCATCCAGATAAACACAGGAAAGGCGAGAGAAAAAGCAATGAGCGCCATTAAAGCGATATCCAGCAGTCGCATTTGATGCAGGAAATAGAGATAGGGAACCGGGCCAACCGCCAGGACGTAATGGCTGCGCGGGATACGCTGAATAAAGGTGTATTGATCGTCAAGCGCGACAATATCGCCTTCACGCAGTCGCTGCGTGGTGGCGGCATCAAGCTTATAGTGATTTAACGGTTCAACGCGTAAATCGAAAGAGAGGTTCAGGTCCATCTCTTTTAACGTTTTCCCCCATTCACGCGGCGGAATTTCCCGCAGTTCGCTGCGCATCAGATAGAGCGAACTTTTCATCAGATCGTCGAGCGATTGCCTGCCCGCGCGTTCGGCAGTGAATTTGTACACCAGTCCGACCAATAAGGTCATGACCAGAAAACAGACGAACAGCAACAGGTAAAACTGCACAAACAGCTTTTTCATCAACGCCCACCGGATATCAATACATTAACTCTATCGCGGCGCTGGGGGAAAAGATTTCCCGTCAGCGCCGCTGGTGGGTTATAAAAGCAGGCTTTGCGTCAACTGACAACCTCATTGTCCGGCGTTAAGGTCCGGACTTTCGTGAACAATGCGTCCATCGACAAGTGTCAAAACAGCGCGAATGGTATCAATTCTGTCTTCCGGCATCGTCATAAATGGCTGATTGAGCACCGCCAGATCGGCCTGTTTTTCGACGCTAAGCTGGCCCCGGTGTTGTTCGGCAAAGGCGAGCCAGGCGGCATGACGTGTATATAACGCTAGCGCTTCCAGACGCGTGAGCCGCTCGCTGGCGGGTTTACGCACGGAACCGCCTGACGCTATACCGGTGATATGATATTCGATAGCGTGCCAGACACCGGCAATGCCAATACGCGTCGAATCGGTATCGCCAGCTACGACAAGCCCTTTATCCAGCGCCAGTCGAACCGGCGGCGAATTGTCCGTCGCACCGGGTGGGTTGGCGTCACGGATGGCAAGCCCCTCAAAGTAAGGCCCCATTTGCACAGTGTATGCCAGACCCAGCTTACGCATTCGCTCAAGCGTCTGTGGCGAACCGGTATTCAGATGCGCAATAGACCAGCGGAGAGGGCGCAGATCGTACTGCTGCGCTACCTGCTCAAAAATCGTCAATATCGCGTCGGCGCTGTCATCGGTATAGGCGTGGATCTCAAGCGGTATTCCCCGTTTTGCCGCAAACGTCGCGACCTGGCGAAGCGCGGTTTTATCCTGCTCTGAGGAAGAAAACCCTGGGGCCATCCGCACGCCGTCATTCATTCCGGCCACCAGGCTTTCCCCCAGGCCAAGAAAAGCCAGTTGCCCGTCATCGGCACGCGCCGGGCGAAAGGCCATCAGGTTGCTGAACCACTGCGCTTCATGACCTTTCGCTTCTGGCTGTACCGGAATGCGATACCCCACGCGCAGCGGTAAATCCCCCTGGTTTCGCATTGCAAATAAAGGCTCATAAGCGGCGGCAGGCCCGGCAGAGGGGTCAATGATGCCGGTCACGCCGCGAGCGTTCATATCAGCGAAAAATTGCCGCAGACCACCCTCACGATCGGCGTTACTACTTATGCTGGCAAAAAGCTGGTTAAACGCGGCGATGTCACCAAATAATTTCCCCGTGGCGCTACCTTTTGCGTCGCGCTCTACGCGGATTCCCGCTAAATCAGGAGGAGGGGTGTCGTTAAGGCCAAGTACGTCTATACCGCGCTGATTCACTAATGCATAGTCGTAAAGATACTGAATATAAGCCGGATGATCGGGAAGGGCGTGGCTCAATTCGGCTACCGTCGGCGCCCGGTTTTCTGCAAATTGCGCCGGTATCCACGATCCCACTACGGCTACCCATTGATCGTGGGGACGACGGTTAGCGTCGGCGCGTAATTTATCCAGCGCGTCTTTAAGCGAAGGGCTGTCGTACCAGTAGGTTTCGAATGTCCAGGTTTGTCCGCCGCGAATGGCGTGGATGTGGGTATCGGTCAGGCCGGGTATCACGGTTTTACCCTGTAAATCGATGGTACGGGTATGGTCGCCGCGCCATTCATCTGTCGCCGTATCATCGCCAATCGCCACAATCCGCGAGCCGGAAATCACCAGCGCGCTGGCCTGCGGCTGGGCATCATTCAGAGTGATGATATTACCGTTATGCAAAATAATATCCGCTGCCGGGCGGGCGGCGGTGGCTGCGCCTGTGGCCGTGAGCAGAAAGAGAAGCGCGGTTCTGGAAAGCAGAGGCGGGACGAGACTGATCATTAGCATGTTCCTTTTGTCGGGCGATAAGCAAACCATAGAGAGCGAACAAGAATTGTTCAATCTGTGCCCAGGGAACAGTGCGTTCTGTTTTTAGAACGGTGGTGATGAAAAAAGAAAAGCCCGCCGAAACGGCGGGCTTGAGAAGAATTAATGAATAATTAGAACTGGTAAACCATACCCAGCGCGACAACGTCATCGGTATTAATGCCGTTATCTGCATAGAAGTTATCGTCGTCATCCAGCAGGTTGATTTTATAATCAACATAGGTGGAGAAGTTTTTGTTGAAATAGTAGGTGGCGCCGACATCAGCATATTTGACCAAATCTTTGTCTTCATTTACGCCTTTATTGACAAGGTCTTTACCTTTAGACATCAGGAAGGAAACTGCCGGACGTAAACCGAAATCAAATTGATATTGGGCTGTAACTTCGAAGTTTTGCGTTTTGTTTGCTACGCATGAGCGGCAATCGTCATTGCCGTAAGGCGTCATATTACGGGTTTCTGAATACATTGTGGCCAGATAGATATTATTAGCATCATATTTAGCGCCAACAGTCCATGCATCCGCTTTATCACCGCCAGCGGTAGAGTAATTAACCTGACCATTAGTACGATCGGAAGTGGTATATGCCGCGCCGAAACTTACGCCCATACCCAGATCATAAGTTGATGAGATACCGAAGCCGTCACCGTTAGCGTTCTTCACGTTACGATCGCCGCCGTTATTAGTGCCTTCCTGCTCATGAGAAACCTGGTTTTCATTGGCACCCTGATATTGCAACGCGAAGTTCAGACCGTCTACCAGACCGAAGAAATCAGTGTTACGGTAGGTGGCCACGCCGTTAGCACGACCGGTCATGAAGTTGTCAGCGTAAGTGTAGGAGTCGCCGCCGAACTCAGGCAGCATATCGGTCCAGCCTTCTACGTCGTACAGGACGCCGTAGTTACGACCATAGTCGAATGAGCCGTAGTCGCCGAATTTCAGGCCGGCGAATGCCAGACGAGTCCAGGAATTAGCGCCTTCGCCTTCGGTAGTGTTAGCCTGAACGTTATATTCCCACTGGCCGTAACCGGTCAGTTGGTCGTTAATCTGCGTTTCGCCTTTAAAGCCGACACGCATATAGGTCTGATCGCCATCTTTAGAAGAGTCATCAGAGAAATAGTGCAGGCCGTCTACTTTCCCGTAAAGGTCCAGTTTGTTGCCGTCTTTGTTATAAATTTCAGCGGCGTGTGCTGCGCCAGCAGCCAGCAGAGCCGGGATGACAAGTGCCAATACTTTTCTTTTCATTTTTTTATCCTTAAAAACTTAACTTATTTGCAAAAGATTGAACTTCTACAGATTCGTTGAATCAAAGGCATCCTAATCTGAATAATATTATTTCAGCAAATGCTAACTTTTCTTATATGTTATTAATTAATACAAAAGTTACTATCGGAAACGCATATATTTATGGTGAATATATTTGTTATTATGTATTCATGGTTGTGATTTGTTTTATTTCACAATTTGCGAAAAAAGATGGCAATATAGCGGCGGGCAGACATTCTGTTATCAATTTTGTGAACTGGCTTCGAGTTTTTTTAATTTAACTTTCTTGAGCGAAAAAGACGTAATCATGAACCACAACGCAGAGAAAACGGTAATAAAGGGGCCGTTTCGACTAATAAAAATAGCATTCATGTATACAATGTCTGTTTTTTGAACAGTGGCGGTGATGAGCATCGCCACTATGACTTGATAAAGGCAGGTAAAATTTGTCGGCTAACTTATCCCGTCGTTTCGTCCCAGGCATGAGGGGCAAAAAGATAGCCTTTATTGCGAATGGTCTTTATACGATAGGGCTCAGCAGCGCTATCCAGCAGTTTCTTACGCAGGCGGGAAATCGCCACATCCACGCTGCGATCCAGACCATCATAATTGACGCCGCGCAGCGTTTTTAGCAACGCGTCGCGATCCATAATTTGTCCGGCGTGTGTCGCCAGTTCCCAGAGCAATTCAAAATCGGCGGTGGAGAGCGATATGAAATCGCCATTGAGCTGGACCGCCCGGTTAAGGGGATCGATGGTTAACGCGCCAAAACGCAGCGCTTTATGCGGCGTAAGCGCGCTCTCCTGAAGACTTTTTGCCTGTTGCGTTTGTTCGCTTTGCCGCAGGTGTAAGCGCAGACGCGCCAGCAAAACGGCCGGAGGCGTGGTTTTGAGGATGTAGTCGCAGGCGCCCATCTCCAGCGCCAGAATATGATTCATATCACTGTCCAGCGAGGTGAGCAGGACAATCGGGCCTTGCCAGCGGTGGCGTAAATCGCGACATATCGTCATGCCATCTTTACCTGGAAGCATAATATCCAGTAAAACCAGATCGGGCTGAGTGGTGAGGATAAGATCCTCCGCCCGGTCACCACGCGGCTCAACAATGACATCAATATCATGTTTCGCCAGATAAGCGGCAATGAGAGAACCCACTTCAGCGTCGTCTTCAACAAATACAATGCGGTTCATATTATAAATGGAGAATAGAAAACGCCAACATACACCGCCTCTGTTTTCCCTTCCATAAATCTTTTCTAAACGAGAGCGGTTCCGTTATGCTACACGCTGTTGTTATTAGCGTGTTAAGGCAAGGTAATGGGACTCGTGATTAAAGCTGCCCTGGGGGCGCTGGTCGTCGTATTGATTGGTCTGCTGTCAAAAACGAAAAATTATTATATCGCCGGATTAATTCCTCTGTTTCCAACGTTTGCGCTTATCGCGCACTATATCGTGGCCAGCGAGCGGGGCATCGACGCGATGCGTACCACCATCGTCTTTAGCATGTGGTCGATCATTCCTTATTTCATTTATCTTGCAACGCTATGGTATTTCAGCGGCGTGATGCGCCTGCCCGTCGCGCTTGGCGGTGCGGTGGTCTGCTGGGGGCTAAGCGCGTGGCTGCTGATTTTTTGCTGGATTAAATGGCATTAATATTGGCAAAGACCGTGGTTTCCCCATCGTAATACAGACGGATATTACGATGGGGAGGTTGTCAACCCACCAGCATCCACGTAGCCGGAACCGCCGCGACCAGCAATAAACCAATCAGCACGACTTCCTGACGATTTAACACGTTGTCATGCTTGTGCGTCCGACGCGCATACAGGAAAACCAGTAATCCAGGCGCGTACAGTACGACGGACAGCAGCAGGTGCATGGGACCCGACGCGTATAACAACCATAAGCCATAAATACAGGCTCCGATACCGACCGCCCGATGGAGGGGACGTGTTGCAATCTTCAGCAGAAATGCGCCGACCAGAAAGTAGGGCACCAGAATCATTTCTGACGCAATCGTCAATAGCCTGTTGTAGTCCGAACCGGTCAGCCAGATCAGCACCAGACAGATTTGCACACAGATATTGGTGAGCCATAACGATGCAGAAGGCGCGCCTTGCGCATTTTGTCGCGCGAAGATGCCCGGGAAGGATTTATAGGCTGCCGCCAGAAATGGCACCTCCGCCGCCATAATAGTCCAGCTTAGATAAGCCCCGCAGACAGACACAATCAGTCCCGCTGCAATAATAATTTCTCCCCACGGCCCCATCATTTTTACCATTAGTCCGGCCATCGACGGGTTACGCATCTCCGCCAGTTCCGGACGCGCCAGAACGCCAAGAGAAAGCAGCGTGACCAGGAGATATATTCCCAGCGCCGCGAGGACCGCCAGTAGCGTGGCGCGGCCTACATCGCGTTTATTTTTCGCTCGGGCCGAGACGACGACGGCGCCTTCAACGCCAATAAACACCCACAGCGTAATAAGCATGGTGTTCTTGACCTGTTCCCATACGGGAATACCGAGTTCAACACCAGTGAAGTCCAGTGTGAAGGTATCCAGTTTGAACATCATGATAGCCAGCACAATAAACGCGCCGAGCGGCAACAGTTTCGCCAGAGTCGCGACCAGATTGATGCTGGCTGCCGTTTGTACGCCGCGCAGGATGAGGAAATGGACAATCCAGAGCAAGACTGAAGCGCCGACAATAGCCTGCCAGGTATTACCGTCACCAAACAGACGCAGGGCAGGCGTATCGGTAAAGAAACTCAGCGCTGAAAAGACGATAACCAAATAGGATACGTTGGCGATGACCGCGCACAGCCAATAGCCCCAGGCAGAACAAAAGCCAATCAGTTCGCCGAAGCCTTCGCGGGCGTAAGTAAAGATACCGCCGTCAAGCTCGGAGCGAATGCGCGTAAGGATTAACATGGCGAATGCCAGTAAGAGTATCCCCACGCCGGTAATGGCCCAGCCAATTAACAACGCAGCCGGACTGGCAACGGCGGCCATATTCTGGGGCAGACTGAAAACACCTGCGCCAAGCATTGAGCTTAAAACCAGCGCGGTCAGCGCGCTCAGTTCCAGTTTTTTTTCCATTGGTATCCAGCTATAAAAATGAAATTGGAAGAATAATTATTATGGCAAAACGCATAAAAATGGTGAAAGCCACTAAGGCGCGGGATTTTACGGAGAGAAGGGACCGCATGCAACGGCCTGGATAAGATTTATCGCCAAAAAAGCGAAAAGTGAGATTCATCGCGATATTTGACGGAACTGGCATCCCGCGAGAAAGTGCCGGATGGTGGCTTATCAGGCCTGCCGTTGAACGATCGTGTAGGCCTGATAAGGCAGGTATGCCGCCATCCGGCGAGAAAGCCTGATGGCGACGCGCGCCTTATTTATAGAGGTCGGCGCTGATGGTGATGTTATTACCGCGCTCCTGCCACTGACGCGTAATATGATAATACTTAGCGCCTTTCTTCGCCGCGCGTTTGGCGACCTGGTAGGAGATTTCTGTCATATTGCCGTAGTTGCCGGTGAACTTAACGCTGTCGAAAGGCACCATCATCGCAGCCGTCGCTTTATTCAGCTCCTCAACTTTTGTGCCATCCGGTAGTGTGACAGTGTAACGCCCGCCTTTGGAGGATTGCGTTTCGAAGAAACGGCCTACTTCGGCGCTCGGCGAGGCTGACGTGGCGACGCCTGGAATTTCGACTTTCTTCGCAGCTTCGCCGCCCTGAGCCAGCGCAGCGCGGCCAGCTTCAGAGTCTGCCGGAATAGCGTCGGGGCTCTGGACGATGCGTTTTTTCGCATCTTGTTTATAGATAAATGCAGTGATGCGCTGGTTTCCGCCCTGATTCGCATCTATCTGACGAACAATATAGAAAGCGTATGCGCCTTTTTGTTTCGCCGCTTTCGTAATGGCATCGTTAACTTCCGGCTGGCTACGGTAGAAGCCCTGAACGGTGACGGTGTCATACGGTTCTAATTGTACGGCCTGGTCTTTCGGTAATTCCACGATGCCATTAATGACACGATTTTTGGGCGCGTCGGCTTTCGGCGCGTCGGCTTTATACACGTCCGCCACAACACGCCAGTTACCACTGTTGCCGAACTCCGAGGTGTCGACAACATAGAAGGAGGCTGCGCCTTCTTTATCTGCGCGGCGGGACACGGCGGAGACCGCATCGCCAATAGCATTAAAACGACCGGTAATAACGATGCGGTCATAAGGTTTTAGTGCAGCCGCTTGCTCCGGCGTCAGTTCTGTTGCTGCATGGACAGAAAAAGCAGCCGCAGAAAGCAGAGCCGACGCCAGGAGAGTGTTCTTAAGCTTCATAAAAATAATCCTTCGCCTTGCGCAAACCAGGTACTGGTATTGTTATTGACTAGAAACGTGGCTGATTATTGCATTTAAACCATATGGATGTCTGCGGGATTTTTCACGCATCGTGTCATGTATCCTATCTTTGATGATAACATTTACCGATATGTCGAAAAAAACGGCGTCCGGGCGGCTAAGCTAATGAAGCGTATAAATTTAATAAGTTAATTTAATGTTAATTTCTTGATCTCACCAGGGGTTTAATGATGTTTTGCTGTCAAATTTGAGCGAATTATCAGCCCTCGCAGGCCATTTTCAAGGCATTATGGCTGCTTAGCGGCTGAATCGTTCATGTTTTGCAAATTTGATAAAAAATTCTGTTTTTTGGCGCTAGATCACAGGCGTTATTTTCAGTAGGTTATAGAGAGTTTGTAACGGTTTTATTCTGCTGGGGTAACATTTACCTCAAACGCGGGCAGGCGTACGCTTCTCGCGCTTACTGACAAACCATCATCAAAAATACCGATGGAAGGGAACATTTATGCGAATTGGCATACCAAAAGAGCGGTTACCCAATGAAACCCGTGTCGCTGCGACGCCGAAAACGGTAGAGCAGCTACTGAAGCTGGGGTTTAGCGTCGCTATCGAAAGCGGGGCGGGTCAACTGGCAAGTTTTGACGACAAAGCGTTTGCGCAGGCTGGCGCGGATATTGTAGACGGCAATGCTATCTGGCAGTCGGAAATTATTCTCAAGGTTAATGCGCCTGAAGAAGAGGAAATCGCTTTACTGAACCCCGGGACTACGCTGGTCAGTTTTATCTGGCCTGCGCAAAATCCTGGGTTAATGGAGAAACTTGCCGAACGTAAGGTTACGGTGATGGCGATGGACTCCGTGCCGCGTATTTCCCGCGCGCAGTCGCTCGACGCGTTAAGCTCAATGGCGAATATCGCGGGTTATCGCGCCATTGTAGAGGCCGCGCATGAATTTGGGCGCTTCTTTACCGGCCAAATCACTGCCGCCGGGAAAGTGCCGCCGGCGAAGGTGATGGTGATTGGCGCGGGCGTTGCCGGTCTTGCGGCTATCGGCGCGGCAAACAGCCTGGGGGCGATTGTCCGCGCGTTTGACACTCGTCCTGAAGTCAAAGAGCAGGTCCAGAGTATGGGGGCTGAGTTCCTCGAACTGGATTTTAAAGAGGAAGCCGGTAGCGGCGATGGTTACGCCAAAGTGATGTCCGAGGCGTTTATCAAAGCGGAAATGGCGCTCTTTGCCGCCCAGGCCAAAGAGGTCGACATCATTGTTACCACTGCGTTGATTCCGGGCAAACCAGCGCCGAAGCTGATTACCCGCGATATGGTCGATTCTATGAAGGCCGGCAGCGTGATTGTCGACCTGGCCGCGCAGAATGGCGGTAACTGCGAATATACCGTCGCCAATCAGGTTGTGACGACGGACAATGGCGTAAAAGTGATTGGCTACACCGATCTACCGGGGCGTTTGCCGACGCAGTCATCCCAGCTTTATGGCACCAACCTGGTTAACCTGCTGAAGCTGCTGTGCAAAGAGAAAGACGGCAATATTGACGTGGATTTTGACGATGTCGTGATCCGTGGCGTGACGGTGATTCGCGACGGCGACATTACCTGGCCTGCGCCGCCAATCCAGGTTTCAGCGCAGCCACAGGCCGCGCCTAAAGCAGCACCTGCGCCAAAAGAGCCGGAAAAGCCCGCTTCACCCTGGCGGAAGTATGCGTTAATGGCGCTGGCGATCATTCTTTTTGGTTGGCTGGCCGATGTCGCGCCAAAAGAGTTCCTCGGCCATTTTACCGTGTTTGCGCTCGCCTGCGTGGTTGGTTATTACGTGGTGTGGAACGTGTCTCATGCGCTTCATACGCCATTAATGTCGGTGACCAACGCAATTTCAGGGATTATTGTTGTCGGGGCATTATTGCAAATTGGTCAGGGCGGCTGGGTCAGCTTCCTGAGCTTTATCGCGGTGCTTATCGCCAGCATTAATATTTTCGGTGGCTTCACCGTGACTCAGCGTATGCTGAAAATGTTCCGGAAAAACTAAGGGGTAACATATGTCTGGAGGATTAGTTACAGCTGCATACATTGTTGCCGCGATCCTGTTTATTTTCAGCCTTGCCGGGCTTTCAAAGCATGAAACGTCCCGCCAGGGGAATAACTTCGGTATTGCCGGGATGGCGATCGCGTTGCTGGCGACCATTTTCGGGCCGGATACCGGCAACGTGGCATGGATTCTGGTCGCCATGATTATTGGCGGCGCGATTGGCATCCGCATGGCGAAAAAAGTTGAGATGACCGAGATGCCGGAGCTGGTCGCGATTCTGCACAGTTTCGTGGGCCTGGCGGCGGTACTGGTTGGCTTTAACAGCTATCTGTACCATGACGCCAGTCTGGCGCCGGTGCTGGTGAATATCCATCTGACCGAAGTCTTCCTCGGTATCTTTATTGGCGCAGTCACTTTCACTGGATCGATCGTAGCGTTTGGTAAACTGCGCGGCAAAATCTCTTCTAAGCCGTTGATGTTGCCTAACCGTCACAAAATGAACCTGGCGGCACTGGTTGTTTCTTTCCTGTTGCTGCTGGTTTTTGTTCGTACCGAAAGCGTGGGTCTACAGGTTCTGGCGCTACTGCTGATGACCATTATCGCGCTGGCGTTTGGTTGGCATCTGGTCGCTTCTATCGGCGGGGCGGACATGCCGGTGGTTGTTTCAATGCTGAACTCCTATTCCGGTTGGGCTGCCGCGGCGGCTGGCTTCATGTTGAGCAACGATTTGCTGATTGTGACCGGCGCGCTGGTCGGTTCGTCAGGCGCGATCCTGTCTTACATTATGTGTAAAGCGATGAACCGCTCTTTCATCAGCGTTATTGCTGGTGGGTTCGGTACTGACGGCTCCTCAACGGGCGACGATCAGGAAGCTGGCGAACATCGCGAAATTACGGCGGAAGAGACCGCTGAGATGCTGAAAAACTCCCACTCCGTCATTATTACGCCGGGGTACGGGATGGCGGTGGCGCAGGCGCAGTATCCGGTGGCGGAAATCACCGAAAAACTGCGTGCGCGCGGTATCAACGTGCGTTTCGGCATTCATCCGGTGGCGGGTCGCCTGCCGGGGCATATGAACGTGCTGTTGGCGGAGGCGAAAGTGCCTTATGACATCGTGCTGGAGATGGACGAGATCAATGATGATTTCGCCGATACCGATACCGTGCTGGTGATTGGCGCGAACGATACGGTGAACCCGGCGGCGCAAGACGATCCCCGCAGCCCGATCGCCGGTATGCCGGTTCTCGAAGTGTGGAAAGCACAGAATGTCGTGGTCTTTAAGCGTTCAATGAATACCGGTTATGCTGGTGTGCAGAACCCGCTGTTCTTTAAAGAGAATACGCAAATGCTGTTTGGCGATGCCAAAGCCAGCGTGGATGCGATTCTGAAAGCGCTTTAATCTTTTAAACGTGCGGCGGCCTCTTCGGAGGCCGTTTTTATACACTTCATCCTTTACGCTGCCTCTTTGTTGGCTGCACTCAGAAACCCCGGTCACATCGTTATCTATGCTCCCGGGGATTTCTTCCCTTGCCGCCGCGATGCATCTTGAATGATTTTGTGTATGTATTGCATTTTATCTTTTGTTTAAATCGCTAAGCAGAACGGCGATACTCTGCCCGCCGGTGGTCTGTTCGAGGGCGATTTTGACAATGATGGTTAACGGAACGGAGAGCTACATGCCCACCGGACCTAATAGCCAGCCCCAGAAAATTAACGACAAAAATACCACTAAGGTTGAAAGGCCTAAACCACGTCCCATAATTCGTGGCTCAAGGATATTGCCGAAGACCAGATTAATCAGCAGATAGCCTGCCAGCACCAGCAGCGCATCATAAAACCCGTTAAATACCAGCACCTGAATAATGGGTGGCAGGGCAGCGAGCACCGATCCAATATTAGGAATATAGTTCAGCGCGAAGGCCAGTAGACCCCAGACAAAGGCGAAGCGGACATCCAGCGCGGCCAGCATGCCCCATGCGACCAGCCCCGTCACGATACTGATCGCTGTTTTTAACACCAGATAATGGGAAACGCTATCAAGCGCGCGTTGAATTGCCGCCATGCCCTCCACCGGACGGCTCATCATCTGCTGCAGTTTTTCAGGCAGCTGTGGAACCTCCAGCAGCATAAATACCACGGTCAATAGCAATAAAAAGATGGATGACATGGCATTGGACAGTTGGGTGAGCAGGTTCGTTACCAGAGTCATGGCGGCGTTTGGATCGATATATTTCGCCAGCTCATCAACCGACACGCCAATGCCAGCTCGCTGCAACCACGGTTCGATACGTTGCAACGGTATCACCAATGAGGAGCGATATTGCGGTAGGGTACGAGCCAGTTCATTTAATGATGTCCCCAAATAGGCCAGTAGCAGTACCATTAACATAACAATAATCACAATGAGCAATGATACGGCGATAACGCGCGGAATTCGGCACCGGGTCATCCGTTGCACAACGGGATTGAGAACGACTGCAATAAATAACGCCAAAATAAAGGGAACAATGATATCTGCGGCGAAGCGGATACCGCTCAGAATAACCACCAGCATTCCCAGCATAATGACGATTTTTAGACCATTGAGCGTGATGATCGGTTTTGCCATATCAGTCCCTGTTTTCTGATGCCGACACGAATAATAATGTGATGTCGGTCGACCTGTTCTGGTTAAAATCAAACACTTCAGGTAAAGAAGTGAAAATATTTTGAGTTAATTCCTGGCTTATGATACAAATCAGGCGTGTTCAACTACCGAGGACAATTATCATCCGCGATGACGAGAAGCAACACTGCGGATAATTGTAATATTATGGACAATATGTTCAGCGCTTTTTTCTCCACGCAAACGCATCTTCACTCTACCTCCTTTTTCCTGCTTATCGGCGAGCAGCACTGGCGTAACGCACTTTAGTCTCTCACTTCTGCCTGAGCTGGCGCAATGCGCTGTGCTAACTGATTTTATTTTTTAGTTTGCTGCGTGCAGCAGACTTGAAAGAGTATATTCTCATGCAGGAGAAGTGTCATGTTTTACTGGATTTTATTAGCTCTGGCTATCGCGACTGAAATTACCGGCACGCTCTCAATGAAATGGGCTAGTGTGGGTAATGGCAATGCGGGTTTTATTTTAATGCTGGTGATGATCACGCTGTCATATATATTTCTTTCTTTTGCGGTAAAAAAGATTGCCCTAGGTGTAGCGTATGCCTTATGGGAAGGGATCGGCATTTTATTTATTACCATTTTTAGCGTGCTGCTATTTGATGAAGCATTATCAACCATGAAGATTGCCGGCTTGCTGACGCTGGTCGCCGGCATCGTATTGATCAAATCAGGGACGCGTAAACCCGGCAAACCGGTGAAGGAGGCGACTCGTGCAACAATTTGAATGGATACACGGCGCCTGGCTTGGGCTGGCAATAATGCTGGAAATCGCGGCTAACGTTCTGTTGAAATTTTCGGACGGCTTTCGCCGTAAATGCTATGGCATCTTATCGCTTGCCGCTGTTCTGGCCGCCTTCAGCGCGCTTTCCCAGGCGGTAAAAGGGATAGACCTGTCGGTGGCGTATGCGTTATGGGGCGGTTTTGGTATTGCCGCCACGCTGGCGGCGGGCTGGGTGCTCTTCGGCCAGCGCTTAAACCCCAAAGGCTGGGGTGGCGTGATATTGCTGCTCGCCGGAATGGTCATGATCAAATTTGCCTGAGACGATCGCTGCCTGTCGGTTCAGGCAGCGATTCCCGCATTAATCCTGCGCCAGAGCTTTCAGCTTATCGCGAAAGCCGGTGACGGATATAGCGCGGTTATCGGCGCGCCAGCGATCTTTAGCCGCAGGGGCGGAGCTTTGTACGCCAATGAGCTGCCATCCGCTATCCGTGTGCAATAAGAGCGGCGAGCCGCTGTCGCCAGGTAACGTGTCGCACTGGTGTGAGAGTACGGCATTCTGCGCCCAGCCGGTCACGACGCAATCCTGATGGGAATAGAGCGCATTCAGATGATCTTCCGGATAACCGGACTGCGTGACTTTTCGGTCTGCGGCTTTCAACGCCGCAGTGAGCGCCGCTTTATCGCCGGTAAATAAAGGCACTGGCGTGATACCGGAAGGTGGGTAGCGCAATATTACCAGACCAAAATCCCAGCTTGCCGCGGCAGGCGGCACAATCCAGCCATCGCCATCCGCTTTCAGGCGTCGGCCCAGCGACGGTTCAACGCGGCCTTCAATGCCGTGGATTTCATAGCGCCATACTCCTTTTCGCGCCACAAAACGCAGCGCAACCGCCTTGTCTGGTTTTCCTTTCGGTGGCGTTAGCAGGCAGTGACCTGCTGTCAGGGCGATATGCGGGGAGATAAGCGTTGCCGTACACAAATTACCGCTGGCGGTCTCTAGTTGCCCGATGGCATCCCACGGCGATTGGGTAGGATCGGCGACGGGCACCCGATCATCATGGTTAAAAAAAAGCGTTTTGACGTCGCTGGCATCCGTGGCGTCTGTTTCAGCCCCCCTGGCTTTCGCCATAACCGGTAAAAAACACACTATGCCCAGTAATACAGCAATGGTTTTATGCATATCACACTCTGGTGGGTAATTATGATTATTAACAACAAACCCTCAGTACTACTATAGACGTGACGGTAAGAAAGTGGGAGTAAAATCAGATAACTACACTCAGGAAAGATAGAAATGCGTGGCAATAACGGCGCATAAAATAAGCACGATAAGAATGAGCTCAAAGCGGTAGCGAGACACTTTTTTGCCCTCCCGGAAGGCGGCGCTAAACCAGAACAATTTAGCGCCGTAAAAACGGGCGCGGGGGCGCGCCGCAGCATGTTACGACTTACGCAGCCGGTTGAGTAGTTGGTTTTGACGTGGTTTTGGCTGGCGCTTTACCACCTTTTTTCTGGTGCTTTTTAGCCGCCTGCGCTTTTTGCTCAACGGTTTTTTTATGCTGTTTTTTGTGGTGCTGGGTGGTCTGGGTTGTTTTGGCAGGCGCTGCGGTTTTCGCAGGCGTTGCAGTCTCAGCCGCGAATGCTGCGGAAGAGAGACCCATTGCAGCGGCAACAACCAGAGCTAATACTTTTTTCATTTTGATACCCTCGATTTGGTTTTCATTCAACCCCACTGCGGGGCCGGTGAAATGACTATATCGCTGTTATCAAAAGGCTTCCGTGAGTGATTGGTTTCGGCATGTAACGTTATGTACAATCCCCCGGTAACGCGATGTAAGCTCCCACCATAATAGGTAGCTTTACGTTACCGGCCGTTATTTTTGGCCGCAGAGTCGGTAATATCCGCCCTCCAGAATAACAAGCACACCGTATATGAATCCGATAATCTGGGTGGTATTTACGCTTCTGGCGCTGGATGCAATTAGAGAAGTTATGGGCGTATCAAGCCTGACAGGTCTATGGTGAACAGTGAGTCGTGGCGTGAAACCAGCCCGGCGATAGCGCACGTTGCTATCGCCGGATTATTTCTTTTCAGGCGTGAAGACGATGATGTAACCGCGTCCCGACCAGGATGGCCAGCACCAGCATTAGCGCGATAAAACCACCTACGCCGTTCCAGCCGTAACTATGCCAGAATACGCCGCCTAGCGTCCCGGCGATACTGGACCCCAGATAATAGCTGAAAAGATAAAGTGACGAGGCCTGTCCCTTCGCCCGGCGCGCACGCGGGCCAATCCAACTACTGGCCACGGAGTGCGCGGCGAAAAAGCCGGCGGAAAAAAGCAGCATCCCGGCAAAAATCAGCCAAAGCGAGGTAAAAAGCGTCAGTAAAAGCCCACCCAGCATTACTGCGGTAGAGAACAGCATCACTGGCCCCCGGCCATAGCGTGAGGTCATTGCGCCAGCTTTCGGCGAACTCCATGTGCCGGTGAGATAGGCTACGGATAACAGTCCGACCACGGCCTGGCTTAATTCCCAGGGGGAGAGCATCAGGCGATAGCCAATGTAGTTAAACAGGGTGACGAACGCGCCCATCAGTAAAAAGCCTTCCGCAAACAGCAGAGGTAACCCTCGATCGCGCCAGTGGAGACGAAAATTAATAAATAGCGTTTTAGGCCGTAGCGACGTGGGACGGAAATGTTGCGAGGCGGGTAAAATCTTCCAGAACATCAGCGCGGACGCCAGCGCAAAGCATCCGATGGCCGCCAGCGCGATGCGCCAGTTAAAAAAGTCGGTCATGACGCCGCTTAATAAACGCCCGCTCATCCCGCCGATGGAATTACCGCTAATATAAAGCCCCATAGAGAAAGCGACAAAGCTGGGATGGATTTCTTCGCTCAGGTAGGTCATTCCCACCGCGGCGACGCCGCTTAACGACAGACCGATCAGCGCGCGCATAATCAGAATACCATGCCAGCTGGTCATCATGGTTGATAACAATGTGCAGCAGGAGGCTAATAACAAGGCGGTGACCATCACCGGTTTACGGCCTATCGCATCAGAAAGCGGGCCGGTAAAAAGTAAGCCGATAGCCAGCATGGCGGTAGAAATAGAAAGTGAAACGCTGCTGCTGGCGGGGGAGACGCCAAACTCCTGGGAAAGTACCGGTAGTATAGGCTGAACGCAATAAAGGAGCGCGAAAGTCGCCAGGCCCGCGGAAAAAAGGGCCAGCGTGACGCGCATGAAAGGCGCTGTACCGCGTTTAATAAATTGAACCGGCTGAGAATGGCGTTGTTCATCGATATCGCTCGCCGTGGCGTCATCGAGAATAGTTGTACGACTCACGTTAAATCCTTGCTTTACATCTCCGTCAACAGGAGACGGGTATAACCGACATGTAAAGCATAGAAAAAGCAAAATATTCTGTCTAATATATTAATTGTCTCAAATAAGACGTTAAAAATATGAATATCGAATTACGTCATTTACGTTACTTTGTGGCGGTAGCAGAAGAGCTGCATTTTGGTCGCGCCGCCGCGCGCCTCAATATCTCGCAGCCGCCGCTGAGTCAGCAGATACAAATTCTGGAGCAGCAGGTCGGCGCGCGATTACTGGCGCGGACTAACCGCAGCGTAGCGTTAACCGCCGCCGGGCGACAGTTCCTGGTGGATAGCCGACACATCCTGAGTCTGGTAAACGACGCCGCCGCTCGCGCCGAGCGGTTGCATCAGGGCGAAGCGGGTGAAATCCGTATTGGCTTTACGTCTTCAGCGCCTTTTATTCGGGCGGTATCGCATACCTTTTCGCTGTTCCGCCAGTCCTATCCGGGGGTGCATATGCAAACGCGTGAAATGAATACGCGTGAGCAAATCGCGCCGCTCAACGAAGGCGTACTGGATATTGGCTTACTGCGGAATACGCCGTTGCCCGACACACTTAATCGCGAGGTGATTTTGCATGAGCCGCTTATGGCCATGATCCCGCGCGAACATCGGCTGGCGCAAAAGCCGGTCGTCAGTCTGACAGAACTGGCGGAAGAACCTTTCGTCTTTTTCGATCCGCATGTCGGGACGGGCCTCTACGACGATATCCTCGGCCTGATGCGGCGCTATAACCTGTCGCCGACCATCACGCAGGAGGTTGGCGAGGCAATGACCATTATCGGTCTGGTAGCGGCGGGACTGGGTGTCTCGATTCTGCCGGCATCCTTTAAGCGTGTACAGATGAGCGAGATGCGCTGGGTTCCCCTGGCAGAAGAGGACGCCGTATCTGAAATGTGGCTGGTATGGCCGAAGCATCATGAACAGAGTCATGCCGTACAGCGGTTTTGCCAACTGCTATTACTGGCTGCCCGACAGGATTAATTACGCTTAAAAAGGGTGAAAATGTGCAGTTAATCACACGGCTAAGCAAAAAGTTGACGGCGAGTATTGAAGTGTTTCACCATAGCACACAGATTATTTCGGAGCGCGAAAATAAAGGGAGTGAGCGGTGGTTGCTGATAGTCAGCCTGGGCATATCGATCAAATTAAGCAGACCAATGCTGGCGCAGTGTATCGCCTGATTGATCAGCTCGGACCGGTATCGCGAATTGACCTGTCTCGTCTGGCGCAGTTAGCGCCTGCCAGTATTACGAAAATTGTTCGCGAAATGCTGGAAGCGCATTTGGTTCAGGAACTTGAAATTAAAGAAGCGGGCAGTCGTGGACGCCCCGCCGTCGGGCTGATGGTGGAAACGGAAGCCTGGCACTATTTATCTATTCGTATTAGCCGTGGCGAAATTTTCCTTGCACTGCGCGATCTTAGCAGCAAACTGGTGGTAGAAGAGTGTCTGGCGCTGCCGTTAAACGAAGCTACGCCGTTGCTTGAGCGAATTATTACGCACGTTGATCGATTTTTTACCCGCCATCAGCAGAAACTGGAGCGTCTGACCTCCATTGCCATTACGTTACCGGGCATTATCGATACCGAAAACGGCGTTGTGCACCGGATGCCGTATTACGAAGATGTCAAAGAGATGCCTTTGGGAGATGCGCTGGAGCGGCACACCGGCGTACCGGTTTACATTCAGCATGATATTAGCGCCTGGACGATGGCAGAGGCGCTTTTTGGCGCCTCACGCGGCGCGCGCGACGTTATCCAGGTGGTGATTGATCATAATGTGGGGGCGGGCGTTATCACCGACGGTCATTTGCTTCATGCGGGCAGTAGCAGTCTGGTAGAGATTGGGCATACCCAGGTCGATCCTTATGGTAAGCGCTGTTATTGCGGTAATCATGGCTGTCTGGAGACCATCGCCAGCGTCGATAGCGTGCTGGAACTTACGCAGCTTCGGCTCAATCAGTCGATGAGTTCAATGTTGCACGGCCAGCCGTTAACGGTAGATTCACTGTGTCAGGCGGCGATGCAGGGAGATCTATTAGCAAAAGATATTATTAGCGGCGTTGGCGCGCATGTCGGACGCATTCTGGCTATCATGGTGAATTTATTTAATCCGCAAAAAATTCTTATTGGTTCGCCGCTAAGTAAAGCGGCTGATATCCTTTTTCCAGCCATTGCTGACAGTATCCGTCAACAGGCGCTGCCCGCCTACAGCAGGAATACGGTTGTGGAAAGCACGCAGTTTACCAACCAGGGCACGATGGCCGGGGCGGCGTTGGTAAAAGACGCGATGTATAACGGCTCTTTGTTGATTCGTCTATTACAGGGTTAACATTTTTTAACTGTTGTACAAAAATTTGCGCTAACTCAAGCTGATTGCCCTTGCCATATCTTAGACTTTCTCCACTGTATTATTTTCTTGGCTTATATTTTCGAAGCATAACGGTGGAGTTAGTGATGCTGAAGCGTTTCTTTATTACAGGTACAGACACTTCTGTTGGGAAGACGGTGGTTTCCCGCGCATTACTACAAGCGTTAGCGTCGAGTGGTAAGAGCGTTGCAGGGTATAAACCTGTCGCTAAAGGGAGCAAAGAGACTGCAGAAGGGATGCGCAACAAAGATGCGCTGGTATTGCAAAGCGTCTCTTCGCTGGAGTTGCCGTATGAGGCGATTAATCCGATCGCGTTAAGCGAAGAAGAAAGCAGCGTCGCGCATAGCTGTCCTATAAATTACACCTTGCTGTCCAACGGTCTGGCGAGCCTGAGCGATAAAGTGGACCACGTGGTTGTGGAGGGTACTGGCGGCTGGCGTAGTTTGATGAATGATTTACGTCCATTGTCTGAATGGGTGGTACAGGAACAGTTACCGGTATTGATGGTGGTAGGGATTCAGGAGGGGTGCATTAATCATGCGCTACTGACTGCGCAAGCTGTCGCTAACGATGGACTGCCATTAATTGGCTGGGTGGCGAATCGTATCAATCCTGGCCTGGCGCATTATGCTGAAATTATTGATGTGCTTGGGAAAAAACTGCCAGCGCCGCTGATTGGCGAGTTACCGTACCTGCCGCGCGCCGAGCAGCGTGAGCTGGGGCAGTATATTCGTTTGTCAATGCTCGGCAGCGTGCTGGCGGTAGATAGAATCATGGCGTAACGTTCGCGAGAGCACTGACGCGACTACACAGGCAATCAGCAGACCGGGGAGTAACTGATACTCGCCGGTCATTTCACAAATCATCAGGGTGGACATTATCGGCGCATGGGTTGTCGCCGCCAGTAGCGTCGCCATACCCACCAGCCCCAATAAAATCGCTATTTCATCCGAGCCTGGCAGCCAGAATCCCCATATCCGACCCAGAAACATTCCAATGGATAATCCGACAAATAATGTTGGCGTAAAGACGCCGCCCGGCGCGCCAGACCCGCTGCTGGCGAGCACCGCCAGGATTTTGCACGCAAAAATTCCGCCAATCAGCGAGAATAGCGGCGGAGAGAGCAAAAATGATTGTACGACGCTATAGCCGTTTCCCCATACCGTGGGCGTGAGTAACGACAGTAATCCGACAATAAGCCCGCCCAACGCCAGTTGCCAGGGCGGGGACAGTTTTAAGCGTAAGAAACTATTATGGCTGGCCGTCATCAGCCACATCAGCAATGGGCCGCACAGACCGGCGACCAGGCCGGTACTGACTATCATGACGTACTCCCGCGCGTGGAGATCAACGGTCAGATGTACGGTATAGAGTAGTGAATCGCTACCGTTTAATACATGGGTGGTTAGCAGGGCGACGACGGCGGAAACGACAACCGGGCCGAGGGAAGCCAGCATTAAGGTACCGAACAGGATCTCCGCGATAAACAGGCTGCCCGCCAGCGGCGAATGGTAAGCGCCCGCCATGCCCGCAGCGGCGCCGCTGGCGATCCATAATTTCCATTCCTCACGCGGCGTGAAGCGTCGGGCAAAGCTGGATGCCGCCAGCGCGGCGAGGAGGATCATTGCGCCTTCGCGACCAATTGCGCTGCCGCTGACCACGACCAGCAGCGAGGCCAGCGATTTCACCAGACTGGCGCCAACGTCAAATTGCCCGTCGGTTTGCAATGCTTCCATATAGTCAGTGGGCGCATGGGGGCGCTGTTGGTTCATTTTTTGCCACCCCCACAGCAACAGACCAGCGGCCAGGCCGCCAAGCGCCGGCGTAATCAGCCGTCGCCAGGGCGAAAGCCCCTCAGCCGCATTCACCAGACTGCCGGTGTCATTACTCAGGAAAATCCACTCCAGCAATTGCATCGCATGACGGAAGGCGGCGACAGCCAGCGCCGCGAGAATACCGATGAGCGTAGCGATCAGCAGGCGACGAAACATCGCGCGCAGATCCGGGTAAGCGTGTAAACGATGCATGAGCGGGTAAACAGGGAGTTTCAGGATAGCCTATTCTGCGGGGAAATGGCGTCAGACGCAAAAGCACTATGTGCGATATAATATTGCGTACAATAATGATACTGCCGGATAGCGAGAGGCCATCCGGCGGCAACGTTAGCTGCTTTCGTGAATATTTAGCGCCCGACGCGTGCGGCCTGAGCTGAGATAATCGGCGATGTAATCCTGAGAGATTTCACCGTTATAGCGTCCGTCTTCATCAACGATCGGCATCCAGCTAGTATTACTTTCGTACAATCTGGACAGCACAATACGCAGATTATCTTCCGCTTTGCCCGTAATACGGAAAGGATGGGTGATATCGGCGCAGATTCCGCTGGCGTTCCGCGCCTCCCGGCGCTTCACAAATCCCAGTGGCTTACCGTCGTTGTCAATGACGGTAATGGCGCGAATATCGTGATCATCCATAATGCCGAATGCCTCGCTTAACGGCATGGAAGGCCGCGCGGTAATGGTTGGCTGTTGGTCGGTAACATCGCCCGCGGAGACCAGTAGCAAACGCTTTAACGTTCTGTCCTGACCGACAAACGACCCGACAAACTCGTTAGCCGGTTTGGCCAGCAATTCATCAGGACTGGCGCACTGTACAATTCGCCCCTGACGGAACACGGCGATACGGTCGCCGAGCTTTAGCGCTTCGTCGATATCATGGCTGACCAGCATCACGGTCTTTTTTAGCTTACGCTGCATATCCAGAAACTGGTTCTGGATCACTTCGCGGTTAATGGGGTCCACCGCGCCGAAGGGCTCATCCATCAGCAGTACCGGCGGATCGGCGGCCAGAGCGCGGATCACGCCAATACGCTGTTGCTGTCCCCCGGACATCTCCTTTGGATAGCGATGCAGAAATTTTCTGGCATCCAGCGCCACCATGTCCATCAACTCTTCGGCGCGTTGCTTGCAGCGCGCTTTGTCCCAACCCAACATGCGCGGCACAACGGTAATATTTTCTTCAATCGTCATATTAGGAAACAGGCCGATCTGCTGGATAACATACCCAATATTGCGGCGTAGCGTTACCGTATCCATATCGTTGGTATTCTCGCCGTTGATAAGAATATTACCGCTGCTGGGCGCGATCAGCCGGTTGATCATCTTTAACGTGGTGGTTTTGCCGCAGCCGGAGGGGCCAAGTAGTACGCACATTTCGCCTTCCGGCACGTTCAGGTTGACGTTGTCGACGGCTTTTAGCGGCTGACCCTTTTTCTGTACAAATTGTTTGGTGAGATTTTCCAGTTTTATCATTATCGTATCCCCTTAGGTGTCAGTACGACTTGCAGACGATGCAACAGCCAGTCAAGTACAATTGCCAGTAGACAGATCATCAGCGCGCCGGCAATTAACATGCGAATATCGCTGCCGCTAATGCCGTTTAACAGTAGCAGTCCCAGACCGCCGGCGCCGATCACCGCGGCAATCGCCATTACGCCGATATTCATCACTACCGCGGTGCGGATACCCCCGAAAATAACCGGTAGGGCCATTGGGATTTCGACCCAGCGCAGCCGTTGCCAGAAAGTCATACCGATGCCGCGTCCCGCTTCACGCAGACCGGGCGGCAAACTATCAAGCGCAGTATGGGTATTACGCACAATCGGCAGTAAAGAGTAGAGAAAAACGGCCGTCACGGCGGGCAGAACGCCAATACCATGTCCGATCAGCGAAAAGAGCGGGATCATTAATCCAAACAGCGCGATAGACGGAATGGTAAGAAGTAGCGTGGCGGCGCCCAGTACCGGCGTTGCCAGCCATTTGTGGCGTACAATCAAAACGCCTAACGGTACGCCGATGATAATCGCCAGACCGACGGCCAGCGCGACCAGCCAGAGATGCTGAAAGGTAAGGCTGGCGAGATAGCCTGCGTTATCCAGCATATAATGTATCGTATCCATAGGCGCTCCTTACAGCAGACCTTTGTCCTGCAAAAATTGATGGGCTACCTGTTGCGGCGTGCGATGCTCGATATCGACCTGGGCGTTTAGGGTCGATATCACATCGTTATTGAGCAGGCCGGAAAGGGTGTTTAAGGCGTCATCAAGGCCAGGATTGGCCTCCAGCACCTCTTTACGCACCACGGGCGTGACAGCGTAACTTGGAAAGAAGCCTTTATCATCTTCCAGCACTTTCAGATCAAACCCTTTCACCCGTCCGTCGGTGGTATAGACCAGCCCGGCGTCAACCAGCCCATCCCGAACGGCGTTATAGACCAGCCCTGGGTCCATCTGTCGTATTTGCGGGCGATCAAGCTGCATTTGGTAGGCTTGCTGAAGGGGCTTCATCCCATCGCTGCGCCCGGCAAATTCCAGATCGAGACCGAGCATCCAGTTGTGGTCAGGATCGTTCTGCCGGACTTGTTCGATTTTTGCCACCATCTGCGAGATGGTGGTGATATTTTCCGACTCGGCGCGTTTGCGCTGCATCGCGAACGCGTAAGTATTGTTCATGTCAGCCGGTTTGAGCCATACCAGGCCCAGCTTCGCATCCAGGCGTTTTACCGTGTCGTAGGTTTCCTGTGGACTCATGCGCTTATCGATACGGTTGAAAATAATCAGCGATGTACCGGTGTATTCCCAGGTAATATCAATTTGTTTATTCACCATCGCATTACGTGAAATCACCGCGGCGATATTGGTTTGCGGCTGAACCTGAAAGCCTTTCTTCTGCAAATACTGAACGGTCATAGCGGAAAGAATATGCTGCTCGGTAAAGCTTTTGGTGGCGAGAACCAGCGGCGCGGCCTGCGTCTGGCTACTGAACAACAGCGTTGCGGCAAGCCATCCCAACAGGTGTTTTTTGAGTCTCATTTAACGCTCCTTATTGTTATTTATGCGTTCAGACGGTATGAGGGCTAAGGCGTCGCCCAAACCAGGCAAGCAGAGTGTCAAGAATCAGCGCGAATAACGCCGTGGCCGTTGCGCCGAGAATCAACGTCGGAAAATCGTTGAGATAAATCCCCGGGAAAATCAGCTCGCCGTAGCTGCTGGCGCCAATCAGAAAGGCCAGGGGCGCGGTGCCGACATTGATGGCGGTCGCGATGCGAATACCGGACAGCATCACTGGCCACGCATTAGGTAGCTCTACCTGACGAAGCCGCTGCCATTTTGTCATCCCAATCCCGTTCGCCGCTTCAATCAGTGAGGCGGGAACGGAACAGAGGCCTGTATAGGTATTGCGGACGATAGGCAGAAGAGAAGCCAGAAATAGCGCGACAATGGCGGGCGTATCGCCGATCCCGATAATCACCATCGCTAAGGCCAGGACGGCCAGCGGCGGCAAGGTATTACCAACATTAAAGATTTGCATGACATATTCAGCAAATCCTTTTGCCGCAGGTCGGCTGAGTAAAATCCCACTCGGGATACCGACCAGTAAAGCAAAAAACATGGACGTAAATACCAGCATCAAATGCCGTTGTCCGAGATACAGCAGATCGACCTGACGCGCTTTCAGCGTCTCCAGACCGATTCCCCAGATAAACAGCGCCAGTAACAGCAGAATGACGATAGTGAACCCAAGTACGCGTTTTAGGGTGTGGGTGTGCATTGCGGTGTGTCTCCCTGTTTGCATGTGTTATGGCGACGTTAAGAGTCGCGTGTTGTTATGCCATGTTCCGGCAGGGTACTTTGAGCTATAGCAACAGGTTGGGAAGGATTCCAGCGGAGCGTGATGTTTAACACTGTTAAACATCTATTAACAATTATGTTTTGCCCTTATGCGGCTTAGCGTGAACATTCACGATAAAGAATTATCTTAAAAATAGAAGCGTGGTGTGACGTTGTCACTTTTTGTAGATAAAAATAGGCCGCAATGAGAGAAAAGGCAGGTAAAATCCTGCCTTTTGTGGGGATTAACGGAATAACGGTTTTACAGCGACGGGAATAATGAGTTGAGCTTGCCATTGCGCCAGCGTCAGACGCGCCAGTTGCCCCAACGCCTGATAAAACGGATGCCCGGCATGATCGATAAATACGTCCAGAAAGCGGGACGACCACGGAAACAGATGCCAGGCCAGGAGTTGTTCGCATTCATGATGACGATCATTCTCGGCAAGCCAGGCCGCCAGCAGCAACAGCGACCCAAAATGATCTTCTGGCTCGTTTTGTTGCATTTCAAACTGAATTCCGTTTTCGCGCATCCACTGACGTAGCGCCAGCGTAGAATCGCCAAATAATACGCTCTCACGATCCAGCCAGACGGAACCCCACGGCGGAGACGGCAGAGCGTAAGGGCCGATAAACAGACGCTGCCAGGCCTGTGGCAACGACTCTTCGCTGTGGGTCTTAAACATAGCCGCCACAGGCGCAAGCGCCTCGGCATCAAGCGGCCACTGCGCCTGCCAGTCGTCGGTTAATAGCGCCTGAACCAGAGGAGCGGTTTCGTGGCTTTCCGGCGAATAATAAAACAACGCGCCAAGAACACGCGCCGTTACTGCAAAATCATCACGTTGTAAAAAAGTGGTCATTCAAACAATCCCGAAAGGTGCGGGTCGCCCCGCACGCATAAATTAACCTGCGACGGCCATACCTACGGTCATATGCAGGCCATAAAAAAGTCCGCGGCCAATAATTTCGCCTGCCAGCACCAGCACGACACCGAGCAGCAAACCAACGGTATGCGGTTCGCGGCGACGGATTAGCGGACATAGCCAGCAGCCTAATCCGGCAGCAAGCAAGACAATGCGCCAGACCTGTAGCATACCGTAATCCGGTACGAGATGGCTGGCCTGTTGCACGGAACTGTGAATGGTTGAGAGAGACAGTCCCTGTAGTACGATGACCGCCACGCACACCACCAATGCCAGGCCGCTAATACTGGCAAACGTCACGCTGCAAAATGGGACGCGCGCGATGCGTAGCAGTAGCGCCGCAAACACCGGGCCGCACAGGAATGCCGTGAGGAAAAAGGCCAGCGTGGTGTAGCCATTATACCAGGTTGGCACGGTATCTATCTGATAAACGAGCGTCATTGCCCAGATGAATGCAACGCCGAGCGCCATACTGACCAGCAGCCACACTTTACCCAGCGCCGGGGGCATTTTACCGAGTACCGCCACCAGCCACCAGATGCCGCCTACGGCAAAGAACACCGATCCTGCGGCGATTTCATTACTCAGTGCGGAAGCGCCTACGCGGTTAAGCGAGTTAAACGCGCGCATCGGCGAGCCGAGATGCATAATCGACGCGAGGAATCCCAGTCCCATCACCAGCCACAGAAAAAACATGCTGCGCACGATGCGCTGACGGGCGATGGTATCGTCTTTTGCCGTCAGCCAGCCCAGTCCGCTAACGATTAACGCGCCGACCACGCACTGACCAAAGACCGTGAAGATCATCAACGGCCATTCATGCCATCCACTTCCCATCTTATACCTCCTTCGGATTGGCCAGATAACCGGTAGTGTCCCCGGTCGGGCGGCTGTTGGCGTTGGGTTTAATCACAATATTCGGCTTCGTGAAATGCGCGCGCGGCAGCGGCGCGACGGCAGCCAGCTCACCGTGTTTTTTACGCAGCTCGTCTATCGGGCCGAAATCCAGCGCCCGCAGCGGGCAGGATTCCACGCAGATAGGCTTTTTGCCGTCGGCGACGCGATCATAACAGCCATCGCACTTGGTCATATGACCTTTGGCGGCGTTGTACTGCGGCGCGCCGTACGGGCAGGCCATGTGGCAGTAGCGGCAGCCGATACAGACCTCTTCGTTCACCACCACAAAACCGTCATCGCGCTTGTGCATCGCGCCGCTCGGGCAGACTTTGGTACAGGCCGGGTCTTCGCAGTGGTTACAGGAGATGGAGAGATAGTAGGCAAAGACGTTCTGGTGCCAGACGCCGTTATCTTCCTGCCAGTCGCCGCCTGCATACTCATAAATGCGGCGGAAGCTGACATCCGGGGTCAAATCTTTGTAGTCCTTGCAGGCCAGTTCGCAGGTTTTGCAACCGGTGCAACGGCTGGAATCAATAAAAAATCCATACTGGGTTGTCATCGGTTACTCCTTACGCCTTTTCAACCTGAACAAGATTACTGTGTGACGGATTACCTTTCGCCAGTGGGGAAGGCCGGTGCGACGTCAGAATGTTAATGGAGCCGCCGCGATCGACTTTGTCGCCAAACATGTCGGCATTTAACCAGGCGCCCTGGCCGATAGCGGTGACGCCAGGCAATATGCGCGGCGTGACTTTTGCCGGAATGAGCATCTCTCCGTTCTGGTTAAAGACCCGCACGGTGTCGCCGTGCTGAATGCCGCGCGCTTGCGCATCAATCGGGTTGATCCAGATCTCCTGCGGACATGCCTGTTGCAGGACGTCGATATTGCCGTAGCTGGAGTGGGTACGCGCTTTATAGTGGAAGCCGGTTAGCTGTAGCGGGTAGCGCTGACGAAGCGGATCGTCCCAACCGTCAAAGCCTGGCGTATAGGCGGGTAAAGGATGGATAATCTCATCTTTCTTCAGCTCCCACGTGTTGGCGAGGGTTGCCAGACGCTCGGAATAGATTTCGATTTTACCGGACGGCGTTTTCAGTGGGTTGGCGGCAGGGTCTTCGCGGAAGGCGCGGAAAGCGACGTAGTGCTCCTCCGGGCATTTTTTCTTGAAAATTCCTGTCTGTTTCATCTCTTCGTAATCCGGCATTTCCGGGTTACGTGCTTTGGTTTTTGCGTGCAGGTATTTGACCCACTCATGCTGCGTGCGGCCTTCTGTGAAGGTCTGGTATACGTCCGGACCAAGCCGTTTAGCCACTTCACTGAGCGTCCAGTAAATGGGCTTTCTTTCAAATTTCGGCGAGGTGGCGGGCTGACCAAGAATGACATAGCCCATATTGCCTGCGGATTCGTGGGAAATCAGATCTTCCTGCTCGGTCGGCATTAAATCAGGCAGCAGAATGTCGCAATATTTTGCCGACGCGGTCATAAAGTGCTCGATACCGACGATCATTTCACATTTACTGTCGTCCTGAAGCACCTCGTGGGTGTGGGCGATATCGCCATGCTGATTGATCAGCGTATTACTGGCGTAGCACCACAAAAATTTGATCGGCACGTCGAGCTTGTCTTTTCCCCGCACGCCGTCGCGTGTGGCGGTCATTTCCGCGCCATGATCGATAGCGTCGGTCCAGGTAAAGACCGAAATCTGGGTTTTTACCGGGTTCTCCAGCATAGAAAACCATTCGACGCCCAGATCCCAGGTGCCTTCGCGCACGCCGGAATTACCGCCATTTATGCCGACGTTACCGGTGAGTACAGACAGCATGGCGATTGCGCGTGCGGTCTGCTCCCCGTTAGAGTGGCGTTGCGGTCCCCAGCCCTGGCAAATGTAAGCCGGTTTCGCCGAGCCGATTTCCCGCGCCAGTTGAATGATTTTTTCCGCCGGAATACTGGTAATCTGCGCGGCCCATTGCGGCGTTTTAGCAATACCGTCGTCGCCCTGACCCAAAATATAGGCTTTATAGTGCGCGTTACGCGGGGCCGAGGCGGGCAGAGTGGTTTCGTCGTAGCCGATGCAGTATTTATCCAGAAACGGTTTATCAATAAGATCTTCGGTAATCAGCACCCAGGCGATTGCCGCCGCCAGCGCGCCATCGGTACCCGGGCGAATCGGCAGCCACTCGTCTTCGCGGCCGGCAGCAGTGTCGTTATAACGCGGGTCAATGACGATCATCCGGGCGTTGGAGCGTTCGCGCGCCTGTTCGACATAGTATGTCACGCCGCCGCCGCTCATACGTGTTTCCGCGGGGTTATTGCCAAACATCACCACCAGTTTTGTATTGGCGATATCATCCGGACTATTGCCGTCGTTGCCGCCGAACATATAGCTCATGGCCGCGCTGATTTGGGCGGTGCTGTAGCTACCGTAACGGCTGAGATAGCCGCCGCAGGCGTTCATCAGGCGATACGGTACGTTAGAATTGGTAATATTGCCGCCGTCCACGCCGGTACCGTAAAGGACATGTACCGCTTCGTTGCCGTAATCCTTGAGGATACGTTTCAGGTTATCGCCGATGGTATCCAACGCTTCATCCCAACTGATACGTTCGAATTTGCCTTCTCCTCGTTTACCAACGCGTTTCATCGGATATTTCAGGCGATCGGGATGATTCATCCGGCGACGAATAGAACGACCGCGCAGGCAGGCGCGTACCTGATGGTTGCCATATTCATCGTTGCCCGTGGTATCTGATTCAACCCAATATACGGTGTCATCTTTTACGTGCAGGCGCAGCAGGCAGCGGCTGCCGCAGTTAACGGTACATGAACTCCAGACCGCTTTTTCTGCCACATTGCCGGATGCGAGGTCTGCTGCGGCGTGGGCGATGCGGGAGAACGGAAGGGTGAAAGCGCTACTGGCAAGCGCAAGGCTACCGATAGCGGAGGTTTTCACCAGGCTTCGTCGGCTGATACTGGCCGCCATTAATGCCTCAGGGTTGGTGATTTTCATAACAGCTCACTATGCTCATCCAAAAAAGAGTTTTAAATGTCGTTGTGTTCGCAAAACGGGGAGCTCCGGGCGCGTAAAAACGTCCCGGAGCAGGCGGCTTAGATTTTTTCGATTTCCACCAGATTTGTATGTTGAGGATTCCCTTTTGCCAGGGGGGAAGGACGCAGCGTCGTGAGCGTATTGATGCAGGCGCCGTGGTCAATTTTATCGCCAGCCATATCCGCATTATGCCATGCGCCCTGACCCATCGCGCTGACACCCGGCAGAATACGCGGCGTGACTTTGGCGGGTAGACGCACCTCTCCACGATCGTTAAAGACGCGAACCTTATCGCCATTCGCGATACCGCGTTTTTGCGCATCGAGCGGATTTATCCACACCTCCTGGCGACAGGCGGCCTGCAGAACATCAATATTGCCGTAGCTTGAATGGGTACGGGATTTATAGTGAAAGCCAAACAGCTGTAGCGGGAAGGTGCTCCGCTTCGGATCGTCCCATCCTTCAAAAGTAGGGGTATAAATCGGCAGTGGGCTTATCACGTCGCCTTCCGCCAGCTCCCAGGTACTGGCGATGTGAGCGAGTTTGCTTGAGTAGATTTCGATTTTACCGGACGGCGTTTTTAACGGATTGGCCTGCGGATCTTCACGAAATTTTTTATAGGCGACAAAGTGGCCGTTGGGATCTTTGCGTTTATAGATGCCCATTTTTTTCAGATCGTCATACGCGGGCAATGCCGGATCTCTTGCCTGCATTTTGGCGTACAGATATTGCAGCCATTGCGCCTGTGTACGGCCTTCGGTAAACCGCTGATACACATCGTCGCCGAGGCGTCTGGCGATTTCGCTGAGTACCCAGTAGATGGGCTTGCGCTCGAACTTAGGCGTCGTCGCCGGTTGGATAAAAATCAGATATCCCATATTGCCGGCGTAATCATTGGGGATGATATCCTCCTGTTCGACGGTCATGAGATCCGGCAGTAAAATATCAGCGTACTTCGCGGAAGAGGTCATAAAGTTGTCGATGACCACAATCATTTCGCATTTCGCTTCATCCTGAAGAATTTCATGGGTTTTATTAATATCCGAATGCTGATTAATCAGGGTGTTGCCAGCGTAGTTCCATAGAAATTTGATCGGGACATCCAGCTTATCTTTGCCGCGTACGCCGTCGCGCAGGGCGGTCATTTCCGGGCCGCGCGCAATGGCGTCCGTCCAGCTAAAGCAGGAGATGGCGGTTTTAACGGGATTCTCCAGGACCGGCAGACGTTCAATGGTAATGGTGTAAGTGGATTCGCGTGCGCCGCTATTACCGCCATGAATGCCGACGTTGCCGGTCAGAATCGGTAACATGGCGATGGCGCGAGCGGTTTGTTCGCCGTTCGCCTGACGCTGCGGGCCCCAACCCTGACAGATGTAGGCCGGCTTGACGCTGCCTATCTCGCGCGCCAGTTTGATAATCCGATCGGCGGGGATGCCGGTAATATGCGATGCCCACTGCGGCGTTTTGGCGATACCGTCCTCGCCCTGGCCCAAAATATAAGCCTTATAATGGCCATTGGGGGGCGCGTCAGCCGGAAGGGTCTTTTCATCGTAGCCGATGCAATAGTTATCGAGAAAAGGCTGGTCAACGAGATTTTCGTTAATCAATACCCAGGCAATTCCCGCCACCAGCGCGGCATCGGTGCCGGGGCGAATCGGTATCCACTCGTCTTCACGTCCGGCAGCGGTATCGGTATAGCGCGGATCTATTACGATCATGCGCGCATTTGAGCGTTCACGCGCTTGCTCCAGAAACCAGGTAATGCCGCCGCCGCTCATGCGTGTTTCAGCCGGATTATTGCCGAACATGACCACCAGTTTACTGTTTTCGATATCAGATGTGCTGTTGCCGTCGTTGGAACCATAGGTGTAGGGCATGGCGCAAGAAATTTGCGCGGTACTGTATGAGCCGTATTGATTCAACGAACCGCCGTAGCAGTTCATCAAACGCTTCACCGGCGAGGCGGCAGGCGACGAGCGGGTTATGTTGCCGCCTACGATGCCGGATGAGTAGTGGATATAAACGGCTTCATTGCCGTAGGTCTCTACGGTCTTTTTCAGGCTGGCGCTAATGGTGTCCAGTGCTTCCTGCCAGCTAATGCGTTCAAATTTGCCTTCGCCGCGGCGGCCAACGCGTTTCATGGGATAGTTAAGGCGATCCGGATGGTTAATACGCCGACGGATTGAACGGCCCCGCAGGCAGGCGCGAACCTGATGATTGCCATAGACATCGTCGCCAGTGTTATCAGTTTCAACCCACCAGACTTCATTATCTTTTACATGCAGACGCAGGGCGCAGCGACTGCCGCAGTTGACCGAACAGGCGCCCCAGACGATTTTATCTTCTTCGTTGCGCATAGCCTGCTGCACCGCCGCGGCCGCGGTACGCATCCCAAACGGTAAAGATACGCCTCCGGCAGCCAGCGCCAGTGAGCCAAGCGCCGCTGATTTCACTAACGTCCTGCGGCTAACGCCTGTTTGTTGCTTTTCTCCGGGCATCACTCACTCCATTGTCGTTATTATTTCGCTATATATTGATAACTATAACGAAATTATTAACATGCTAATGATGTAATGAGTTTACCCCTTTGGGAGTAAGGATTATTAATCCATGTCAAAGAGCGTTACCCTCCGGACCCGGAGGGCAGGAGGAGGTTATTGCGGTTCGGCGGATGAACCGTCCTGAGCGGGAGAGGTATTGGCTGGCGCATTGCCGCTGCTGGTGCGGGTATAAAGAATTTTATGCGTGTCGTTCGCGCAATGGCCCACCACCTGTGAGTCCGGCTGATCGGCCTGGTCGTTAGGAACGATAGTGAGCGTAAAATTATCCGCCGGCACGCCGTTATTGATGATACGTTGTTCAATATCGCTTTTTACTCTCTCGCACGATCCCGGTGCCGCCATCACCAGCGAGGGGGCGCTAACTAACGCCAGAGCGGCTATTGCAGTTGCGATTTTCATCATGAACTCCTGTGATTAATGACGATGTTCTAAGCTTAGCATTTTTCGTGTAAATAACTGTATTTGCTAATATGATGATAAATATCTTTTCATCCTGGTGACACGTGTGAAGAAACCTCTTTTACTGACGTTATTGTGCATGATACTGGCAGGTTGTGATAACCCGAAATCCCTTGAGTCTTTTACGCCGGAAATGGCCAGTTTTTCGAACGAATTTGATTTTGATCCATTACGTGGTCCGGTAAAGGATTTCAGCCAGACATTGATGAGTGAGAATGGCGAAGTGGCGAAGCAGGTCACCGGTACGCTTTCACAAGAAGGCTGTTTTGATACGCTTGAGTTACACGATCTGGAGAATAATACGGAGCTGGCGCTCGTGCTGGATGCCAATTATTACCGGGATGCTCAGACGCTGGAAAAAAAGGTGCAGTTACAGGGGAAGTGCCAGCTGGCGGCGTTGCCTTCGGCGGGCGTGACCTGGGAAACGGACGACAACGGTTTTGTGGTATCGGCGACGGGCAAAGAGATGAAAGTCGAGTATCGCTATGATAGCGAAGGCTATCCGCTAGGTAAGACAACCATAAACTCGCAGAATACGCTCTCTGTGACGGCAAAACCCTCCGCAGACCCGCGTAAAAAGCTGGATTACACGGCAGTCAGCCGGGTGGATGATCGACAGGTCGGCAACGTCACACAGAGCTGCGAATATGATGCGTACGCGAACCCTGTTGACTGCCGGCTTGTTATCGTCGATGAGAGCGTTAAGCCGGCAGTGTCCCACCATTACACCATTAAAAATCGTATCGATTACTACTAAACCGGGCGCGGTGCGACTCTCCGTGACTGCCGCGCCACGTTTACTGCGCGGTGGGTTTCAGGAGCGTAGAACCGGACGTTTTATGTTCATCCAGATACTGCTGCTGGAAGATACACATGCGGATGGTGTTACGGTATTCGCCGTTAATGAAGAACTCATGAATCAGCTCGCCTTCTACTCTAAACCCGAGTTTACGGTAGATGTGAATCGCTTTTTCATTCTCTTTATCGACGATCAAATACAATTTATAGAGATTGAGTACGGTAAATCCGTAATCCATCGCCAGTTTGGCCGCGCGTGACGCCAGGCCTTTTCCCTGGTACTCCGGCGAGATAATAATCTGAAATTCCGCCCGCCGATGCACATGGTTAATTTCCACCAGTTCTACCAGCCCGGCGTTTTCACCATCGCATTCGACGACAAAGCGCCGTTCGCTTTGGTCGTGGATGTGTTTGTCGTAGAGATCCGACAGTTCGACAAAAGCCTCATACGGCTCTTCAAACCAGTAACGCATAACGCTGGCATTATTATCAAGCTGGTGGACAAATCGTAAATCTTCACGCTCAAGCGGGCGCAGTCTGACCTTGTAGTCACTTGTCATACTGTATCCTTACACTTCCTTTTAGTTATCCTGCATTAGGGCGTAATAACGCGACCTGTACGACGATCCAGACACCGCAGCGTATTGGGCTCCCAATAGGCGTTGATGTTGGCGCTTTGCTCGCATTTATCGCGGTTATCAAAGGCGGCATCGGCTTTGTCCCACTCTTTTTCTGCGCGGGTATTCACTTTCTGGCGCAGACTGCGAGTGTCGTTCCATTGTTCCTTTTCCATCGCCGCTTCCTGACGACTTTGTGCGCTATCTCCCGATTCAATCACCAGTTTACTGGTTTCAGCGAATGCGGAAGTAGTATATACAACGGCCGCCAACGTAAGCATTGCCGTCAGGCACAGGCGTTTGCTCAGCGTATTGTTCATCACAACATCCTTTCATTAGAGGGGAAAAGCGGTAAACCACCTGTAAATTCTACACCAATCCTTATGCCTGGCATATACACAAGAATGGCCGGATAACCGTAACGATATTCTGTTGTATTATCACTTATCATTTCGTAACCAAATGAATCTCATGCTAAAGACGACTCTGCTTTTCTTTGTCACCGCCCTCTGTGAAATCATTGGATGTTTTCTTCCCTGGCTATGGCTTAAGCGCGGCGCCAGCGTGTGGTGGCTTCTGCCCGCCGCCGCGTCACTCGCGTTATTCGTCTGGCTTTTGACCTTGCATCCGGCGGCGAGTGGGCGGGTTTATGCGGCTTACGGTGGGGTATATGTCTGTACTGCGCTCCTGTGGTTACGTGTTGTCGATGGCGTCCGGCTCACGGTTTATGACTGGTGCGGCGCGCTGATCGCGCTGTGTGGAATGCTGATTATCGTCGTCGGATGGGGACGTACGTAACATTGCCGCGCGACCAGAACATTTTGTGATCTGGCAGCGCTTTTTACATCAATATACTTGTATGGTAGTAGCTCAGTTGGGTAAATTTCCTGCATCCCATAATGCGATGTAAGGAATAAAAATGAAGATTGTAGGGGCTGAAGTTTTTGTTACGTGTCCAGGGCGTAACTTCGTCACCTTAAAGATAACCACGGAAGACGGGATCACCGGTCTGGGGGATGCCACCCTGAACGGACGCGAGCTCCCGGTGGCCTCGTACCTTACCGATCACCTGTGCCCACAGCTCATCGGGCGGGATGCTCGCCGCATCGAAGATATTTGGCAGTTCTTCTACAAAGGCGCGTACTGGCGCCGTGGCCCTGTCACCATGTCCGCCATTTCCGCGGTTGATATGGCGCTATGGGATATTAAAGCCAAAGCCGCCAATATGCCGTTGTATCAGTTACTCGGCGGCGCTTCGCGTGAAGGCGTCATGGTGTATTGCCATACCACAGGCCACACCATCGACGATGTGCTGGAAGACTACGCGCGTCATAAAGAGCAAGGGTTCAAAGCAATCCGCGTGCAGTGCGGCGTTCCGGGGATGAAAACCACCTACGGCATGGCGAAAGGCAAGGGGCTGGCCTATGAGCCCGCGACAAAAGGCCAGTGGCCGGAAGAACAATTGTGGTCAACGGAAAAGTATCTCGATTTTACGCCAAAGCTGTTTGACGCCGTGCGTAATACGTTCGGGTTTAATGAACATCTTCTGCACGATATGCATCACCGACTGACGCCTATTGAGGCTGCCCGCTTTGGCAAAAGTATTGAAGACTATCGTTTGTTCTGGATGGAAGACCCGACGCCGGCTGAAAATCAGGCGTGCTTCCGCCTCATCCGCCAGCATACGGTCACGCCGATTGCCGTAGGCGAAGTCTTTAACAGTATCTGGGATTGCAAACAGCTCATTGAAGAGCAATTGATTGACTATATCCGCACCACGCTTACCCATGCCGGTGGTATTACCGGGATGCGCCGCATTGCTGATTTTGCCTCGCTCTACCAGGTGCGTACCGGTTCGCATGGGCCGTCCGATCTGTCGCCGGTTTGTATGGCCGCTGCATTACATTTCGACCTGTGGGTGCCTAACTTTGGTGTGCAGGAGTTTATGGGCTACTCCGAACAGATGCTGGAGGTTTTCCCGCATAACTGGACGTTCGAGGGCGGCTATATGCATCCGGGCGACAAGCCAGGACTGGGCATTGAGTTCGATGAAAAACTGGCGGCGAAATATCCGTACGATCCAGCCTATTTGCCGGTGGCCCGCCTGGAAGACGGCACACTGTGGAACTGGTAAGGAGCGAAAAATGAAAAGCATCGTAATCGAAAAACCGAATACATTAACTATCGAAACGCGCGCGCTTCCGCAGCCTGCGCCGGGCGAAGTTCGCATTAAAGTGAAACTGGCGGGTATCTGCGGTTCCGACAGTCATATTTATCGGGGACATAATCCCTTTGCAAAATATCCCCGTGTCATAGGCCATGAATTTTTCGGTGTCATCGACGCGGTAGGCGACAACGTCAATCACGACCGGATAGGAGAACGGGTATCCGTCGATCCGGTGAGCAGTTGCGGGCATTGTTACCCTTGTTCAGTCGGTAAACCCAATGTGTGTACCTCGCTGGTGGTGCTGGGCGTGCATCGTGACGGCGGTTTCAGCGAGTATGCGGTGGCGCCGGCCCGTAATGCTCATCGCATACCGGACAACATCGCAGATCATCATGCCGTCATGGTTGAGCCGTTTACCATTGCGGCAAATGTGACGGGACAAGTGAATCCGACCGAGCAGGACGTGGCGCTTATCTATGGCGCAGGCCCGATGGGACTGACGACCGTACAGGCGCTGAAGGGGGTTTATCAGGTTAAAACGGTCATAGTCGTTGATCGCATTGAAGAGCGTTTAGCGATGGCGAAGCAGAGCGGCGCTGACTGGACCCTCAATAATGGTCAACATTCACTGGCGGAATTTCTACAGCAGAAGGCGCTAAAGCCGACCTTGATTGTCGATGCCGCCTGTCACCCCGCTATCCTGCAAGAGGCGATTACACTTGCATCGTCTGCGGCACGCATTGTCCTGATGGGATTTTCCAGCGACCCGTGTGAGATTGTACAGCAGGGTATTACCGGAAAAGAGCTGGCTATTTATTCATCGCGTCTTAATGCCAATAAATTCCCGGTCGTGATTGACTGGCTGAATAAAGGGCTTATTGATCCGGATAAGCTGATAACGCATACATTTGATTATCAACATGTCACCGACGCGATTGAGCTTTTCGAGAAAGACCAGCGTCAATGCTGCAAAGTCTTACTCACGTTTGCGAAATAATATAAATAATTGCGAGTAAGTGGTACGCATCTTACCTCTTAGAGATTGCCTATATGACACAAATAAAGCATGAACGATCGACTCAGGATTTAGTGCGCGCTGCCGTATCTGGCTGGTTAGGCACCGCGCTTGAATTTATGGATTTTCAGGCGCGGCTCTGGTCTTCCATGAGATATTTTTCCCGGAACAGTCTGCCGCGATGGCGCTTATTCTGGCAATGGGCACCTATGGTGCAGGTTATATAGCCAGAATTATCGGCGCCTTTGTTTTTGGTAAAATGGGCGACCGCATCGGACGAAAAAAAGTATTGTTTATTACTATCACCATGATGGGGATCTGCACCACGCTGATTGGCGTACTGCCGACGTATGCGCAAATCGGCATTTTTGCGCCAGTATTACTGGTGACATTGCGAATTATACAGGGGCTGGGCGCCGGGGCGGAAATTTCCGGCGCGGGTACTATGCTGGCCGAGTATGCGCCGAAAGGAAAGCGTGGTATCATTTCCTCGCTGGTCGCGATGGGCACCAACTGCGGTACGTTGAGCGCGACGGCGATCTGGGCGGTGATGTTCTTTGCGCTTGAACGCGAACAACTGATCGCCTGGGGATGGCGTATTCCTTTCCTGGCGAGCGTCGTTGTTATGATATTCGCGATCTGGCTGCGAATGAATCTGAAAGAAAGTCCGGTATTCGAAAAAGTAAGCGAAGGCGAAAAATCGCCAGCGTTAACGCCTGCGTCAGAAAATACATTGGGCGCGATGTTTACCAGCAAATCTTTCTGGCTGGCTACCGGTTTACGTTTTGGGCAGGCGGGCAATTCCGGGCTTATTCAAACCTTCCTTGCCGGATATTTAGTTCAGGCGTTATTATTTAACAAATCTATCCCAACCGATGCGTTAATGATAAGTTCCGTAATTGGTTTTATCACTATCCCACTCTTGGGGTGGTTGTCCGATAAATACGGTCGTCGGCTGCCGTATATAATATTGAATATCTCCGCGATTATTCTCGCCTGGCCGATGCTGTCTATTGTGGTAGATAAAACGTATAGCCCTGGCGTAATTATGGCTGCGCTCATTGTTATTCATAACTTTGCCGTGCTGGGATTATTTGCGCTGGAAAACATCACCATGGCGGAAATTTTCGGATCGCGTAATCGCTTCACCCGGATGGCGATTTCAAAAGAGGCAGGGGGGCTGGTGGCGGTCGGTTTTGGCCCCGTCCTCGCAGGGATCTTTTGTAACATGACCGATTCCTGGCTGCCCATCTTAATTATGCTGGTGCTCTACTCGTGTATTGGTCTGATTTCTGCGCTGTTGATGCCGGAGGTCAGAGATCGCGATCTGAGTTTGCCTGAGGATGCGGCGGAAGCGACAGCGGCAGAGAAGTTACGCCACTCCGCAACCCAGACGAGTTAAATCGTGTCGGCGGTATGGCCGGAACGCTAATGCGGTTTCGGCCATGCTGCCCGGTCACTTTTGTTTAATTAGCGTAAATCCAAATGTACCAGGGCAGGCGTTACTCTGCGACTGTTCCGCTTTCAGAATATAGAGGTTATAAAATGCAAAACAGGCTTTTATCGGCAAAGGCGACGCTTCCTGATTACGATCGCGCGGCGCTGGTGGCGCGGATGGTCCATCTCGGTTTTGGCGCGTTTCATCGCGCGCATCAGGGGGTTTATACAGATATTCTGGCTGCGGAGCAGCATAGCGACTGGGGCTATTATGAGGTTAATCTTATTGGCGGCGAACAGCAGATTGCCGATCTAAAGCAGCAGGATAACCTCTATACCGTGGCGGAGATGTCGGCGGAAGCCTGGACGGCGCGTGTGGTGGGCGTCGTCAAAGCGGCGTTGCATGTTCAGGTTGATGGTCTGGAACGTGTGCTGGCGGCGATGTGCGAACCGCAAATAGCGATTGTGTCTCTGACCATTACCGAGAAAGGGTATTGTCATTCGCCAGCCACGGGCCAACTTCTGCTGGAACATCCCATGATTGCCGCCGACCTGCAAAATCCGCATCAACCGCTAACGGCACCGGGTATTATTGTCGAAGCGTTAGCGCGTCGTAAAGCCGCAGGCTTACCGGCATTTACCGTGATGTCCTGCGACAACATGCCGGAAAATGGGCATGTGACGCGTCAGGTTGTGACGGCTTACGCCCGGGAGGTGGATGCGGAACTGGCGATATGGATCGAGCAAAACGTGACATTTCCGTCAACGATGGTTGATCGGATTGTCCCTGCGGTCACGCCGGAGACGCTGGATAAAATCGAACAACTGACCGGCGTGCGCGATCCGGCGGGCGTCGCCTGCGAACCGTTTCGTCAGTGGGTGATAGAAGATACGTTTGTGGCGGGTCGTCCGCTGTGGGAAAACGCGGGCGCGACGTTGGTCGCCGACGTGGTTCCGTTTGAAGAGATGAAACTGCGAATGCTTAACGGCAGTCATTCATTCCTGGCTTATCTGGGGTATCTTGCCGGCTATCAGCATATTAATGACTGCATGGCTGACGACAACTATCGTCTGACCGCGCAGGCGTTAATGTTACGCGAGCAGGCGCCCACGCTGAAAGTCCAGGGGGTAGATTTACAGCGTTATGCCGATCAGTTGATTGCGCGTTACCGTAATCCGGCGCTGCGTCATCGTACCTGGCAGATTGCGATGGATGGCAGCCAGAAACTTCCGCAGCGTATGCTGGACTCCGTTCGCTGGCATCTTGCTAATCATAGCGATTTTGATTTGCTGGCGCTGGGCGTGGCGGGGTGGATGCGTTACGTTGGCGGCGTGGATGAGCAGGGTAAGGCGATCGACGTCAGCGATCCGCTATTGCCGGTTATTCAGCGCGCCGTGGCAAACAGTGAAGAAGGCGCCAGTCGTGTTAAGGCGCTGCTGGGAATGGCTGAAATTTTCGGCAACGATTTGCCACAGGCGGCGCGGTTTACGCAAAAAGTGCAAGAAGCCTATGACAGTTTACTGACATATGGCGCGAAAGCGAGCGTGGCGAAATATGCCGAGCGCTTGAAATAGCGTAACAGAGACCCGGTAGCATTATGCTACCGGGAAGGCCGGAACGGTTCCTGGCGGCCTGTGGTATCAGTTCATGCCAAGACGAATCAATTCGACCGGCGCGAATTTACCTTCACAACCTTCGACAATCACCGTTTTGCCGCGGCGAATTTGACCTGCATCCAGACCTTCGCTCTCAATGGCTTTGATAATCCCGGTATGGCCCGTGCCGCTTATCATGACCCGGCTACCGGTAGTGATTGCGTTACGGTTACGATCGTATGTCATCATGGTGTTTTCTCCTTTCAAACTTACTGCCAAAGCCCGCAGGTTTCCCCGCATGACGGGCGACATATAAATACGCTTATCGTTGCGAATTTTTTTTGTTTTTGATCAAGCTCACGGCTTTTTAGGCGGGAATGTGCAGGGTGAGAAAGCGGAGAAGGCGTCTCACCCCGACGTTAAAGGGGGTTACTCTTCGCTAAACCAGCCGCTGTTTTCCTGACGGATAAGCTGAACGGATTCGCTAATTTCCTGCAAATGCTGGGTCATTGCGCTCTCAACCGCATTGCCGTCACGATTTTCCAGCGCGGAGAAAATATCATGGTGCTGGCGCAACAACATCTCCGGCGGAGAAACATGATCCAGACTCATATAGCGAACCCGGTCGATTGTCGCTTTGATATTTTCAATGGTATCCCACGCTAACTGGCAATCGGCGATCTGCGCCAGTTTTTGGTGGAAATCGTCATCAAGCTGGAAAAAATCATCAATCTGTTTGCGCTCGATGGCAATATGTTGCAGGTGCAGGTTTTGCGCCAGTTGATAGCACTGGTTGTCGGTGATCATCGCCGCCGCACGGCGGACCACCGCGCATTCGATCGCCTGCCGTACAAAACAGCCATTCTGTACCTGAGAAAGCGAAATCTTATTCACATAACTACCGCGCTGAGGGCGGATCTGAATCAACCCATTTTCCGCCAGCTTTATAAAAGCCTCGCGCACCGGTTGACGCGAAACGTTAAAACGGGTTGAGACCTCTTTTTCTGATAGCGGCGTGCCAGGCGGGATAAGACAATGCACGATATCACGCCGAAGAATACGGTAAATTTGCTGGTTGACAGGCTGTGTAGGGTTAAGCTGCGTTTCGACGGTCATTCATTCTTACTTTTTAGGCGGTTGACCCGGATACTCTACCACTTTTCCGTGGTGGTCTATACCGATCATGTTTCTGGTTGCAGATACGTTTGCCAGGGATTACCCGGCCCGCAGACCGGGTATAACCCCTTAGCTACGGTGGACGCTGAGCCCTGCGAAAGATTGGGTAACAGGCATCATTTCAACGGTATTAATATTCACATGCGCGGGGAGTGTGGCCACCCACCATACCGCTTCGGTAATGTCTTCTGGCGTGAGCGCGGTGGTATTTTCGTAAGTTTTACCCGCTTTCTCATCGTCGCCTTTGAAACGGACGCTGGAAAACTCGGTACCGCCAACCAGACCCGGTTCAATGTCGGTCACGCGAACCGCCGTGCCGTGTAAATCCGTGCGCAAATTCAGGCTAAACTGGCGCACAAAGGCTTTCGTCGCGCCATAGACGTTGCCACCAGCATAAGGCCAACTGCCGGCGGTTGAACCGATGTTAATGATATGACCGCGATTACGTTCGACCATTCCTGGCAGCACGGCGCGGGTCATATAAATTAAGCCTTTATTATTAGTATCGATCATAGTTTCCCAGTCTTCTACGCTGGCTTTATGCGCCGGTTCAAGACCCAGCGCCAGACCGGCGTTATTGACCAGCACATCAATATCGCGCCACTGCGCAGGCAGAGAGGCCATCATCTCTTCGATGGCCGCGCGGTTGCGCACGTCCAGTTGGGCGGTTAATACGTTCTCGCCAAGCTCATCTTTTAACGCTTGCAGGCGTTCATGACGACGTCCCGTGGCAATGACTTTATGTCCATTCTCAACAAAACGGCGTGCAATGCACTCGCCAAACCCTGCGGTTGCTCCAGTTACTAAAACGATCATCACACAGTTCCTCAACGCTTTTTGTGTTGTATTACCATAGCACGCGGCGTTTATGAAAGGGTAATCCTGGTTAACACGGTTGCGGTCAGCATAGGGGGAAGCTTACTCTTATGATCAACCTATTTTCAGGAGTGAAAAATGTCGACGAATCCTTTGTTAGACCAGAGTATGTTGCCTTATCAGGCACCGCGTTTTGATCGGATCAAAGATTGCCATTATCGTCCTGCTTTTGATGAGGGCGTGCGGCAAAAACGCGTGGAAATCGAGGCCATCGTCAATCATCCGGCGGCCCCTGACTTTACGAATACGCTTCTGGCGCTGGAGCAAAGCGGGGCGCTTCTGTCACGCGTCACCAGCGTTTTTTTCGCGATAACGGCTGCGCACACTAACGATGAGCTCCAGCGGTTGGATGAGGCCTTTTCTGCCGAGCTGGCGGCGCTCTCCAACGATATTTATCTGAATAGCGCGTTATTCGCTCGCGTGGATGCCGTCTGGCAACAGCGTCACTCACTGGGGCTGGATGATGAGTCGCTACGGTTGGTCGATGTTATCCATCAGCGTTTTGTGTTGGCAGGCGCGCAGCTTGCCGAAGAGGATAAAGCGCGACTGAAAGTATTGAATACTGAATCCGCGACCTTAATGAGTCAGTTTAATCAGCGTCTGCTGGCGGCAAGTAAAGCGGGCGGGCTGGCGGTAGATGACGCGCATTGCCTGGCAGGATTAAGCCCGGAAGAAATGACCGTCGCTGCTGAAGCGGCGCGTGAAAAAGGCCTGGAGGAGCGCTGGTTCATTCCGCTCCTTAATACGACGCAACAGCCTGCGCTTGCTACACTGCGCGATCGCCAGACCCGCGAAAATTTATTCGCAGCGTCATGGACTCGGGCGGAAAAAGGAGATGCCCACGATACCCGCGCTATCGTTCAGCGTCTGGTAGAGATTCGTCGCTGTCAGGCAAAACTGCTGGGTTTCCCCAATTATGCCGCATGGAAAATGGCCGATCAGATGGCGAAAACGCCGCAAGCCGCACTGAGCTTTATGCGTGGCATTGTGCCGCCAGCGCGTCAGCGTGTACTCAATGAACAGGCGGAAATTCAGAACGTCATTGATGGTGAGCAGGGCGGCTACACCGTTCAGGCCTGGGACTGGATGTTCTATGCCGAACAGGTACGGCGGGAAAAATATGCGTTAGATGAAGCGCAACTGAAGCCCTATTTTGCCTTAAATACGGTGTTGCAAGAGGGGGTTTTCTGGACCGCCAACCAGCTATTCGGCATCACCTTCGTCGAGCGTTTTGACATTCCGGTGTATCACCCTGATGTTTGGGTGTGGGAGATTTTCGACTCCGATGGTGTCGGCATGGCGTTATTTTATGGCGACTTCTTCGCGCGGGACTCGAAAAGCGGCGGCGCGTGGATGGGGAATTTTGTCGAGCAATCCACACTCAATGAAACCCGGCCCGTTATATACAATGTTTGTAACTATCAGAAACCTGTTGATGGGCAGCCTGCATTACTGCTTTGGGACGACGTTATTACGCTCTTCCATGAGTTTGGTCATACGTTACATGGTTTGTTTGCCGTCCAGCGCTATGCCACGCTTTCAGGTACCAATACGCCCCGCGACTTTGTCGAGTTTCCCTCCCAGATTAATGAGCATTGGGCGAGCCATCCACGTGTGTTCGAACGCTACGCGCGTCATGTCGACAGCGGTGAAAAAATGCCTGCTGATTTACAGGAAAAAATGCGCAAGGCGAGTTTATTTAATAAAGGTTACGATATGACTGAATTGCTCGGCGCCGCATTGCTGGATATGCGCTGGCATATGCTGGAGGAGAGCGTAGCAGAGCAGTCTGTCGCTGAGTTCGAGCAGCAGGCGCTGGCCGCCGAGCATCTTGATTTACCGGCGGTGCCGCCCCGCTATCGCAGCAGTTATTTTGCCCATATCTTCGGCGGCGGCTACGCAGCGGGATACTACGCCTATCTTTGGACGCAAATGTTAGCGGATGACGGTTATCAATGGTTTGTAGAGCAGGGCGGCCTGACGCGTGAAAACGGGCAGCGTTTTCGTGATGCTATCCTTTCCCGGGGGAATAGTACTGATTTAGAAACGCTTTATTCAGACTGGCGTGGACATGAACCGCATATTGACCCCATGTTGCAATATCGTGGGCTCGATCGCTAAGCTGATACGGTTGTTCGGCACTGTCGAACAACCGCCTGAAAATGAATCCTGCACTTCTGATGACAGCCAGTTAAATTTATGGGGTTAAATTGTCTGAATATAACAAGGGTGTGCATTCGGATTTTTCTACTTATTTTCTCGTGGTGGCTTGATTGCCAAAGATTTATTACCGCTTCGCTGTTGATGTTTTCAAAAAATATATTTTCCGCCATGTGGTGGTATTATGTAAATAATGCAGAAATGAATTTGACACTGCGCACAGGGCGACTAGATTTAGAACTGTATCACATGATATGAGAAGACATATCATATTTAAAACGCAACATCATCATGAGGATTATATTATGGCAGAACATCGCGGCGGTTCCGGTAATTTTGCAGAAGATAAAGAGAAAGCCTCAGAAGCAGGTCGTAAAGGCGGCCAGCATAGCGGTGGGAACTTTAAAAACGACCCACAGCGTGCATCTGAAGCGGGTAAAAAAGGTGGCCAGAATAGCCACAGTGGCGGACGGAAATCCGGCAATTAATTTTACTCCTGATATTTCGTAAATATATTCTGAAATATTGCGCATACGATGCGGGCCATAGGCTCGCATTTTTTTATTCTGACCGGGAGTTATTCTGGCCGGTCAGATAAAATTATTGTTTATGCTTTCTTCGTTAACAGAAAAAGCAATTAAGCGAGGGCGAAGCGTACGCATTTTTCTAATACTTCCTGACAATCTCCGTTAAAATGTTGTCGGCTTGTAAAAGTCGTATTGTTAATATTCCAGGCAAACCAAACGGTGCCCGCAGGTGTGCCATCTTCGCCGCCTTCCGGCCCGCCATAGCCGCTGATCGCTATGCTGATATTGACCTCAGCCTGATCCTTAGCGCCCTGTGCCATTTCAGTAACGACCGCTTCGCTGACGGCGGTATGTTCGGCAAGGCTGTGGCGTTGTACGCGTAAGATTTTTGCTTTGGCTTCATCAGTAAAGGTGACATACCCCACACCGTAAAATGAGGGCGTATCTTCTGCTGCGCACAATGCTGAAGCCAGTTTCCCGCCAGTGCAGGATTCTGCAGTGGTCAGACGGAGTTTCTGGTTAACCAGTAAATCACCAAGTTTTTTTGTCAGGCTATCGACGGATTCGGCTTCATCAAGGGTGACAATATCGTGCTGTTCTAATCTCATCGTTTATTTTTCCGTTACAGAGACAAATGAAATATGTTCGTTCTTCTCAAGTATGGCATATTTATTTTATGACATTGGCAGTGAATGATTATTTTATCCAGTTACCAACAAACCCGCTGTTCCATAACTTGCTTACTTTCTTACGGCGATGACTGTCATTGATTATGCGTAAGGCCATTATCCTCAAAAAATAAAGCCGATTATTCTGAATTGCTATCCAGACGTTGATGCATATGACTTCAGCTATGTGGCAAGTTAACTATTACGCCGTTACGCTTTCGCGCTCACCGGCGCTGATATCGGTTGCATATTAATCCGGATGGGTTGATTTTATTGCTTAATATTCTGCGGGTAAATTCATGTTTGTAAAAACTAAAAATAGCGGCCAGACTTAATACGTCAAATAGACGTTATTAAGGAGAGAGCATGAAACTACAGGTGGCTGCATTTTTAAGTTTTCTGATAATGCCTTACGCGCTAGCGGATGATCAAGGGGGATTAAAAAAAGACGTGGCACCGCCGCCGCCTCATGCTATTGAGGATGGTTATCGCGGTACGGATGATGCAGAAAAAATGACCATCGAACAGGCAAAAACCCTGCATGATGGCGCGACCGTTTCGCTGCGCGGCAACCTTATTGATCATAAAGGCGACGATCGCTATGTATTTCGTGATAAATCCGGCGAGATTAACGTGATAATTCCTTCCGCCGTATTTGATGGGCGGGAAGTTCAGCCGGATCAAATGATCAACATTAACGGTAGTCTGGACAAGAAAGCGAAGGAACCGCTTGTTCGCGTGAACCGACTGCAAAAATAACGCGCGCTAACCGGCAATCTCCAGGTCAGCCATACGGGGCATGCAGCTGGCCTGATACCATGGGTCTTGTAAAAGCGCCTGGGGGACAAAAGGTCCCATAATGTCTTATTCAGGTCTGGTTGCGTATCGTTTAAGCTTCATTGATATTGACGGTGCTACAGTCGTTAGCGATCCGTTATCCTCGCAAGAATTTGCCCGGTAGCGTATAAGCAAAACACAAATCTATCCATGCAAGCATTTACCGCTGGTGAACCGGCGGTTTTTTTTGCCTGCCATCCAGACAAAAGCGGCCCCTTGCGCAACGATGCAGCAAGGGGCCGGCTCTGCGAGGGATTATCTCCGTTCATTAATCATCCCATTTGTGACTGAACCAGGCGGCCAGAAATCCGGAAAATAAAATAATTCCTAATACAACGATAAAAAGGTTAATACTGCCTAACATCTCGTTTCTCCTTATTTTAGCGTGCATCCTCTTTTTTAAAAAACCTCGTACAGACTATAGTACTAATTTATACTTAAGCAAAGTCTGAATTGCGTATTTATTTTACTGGAAGGGTAAAGCATATAGAATATTTTCGTCAGCGCCCAGGAATATTCCTGAATTACCGCAGTGACAGCAGATAATTAGCCTGCAATATATAGGGTTAACCCGGTGCGCCAGAAACGGCGCACATCACTGGCTGCAGATAATTAACAGGTGATAGCCTGTTGCGTAGGGGTAATCCGCATTCCTTTTAACATCAGTGCCCAGGCGAACACAATGGCGATTATCAGGACAACGAAAAGCGACCAGGCGGGAAGCGTCGTCAGGATGACGCCGCTGGCCAGCGGGTTTACCGCCGCACCCAGCCAGCCCAGCGATTGCGCTGAAAAATAGCTGGCTTTCATCCCGGCAGGCGCAATGTTGTCAATTAACATATATTCGCCGGGGGCATAAATAATTTCGCCAATCGTGAATACTGCCGCCGAAAGCCCCCAAAAAAACAGATTGTCGCCTGAAAAAATAAATCCGATGAGCCCGGCGATAAAAAAGACGGTGCCGGTCGTCATCATTGGTCGAATATTGACGGCGGTAAGTCGGCGGCCCACGGCGTATTGCAAACTGACCACAATAACCGCATTAACCGGCAGAACGACGGCTACCACTTTTTCCGCGAAGCCGCTATCGGCAACGACCATAACGTACTGTGAAATACAGGACGCAAAGGCGCCCCCCACAAAGGAGGCCAGAAATGCCGAAAGCGTAAACCACAATAATGCTTTGTCGCGCAGCAGAACGGAGGGAGACCAGATAGCGGCATTTTTCCCCTCGCTGGCGGCAACCGATCGTGTCACCCATACCTGAATAAAGACCAGCGGAAATGCGGAACAGATAGCGGCAAGCCAGAAGGGTAAATTGATGCTTTGCATCACCAGCAGCGTGCCGAGCGGCGGGCCAACCGTCCAGCCGATATTGAGTACGGTATAGTTGAGCGAAAAAATCCGTGTTTTTGTTGTCGCGGTGAGATTATCGGCGAACCAGGCCTTCAGGACGGTAGAAAAAACCGAATAGGCGCAGTTAATAAGCGCAAAAAGCAGGACAACCAGTACGACATTATGCACCATTGGGATGGCGATAAATCCGCAGGCGAAGGCGATAATCGCGAGTAACATGTAGCGCTTTTTATCAAACTTGTCCGCCAGAATCCCAAAGCCAAGACTAAAGACGACGCCAATCGTTAACGCGCTGGTCAGCGCGTAGCCAATCAGATCCACGCCTAAACCGTACTGACGGTTAAGATAGATGGTCATAAAGGGGAGCGTGGCGCCGCGTCCAATTGTCAATAACAGCGATGAGGCGAGTAGAGCCAACGTCGAACGTCTCAATCCTGGATTCATTTTTCCTGCCTGAAATGGAGGTTACGTATCGGGACGTTTTAATCTACCGTGCCCGCAAAAGCATGATGTCTATACGCTATAGCGTAGTCTTAACATACCATAACGCAGGATTTTGCCCATCGTGTGTTGTTCAATGCCATGCTCACGGTAAAAAGAAAAGTCCTGTTATGGCGCACTGATTTCCGATAACTTACCTTTTTACAAAATTTTAATAATGACAGGGGCCGATGATGTCGCGTAAAGACGGTTTTTTGGCGTTACTGGTGGTTGTCGTATGGGGGCTCAATTTTGTTGTCATCAAAGTCGGCCTGCACCATATGCCGCCATTATTGCTGGCAGGATTACGGTTTTTACTGGTGGCGTTTCCGGCAATTTTCTTTGTCGCCCGGCCTAAAGTCCCGCTTACGCTGTTGCTGGGCTATGGCCTGACGATAAGCTTTGGGCAGTTCGCCTTTCTCTTTTGCGCGATAAAGTTTGGTATGCCCGCAGGACTGGCGTCGTTGGTATTACAGGCGCAGGCCTTTTTTACCATGGCGTTAGGGGCGTTTGTTTTTAGCGAGCGGTTACAACGTAAGCAGTTGGCGGGGATCGCCCTGGCGATTATAGGTGTACTGGTATTGATTGAAGCCAGTCTCAACGGACAGCATATAGCGATGTCGGGATTTATGCTGACTCTGGCGGCGGCATTTAGCTGGGCCTGCGGCAATATCTTTAATAAAAAAATTATGCAACATAGTCCGCGCCCGGCGGTGATGTCGCTGGTGGTCTGGAGCGCGCTGATCCCGATCCTGCCGTTCCTGCTGTCATCGCTGCTACTGGAGGGGGCGGATCACATTACGCAAAGCCTTATTACCATCGATATGACGACGATATTGTCGCTGCTTTATCTGGCTTTTGTCGCCACTATACTTGGCTACGGCATCTGGGGCGCGTTACTGGGGCGTTATGAGACCTGGCGCGTGGCGCCGTTATCATTGCTGGTGCCGGTAGTCGGGCTGGCGAGCGCCGCGGTGTTACTCGGGGAAACGTTGACCGGGATGCAGCTTGCGGGCGCAGTACTGATTATGGCTGGACTCTATATCAATGTATTTGGATTTCGTGTGCGCCGTACTGCGCGCGTCAGGGGATGAGGCATTATGTTACTAAGAAGACAAACGCTAATTTCAGACCATGCCGCGGGGTAATAGCGGCGGACTTGTCATCGCCAGACGGTACTAAAAAAATGCCCCGCAAAACGGGGCAAAGAGGTTAAAGGTGTTGGTCGTTATAATAGGGCACGCCTAATTCATCTGACTTATCGCTGTTCACGCTCACGGGGTGAAGGTCATTTGGCGGATCGCCTACACAGGGCAGCAGCATCACATCGCGGCTATTTTGCGCCACAGGTAACAAAGTTTGTTCTGCAATGCCATATCCGGAGGCGATAAGTAACAGACCCGGCAGGGCGGGAAACAGCATTTTCATAGTGCTCTTCGCGTGGCGCATAAACAAACTAGTAGTTGCCATGGTTCAGCGGCAGCATATACCGTGATTCGCCATGCATATTGGTGATCCGGTATTTGTGTGGCGGCACATCAAAATAGTTTTTGAACGTCCGGGTCAATGTTTGCTGTGACTCAAAGCCATAGCGTTCCGCCAGATAGAGAATGGGCTCGTTGCTCTCTTTTAATTTTTGCGCGATTTCCGTCATTTTACGGCTGCGGATGTATTGGCCTAATGAATGACCGGTCTCTTTTTTAAACATCCGTTGCAGGTGCCATTTGGAATATCCTGAACGCTCAGACACTTTTTCCAGTGAGAGCGGCGACTCCAGGTTATCCTCGATCCAGTCCAAAATGCTATGAATAGTAATAGCGTCAGTGTTGCGTCTGGACATCGTCATACCTCTTTTTTGTCTACGGCAGAATTTTCTTGAGCAAATACTCAAGCGTTGCCACTTCGTCCGCCGTTAAGTTTTTTGTTAATTCCTGATGCAGGTCTTGCCCTGGTCGTTGATGACATTGCTCACAAATTGCCGCGCCGTCCGGCGTTAGCTTCACCAGTACGCCGCGTTTGTCATTAGGATTCGGCAGTCTTTCGATCCAGCCTTTGCACAGCAGGCGGTCGAGCATCCGCGTCAATGCGCCGAGATCGACAGACAGCACTTTTTTAAGTTCAACCGGGGTAATACATCCCGCGCAGCGTATCGAGCAAAGCACTTTAAACTGTGTTGCGGTGATATCCAGCGGGGATAAATAGTTATTTAACAGGCGATCTTTTTTTTGATTTACCATGTAGATCAAGCGACCCAGCGGAATGATTTCATTGAACAGATCACTGGTGCTTTTCAAAATGGTTGCCCCGGCAAGTAATTAATTTCGTCAGATACTATTGCCTAGGCAAGTATAAGTCAACTAAATGAATTGGCCGATGCCACGATTTGCTAAAAGGCGTCCGGGGTATTGTGCTGTGATAACTTGTAACTAATTGATAATTACAGGTTATAGGTTGTAGAGGATATTAACTTGCACACTGGCGAAATGGCGCGCCTGGGTAATTTCACTTTATACTTCCGGTTCATGAAACGCTGATGGGTAAGAGATAGTATTATGATGGATTTGTTTAAAGCGATTGGATTGGGGCTGGTCGTACTGCTCCCGTTAGCCAATCCGCTAACCACCGTGGCGCTGTTTCTTGGCCTTGCGGGCAATATGAATAGTGCGGAACGCAACCGGCAGTCCTATATGGCTTCGGTTTATGTCTTCGCTATTATGATGGTGGCGTACTACGCCGGGCAGTTAGTCATGAACACCTTCGGTATTTCGATTCCAGGGCTACGGATCGCCGGGGGGTTAATCGTGGCGTTTATCGGCTTCAGAATGCTTTTTCCGCAGCAGAAGGCGCATGAGTCGCCGGAAGCGAAAAGCAAATCGGAGGAGCTGGCAGACGAACCGACGGCTAATATTGCATTTGTTCCACTGGCTATGCCAAGCACCGCAGGACCGGGGACCATCGCAATGATCATCAGTTCCGCTTCCACGGTGCGTCATGGCGGCGAGTTTCCCGACTGGGTCATTATGGTTGCGCCGCCGATTATTTTTCTTGCCGTGGCAGTGATCCTGTGGGGATGCTTACGCAGTTCTGGCGCTATTATGCGGCTGGTGGGTAAAGGGGGGATTGAAGCGATCTCCCGCTTAATGGGATTCCTGCTGGTGTGTATGGGCGTGCAATTTATTATCAACGGCGTGTTGGAAATTATTAAAACGTACCACTAAGGCGCATTGTCGTCTGCCGGAAACCTGTTCCCGGCAGACGAATGTCTTAATGCGGTTGTTCTTCCAGCGTCACTGGCCATTTGCGGAATATGAGCACAGCCCATACCAGCGCGGCACAGGCGGGTATGGCGCCAATATAGCCGATGGCCGACATTGACCAGTGCAAACTCACCTGATTGCCTACCAGCGCGCCAGCGCCAATACCAATATTAAAGATGCCTGAAAATAGCGCCATTGCGACATCGGTCGCGTCCGGGGCCAGCGCCAGTACTTTCACCTGCATACCAAGCCCTATCACCATAATCGCGATGCCCCAGAAAATGCTCAGTATGGCCAGATGCGCTTCGCTATCCGCCGCAGGCAGCAGCAGAAGCAGACAGACAACCAGCAGGGCAATAGCGATACTGACGAGCGACGAGGCATGGCGATTACCCAGTTTACCAAACACGAGGCTGCCGATGATCCCGGCGCCGCCGAGGATCAGTAACAGAACGGTAGCAAAATTCGCACTGAGCCCGGCGACATTCTGAACGAACGGTTCAATATAGCTATAAGCTGTGTAATGCGCAGTCACCACAACGACGGTCAGCACATAGAGGCTCATCAGCGCCGGGCGCCGGAATAGCAAAGGTAAACTTTTTAGTGAGCCGGAATGCTCGCTCGGCAATTTCGGTAGAAGCTTAATCAGACATAGCAGCGTAATTAATGCGCCCATGCCGATGGCAAAAAAGGTGGTGCGCCAGCCAAAATACTGACCAACAACGCGACCTATCGGCAGCCCAAGCACCATGGCCAACGCGGTGCCGGTCGCTATCAGACTTAATGCCTGCGCGCGTTTCCCGGCAGGGGCCAGGCGGATCGCCAGCGAGGCGGTTATCGACCAGAAAATAGCGTGGGCGAAAGCGATACCAATACGGCTAATGACCAGCACGGTAAAGTTCCATGCCAGAAAGGAGAGCACATGGCTGGCAATAAACAAAACAAACAGACAAATGAGTAGCTTACGGCGCTCCATTTGACTGGTAAGAAGCATAAAAGGCAGCGACATGACGGCAACTACCCAGGCGTAAATGGTTAGCATGATGCCGACCTGCGCGGTTTGCATATGAAAGCTTTCAGCAATGTCTGATAGCAAACCAACCGGCACAAATTCTGTGGTATTGAAAATAAAAGCGGCAATAGCAAGCGTAACTACCCGTAGCCACGCGACTTTGCGGGAAACTGGATTGATTGTCATAAAAATATTTCGGGTTAGTTGCGAGAAGGTGAGGCCGCGATCTTAAAACGTTTACTGGCGAAAAGACAATCATTTTGTGACCTGCTTCTCATTTACTTCGCAGGCCGTTTCGTCTTCAGTCGACGCTCGCCAGTTGGGCGTTAAGTAACTCGATAAAGGCCTCAAGCTGGCGCGTCATCGCCCCACGCCGCCACATTAGCCATGTGCTAAGCCAGCGCCACTTCTCCGCCAACGGCCAGGCCTCCACCTGATGATGTCCTGGCATACTGTAGAGCATACTTGCTGGCATCAGCGCAATACCTGCGCCGGCAATTACGCACGCCAACATTCCATGATATGACTCCATTTCGTGAATCGTACCGGGGGTCGCGCCATCGGCATGAAACCAGCTTTCGAAATGCCGTCGGTAAGAACAGTTGGCGCGAAAAGCATAGATGTTACAACCATTCACCTCGCTGGCCCGCGAAATGACGGAATGGCCGTGTGGCGCGACGATCATCATCTCTTCCTGGTAAACCGGTATACCTTGCAGCCCCGGATGCATTAGCGGGCCATCAATAAAGGCGGCGTTCAGCTTTCCTTCGAGCACGCCATCTAGCATGGCGCCGGAAGGACCGGTCGTTAACGCGAACTGAATTTTAGGGTAACGCTGGTTATAACCCGCCAGCAGTGCGGGGATACGTACGGCGGCAGTACTTTCTAACGCGCCGAGTGAAAACAGTCCTTGCGGTTCCTCTCCGGCAACCACCATGCGGGCTTCATCGACCAGCGCCAGGATCTGCTGGCTGTAACGTAAAAAGTTATGCCCGGCTGGTGACAGCCTGAGTCGCTGGTTTTCGCGAATAAACAGAGAGACGCCCAGGTCGGCTTCAAGCTGGCGGATACGCGTGGTCAGATTGGACGGAACGCGGTGCACTTTTGCCGCCGCCTGCGTAATGCTGCCCGTCAGAGCGACAGCGTTAAACATTTCCAGTTGCGTCAGGTCCATGGTTTTCTCAGTTCGTGAATAGTCTGGTTAATATTATTCATTTTTCAGAAAGGGTAAAGGGCGTCATGATGGTACAACTCCCCTGATAACGAGAGAAAGAACATGACCATGATGACTGCAACACAGGCGTTATCCGTGAATCCTGCGACCGGCCAGACGCTGGCGGCAATGCCCTGGGCTAACGCGCAAGAGATTGAACATGCGCTGAGTCTGGCGGCGAGCGGTTTCAAAAAGTGGAAATTGACATCGGTAGCGCAACGGGCGCAAACATTACGCGATATTGGTCAGGCGCTTCGCGCTCATGCAGAAGAGATGGCGCAATGTATTACGCGTGAAATGGGTAAACCCATAAAGCAGGCGCGTGCGGAAGTGACGAAATCCGCCGCGTTATGCGACTGGTATGCGGAACATGGCCCGGCAATGCTGAATCCTGAGCCTACGCTGGTAGAAAATCAGCAGGCGGTGATTGAATACCGTCCGCTGGGCGTCATCCTGGCGATAATGCCGTGGAATTTTCCTTTATGGCAGGTGTTACGCGGGGCAGTGCCGATACTGCTGGCGGGGAATAGCTACTTGTTAAAACATGCGCCCAATGTCACGGGTTGCGCGCAGATGATAGCCCGAATCTTGACGGAAGCCGGTACTCCCGCTGGCGTCTATGGATGGGTGAACGCTAATAATGAGGGCGTGAGTCAGATGATTAACGATCCGCGAATCGCGGCGGTGACGGTGACCGGTAGCGTGCGCGCCGGCGCGACGATTGGTGCTCAGGCTGGGGCGGCGCTGAAAAAGTGCGTACTGGAACTGGGGGGCTCGGATCCGTTTATTGTACTCAATGATGCCGATCTTGAGCTGGCGGTAAAAGCTGCGGTTGCAGGACGCTATCAAAACACCGGACAAGTCTGCGCCGCCGCCAAACGTTTCATTGTCGAAGAGGGCATTGCGCAGGCGTTTACCGATCGCTTTGTAGCGGCTGCCGCAGCATTAAAGATGGGTGATCCTCTGGTTGAAGAGAATGACCTGGGGCCGATGGCGCGCTTTGATCTGCGTGATGAACTCCATCAACAGGTGCAGGCTTCCGTCGCCGAAGGCGCACGGCTACTGTTGGGCGGAGAGAAAATCGCCGGGGAGGGCAACTATTATGCCGCGACCGTTCTGGCGGATGTCACACCTGACATGACTGCATTTCGTCAGGAGCTTTTTGGGCCTGTTGCCGCCATTACCGTTGCAAAAGATGCGGCGCACGCCCTCGTGCTGGCGAATGACAGTGAGTTTGGCCTGTCGGCGACGATCTTTACCGCCGACGATACGCTGGCCGCGGAGATGGCGGCGCGTCTTGAGTGCGGTGGGGTATTCATTAATGGGTACAGCGCCAGCGATGCGCGTGTGGCATTCGGCGGGGTGAAGAAAAGCGGCTTCGGTCGCGAGCTTTCGCACTTTGGTTTACACGAATTTTGTAATGTGCAGACCGTCTGGAAGAACCGCGTCTAATTGCCCTGACGTCGCGTGGCGCCCTCTGCTATACTCGCAGGCCTTTTCAGACCTGCGAGCAAGGAGCATGTTGTGGCCTGGGCCATGGATAATGCAATTTTAGAGACGATTTTACAGCGCGTTCGCCCCCTCATTGGCCAGGGCAAAGTCGCTGACTATATTCCGGCATTAGCGTCCGTCGAGGGTTCAAAGCTGGGGATAGCGATTTGTACCGTGGACGGGCAGCATTATCAGGCGGGCGATGCGCACGAACGCTTCTCTATTCAGTCTATTTCGAAAGTGCTCAGTCTGGTGGTGGCGATGCGTCATTATCCGGAAGAGGAGATCTGGCAGCGCGTCGGAAAAGATCCTTCCGGCTCGCCGTTCAATTCGTTGGTTCAGTTAGAGATGGAACAAGGCATCCCGCGTAATCCATTTATTAATGCGGGCGCGCTGGTGGTATGCGACATGTTGCAAGGCCGGCTTAGCGCGCCGCGTCAGCGGATGCTGGAAGTTGTGCGCGCGCTTTGCGGCGTATCGGATATTACGTATGACGCTACGGTCGCGCGCTCTGAATTTGAGCATTCCGCCCGTAACGCCGCTATTGCCTGGCTGATGAAATCATTCGGTAATTTTCATCATGATGTGCCTACCGTGTTGCAAAATTACTTCCACTATTGTGCGTTGAAAATGAGTTGCATGGAACTGGCGAGGACGTTTGTCTTTCTGGCGAATCAGGGCGAGGCGTTTCATCTCGACGAGCCGGTAGTGACCCCCATGCAGGCCCGGCAGATTAATGCGCTAATGGCGACCAGCGGGATGTATCAGAATGCCGGAGAGTTTGCCTGGCGGGTGGGATTGCCAGCTAAATCCGGCGTGGGCGGCGGTATTGTCGCCATAGTGCCGCATGAAATGGCGATTGCCGTCTGGAGTCCGGAGCTGGATCCTGCGGGAAACTCTCTGGCAGGTATCGCCGCGCTTGAGCAATTAACACAAACGTTAGGACGTTCGGTATACTGATGAATGCGCTTGAACCGCTCTTTGCCCGCCTGGCGCGATCGACATTTCGTTCGCGTTTTCGTCTCGGGATAAAAGAAAGACAATATTGCTGGGATAAAGGCGCGGAGGTAATTGATAAACACGCCGCCGATTTTATCGCCCAGCGACTGGCGCCAGCTCACCCGGCGAATGATGGTAAGCAAACGCCGATGCGGGGCCATCCGGTATTTATCGCGCAACATGCGACGGCAACCTGCTGTCGCGGGTGCCTGGCGAAGTGGCACCAGATACCTCAGGGAGAACCGCTGAGTAAAGCGCAGCAACAGTATATTGTCAGCGTTATCCATTACTGGCTGGTCATACAAATGAATCAGCGGTAGAGCAGCGCGTCGTTGCTGACGCTTTCCCTGATAAATTACCCTATACCACTGATAGCAGCCGTTGACCGTCATATATCTCATGCGCTGAAGCGCATATTTAGTTACAACATACAGTTAGTTGTTTTTTTTCAACGCCTGTCAGCACTGTGCAAAAAAATGTTCTACAGGGCAGGGAACCCGTGTATCGCCAGAAGCTTGCAACCTTGATCTGGATCACGTTTAATGACAGTGCTTTTTCACCTGCTGAAGATAATCATGATCGTTAGACCACAACAGCACTGGATTCGCCTGATATTTGTCTGGCATGGTTCCGTGTTATCTAAAATCTTTTCACGACTGCTCCTTAACTTTCTTCTTTCTATCGCCGTTATTATCATGCTGCCCTGGTACACAATGCTGGGTATTAAGTTTACCCTTGCGCCGTTTAGCATACTGGGCGTCGCTATCGCCATTTTTCTGGGGTTTCGCAATAATGCCTGTTATGCGCGTTACGTCGAAGCGCGACATTTGTGGGGGCAGTTGATGATCGCTTCACGCTCAATACTGCGTGAGGTGAAAACAACCTTGCCTGATGAACGCGGTATCGAGGATTTTGTTCGGTTACAAATCGCTTTTGCCCACTGTTTGCGTATGACATTGCGTCGACAGCCTCAAACGCAAGTTCTGGGCAACTATCTTGACCAGGAGGCGTTACAGAAAGTTGTCGCTTCCCATTCCCCCGCTAACCGTATCTTATTGCTGATGGGAGAGTGGCTGGCGATTCGCCGCCGCAGCGGAAAGCTTTCCGATATTTTATTTCATAGCCTCAACAACCGTTTAAATGATATGTCGTCAGTGTTGGCCGGCTGTGAACGCATCGCCAACACGCCGGTGCCTTTTGCCTATACGTTAATTTTGCATCGTACGGTTTATCTTTTCTGCATTATGTTGCCATTTGCACTGGTGGTTGATCTGCACTATATGACGCCGTTTATTTCGGTGCTTATTTCTTATACGTTTATCGCGCTGGATGCGTTGGCGGAAGAGTTGGAAGATCCGTTCGGTACTGAAAATAATGATTTACCGCTGGATGCGATATGCAATGCGATAGAAATCGATTTACTGCAAATGAATGATGAAAGGGATATTCCGGCAAAACGGATACCGGATAAACGCTATCAACTGACCTGAGCTCGACTTAACTGGCGCAGAATGTTCATCTGCGCCATAACCTGAAGAGCAAAGCTTAATAGTCTTCTCCAACGCCGGTTTTGGCTGGACCGGAGTAGTGGACATGAACGATTCGCCATCCTGTGTTTGGTATCTTCGCCCACACCTGGCTTTCGCGGCCTGTCGTGTGTTGAGTCTGCCCATTATCACGGCGTACCGCGGTAAAATGCCAGTCGAACTCTGCAACGGCGGCATTGCCATACACGTGAATAGCCGGGGGAGCGTCCAGTTTTAACGTGCGTTTGCTGAAGGTTTTACCCATAGTGGCGCCATAAAAATTTTCAGCGATCTGCGACCATCCGCGTTCGTGACCGCGTGGATGAATAAAACTGGTATCCGGTGAAACATAAAAAAGCTGCTTGCCTAACGTTGGGTCTGCCTTATCTATTGAATAAAGGTAACGGTTAATGCCTTCTGTAATTTCTTGTTTAACGGTCGACGTAGCTTCATTTTGTGCGGCGGTTGGCGTTGCCGCTAATGCCGATGACGCCATCAGAGTTAACGTTATCGCGGCGGCAGAAAACAATAGTGACGTTTTTTGCATAATAGTTATACCCATATGGTCTGTTTTTGAGACGCTTTATCTTTCCTGTTACGTTCACCTTTATACTAAAGGAGCATGACTCACGAACAATAAAAAACATCCTTCTATAAAATTACCCCGAAAAGGGAGTAGTGCAATTAAGAATATCGTATTTGTTTGTAACGGCATGACTCAAAATATCAACATTTAGAGTTTCAGTATTGTTGTTGTCCATTGACTTACTTTTATGTTTATTACCACTGGTAAATAGTTAATCTTATGAATAGTGATACACAAATGACCGTTTGCGCTATGTGATAATTAACCATAGTAAAAATACACGAAGCGAAGAAGTGCTATTTCAGTAGTACTGATATTTTCATAACGCTAATTTAAAAATAAATGTAAACGTAACAAATTATACACAAAAATAAGAAGGGCTGTGGCCTCAACTGACTTGATTATGATTCCGTCTTAACGAATGCCAGCCGAGTGTTAAGTGCCATTCTCGCCCTGGCATCCCCGACCGTAAGCCAGTTCTCTACTGGTAACCCCCTTGTTATTACAGCAGAAAACAGGGCATATCATTGATGTAGTCATGCTTAACTTGCATTTTAACATCACTAATACATAGCAAGCTAATATTACACTTTGAAACTTAACGCACGGTAATTGTTAGTGATATTGTCCTGGACAGTTCCGCAAGCAGGCTTTGCGGAAAGTCCAAAAATAAGACAAATAAGGCATATAAAATGAAAAAAGTAGTGGTGTTATCTGCGGTAGCCGCAGCCGTGATGATGGCTGGTGCCGCCAACGCAGCAGAAATCTATAACAAGGATGGCAATAAACTGGATTTGTATGGCAAGGTCGACGGCCTGCATTATTTTTCCAGTAATCATAGTACGGATGGCGATCAATCTTATATCCGTATGGGTATTAAAGGCGAGACTCAAATTACCGATCAACTAACCGGTTTTGGACAGTGGGAGTATCAGGTCAACGCCAATCGTCCGGAAGATGGTGACTCCAGCGGTTCCCCGCAAAGCTGGACGCGTCTCGGTTTTGCTGGTTTGGCATTTGCCGATATGGGGTCTGTTGATTATGGTCGTAACTATGGCGTGTTATACGACATTGGTTCATGGACTGACGTACTGCCTGAATTTGGTAATGATTCGTATGAAGCTTCCGATAATTTTATGACTGGACGCGCGAATGGCGTTCTGACTTATCGCAATAATGATTTCTTTGGTCTGGTTGATGGTCTGAATATTGCGTTGCAGTATCAGGGTAAAAATGACGGCCTGTCGAAAGAAGGCGATCCTTTAAGTAATAATGCCAGAAAAAGTATCGCATACCAGAATGGCGATGGTTTCGGGGCATCAGCGACATATGATTTGGGCATGGGGGTGAGCCTGGGGGCAGCCTATACCAGTTCCAAACGCACGCTTGATCAGATGACGCAAGATAAATACGACAATGGTGACCGCGCTGAAGCCTGGACTGGCGGCGTGAAGTATGATGCCAATAATATTTACCTGGCGGCAAACTATACCCGTACTTATGATATGACCTATATGGGTGATACATTGGGCGGCTTTGCACATAAAACCGATAACTGGGAAATAGTAGGGCAATATCAATTTGATAATGGCTTACGCCCGTCACTGGCGTTCCTGCAATCCAGAGCCAATGATGTTGATGGACTGGGTTCGTTCGACCTTGTGAAATATATTGATGTGGGTTCCTATTACTACTTCAATAAAAATATGTCCGCGTATGTTGACTACAAAATCAATCTGCTAAAAGATGGCAACCCATCGAATCCTAATACAGACAACACCGTGGCGCTCGGCTTAGTCTATGAGTTTTGATAAAACTTGCTGATTAAGACAGTTTAGGGATACCCTCCTTTTCCCAAAACTGTGTCACTGAATCGCCACAGGTTTAACAGACACCTCAGAGTCATTTAAGATGACTTAAAGAGAGGTGCCCATGAGCGGTAAGCGTTATCCCGAAGAGTTTAAAATTGAAGCGGTCAAACAGGTTGTTGATCGTG